>JALDYI010000010.1:0-18904 GCA_032154105.1 Candidatus Saccharimonadota bacterium
CCCTAAAGCGCACATCGGCACAAACCTAGCAGCTTAGCATAACTGAGCTTTTAGGTTCGTAGCTTAGAGCACCTGACAATATGGACAAATGTGCGTACCGCGGCCAGCTGCTTTAAATTTGATAATCTCACTACCGCAGCGCGGACACGCCAGACCTTCACGACGAAAGACGCGCGCGAAGTCCATGTAGCTCCCCCGCCTACCTTCGGCATTGACATAATTTTTATCGGTACTGCCACCTTTTTCGATTGCCATATTCATCACCAAGCGCAGTTCGGCGTACAAAGCCTCAAATTCATCGGGAGTAATCGAACCAACAAGCCGCTTCGGATGAACCTTGGCGCCCCACAGGCTTTCGTCGGCATAGATATTGCCGACACCAGCAATAACCGACTGGTCGAGCAGCGCCGCCTTGATGCTCGTTTTTGCCCGGCGCGTAAATCGCGCGGTAAATGCCACAGCCGTAAAGTCATCTTCAAGCGGCTCGGGCCCCACCTTCTGCATAAACGGCATATCGGCTACTTCCGTCGTCGGTACGAGCTTCATCCAGCCAAATTTACGCTGGTCGTTGAAATACAACTTCGCTCCGTCGGCAAACTCAAGTGTTGCCCGGGTCGAACGATCGGGCAGTTCGCCAATGAGACTCTCGTTCGGATGGCCCGCGCCAAACGTCTCTTCGCCACGAAAGACCAGTTGCCCCGTCATCTTGAGATGGATGACAAGCGTATAGTTTGTTGATAGGTCAATCAGCAGCACCTTGGCACGGCGCCGCACATCAAGAATAGTTGCCCCCTGTAGAAATAGCAGTACATCGTGTTCGCTATTGGGGAATGATTTTGGCGTATCGTGCACTTGGCTGCGGATTTGGCGGCCGATAATAAGCTGATGCAGCCCGCGCCGAACCGTCTCGACTTCAGGTAGCTCAGGCATCAACACCTGTTCGCAGATGCTCGTCCACCGATCGCCTTGTCTGCTCGACGGTCGAATACACTACGCCTTTCATGCCAGTTTGTCGTGCGCCTTCGATATTGACTAGAAGGTCATCGATCATCACGCATTCCTCAGGCAGAACACCGAGCTTACGAGCAGTAAACTCAAAAATAGCAGGGTTCGGCTTTGTCATACCAATATCACTCGATAGAACGACCACATCAAATAGCTCAGACTGTTCGGCAGGGCTAAAGAGCCCGTTCATCACATCACTACCGACATTACTCAAAAGGCCAATCTTATACTCGGACTTCATACTTCTTAGGTAGTCCACGAGTAGCTCATTTCGAATGTGCTGCTTTGCAGTAATCGCTTCAAGTTCCGCTGGGCTCATACTCAGAATCTCGCTAGCCTTGTCGAAATATTCCTGGCGAGAAATATAGCCGTAATCGGAGCTCATACTAAGGTCGTTGAGCTCCTGACGCTGATCTGGAGGTAGAAGTTGTCGTAGATGACCAAGACTCCCGTGATAGAGGACGCCGAAGCAATCAAAAATGAGGGCACGTATCATGCCCTCATTATACCCTGTTTGCTCTATTTAAAGATCGATGGAACTAATGAGCTGAGCGCCGTCGGGAATCTGTCCGACAAAGAGGCTCTTGAGCTGCGTAGTGCTTGCTGCAAGCGAGCCCTTTGAGCCGCCACAGGTTGATGTCCAAAGGCGCTTCACTGCCTGGCCAGCTTGAACCGTCTCAAACTCGTACACTGTACCAGTGGCGCAAATACCGCGCGTATCATCCTTGTCGCCTTCAAAAGCCGTGCCCTTCATGGCATTGGCAAGGTCAAGCGCATGAACAAACTCGTCGTATGCTTTGGCGTTGTTACCGAATGATTTGGTTTGAATCGTCGACTGGAGATACCCGCTATAGGTGGTTGCGGTACGGCTCGATGGACTGACAGCAATGCGGTACGAGCGGAAATTCTCATCAGCCACAATAGGACCGCGGACAGTCATGCGCACCGAGCGATCAACGCCAGTATTAAGCAGTGATTCACGTCCGACGTCGACACTCGGCTGAGTATTGCCACCGCCCCTAAATACCGCCTGACCAAGCGACACAATGGCAGAGATGGCAATGATAATAATGATCACCACTAAAGCGATCGGAATAATTCGTGATAATTTACCTCGTTGCATGAAGTAATTTTATCACTTTTAACTAAAAATGTCAATCGGTCCCAAGGTCTACAATGCCCACGGTGCCCAGGGACTGACAGTATCTGCCGAGTCATACCCAACCGAGCCATACACCCCCGACCATGTACTCATGCCGATCAGTTCGCAGGTAGTAGACCCGTACAAAGTCACTGCATGCTCGGACAGGCCGCTCGAACTGGTATATTTATACTGCTTACCCGAACGAGTGCGAGCCGACAATGCAAATTCATTCGTGCTGACATTTCTACAAAAATAAAGATTGTTTTGGGATGTTTGATAGGCTGATTTTGAGATCTTTATATCCATCGCTGCACTAGGCATCGGATATGCGCCGGGCTCTACGCCCTCAAGAGAAATCTTCTTTGCAAAGGCGTTTAAATCATTCTGCACAGCTGTATTATAAGCTCTATCTTGGATGCCATTATAGGCAACAACAGTAATCACCGCTAAAATGCCAATGATGACAATGACAATCAGGAGCTCGACGATAGTGAAGCCGGGGTATTGTTTTCTCATACTCTATCGCAGAGTATGAAGCATAAACTATATAGGGTCAAGAAACCAGCAGACCAAATGGCTAGGCTATGCTCGTCGCAGCGCCGGTACTACCAAAGCCACCAGCACCCCGCTCGGTATCATCAAGCATTGCCACTTCTCCCCACATCACCTGTTCGTAGCGAGCAAAGATCATTTGAGCAATGCGCATGCCAGGCTCGATAACAAAAGACTCACTACTAAGATTGATCACCAGCGCACCAACCTCGCCGCGGTAGTCGCTATCGATCGTACCGACGCCGTTGACCATCGTAATGCCATGCTTACTACTGAGACCGCTACGGGCACGTATCTGCGCCTCATAGCCTTCTGGCAAAGCTATGGCAATACCAGTCGGCACAACCGCACGCTCGAGCGGTCCTAATGTAAGCGGACTATCAAGACGTGCATGCAAGTCCATTCCCGCTGAACCATTCGTCTGATACTGCGGCAGCTGCGTATCCTCATGCAGCCGTACAACCTTAATCTCAACGCTCATCTATAATTCTCCCCAATTCTTACCAATCGACACATCAACGTTTAACTTAATCTTTAGCTCCGGGTAAATATTCTCCATCGTTGCCCTCAGCAGCTCGGCAACCTTGTCGGCATTTTCAGTTGGACATTCAATCAAGATACTGTCGTGGATTTGTAGGATTTGCTCGCCCAAATCGCCAAGTTTTTTATCAACTTCGATCATCGCCATTTTCATAAGGTCAGCCTCTGTTCCCTGGATTGGCATGTTGGCAGCGGCGCGCTTGGCACCTTCGCGCACCATAAAGTTGCTGCTATTTACATCGGGTGTCGGTCGTCGTCGTCCAAAATACGTTTCAACGTAGCCTTCCGAGGCGGCTTTGCGTAGCGTTTCATCAATGAAAGCACGGATTGGCGCACGGATCGCAAAGTACTGATCGATAAACTCCTTAGCCTGCGTAAAGTTCATGCCAGTTGCAGCCGAAAGCCCGTGCGGGCTCATGCCGTAGAGTACCCCGAAGTTGATCACCTTTGCATCACGACGCTGAGCCTTCGTGACGTCATCCATCGGAATGCCATAGACTTCGCTTGCCGTCTTGGTGTGAATATCCACGTCGCCATTAAAGTCGTTGATCAGCTTTTTGTCGTCCGCAAGTACCGCCGCAAGACGCAACTCAAACTGCGAATAGTCAGCGCTGACAAATACTTTGTCGCCGTCCGGAACGAAAGCCTCGCGAATTTTGCGGCCAAGCTCGGTACGTACCGGAATATTCTGAAGATTTGGATTTGTCGATGATAGCCGACCAGTACTCGCAACGTCTTGGTTGAATGTCGTATGGACCCGCCCGTGCTCATCGGCCAATTTTGGCAATGTATCAATGTAGGTATTCTTCAGCTTGGCAAGCTCGCGTGTTCGCTCAATTAGTTCAACGATCGGATGCTGGCCGCGCAGCTTATCGAGCTCTTTTTGGCCTGTACTGTAGCCTGTCTTGCCCTTCTTGATGCCAGTAGTCGGCAGCTGCAGCTTCGTAAAGAGGACTTCTGATAACTGCGCTGGACTTGCTATATTAAACTCATGTCCAACCATTGCATACATTTCTTGCTCAAGCTTGGCATGCTCAGCGCCGAGTTCGTCGCTCATGCGCGCCAAGAATGCGTTATCGATCTTGATGCCGCGTCGTTCCATCGCAAATAGGTGATACGTCAGCGGGAAGTCGAGCTCATACGCAACCTTGGCAAGCTTTGGTTCGCTCGAAAAAGCGGTAGTCTGCTCGTCGTAGAGGCGCCAAAATGCGGCTAATGTTGCCGCCGAACCAACAATCGACTCGCCGATCAATCCATCCAGACTGCGGTCGCGCAACAACGAGTCGATCAAGAACGCTGCTTGGTGGATATCGTGCAGTTCGTAAAAACGTACATTGATACCAAAATCAGCAAGCTGATGATAGAGCAGCTTGCTGTCATAGCTAATAACCCTCGCCAGCTCAAGCACACGCCATACACTCGCATCAACTTCACCAATCGGAAGTACGTGCACCGTTTTCGTGTCGGTCGATAACCATAGCTGCTGCGATTCAACATCAAAATGAAGTGCCACTGGACCATCGACAGACAGCGTTTCAGGCCATGGTACTACAGAGAGTGGCGCAAGCGTCGACGGCACCGCACTATCAAATAGCCCCACTTGGCTACTATCAACCGGCGCGTCACGCATATGTTTCGGAAGGCGGCGAACCAATGAGCTAAATTCAAATTTTTGCAGAATAGTAGCAACCGCAGCAAGATCCGTATTTTTAACATCCGCCTTTGCCCAATCCAGCTCAACCGGCGCGTCGGTCCAAATGCGCCCAACCTCTTTACTCATAAAGGCTAGGTTTTTGCCAGCCTCGAGCTTCTTCGCTGTGGTCGGTTTGATGTCAGCTAAGTGCTCATAGACATTTTCGAGTGTGGTAAATTCTTGGAGCAGCTGGATGCCCGTCTTTTCGCCAATACCCGGCACACCAGGTAGGTTGTCAGATGAGTCGCCCTTAAGTGACTTTAAATCGAGGAATTGCTCAACGCCAATCCCGTACTTATTTTCAAAGTAATCAACATCGAATTCTTCGATATTACTCAGGCCATTTTTAAGGGCATACACTTTTGTCGTTGAGTTAATAAGCTGCAGCGCATCGAGGTCACTTGTCAGCAAGCACGTCTCAATGCCCTCTTCGCCCGCCTGCTTGGCAAAGGCCCCGAGAATATCGTCAGCTTCGTAGTCGTCGAGCTCATAGAGTGGCCACCCAAATGCATCAAGTAGTTCAAACAGCATCGGTAATTGTGCATAAAAATCGTCGGGTGCTTTTTTGCGGCCAGCTTTGTATTCTGGATAAATCTCTCGGCGTTTGCGAATATTGGTGCCTTTTTTATCCCAAGCTACGGCCACGTAGTCCGGCTCGAGTTTTTTGATAAGTTCAATCGCCAATGATGCGAAACCGAATACACCACCAGTCGGCGTTCCGTCCTTGAGGCTTAGCCCTGGCATCGCATAGTAGCCCCTATAAAATACTGATTTTCCGTCGATTACTGCCAGGCGTTTTGTCATACCTTCAGTATATCACCTCTGTTATATTAGAAAGTAAAAACCTCGACGATACACCGCGTATAGCCACTCACACGCTGTGTATACTTAGCCCCTGTCAATGTCAGATTATCATAGCCAGGAGTGGGCGATAAAACATTCGCTAGTCCACAGTCACTACTTGGTCCGACCGTGTAATAAAGCACTCCACGGCTATCGCCGTAGTAATTAGCATGAAACCACATTTGCCCAGTTGGCGTACTGCCGCCGTACCTGCTTAACTGCGGCGTTGCCACTCCTGAATAAGTGGCGAGTGCTTGGTTAAATGCGGTGTCATACGGTGTATTTGAGTTCCATGCATCCGAACTCGCACATACGCCCCCCGTGATAGTTGAAGCTGGTGCGATACACGAAGATACAGTCGGTCGCCCCAGGTCAGCCTCGTACGTTTTCAATCCCTTAACAAAAGCCGATGCCTGACTAATTGTTTTTGTTGATTCTGCGCGCTCCTGAATACCGTTGTACGCAACGATTGTTATTGCCGCCAAGATACCAATAACTACAATAACAATAAGTAGCTCAACAATAGTGAAGCCGGACCGCTTGTCGTGAATTAGCATGTGCATAATGTACTCATCATACCAGCCATAAGCTGGCACTCACAAGGTCAACTATGTTGCATCGACGACACTGTCAGTTTTGCGACGCAATTTGCGACGTTCGCGCTCGCTAAGGCCACCCCATATACCGAATCGCTCGTCATTAATAAGTGCATACTCCAAGCAGGTTGAGCGGACAGCGCAGCTGCCACATACTTTCTTGGCATCACGCGTGGATCCGCCTTTCTCAGGAAAGAACGCTTCTGGGCTGGTTTGCGCGCATAGTGCATCTGCCTGCCATCCGAGCCCATCATCATCGTCTACCTTAGCTTCCGTAAAAGCCACAACTGCCAACTCCTGCATTGCTCCTCGACTAAGCCTCTTAGGAACTTGCTCCTGCCTTGATGTTTGTACTGCACCTTTCGACTCCATATACATTCCTCTCGCTCACTAGATATGCGGCTATGATACTCGCATAGTAGGCTATTCACAAGCATAGGCGCTATCTATTTGGTATACTAAGTCTAATGAAACACTATGAAAACGTAAAAATCGTCGCCTTTGTAGGCCTGACTGGCAGTGGTAAGAGCTCAGCCGTCGACTACTTAACGGATAAAGGTTACCCAAAAGTCTACTTCGGCGGTGTTATCCTTGATGCCATGACCAAGGCTGGCCTCGAACATACACAAGAGAATGAACGACCGTTTCGCGAAAAGCTACGTGAGCGCGAAGGTAAAGACTTCGTTGCCAATCGAATTGTTACGCAGATTCGTGGACTAATCGACGCCGGCCAACGACGCATTATTGCCGATGGACTTTATACCTGGACTGAATATAAAATTCTTAAAAAAGAATTTCCCGGCGAACTAACTGTCGTCGCCGTAGTTACACCAAAACACTTACGCCATCATCGTCTGACGATGCGCCCTATTCGTCCACTTACTACCGAAGAAGCAAACCAGCGCGACTGGGCTGAAATCGAGAACCTCGAAAAAGGTGGCCCGATCGCCATTGCCGACCATTACATCATGAACGACGGCAACCTCGATCGCTTCCATGAACAAATTGATACCGAGCTCGAGCACATCAAATTTTATAATTAGCAAACGCTAAGGGTGGGTTATGAAAAAACAAGGCTTTACGATCGTTGAACTTATCGTCATTATCGTCGTTATCGGTATTTTATCGACCATCAGTGTGTTCGCCTACAACGGGGTTCAGGCTAATGCGCGAGACGCCGCTCGAATCGCCGATCTTGAAGGGATCGCCGACGCCATTAAGCTCTACCGCACTAAAGTAGGTCATGACGTCCAGACTGTCGGTGGCGTAAAGGCCGATTGTGGCCGCTACGAGACAGATGGCACCACTCCAATGGGGGGCGGCTCTAGTAATGCAGGCAGTGGCTGGTTCAACTATGAGACCACAAGTACCACTAACTATTCAGTCTCCGTCCTTCACTGCTTAACGTTTAAAGGGTATTTAGACGACAGCTTCGTCGACCCAACTGGCTGCGCGTCAACGGCCGGAGTTGCGGCTCCGGGATACACATGCACGAAAACTGGATATGCCTATATGAAGTACAGCTGCACCTATCAAGGCCAGACTATCACGATTATCTATGCTCGCCTCGAGACAAAGGACGAATCAGCCAAGCTGACAAGCTTTAATAACGGAGTCAATACCTGTGGTTCAATCTTTGTTTCCTCCGCACCATATTACATGAACTATATGGTGATCGCCGACTAAAAGGTTCGAATCATAATAAAAAACACCTCATGCAATGAGGTGTTTTTTATTATGATCTACTACCCGAGATACTCGTGTAGCTTCTTCGCATCTTTGTGCTTACGAAGCTTGGCAAGCGCCTTTGCTTCGATCTGGCGAATACGTTCACGAGTGACCGCAAACTCTTGTCCAACTTCTTCCAAAGTATGACTCTTACCATTCTCAAGCCCAAAACGCATCTTGATGATCTTTTGCTCGCGCTCTGAGAGTGTCGAAAGTACCGACTGCACCTGCTCTTTGAGGAGCTGTGAAGTGGCCGATTCTTCCGGTGTAGCACCATCTTCGTCTTCAATGAAATCACCAAGTACTGAATCTTCATCTTCACCATCACGGCCGACACCAGCATCAAGTGAGGTGATGTCTTGCTTAATCTTGATGACGTATTCAACTTTTTCCGGCTCCATCTCAAGCTCTTTACCAAGCTCTTCGATAGTTGGCTCACGGTTGAGCTCCTGTGTCATACGACGCTGCGTACGAAGCAATTTGTTGATCGTCTCCACCATGTGCACCGGAATACGAATCGTACGTGCCTGGTCGGCAATCGCACGCGTAATCGCCTGGCGAATCCACCATGTAGCGTAGGTAGAAAACTTAAAGCCCTTGTCCGGGTCAAACTTTTCAACCGCACGAAGCAAGCCGGTATTACCTTCTTGAATCAGATCGAGGAAATCAAGCCCGCGACCCGAGTAGCGCTTGGCGATTGAAACCACAAGACGCATATTCGCCTCGGCCATTTTGTCCTTGGCCTTCTTGTCACCAGCCACAACCTTTTGCGCGAGTGCCAACTCTTCTTCAGAGTTCAGAAGTGGGATTTTACCAATTTCACGGAGGTAAAGGCGCACACTGTCGTCTGATACATCATCAAAATACTGACCGCTATTGAGCGTATCAATATCATCTTCTTCTTCGTCAATCAGCTCATCGATAGCTGGTCCGTCGATGTCGCTTAGTGGTCCACCGCTAGCGTCAACAACACCTTCTTCAACAATCGGTTCTACAGTTTCTTTACTTTTTACCACTATTAATCTCCTTAATGAGCGTGTACAGCTGGGTGCGCATGTCGGTCGCCTTGGCTTCGTCGCCATTCGTCTCCGCCTCGCGTAGCTGCTCGGTTAATATATCTTTTTGTTTTTCCTTGTGTTTTGTTGCAACTTGGCGGAGCAATCGAGCCGTTTCGAAGTAACGATCTTGGTCGTTCCAGTCGGCATAACGAGCGTCGGCCTTCAGTAATACTATTTTCACATAGGTATCGTACTTTTGCAACTCCTTAGGCGTATCGGTAATCGCCTTGCCACCGTGAGCAATAAGATAGTTCACTACCGCTTGGCGCTCCTCACCAACAAATACCTCAGGATCAATATGAGCAAACAGCTCGTGCGTCGCCCCGTCGGCGAGTGCAGCAGCAAGAACGTTATCTTGGTACGCAGCCTCATCTGGAGTGATTTCAGTACGCGTTGTACTAATCTGCCGCTTTGGCGCCTCGCCGGCAGAAGCATCGTTCATACCAGCCAGTTTCGACTTAAGCGCGTCGGTTGATGCGTTAATCATGCCGGCTATTTTTTGCATGTAGTGTTCACGCTCGACGTCATCCCGCAGCGAGCCTATCACCGTAAGTGCAGCGGTTGTAAAAGCTCGCTTACCAGCCGCCGTCGTAATATCTTCACGAGCAGAATACTGGGCAAGCACCCAGTCGATGACTGGTTCAGCCGTATCAATCGCCCGCTGCCATAGCGTGGGATCTTGTTGAATCAATTCGTCTGGATCTTTTGCGTCACCAGGGAGTGAAATGATCGTCAGATCAACGCCTGTTTCCTGTGCAATCGGAATCGCTCGTTCGGTCGCTGCGAGGCCCGCCCTATCACCATCAAAGGCCAAGCGAACATTGCCACTCAGGCGGCGCAGTGCACGAAGATGATGCTCGGTCATAGCCGTACCCGCCGTTGCGACCACGCCCGTAATACTCGCCTGATGGCTGCTCACAACATCAAGATTACCCTCAACGATAACCGCATAATCATTAGTTCGGATTGCCTCTTTCGCTTGGCTTAGTCCAAATACATGCCGGCCTTTATCGTACAAAATTGTCTGCGGCGTATTTAAATATTTTGGTGCTTTCGGATCATCAGCAATGATTCGCGCCGTAAAGCCAATCACCTGCCCCACACCGTCCATAAGCGGCACCATCATGCGCCCTCGGAACATGTCGCCGCCGAAACGGTTCGTCAGGCCAGCATCGGCTAAGTCCTTTGCGCTATAGCCCTTGCGCGATAAAAACTTTACCAGCGCATCACCCGTCGTTGGCGCATACCCAATTCGAAACTCCTGAACAATTTCCTTGCTAAGTCCACGTTTACCAAAAACATACTCAAGCGCGTGTTGATTTTTCAGCAGTGAATGCTGGTAATAATTAGCAGCTAGGTCATGAGCTCGCAGTAAGTGCTTCTTCTTTTGTGCAATCTCCTGACTCCCCTTATTGTCGTATACCGTCAGATCAACACCCGCCTTGCGCGCCAAATGTTCGAGCGCCTGGCGGAAGTCCATGCCTTCAACTTCCATGACAAACGTAAAGATATCTCCGCCACGGCCCGATGAAAAGTCATGCCAAATATGCTTGTCCGGACTCACCACGAAACTAGGTGTTTTTTCGGCGCTAAATGGACTGAGTCCTTTGAAGTTACGCCCTGCTCGTTTGAGCACCACGTATTCACCAATTATGTCCTCAATATTGAGCTTGGCGCGGACTTCTTCTTTAGCATCCTGCATACTCACAGTATAGCACTCTTTACCTCTGTTAGTGTTTGTGCTTAAATGAAGATACTATGTATCCAAACGAGCAGCCGCAAAATTATTCGATCGACTATCTCAATCAGATCGCTCCTCAGGCACCAAAAAAACAATTTGATCCAAAAATACGACTCATCGCGATCATTCTCGGCGTTGCGACTATCGTCACTATCTTGCTCGTTATTGTCACCGGTCTTACGGGTGGCTCAAAAAATGACCTCCAGCAACTTGCCGCCCGCCTTACGACGACCGAGAAGCTCGCTACAGATGCGCAAAAGAATCTCAAATCGAGCGAACTCCGCTCGCTCAATGGCAGCCTCACTATTCTTCTTACCAATACCAATCGCGACATCACCGAACCACTCGAGCTAAGCGGCGTCACTATCAGCAAGCTCGACAAGTCGATCGTTACTCAAGAAGACGGCTCTAAAATGACCGCCGCTCTTGAGGATGCACGCCTCAACGCGACGTACGATCGCACCTATGCGCGCGAAATGTCCTACCAGCTTGAAACCATCGTGCTTCAAATGAAAGAGCTCTACGCTAGTACCTCGAGCCAGTCTCTCAAAACGTTTCTTGATACGTCATACAAGAATATTCAGCCTATACAGAAGCAGTTCTCAGAACTAAACGCCGCTAACGCCTAGCCGCCAACAATTAGGGAGGCGTTATGCGTTCGGGGCCAAAGCATCTGTAGCCCGAGCTCGACCAGACGCCGGGGCCCTTGTCGATCCCGGAGCGAAGCCGTTTTAGGCCCGAATGGATAGCGGCGCTTTACGCGGTGGCGACTTCTTCACCCGAGACAAGCCGATAGCTCAGACGAACGAGATCAAACAGCTCATCCTCAGGCACCTGGCCAGTACAAAGGATCGTATTCCAGTGCTTCTTATTCAAGTGATAACCCGGCAGCACTGTCTCGTACTTCTCGCGCAAAATCTCAGCAAGTTGCGGATCGCACTTGAGGCTCAGTTTCAATGGCTTGCTATTCATGGCGACGATAGCAAACATCTTGCCTTCGCCTGTTTCTTTGTGGCCAATCTTGTACACCGCAGCATCTTCGCCAAATGGAAAATCAAGCCACGTATTCGGGAAGCTCAAAAGATATTCTTCAATTTCAGTATGTGTCATGCCTTTATTTTAGCAAGATAATACTGAAGTTCCATAATACTGCCCCGAATATCACCAAGTGCACGGTGCTCTTCGGGCTTAGCAAACTTTTTTTTATACTTCCCTTCGAACACTACTTTCCAAGCAGTCACGTCAAGCATGCGGTAGTGTAGGCGCTTATCAAGACGATGCCATTCATTCACAATAAAACGGCGGTCTTGATGGATCGAGTTGCCGGCAAGTAACACTGGCTTGCCCGCTTCGAAATGTTCATCAATAAATGCCAGGAGTTCATTCTCGATCGCACGACCAGAGCGGCCTTTTTCAAGATTTTGCTTCACCAGCCCGTCGCGAGCCTCGGGGTTAGCATCCCAAAAGTCTTTGCCGACTTTCATGCGTCGCTCAAGTAGGCGCGGTCCAACTTTCACGACACCTTCATAGGTCGCGAGTTCGTTAAATTTCCAATCGGTCACGATGGCGGCAACCTCTAAAATCCGATCTTCAATCGGATCAAGCCCCGTCATCTCTAAGTCAACCCATAAAATACGGTCGGTGCGGGCATTGGCAAGTTTTTTATCCATTACTCTACTATACTACGCTTCGTCAGGGGTGAACTGCAAACTTAGTGAATTGATACAAAAACGTTGATCGGTTGGCATACCAAGCCCCTCACCTTCGAACACATGGCCAAGATGTCCGCCGCAGGTAGCGCAGGTTACCTCAGTGCGCACCGTACCCAAACTGTCATCTTCATGAAACTCAACCGCTCCGGGTAGCGCATCGTAAAAACTCGGCCAACCACACTCGGCGTCAAACTTCGTCTCGCTATCAAACAGCTTTGTACTACAGGCGGCGCAGCTATAGGTGCCAGGGTCGAAGAACGAGTCGTACTCTCCCGAAAACGGCAACTCCGTCCCCTTCTCGCGCAGTACATGATACTGCTCGGGCGTTAACTCATCTTCCCATTCACTCTCGGTTTTATCACGCATATCCATACCTCTAGTATACTCCGTGTAACAGGTCGCGTCCTCGGATAATACGAGCAAGCTCGGTTCTTCTCTCGGAAACTCCTGTTATACGCCCATCAAAAAGCCACCTCAACAATAAGGTGGCTTTAAGGATAAAGCGACTAGTTAGGCGTTTTTCTTTTTATCGAGACGATCCAGCTTCGCCAGATGAACTGCCCAGTATACAACGGCCGCTGTTGCAATAAGCGTAATGAGTGCAGAGATAATCATCCCCCAGCCAATGGCCACTTCCGGCTTTTCAGCCGTCTTGCCAATAATCACCCACTTGAGGCTATTGAGATCAACACCTTGCGTAAGTAGTGCCACGATCGGAGCGATCAATTGATCGACAATTGTCTTGACCGCCGCACCAGCTGCGGTACCGATTGCAAGACCGACCGCTAGGCCAACAACACCCTGCTCACGAACAAACGTAAAGAATCCTCCACCTTGCCCTTTAATCGCAGCAGCCCCCTGCTGTACGTGCGATACGACTCTTGCCTTCTTTGTCGCTGGTTTTGTTGCAGCTGCTTTCGCAGCCGGCTTCTTTATTGGCTTTTTTTCTGCCATAAAAAAATCTCCCTTTAACTTCTAGGGAGATTATAGCATCAATTTCAAGCTCGGTAGTACTCTGACCGTGATGCCGCGGGCTGCGGCATCACGGTCAGTAACGAATTGGTCAGGAAGAAATAGTCATGACTTTATCCGTAAGGCTAAGCTCGAGCGGTCGCTTCTTGTAGCTGTTACGCATCGGCTCGTCATCTCCACGGCTGATGCGCAACAGACGCCCATGGATCAGACTGCCCGTCGCCCGCTTCAGACGAGTGGCCGACATGACATGCTCCAGATCGAGCACGACCAGCAACTCCTGATAGCCTGCAACCTTCACCCTCCTCGACCCAAGCCGAAAAAAAGCGTCAATCACAGTAGTCTTCTCGCTGAGGGTAGCATGAGCCATGCTACTCACCCCCTTTGTTATATGTGCTCAACTGCCAAGCCAGGATGACTCAGCGATGGTTGATGCACATTTTGAATATTATACAGTAATTTACCGAAATTGCAACTACATCTGCGTAGGCACTTCAATGCCAAGTAGGCTCAAGCCATGCGTAAATACTTGACTCACCTTACCAAGTAGCTCAAGGCGAGCAGCCTTCTCGATACTCTCGGCATCGCTCACGCGAGTCGTTTCATAGTAACGATTTAGCTCACGGGCAAGCTCGTAAAGATAGTTCGAAACTTTATGCGGCTCAAGATCACGCGCCGCCAGGCGCACGACATTCGGGTACTCCAATAGTTTCGCAATAATCTGCTTTTCAGCCTCATAGTCATAGCCGATGGTGTCGATAGTCTCAAGTATATTATCGGCAATAATTTTATTCACGCGCACAGCGGCATATTGAATGTATGGCCCACTAAAGCCAGTCAGCGCAAAAATGCTCTCCCAGTCGAACAAAATATTAGTACGACGATCAGCCGCGAAGTCACTGAACTTAATTGCACCAAGGGCAATTTTCTTAATATCATCGTCCGATACATCTCGGCCCGCCACAATCTCACGCGCTTTTGCTTCGGCGGTATCAAGCAGCTCTTCCATCAGTACCACACCTTTACGGCTGCTCATTTTCTCGCGCGTACCGTCTTCGTTGAGCTGATCAATCAGTCCAAACCACATGTGAATAAGCTCGGTCTGAACACCAAGTTTCTTCGCCATCGCAAAGAGCTGAGAGAAGTAAAATTGTTGTTCAGCGGCTACCACATAAATCACACGATCAGGATGCCAGTTCTCCTCGCGGTATAAAATAGTCGCAAGATCAGTGGTTGCATACAGCGCAGCACCGTTAGACTTTTGCACCAATAACGGCACGTCAAAGCCATATTCATCAAGCGGCACAATGATAGAGCCGTCATCATTTTGCGTAGCAACACCACTCGTAAGTAGCTTCCGCACTGCCTCTTTGCCCTTCGGAGCAAAGAACGCTTCGCCCAGCTCATACTGAGTATCGATCTTGAGACGCTTCATCACACCATGAATGTGCGCAAGGCTGATTTCGTTAAAGCGTTTGCTATACGCCTGCGCTTCTTCATCACCGCCCTCAAGGCGGATCAGCCAATCTTGCACCTGATCGGCAAGGTCACTTCCACCCTGCTCTTTTTCATCCTTCAGTGCCCTCTTGGTCTCAATATAAACACGGCCAAGCTCGTAGACACCATCTTTTTCAAGTGCCGCCTCGCTACTGAACTTCAAGAAGCCTACGACCCAAATGCCAAATGGCGCACCGTAGTCACCCAAGTGGTTATCGGTAATTACCTTCCAGCCCGTTGCTTCCATGAGCCGCTTAGCTGCCCAGCCCTGATTGCCCGGACGAAGATGCCCTACGCTATATGGCTTTGCCATATTTGGACTCGGATATTCAACAACAGCCGTTTTACCGGCGCCATCGGTATTTTCTCCGTAGGTAGCACTCCACTGCTCGTGAAGATTCACAAGCAAGCTCCTGGCGGCAACTCGGAGATTAATAAAGCCTGGCCCAGCAATAGTCACTTCAGAAAACTCACCCGTCTGGCGAAGCTCTTCGGCAATCTGCTCAGCTACTTCTCGTGGGTTTTTTCCAAGGGGCTTGGCAAGTTGCAGCGCCACATTGGTGGCGTAGTCGCCAAACTGCGCATCGGGGCGCGTCAGCTGGACGCTTTGTTCGACACTAAAAAGTCGGCTTATGATCTGTTCGATAATCTTATTCATTGAATCTTATTATAACACTAGTGAACGAGCAGAAGGTATGCACGCATATCTTCTCAAGTGACGACGTGTTTCAGCGAAGCCATAACGAATGAGATTACGCAGCCTGGCTATCGTCATCGAGCATCGCACTACTCAGATTGCTCGATACGAGGCCGATGCCTTTGACCTGTTGCAACACAAAGCTCAGCGCACTCATGTCGTCCATGCCAAGATCTGCTGTTTCGGGGGTGATTTTTTCTTCAGCCATATGTTTATTTTCTTTCTTTTATACTATAAACATTAGCACTATTTATGCACTTTGTCAATATGTTCGTAATGGCTCGCTACCCTTGTGTCACGAACGCGACATGAGGCCAGACTCAAGATCAATCTGCCAATCGAACAACCCACTACTCACCAGCCAACCGAGTAATTGCTTATCAAGACCAGTCATGATCATTACGCCGATAAGAATTAGTATGACGCCTAATACGCGACGAAATGCACCCCGTGGATTGACCCCCCACCCCAGTCGCGTGATCAATGCTCGACCAAAAACCGCGATAAGCACGAGCAACACAACAAGCCCGGCAACATACGCAAGCAAATAACCCAGCCCGACAAATAAATCAGCCGGAAGAATAGTTGCAACGATCAGAGCATACGTTGGACTACATGCACTAAATACTGGCCCAAGGCTTGCACCCAGCAAGACATCGGCCCATACCCCGCGCCGCCGAGACGCATTGGCCATTGTGTGCTGCGCGGTGATAGGTAGTCGCAGTGCCAAAGCCAGCTGGTCCCACAAACCTGGGAATAATGTCGCGATGCCGAACAAGACGATTATTACGCCGCTTATTGTGCTCCATACTACTGTCGGCACGGCAATTAAAAGTGTGGTCGATTTAAGCAAGATACTGAAAATAATAATTGAAACGGCCAAGCCCCCAATCAAGAAAAATGGACTACGCTGGCGCTCTCCGGTCGCGCTACGCGTGAGCAGCACTGGTAGCATCGATATCACACACGGAGCAAGAATCGACAGCATACCTGCGAGAAACGAGGTGACGACAAGAATCATCTCGTATTCTCAATGATCGCGTCGATCGACTTATCCTTGCCGTAGCCTGTCCAACTTGCAAGCTTGGCACCGGTGGCGTCGATCCGAACAAATGTCGACTGGATTGTTACTCCGTACTTTTGACGAAGCTCCTGAGACGAGTCGTAATCGGCCTTAAGAATCTGCACACCGTCTGGTATGCTATTTGCCTGAATTGCTTTTTCAAACCCTCGGCACTCTGGACACCAAGAGGCGTGAAAAAAGATGATAGTTGTGTCGTATCCCGCCGCATCCAACGACGCGCTACTATAGTCGGCGTATCGCCCATCCGCTTTCGTAGCCGAGGCTTCCACTGGCGCATCTGACTTGAGTTCATTACCCGATGTCACAACTGGCGTATCCGATACCCTCGGTTTACTTTGAAGAATGACAATAGCCGATATCGTCGCTACCGCAATACCAACAGCCACAATACCGCTCAGCGCGAGCTTTTTCATGTATCTATTATATCATTTTCCTCTTGCAGCAACGATAAGTCCCCTAAATAGCGGATGGGCACGCGAAGGCCGGCTACGAAATTCCGGATGAGCTTGCGTAGCTACGAAATACGGATGGTGCGGCGCTTCGACAAACTCAACCAGCTTACCGTCTGGCGACATGCCACTTACGCGCACACCGCCTCTGGCGATGTCGTCAACGAATGCTCGATTCACCTCATAACGGTGGCGGTGGCGCTCGACGATATCGTGCATACCGTATAGCTCTGCTACCTTAGAGCCGTTAATAAGCGCGGCCGGGTAGTCACCGAGCCGAAGTGTTCCACCAGTTGACTCCTTGCCGGCCTGGCCGTCCATGATGTACACGACGTTTTGTTTGGTGTCGCCAAACTCGCTACTATTGGCCTCCAAAAGACCACCCTTTCGCGCGGCCGCAATCACCGCTACCTGTAAGCCCAGGCAAATACCGAGATATGGCACGTCGTGGTCGAGTGCATAGCGAGCTGCCGCAACTTTACCCTCAGTACCTCGGGCACCAAATCCACCAGGCACTAAAAGCGCATCGACAGCACTGAAGTCGGCATCGGTTGCCGTCTCGGCATTGATCCACTGTACTTTCAAGCAGGTTTCTTGCTCCCAGGCGGCCGCTTTTAGTGCCTCGAGCACCGAGATGTACGTATCCTCATTATCCATATACTTTGCAACCAAACCGACTGTCACCGTTTCGTCATGTTCGGCGGTCTGACGATCGATAATCGTCTGCCACTTTGTCAGATCAGGTTGCGTCGTTAGCCCTGAGAATTTCGTTAGTACATCATGGAGGCCACTTTCGGCAATCGTGAGCGGAATACGAAATACAGTATCGACATTCGGCTGCAACAATACGGCACTGCGCGGCACGCCGCCAAACAGACTGATCTTGTCGGCAATGCTCTCCGGCGCTGGTGTGTCGGTCCGTACAATCACGCTGTCCGGTACGATGCCGAAGCCACGTAGGTCATTGAGCGCATTTTGTGCTGGCTTTGATTTAAATTCTTTACTCGTACTAATGAACGGCACGTATACCACGTGCACATATAGGCAGTTCTCGCGCCCGACTTTCTGGCCAAGCTCGCGAATCGCCTCGATAAAGCTGAGGCCTTCGTAGTCGCCCACTGTCCCGCCGATTTCAACGATATGGATATCGCTGTCTTTGCCGGCTTCAATAATCGCTTCTTGAATTGCCTGCGTCAAATGCGGCACGAGCTGCACGGTCTTTCCGTGAAATTTGCCAGCACGCTCGTCTTCGATAAGCTGCGACAATAGTTTACCTGATAGTATCGCGTTCTTCTGCGTCAACTCAATGTCTAAAAATCGCTCGTAGTGCCCAAGATCAAGATCCGTCTCGGCACCATCCTTCGTCACAAAGCATTCGCCATGTTCCGCAGGATTCAAAAGACCCGCATCTACATTGAGATACGGGTCGCATTTTTGAATCGAAACGACACTACCCTTAGCTTGTAAAACTGCGCCAATACTAGCCGCGGTAATGCCTTTTCCTACCCCCGAGAGCACACCCCCAGTTACAAATATGTATTTCTGTTTTTTACCCATGTTCGCTATGTCTCCCATGGAATTTCATTGTAGCAC
>JALDYI010000001.1:0-228588 GCA_032154105.1 Candidatus Saccharimonadota bacterium
CTGTGACCTCGAGCTTATGAGTCTCGCGCTCTAACCAACTGAGCTACGCTGCCATTTACCTTGGTTGATTGTAGCAAAATCTAATCGAAAATTCCAGAGATGTCGCGAGTTTTATCGGTTAGGGGTAGTGATAGTAAAAAATACGTCATTAATTGCCGAGGATATCGTTTACTTTTGAATCAAAAGGACTACACTACGGACATACGACCACCATTCGAGATCCAAGGGGGGATTATGGAGGCGTTGCATGGAAACAAAAACAAGGAGCGGCTGACCGAGTTGCTTCTCGGGAACACCCAATACAATTACGGATTCGAAAGGGAGGATCCGCTTCCGAGCATTGAGGTTCGAGAGCGGGAGCTGCTGGCGGGCGGTTACGTGAGTGACTATCGGCTGAGGAGCTTTGCGGCCTTAAGGTATCGTCATGATGCCAATCTGGGTCCGTATGTGTGGGATGTGCTTTTGAAGGACGACGTCTTTTACGCGACGCTGTTCCCGGGCACTGATATCCGAGGGCGCAACTACGAACTCGACGTCTTGCATATTGCAAGCGGAGAGCGACGAGACAAGTGGCTTATCGACGGGGGAAACCCTGTTGAGCTGCTCGTCCCGGGGCTGTGGGCAATCGGCATAATGTCGCTCAAGAACCAGTACCATAAGCTGTATGTGCATGATGACCAGCCCGACGGATACAACATCTGTCGAGACGGCTTCGGTCATCGGAATCACGGTCTTGAACGAATCCATCTCGACAGGCTCCTTTCGCGCATTGACGCGTCGATTGGGCGGGATGAGTGGGATCGTCAAGCGAAGGTACAGGGGGTGAATCCCTGCATTTATACCTTTGTTCAGCGCTGGGTTATGACGACATTACCGTCACTGTAAGAGGGAGAGTCTCTCTTGCCGCCGGCTGCATTTAAAACGTGCAGCCGGCAATCTACCTGTATATTGGAGCTATATTGTTCGAGTATAAAGGTATATAATAAAGGTACTTCCGCGCGATACTCACTACCCTCTCTAAGGGCAAGCGTCCCTCACGAATGGATCATCAATTGTCTTCGGATTTTTCGCTAGAAACGGGTGGAAAAGACGGGCAATACAATCAAAAACGTTTCTCTAACTAACTTTTAGAGGATTTTTGAGATGGATGATGAAACTTTTTTAAACGAACGTGTTGAGGTGTTGGCAATGTTTGGCGAGGGGTTAAATATGTGCCGACCGATTAAATTTCGCCGGCCAAATGGGTGCGAGGTGGTGATTAGTGAGATCGGACTGCGGCATCCGAGCAGCCAAGGCCACCGGACGCTCCATATTTTTGACGTGACTGACGGTGGGGCTGACTATAGGTTGGAGTTTGATACGGAGCGTCTCACGTGGCATCTGACTCGGGAGGCTGACCATTATGAATGAATCATATAACTCTGAGCGGCCGCTGATTATGCATATCGATCTTAATTCTTGTTTTGCGACCGTCGAGCAGCAGTCGCGACCAATGCTTCGCGGCCGGCCGGTGGTGATCGTAAACCGCCGGACTGAACATACGTCGATTGTGACGGCGAGCTATGAAGCGAAGGCGCTTGGCGTGACGGTAGGTATGCGAGTCAGAGATGCCAAACTGCTTGCACCGGGCTTAGTAGCGCTTGAAAGTGATCCGGCGAAATATCGGTTTGTGTATCATCGAATGATGGATATTATGAAAAGCTACTCCGCTCATGTGACGATGAAAAGTATTGATGAAGGAGTGATTGATTTTCATCAAGCAACCGAGAGGATGAGGTTGCGGTCACTTGAAGAGATTGGGTACGAAATCAAGCAGCGGCTCAAGGATGAGATTGGATGTGCAATGCGCTGTAATGTTGGGATTGCGACGAATCGCTTTTTGGCCAAGACCGCTGCCGGACTGCACAAGCCAGACGGACTAGATGTTATTACACATGAGAATTTGCGGGACACGCTTGAGACTCTGAAGCTGACCGGGCTCACTGGCATTGCTGGTCGCAACGAGCATCGCCTGAATGCAGTAGGTATTTATACACCACTACAATTTCTCGACGCCAGTAGTGAGACGCTTCATAAAATGGTGTTTAAAAGCGTGCTTGGAGAGCAGTGGCATCAGCGGCTACGTGGCTGGGAGGTGGATGATGTGGCGCATGACATGAAGACGGTTGGGCGACAGTATGTACTTGAAGCAAACGACCTGAGCCGAACCGAGATAGTGCAACGACTTCACCACTTGTGCGAGTCGGTTGGTTCTCGCCTTCGCTCACAGAATCGCGTGGCAAGAGGGGTGTTTGTGTATGCAAAAACATATGATCGAGGGTATTGGCATGCGAGGAAGATGCACGAACTTCCCTTCTTTAGTGATAATGCGATTTATACGCAGGCGAGCTTGTTATTTGCCGGAGCCCCGCGCCATGTTAAGGAAATCGGTATCAGTTGTTATGAACTATGCGATGATGATGACCCGCAGCTGAGCTTATTTGGTGATCAGGTGGCCAGAGAACATCGGCTTGTTGATGCGATGGATGTGATTAATCAGCGGTACGGGGAGCGAGTAATTCATTCAGCCGACACCTTGGGCACGGGAAGGTTCGTCCGACAGAAGATTCCATTTGGAAGCACGAGGTTTTTGTAGGCTTGTAGCTTGATTGATAAGGAGGTTCGGCTATATACTAAAGCTACTGTGAATATAGCGAACTGGGCATCACGCTACAAAAACAAACACACTTCGGGCTTTACGATTGTCGAGCTTCTGATTGTCATTGTCATTATTGGTATTCTGGCCGCTATTACGATCGTCGCCTATAATGGTATTCAAAATCGTGCGAAAAACACCTCCGTACAAAACGATATCAAGCAGGTGCAGCGGCTGGTTGAATCTTACAGTGCACTGAACGGCAGCTACCCTTCCACGGGTGGGCTAAGCCAAGTCTATACTGACGTAAACTGCAGTTTTGCGGCTGATAGCGATGGCTACAAAGGAATCGACTGGGTGCCGAGCCTTTCTGCTGTTACGACACAGCGCTTGCCGCAAAGCAGTCTCAGCGGTACGGGTAGGAGTGGTGGCGGGGGCTGTTATGCATACTCGAGTGACGGTACGCAGTATATTCTGACCGCATGGAACGCTAAGCGGGGCGGGGGCTCAACTGATGCTATGTATCGCCGGCTGGGGTATCGTGAAGAAGGTTTATTCAGTGCCAACTCTTATATCTGTAATCACGCTGGCAATATTGGTGGCATGAGTGGAGGTGTGTATACAAGCGCCGAATATGACTACTACAAGCAGTCATACACCCTATCGAATATCACAAGCTGTAATGAGACGCCACCGGCCGGTGCGTAGTTTATACTAATACTATGAACAAGAAAGTACTCCTCTTTTTCGCAGCTATCTTTGGTATTCTCGGAGCGTATGTGCCGGCATTATTTGGTGACAATAATCCGCTGAGTGGTTGGAGTATTCTGGGCGGCATGATCGGTGGATTATTTGGTATTTGGCTGGGAGTTGTCGTTTCTAAAAGGTGGGGTTAGTGAAAACGTATATTGTTGCGGTCAGTGGCGGTGTAGATTCGGTAGTGCTGCTCGATAAGCTTGCGCGGCGCGGCAGTGCACGATTAATTGTGGCGCATTTCGACCACGGTATCCGTAACGATTCGGCTAACGATGCGCGCTTTGTTAGTGAGCTGGCGCAGCGGTATGGACTTGTGTTTGAAACGAGGCGCGAGGAGCTTGGTGCGGGTGCGAGCGAGGCCTTGGCGCGTGAGCGACGGTATCGATTTTTACGAGACGTTGCCAGACACTATAGTGGTGCACCTATTGTCACCGCACATCATGCGGACGACGTCGTTGAGACGATTGCAATCAATATGACGCGCGGGACTGGTTGGCGTGGATTGGCCGTGCTTGATTCTGAGCTCGTGCGCCCGCTGCTCGCCATCCCAAAGCGAACACTTGTCGAATATGCGCGGGAGTATAACTTGCCATGGCGTGAAGACAGCACAAACCAAGACGTGACGTATCTTCGCAATGATCTTCGCGGTCGCATCGCAAGGCGGTTAAGCGATGAAGACACACGGCAGCTCCATGTATTATGGTGGTCGCAGCTTAAGTTGAAACGAATGATTGATAAAGAGGTCGGGCAGCTTTTAGCGGGTAGTGGGCCTAGTTATTCCCGGCATTTTTTTATTGCAATAGATACCAACAGTGCACTCGAACTGTTACGAGCGGTGTGTCAGCGAGAAATCGGGCTGAGTCCGACAATCCCACAGCGTGAGCGCGCGCTTCATGCAATTAAGACGTTACAGCCCGGTAAAGTCTTCGAAGTTGGCGAGGGTATTCGGTTGACCTGTCGTCTCAAGACTTTTTCTATTCAAAAAGACTGAAAAATGCTACCATTATAGGAGTGGGAACCGCGTCTTGAATCAATACTGAAAGGAATAATACTTCTATATGGCAACCAAACAGCAACCTCCAAAAAAGAAAGCCAGCAACTTTGTCCGGCTCGGGCTCTTCTGGGCTATCCTTATCTTCGCCATTTTAAGTGCTATCGCTATCTTTTCACCGCACGACAACCTTAAGGAGGTTTCAATTTCGGAAGTGATTAGTCGTGCCAATGCGGGCGATATTAAAAAGATCGAAATCGAAGGCAATGACGTTAAAGTAACGCCAAAAACTGAAGATAAGGCAACTGAACGATCTGTCAAAGAGGCTGGTAGTAGTATTCAAGATCAGGGCTTGAATAAAGACGCAAAGGTAGAGATCAAGATTGTTAAGCCATCTGAGGCGGGCAGTACACTTTGGAACTTGGCGATCATTATCGTTCCAGTACTTCTTATCGCTGCTTTCTTTATGTTCATGATGCGCCAGGCGCAGGGTCAGAATAATCAGGCTATGGGCTTTGGTAAGTCAAAGGCAAAACTCTACGGCCTCGATAAAGAGAAGGTAGTATTTGATGACATTGCCGGTAACGACGCTGCCAAGCAAGATCTTGAAGAGGTTGTTGACTTCTTGAAGCACCCTAAAAAGTACGAACAACTTGGTGCAAAGATTCCAAAGGGCGTACTGCTTGTTGGTAACCCAGGTACCGGTAAAACCATGCTAGCGCGTGCAGTTGCAGGCGAAGCGAATGTGCCATTCTTTAGTATTTCTGGTTCGGAATTCGTTGAAATGTTCGTTGGTGTTGGTGCGAGCCGTGTGCGCGATCTTTTTGCAAAGGCTAAGAAAAATGCACCAGCTATTATCTTTATCGATGAGATCGATGCCGTTGGTCGCAAACGTGGCTCTGGTATGGGCGGTGGCCACGATGAGCGTGAGCAGACACTTAACCAAATCCTAGTTGAGATGGACGGATTCGAAACAGGTAGCAATGTGATTGTCCTTGCGGCGACTAACCGTGCCGATGTTCTCGATCCAGCCCTTCTTCGTCCGGGTCGTTTTGACCGACGTACAAACATCATGCTTCCAGAGCGAAAAGACCGCGAAGCAATCTTGAAGGTGCACTTCAAGAAGAAGCCAACCGACAACACGGTGAGTATTGAGGCTCTTGCTGCAAAGACAGCCGGCTCGAGTGGTGCTGATCTTGCCAATATGGCAAACGAAGCAGCAATTGTGGCCGCTCGTAATAACCGCAAGAAGATTACGAATGCTGACTTGACTGAGGCCTTTGAAAAGGTAGCTATCGGTCCAGAGCGCAAGAGCAAGATCATGAACGAGGCAGAGAAGAAGATGACTGCGTATCATGAGGCTGGTCATGCAATCGTTGGACACATCCTGCCAGACAGCGATCCTGTTCACAAGGTAACGATCATTCCCCGTGGTGGCACGGGTGGCGTGACGTGGTTCTTGCCGCCAGAAGATACGAGCTACACTAATGTCTATCAGTTCAAGGATATCCTTGCTCGTGCTATGGGTGGGCGTATTGCTGAGAAAATTATGTACGGCGCTGACGGCATCACGACTGGCGCTGGCTCAGATCTTCGCAAAGCAACCGAAATCGCCCGCGACATGGTGATTGAGCAGGGTATGGGTACAAAACTTCGCGACCAGGTCTTCCATGATGACAATGGCGGCATGGTGTTCGACAAGATGACGCACGAGCGTCCATATAGCGATGACACTGCTAAGGAAATTGATAAAGAAGTTGAGACACTCATCAAGGAAGCTTCAAAGCGCGCCGAAGCTGTTCTCACGGCTAATCGCAAAAGCCTTGATGCACTTGCTGATGCCCTCTTGGAGCATGAAACGCTCGACGAAACCCAGGTAGTTGATATCCTTAAATCAACAAACCTTCCAAAGGAAGCCAAGCTCCACGCATAGCCTTAGGCGACGATTATGAATCGAGTACGGAGCGTCGTAACGAGAGCAAATAAGCGGCTGACACTGAAGTGGGCCGCTGCTTTGCTGTCTGGCTCCATGCTGTTTGCGAGCTTGCTCGGTATTTTGCGCGAACGTTTGCTCAATAGTACCTACATGCCGAACGAAGCGGCGAATATTGCTGGTTATCCGGTGGGACTGGATGCGTACACGGCCGCCTTTACGGTGCCGGATTTCATGTTTACGATTCTTGTTTCGGGTGCACTGAGTGTAACGTTTATTCCTGTCTTTAACCAACGACTTGTGAAAGGGAATAAAAAGTCAGCCTGGGAGCTGTCGACCAGTATGATCAATATCATGGCGCTTGGTACGCTGGTTGCGAGTATCTTGATTATTATTTTTGCCGAGCCAATTTTGAAATATATCATTGCGCCTGGGCTGAGTGAATCGGGCTTGGCGCTAGCGACGAGTATGATGCGCGTGATTGCGGTCAATCCATTTTTATTTGCGATCGCCACGGTGATTGCGAGTATGCAACAAGCGGTTGGTCGCTTTACATTCTTTGCGCTTGCACCGGCCATCTATAGTGTCGGTATTATCATTGGTACAGTGTTCTTTACGAATGGTATTAATATCTTCGGCTGGCAAATGTTTGACGGCGGCATCATGGGTGTGGCGCTCGGTGTTGTGCTGGGCTCGATTATGCAACTCCTTGTGAGTAGTATTGGGCTTCTTGGACTCGGTTTTGATTATCGGTTTAAGATCTACTGGAAGAATAAAGGCTTTCGAAAAGTATTGTCACTTTTGCCTGCTCGTTCTGCCGACCAGGGTATGGATTATGTCGTGAGCCTGGCGGAGACGAATATTGCGTCTCGTATGGCCGAAGGGACAATCCGTGCCTACCAGCAGGCCTCGATGCTGCATATGATGCCGATCAACCTCATTGGCGTGGCTATCAGTAACGCTGCATTTCCGCAGATGACAGAGCGTTTGGCTCAAGGACGGCCAGATCTTTTCAAAAGGGAGCTCCAAAAAGTGATCCGAGTGATCGTTTGGCTTATATTGCCAGTGGCGACCGTCGCATTCTTTGCTCGTGCCTATGTCGTGCACTTTATTAAAAACGGTGGTGATCCGCTTATCGCCTCATTGCTTGGCGGCTTGGCCGTTGCGATCGTATTTCGATCAATTTATCACATTGCTGCGCGTAGCTTTTATGCGGAGCAGGATACAAAAACACCGCTGTATGTATCAATCTTCGCTATTCTTTTGAATGTCGGACTTGCGATATGGCTTGCACTCAGTCTCGATATGGGTGCGATTGGCTTGGCATGGGCACAGTCGATAGTGGCGGTGATTGAAGTGGCTATTTTGTTTGTTTTTATGGCGCGTCGTATACCGGGCTTGTTCGATCCTGCATTTGTCCATAGTTTTGTTCGTATGGTCAGCGCAACTGCAATTATGGGATTGATATGCTATATCAGTGTGCAGATATTCCCGCTTACTGTTGATACGCAGAGCTTCTTCTCGGCTCTTCCGAGATTTGCGCTCATTGTGGTTATCAGTTTCTCGGCATACATCGGCTTGAGTTGGCTGCTTCGACTCGAAGAAGTGAAACCGGTAGTGAATCGTATTAGGAAAATCCTGTTTAGTTCGCCACGAACTCGATAAAATGGTATAATTTACCACTGAACTATGAATCAACAGCAGATTAGAAATTTTTGTATTATCGCTCACATCGACCATGGAAAGTCGACGCTTGCTGATCGTATGCTTGAGCTGACTGGCACAGTGCAGAAGCGTGACATGAAGTCGCAACTGCTTGATAGTATGGACTTGGAGCGTGAGAAGGGTATTACAATTAAACTTGCGCCTGTGCGCATGACACATAAGGACCATGATCTTAACCTTATCGATACGCCGGGACATGTCGACTTTAGCTATGAAGTGTCACGTTCGCTTGAGGCCTGCGAGGGTGCAATTTTGGTTGTTGATGCCAGCCAAGGTATTCAGGCGCAAACGCTCGCCAATGTCTACTTGGCGCTCGCGGCTGATCTGACGATTATTCCTGTGTTGAACAAAATCGACTTGCCCGCTGCCGACGTGCCGCGTGTATCAGCTGAAATCATTAATCTCCTTGGCTGCAGTGAGGATGACATCTTAAAAATCAGTGCCAAAACTGGCGAAGGTGTGCTTGATGTGCTCGACGCTGTGGTTGAGCGAATTGCGCCGCCAACTGGCCAGCCAGACGCGCCGACACGCGCACTGATCTTTGATAGCTATTACGATGATTACCGCGGTGTAATTCTGTATACCCGCGTTGTTGATGGCACGATTAAAAAGGGTGATACTATCCATATGCTCGCTACTTCAGCTGATGGTATCGCACTTGAAGTTGGGGCGCTGAACCCAACGATGAAAGCTGGCCCCGACCTTTCGACGGGCGAGATTGGCTATATCGTCACCAACCTCAAGACAACCCGTGACGCCAAGGTCGGTGATACGGTAACAACCCGCCGCGCGCAGGCGGCCGACATGCTACCTGGGTATCAAAACGTCAAGCCGTTTGTATACGCTGGCTTTTTCCCAGTTTCGAACGAAGATTATCAAGAGCTCAAGGATGCAGTTGAGAAGTTGAGCCTGAGCGATTCTGCGTTACAGTTTGAGCCTGAAAACTCACCGGTGCTTGGATTTGGCGTGCGTATTGGCTTCCTGGGATTGCTTCACATGGATATTGTTCGTGAACGTTTGGAGCGTGAGTATAATCTTGACCTTGTGGTGACAAATCCATCAACCGATTATCAGGTAAGCTTGGCTGACGGTACGCAACTCGATATTAAGAGTGCCAGTGATCTGCCTGATGTATCAAGAATCAAAGAGATTCGCGAACCATGGATTAAGGGCGAGATTATTGTGCCGAAAGACTATATAGGTGCGGTCATTCAACTCATCGTGAATAAGCGAGGGCAGCAGCGCAATTTGAGCTACATTGATGAGCGTGCACTCATTAGCTTTGAGGCGCCACTAGCGAATCTTCTGACCGACTTTTACGATCAGCTTAAGTCGGTCACGAGTGGTTACGGTAGTTTTAACTACGAACTTGATACCTATTTAGTTGAAGATCTGGTGCGTATTGATTTTTATGTGGCCGGTGAGATTATAGATGCACTGTCGGTGATGGCGCACCGCTCAGAATCACAACGTTTAGGTCGCGAGATTGTCGATAAGCTCAAGGACGTTATTCCACGCCAGAACTTCCAAGTGGCACTTCAGGCGGCAATTGGCGGCAAGTTTATTGCTCGCGCCGACCTATCAGCTTATCGAAAAGATGTCACTACCGGTCTCTATGGTGGCGACGTGTCTCGCAAGAAAAAGGTGCTCGCCAAGCAGGCTAAGGGAAAGAAGCGCATGAAACGCTTTGGTAAAGTCGATATTCCATCCGAAGCTTTTACTGTGATGTTGAAGCGCGACTAACCTGCTACAATTGATACAATGAACGAACTTGACCAACTAATTGCTCGTTATCAAATTAGCGAAGATGCTATTAAGACTATCCAAACCACGCCGATCGTACTTCTTGTCGGTATTACGGCTGCTGGTAAAGATACGATCCAAAATAAAGTACTTGAAAGTGATGAATATCATAAAATCATCACGCACACAACACGCCCGCCGCGTACCAATAGTGGAGTGCTCGAACAGGACGGTGACGACTACCACTTTGTAACGACAGGCAGAATGCATGAGATGCTGGTGAATGACGAGTTTATCGAAGTCAACCGCTTCGGTGATAATTACTACGGCACAAGCGTAGGTGAATTCGAAGTGGCTAAGCAAGAGGGAAAGATCGCACTCGGCGACATCGATGTGAATGGCATCGCTTCGTTTAAGGCAATTTCTGAAAAGAATATCATCCCTATTTTTATCGTACCGCCCGATTATGTGACGTGGCGCCAACGGCTTGACGGGCGATATGGCTCGGCTGAAGAGCTTGCGCGGGAGCTACCAAAGCGCCTGATGGCTGCGCAGTATGAGCTCGAGCATGCACTAGCTGTGCCGTATTTCCACTTCATGATCAATGACGAACTTGAGCGTGCTGTCCGTGTTACAGATGAGATTGCTCATGGCAAAAATGTATTCAATCGGCACGACGACGAGGCTCGCCTGAGAGCTACTGATTTGCTTGCAGCTATCCGACAAAATATCTAGCACTCAATTGCAAAGAGTGCCAGGTCGAGCTATAATAGCTATATGACAGAGCGTCAAATCCAAATCTTAGCCGCTATCATCGAGCAGTACGCTGAAGTTGCTGTGCCGGTTGGTAGCGTCATGCTTGCGAAGCTGTTTAATGTCTCGAGTGCAACAATACGTAGTGAAATGGTGCGTCTTGAGGAGATGGGGTTGATCGCGCAGCCGCATACCAGCGCTGGTCGTGTACCAACCGACCAAGGCTATCGTATGTACGTCAACAGTTTGACCGAGGCGCATGCAAACGAGGCGCCAGAGCCCCTTGATCGTGGCACGAGAGCAATTGAAGCTCGCGTACAGACGCACGGCGACAGGGCGGATCGTGCAATTCGCAGTGCTGTTGATAGCTTGGTCGAGTTGACGCAAAATCTTGGTATTGCTACGATCGGTGACCAGCTGTATATGAGCGGTATGGGCAATCTATTTTCTCAGCCGGAGTTTCTGCGTGGCGACCATACGCAGGCGGTTGCTCGTTTACTCGATAACCTTGAGCCATGGCTCCGCGAGGCGGCGCCGAATGAACCACTCAGTGTGTATATAGGTTCAGAGAATCCAATTGGCAAGGCAAGTGGCGCGACACTAATTATTAGCCGGTTCCGTTCACCCTACAGTGACAATAGTTACATTGGCGTACTTGGTCCGACTCGTCAGAGTTATGGTAAAGTTATGCGACTCGTTCGACATGCGGGCGCGATGCTAGAGGAGGTATTGTGATGGAGATTATTCAAGCAATCATTGATGGTTTTGTGACTATCATTACCACTATTGTTAACGCCATTGTTACTGTTATTCAGGCTATCGTTAACGCGATCATAAGTTTGTTTAGTGTGCTTTAGTGGTGCAACGAGGCTCGCTGGTGTTTAAGTTAAAAACGTTTATTTAGGAGAGAGTAAATGACAAAAAGTAAGAAGCAAGAAGAACTAGAAAATCAGGTAGCGGAATTGACCGCCGACCTCCAGCGTACTCGGGCCGATTTTGAGAATTACCGCAAGCGAAGTGAGGCCGATAAGGCTGCGACATATCAGCACGGTCAGTCGGCGGCAATTTTAAAGCTCCTGCCGGTTATCGATAACATTGAGCGTGCTGTCGCTTATCTTCCAGCTGAGCTTAAAGATAACAAGTGGGCTCAGGGCATTGCTGGTCTGGTGAAGAACCTCGAGAAGGCACTCGAAGGGCTTAACTTGAAGCGTATCGATGCTAAAGAAGGGGCGGACTTCAACCCGGATCTTCACGAGGCAATCCAGTTTGACGAAGAGGCCGAGGGTGACAAGGAAGTTGTCGCTGCAGAGCTTCAGGCTGGTTATACATTGAGCGGCCAGCCGATTCGCCACGCCATGGTAAAAGTTACCAAAAAGTAGCCATAAATTGTTGTCTGATATCAAACTGGCACTCTTGACATGAGAGTGCTAGTTTTATTACAATGAAGATATTGGCAATCTATAGTCTAGAGTGCTAAAATATGAATATACTTTTTGATACTTTATAACGAAAGGAACAGAATATGGGTAAAATTATCGGTATCGACCTTGGTACAACTAACAGCGCCGTCGCGTACATGGTGGCGGGCAAGCCAGAGGTGATTGCAAACGCCGAAGGCAACCGTACGACTCCATCGGTTGTGGCTATTAATAAGAGTGGCGAGCGTCTTGTTGGCCAGGTGGCGCAGCGTCAGCGTGTCACGAACGCAAAGAACACTATCTATGGTGTAAAGCGTCTTATTGGTCGTAAGTTTAGCGACAAAGAGGTCCAAAAAGACCACGATATTATGCCGTATGAAATCATCAAGAAAGATGGTGGCGTAGCGGTAACAATGGGCGACAAGGATTATAGCCCAGAAGAAGTATCAGCCATGATTCTTTCGAAACTCAAGGCTGATGCCGAGGCATTCCTTGGTGAAAAAGTCACCGAAGCGGTTATTACCGTTCCTGCGTACTTCGATGACTCACAGCGCCAGGCGACGAAAGACGCTGGTAAGATTGCCGGCCTTGAAGTGAAGCGTATTATCAACGAGCCGACAGCGGCTGCGCTAGCCTATGGGCTTGATAGTAAGAAAGACGAAAAGATTGCCGTCTTCGACCTCGGTGGTGGTACGTTCGACGTATCGATTCTTGAGCTTGGTGATGGCGTGTTCGAAGTAAAATCAACCAATGGTGACACTCACCTTGGTGGCGAAGACTTCGATAACCGTATCGTCAATCACTTCCTTGATGTCTTTAAACAAACTGAAGGCATCGATCTTAAGAGCGACAAGGCAGCGATGCAGCGCCTTAAAGACGAAGCTGAAAAGGCCAAGAAAGAACTCTCAAGCACTTCTGAGATCGAAATCAACCTGCCATTCCTTACGGCCGACGCTGAAGGTCCGAAGCACTTCGAGTACAAATTGACCCGTTCAAAGCTCGAGGAGCTTGTCGCTGATCTTGTTGATCGTCTGGCTGAGCCAGTTGAAAAAGCACTGAAAGATGCTGGTCTTAAGGCGGGTGAAGTTGACGAGATCGTGCTCGTCGGTGGTATGACTCGTATGCCCGCTGTGGTTGAAAAAGTAAAGGCAATTTTCGGTAAAGATCCACTCAAGGGTGTAAACCCGGATGAAGTTGTGGCTGTCGGTGCTGCTATTCAGGGTGGTGTACTTGCCGGTGATGTAAAGGATGTCCTTCTTCTTGATGTGACGCCACTGTCACTTGGCATCGAAACTATGGGCGGTGTAACAACCAAGCTGATCGAGCGTAACAGTACTATTCCTACGAGCAAGTCTGAAACATTCTCAACCGCTGCTGACAATCAGCCGCAAGTTGAAATTCACGTCCTGCAGGGTGAGCGTGAAATGTCTTCAGACAACAAATCGCTTGGCCGCTTTACACTTGATGGTATTGCACCAGCTCCACGCGGTGTACCACAAATCGAAGTAACGTTTAATCTTGATGCCAACGGTATCTTGAACGTAACAGCGAAAGATAAGGGTACTGGCAAGGAGCAGAGTATTACGATCTCTGATAGCGGCAATCTTTCGAAGGAAGATATCGAAAAAGCCCAAAAAGAAGCCGAAGCCCACGCCGACGAAGACAAGAAAAAGCGCGAAGCTATCGATGCGCGCAATAGCCTCGAGAGTGCCATCTACCAGGCGGAAAAGATGCCAGATGAGTACAAAGACAAGATTAGTGATGAAGACAAAAAAGCCATCACTGACGCTGTTGAAGAAGCTAAAAAGCACAAAGACTCTAACGACAAAGAAGAGCTAGAGGCGACGGCCAAGGCGCTGACCGATGCCATCATGCCAATCGGTGCCAAGCTCTACGAAGCGGCATCAAAAGAGGAAGCACCTGCCTCCGATGATGATGGCAAAAAAGATGATGAGCCTGTTGAAGGTGAAGTCGTCGACGACAAAAAATAATCACACCCCTTGAATGTGACGAGCCCCGCACCAAGTGAATGGTGCGGGGCTTTGATGTCAGTTACGGACTCGACCGACGTGCTCGGTGGGGACTTCAAACCGCAGGAAACCCTTGCGGGTATTGGCGTTGTAGAAGCCACCCTCGTTATCCTGCCAGTGATGTGGCAGGTTAGCGTTGAGCCAGATGATAAGCATTCCAGGTGTGCCGCTTTCATAACGGAGGCCGTTGATGGTTGCGGATACCTTTCGTTGTCCAAGTTTGCCCTTTAGCCGGCTGTCATGTGGAGTGAGGGTAAACTCAACCTCGCAGGAGACATCTCGGTTGTAGGCGTACTTGAACGAGTCGATGATGCGATCTGCACTCGGGCCATCGAGGATCTCGTACTGAACTGTTGTGGTGGTCATTCGACTCACCTTTCTGCGATACCGATCTGCCCTCGGTATAACGGGCGTCGTTTGATCAGAGAACCGATCAACCACCTAGCATCCACTAGGAATTGAAATGTATTATAACAAATATACGGCATAAAGTCAACCCCAGTAGCTAGCCCTGGATTATTTGTTATGTTGCGCAGCCTAGACTTAATCAGTATGACTATACTAATCGGCAGCTTATTTTATGTATACTAAGGATAACCATGACTGAATTTCAGATTAAACGGCGAGGGCCGGCGCAATCACTGCCGACAATGACGAGGCGCGGCCATCGCCTATTTGTTATTGTGGCGGTTGTATGCGTCAGTATTGGAGCGTTTTTGACCTATCGCTACGTTGCTGCCGACATGTCAGTTACTCCAGCGGTAACGTATTCAGTGCCATCCTCACCTGAAAAGAACGCACTAGCTTGGCCAAGCTACGGTCAGGCGGCCATTGCTACTCGAGACTACGGTGTGCTAGAAACGCACGGCGCAGTCAAAAAGCATCCGACCGCGAGCACGGCAAAGCTCATTACTATGCTCGCAGTTATGGAAAAGAAGCCGTTTGAGCCGGGAGCGAGCGGAGAGACATTGGTGCTCGATCAGACAGATGTGGACCTGTACGATAACTACATTGCTCGTAATGGCTCGAACGCACCCGTTCAGGCAGGGGAAATAATTACACAGTATCAGGCAATGCAAGCAGTGTTGCTCGTTTCGAGTAATAATCTCGCTGATACATTGGCAATTTGGGCGTTTGGCTCTTTAGACGCGTATCGCGTATATGCAACGGACATGCTGCGCCGCTATGGCCTGGAGAATACCGTTATTGGCAAAGATGCGAGCGGACTTGATGCGAGTACACTCAGCACGGCTTCGGATCTTGCCGTTATTGCCCAGAAGGTTCTGGCTCAGCCTGTTATTGCGAGTATTGCCTCGCAGCAAACAGCTACCATTCCGGTGGCTGGACAGATTTATAATACGAACTTCCTACTCGGTGACGAGGGTGTGATTGGTCTTAAGACCGGTGAGTCGGTCGAGGCCGGTGGCAACTTTGTCCTAGCAGGTAATCATACGATCAATGGTCACAGCCAGCAGATTATCGTGGTTGTGATGGGTGCAGGACTTAGTAGGGTCGCCCAGCAAGATTGCTATAAACTTTATTTGAGTGCTCGCCAGAACTTTAGCTACCAGACACTTGTCGCAAAGGGACAAAAGGTAGGGGCGTACAGGCCAGTATGGTCGAATCGTGATTATGACGCGGTCACAAAGGAAGAGATTGGTGCATTTGTGTGGTCTGGCATGGCTATAGAAGATACGATTGAGCTGCGTGCTGTTCAGGCGAAGTCGGGTATCGATACTGTCGGTCGTGTGAAGTTCAACGTACACGGGGCGGTATATGAATCGGATGTTACGTTAGCCTCTTCAATTAGCCCACCTTCGACATGGTGGCGGGTGGTAGCGCGATGAGTGTGCAAAAGAGACCGCTTCACCCTGTAAGTGCGAAAGCCATTCTTTATTCGCCCGATAAAAAAGAGGTACTTGTGATGAAGTACCTCTGGGATGATGTACAAGATATGTATGGTTTTCCGGGCGGTCATCTTGAGATTGGTGAAGATCCGGATCAGGCGGTGATTCGCGAGGTGAAGGAGGAGCTCGGTATTGCTATCGGTGATCTTGTACGAACGGATTTCTGGGTGCATGAATCCGGAAAGATCATTCTCGCATATGTGGGTGGGCTAGATAGAGAAGTGCCGTTATCGCCGAGTCGTCCCGAGGGTGAGATTGGTGTATGGGTGCCGCTTGAGGATATTGCATCGCGCAAGATCGATGTAGGGTCATATCGTGAGCTTGTTTTACGTTCTGTCTCGGAAGTGATTGTTGAATAAACTAAAAATATATGCTATAAATTGATTATGAACAAAAATATGTCATATCTTAGCGGCAATACTGCGGGCGTCAAGCTCGGCGGCGCTGTTGATATGGCTTATCTTTTCTCTTAATATACTTTACTTTTGACACTAGATAAGCCTCCAAGCTCGGAGGCTTTTTCGATACAACACTTGGAGGCATATCTGGTTTCGAAATACGAAACCATAACAAAACGAAAGGAGCATGGCATGGCATTTGGACCGCGCATGCGCATGACGGTTGGTGAGCTCGAAATTGAACTCGCTCCGTATGCCAAAGAAGATATGGCAGGGTTTGTGGACGGGATGTCTCGGCTGCGAATCACGCAGTATCTTGGACGTCAAACCGCACCTACCATCGAGGAAGAGTACGAATGGTACGACAAGATGCGTACCAACAAGGCTCGCCTTAACTGGGGTATCTGGGTGATTGAGGGCAAGACCCGCACACTTATCGGCGATACGACGCTCGAAGATATTACGCAGAAGCACACCCACCAGGCCACGAGTGGGTCGGTGATCTTCCGCGATGAGTACTGGGGCAAGGGGATTGCTAGCGCGATCCACAAAGCCCGTACCTGGTATGCATTTCGGCATCTCGGTTTGCATCGTGTCATGTCGGCGGTAATCCACGGTAACGTGGCTAGTCGCAAGGCGCTCGAAAAGTCCGGCTACCAGTTGGTCTATGTCGAGCATAACACGGTCTTTGTCGATGGGACGCTTCATCACCAGGATAATCTTGAGTGCCTCAATCCACTCGATTCATTTTGGAGGCAGTGGTGGCACGATCGCGTACCGAAAAAGCACGATCGTGACAGCCGACAGTGTACGCGTGACGCTATGGCGTGGGCCGATGAACATGTGAAGCTCTAAACACGCAATCCCCGCCAAGGTTATAGACTTTGGCGGGGAACTTCACCTCTACATTTCGATTGGTGCTTGTGCTTATATCTTGTGAAATGATAGAGTTAACTATATGGATTTACAGGCAGAACTTTCAAAGATTTTTAAAGGCGAGCTCGATACGAGCGATGTGTCGCGTGAATTTTACTCTCACGATGCAAGCTTGTTTGAGCTAAAGCCGCAGATTATTGGCTTTCCGAAAGATGCCGAAGATATTAAATCAGTCGTGCGATTTGTGAATGAGCACAAAGCTAAGCATCCAGAGCTAAGCATTACCCCGCGCTCTCGTGGCACAGACATGTCCGGTGCGGCAATTGGCGAATCGATAGTCTTGGATATTAGTCAGTACGTAAATAAGTTGCACGAAGTAACTCCGACGTCGGCACATGTACAGCCTGGTATGCTGTACCGAGATTTTGATGTTGAGACTACCAAGCAAGGCAGTATCCTGCCGAGCTATCCAGCCAGTCGCGATTTGGCATCGGTCGGTGGTATGGTTGGTAATAATTCCGGCGGTGAAAAATCATTGCAATACGGCAAGACCGATCAGTTTGTGACCGAGCTAAGTGTGGTACTGAGTGATGGCAATGAGTATGTCATGAAACCGTTAAACCGCGAAGAGCTCAACGCCAAGATGGGCCAAGATGATTTCGAGGGGCATTTGTATCGCCAGACATTCGAACTACTAGATGGGCAGTATGATGAAATCCAGGCGGCCGCACCAAAAGTAAGTAAAGACTCAACCGGGTATCATTTGTGGAATGTATGGAACCGCCAGACGGGCATCTTTGATCTAACGAAATTATTTGTCGGCGCCCAAGGTACGCTTGGCATTACGACAGATATTCGCTTCCGACTTGTGCCGAAGCCGGCCCATTCCGGTACGCTCGTCTGCTACATGCGTACGATCGACGAGCTTGGAGAAGTTATCCCGGCGGTACTGGCACACAAGCCTGCAACTTTTGAGAGCTTCGACGACAACACTCTTTGGCTGAGTTTTAAATTCTTCTTTGCCTTCTTGGCGAAGTTAGGTCTGTGGCGCTGGCTGAAACTTGCGATACAGCTGATTCCCGACGGTGTAATGCTCATAAAAGGCGTGCCGCAGCTCATCTTGCTCATCGAATTTACAGGCGAAACAGTCGATGAGGTGAAGTATAAGATTCACACTGCCAAGCAAGATTTGAAGCGCTTCAATTTTACGTATATGGAAGAAGACGAGACGGAAGCAAAAGCCCAGAAGTTCTGGCTTATGCGCCGCGAGAGTTTCAATCTACTTCGTAGTAAGGTGAAAGACAAGCATACCGCGCCCTTTATCGATGACCTTATCGTGCCACCTGCACGCCTGACGGAATTCCTGCCGCAGCTACGCGAGATTATCAAAAAATATAAGTTACTTGCGACGATTGCTGGCCATATGGGCGACGGCAATTTCCATGTGATTCCACTTATGAAGATTGAGGATCCGAAAGAGCGAGCCAAGCTCGAGCCGGCTATGAAGGAAGTCAATACACTGGTGATTGATTATGGCGGATCGGTTTCTGGCGAGCACAACGACGGCATGGTGCGTGGGCCTTGGCTTGAGCAAATGTATGGCCCGTCAGTGCTTGGATATATGCGTGAAATCAAAGCGCTCTACGATCCGCATAATATCTTTAATCCGCATAAAAAGACCGATGCCGATTGGGACTTTAGCTTCAGTCATATACGCCAGCATTTTTAATGGGAAAACGCTTTTTTGCCTAGTCGAGATATTCCAGGCAGGCGTATCCACGCGGCGTGTACAATAGTCGTGACAGCAACGGCGAGATACGTGACAGTGAGTATATAAAACGGCACAAAATACATAGGCACGAGCAGGCTAAGGCGGACCTTTTGTGGGTGCGACATGCCGGGGTGTGACCATATCCCAAGTAGTACATAGATGCTTAAAATGAAGATGCTGATAAAAAGTAAAATTGGCTGGTGTGCAACGAGCGCGAGAAACAGAAAATAGCTGAGCAAAAATGGCAGGGCAATACACAAGTAACCCAGGCACAGCGACGCTAATGCATGCAATCCGTCGTGAAAGAGGTTTTTATAAGCGGCTTGGCGAATTGAAATAGGTGCCAGAATTATCTCGGGCAGCACTTCGTATACATATGTCATAAGCTCACGGCCCGTCATCGCTGGCCGGTGCGCGATGATATCTTCGGCAGTATAGGTCTTGAGCCACGGCTGCGAGCGCCGCGCTAAGAATGCTTCTGCTCGATAGAACAAAATACCCGAGTCGCTAGGGGTGTAGGTACGTGTAAGTATGTTTGCTAGTTTATTCCAAAAAAAGACGAGTGATTGAGTATATGTCTGTAGAAGTCCAATCGTACTATATCGGGTTGAGATGGTGATATGTGCGCGCAAAACTGAAGTATCGTTTTGTGCATTAAAATGCCACACGCTATGCTTTATTGCGGCTTTGTCGAGTCGGTCGCTGTCGCGGAGAACAAGCACGATATCACCATGTCCATAGCGGCGATAGCCGGCATCGAGGTTCGACCGGGAAGATTTCTTGCCGCCAAAAACATAGACAGGTCGACTGGGTGTAGTGAGGGATGTAGCGAGCTTCTTTAGAGTCGCACGACTGCGTGTAGTGCAAACAAGAACGAACTCAAGTCTACGATAGGAGCTCTTTTGCAGGTTGCGTAGCGCTTCCTTTGTGAGGCTACTGTCGGTGCCGGCTATAAGTAGAACGGTTACAAGGGGGCGAGCGCGGTATCGACGCGAATGAGGATGTAGTTTAAAAATGCGGCGTCGCCTTACATCTCGAAAGTCATCAACCGTCGTACCTGCAATTAATCCACAGGTCATTACGATAATTGCAATTAAACTAAAAATAAGCAGTGGATCTATCATTATTTGGTAACTTCCTTGAAGGTGAATGTAAACATGGTGCGCCACTCGCTGAGGCTGCCCGTGCAGGTTTGAACAGTGAGAATCGGCGGACCTGTGTAGTTAAAGATACTTGTATCATCGGGCGTTAGGCTGCGTGATGATTGAAATGAATAGGTGAAGACGTGTCCATTTTCGGTATAGATTTGAGCAAGCGAACCGACAGCTGGCGGACGCCATACGAGCGGCCCGAGTACTTGATCAGTGGCGTGCCCATAGATGAAGGTATTGCCCGAATGGTTATTTGCCAGCATAGTCATCATGGCGTACTGGAGATGATGATCGCTCAGGCTCCAAGAGCCGTTTGCCTCGTTGTAGTAGCCTTCGTCAATTGGCAGATCAATGCCTGACCCCTCGATCACTAGTCGCGTCGGCCTGCCTGACATAAGAATGAAAGCAGGAGGCGCTTCTTTTTTTGATTCAGAGGCTTGAGGGGGCGATGTGACGACGGGCGCCTGCGCAAGAACGGTCGTCCGAGGTGTATATGCGGCAATTGCTGCGTAGTACACTAGGCCGACCGTTCCGAAGTATAGCCCCCCGGTTATGAGAGAAAAGCGAAGCTTTTGCATCCATGCCGGAGTGGTCATGGCTGCCTACCTTAGCGCAAGCCGGCGATAGGCGATTATACCAAGCCGTGATGCTATGAGCAGACTGGCTAGGCTGACGCTACCAATCAACACGTTATCGAGTAGCGCGCTACTGCTTGTATTTGGAAGTGCCGCAATGGTCGTGACTGGCACTGGTGCTCCAGCGCCCATGCCACCGACTGGTTGTGATGGAGTTGGGGCTTCTGGTGTAACAGCTGCAGGCTGAGTCGCACATGTGGCACCGATCTCAACTGTTGCGCCATTCTCATTAGTTGCGTTGCCAGTGACCGAGCCGCCGCCGGTTGTATTGCCCGAATTATCAGCGTCGCCCGTACTGCCTGTTTGAGAATTCTCATTTACGACATAAATATTATTCGAGCAGGTGACGGTTATTTCTCGTGAATCAACGCATTCTACTACGTTTGTCGAACCTGGACCTGTGTTTGTAATGACAAGAGCTCCATCGCACGAGGGAGTTGTCTCTGCACTCGCCACTCCTCCCATAAACGCTAAACTTGCCACTACTGCAACGAAACCTCGCATGTATCGTTTCATATTCACACCTCCGTATTACACTTGGTATGTCTTCGTTATACAGCAACTTATTTTCCACGACAATAGCAAAGAATCATGTTTTCATATCTTATGAGAAGGGTAAAACAAAATGTATTATATGTGAGAATCTTCACATACCACGGCATTATTTAGGCCTATTCTAAGAATGTCTTTATGTGCGAATGAGTAGAGGGGAGCGACATTATGTGGAGTTATTCAAAACCATCAATGTATCGTCCAAGAAAAAATGGCGTGCATCGTAGCGCATACTTTTTAACACGAAGTAAGTCCGTCGCAGCACTACGCGTCGGCGTACCACTATTTGTGGTTGCCTTGGCTTCGACACTGGGTTGGTATTCAAGCTCAGTATCAAAGCCCGCAGCAACGGCAGATGTAGCAAGTGGAGAGACGGTCGTAAATGAACAGCAGGTTGAGACGCCAAAGCCTACGACGACCGATTCTATTAATTCGATTGACGCGAGTTTGGAAGTGACGCAATCGCAGAGCGACGGCGAAAGTGAGCCGGTTGTTGAAACGAAGCTCAATATCAACTCTGAGCCAGTTACGATTCCAGAAGACGGAACTGTACATAAGGTTATTCAAGACGAGAATGGTACAACGACCGTTGACATCTCGGTCGACTCACAAACCAATGGCTCGAGCGAGAAAAGCACATCAATGAATGTCGAGGTTAATTCAAGCAATCAGCTTGAGTCGAGCGTCGGCAGCCAAGAGGGGCCATAGCCGCCCCTCTTTCCTTGTGGTCACTCGACTCGGGGAGGTGCAATCTCTCGGAGTCGGGCGAACACCCGAAAGGTACTATTCATAACTAAAGGAGGACAAAATGAAAACTCAAAAAACAATAGGTGCCGCAGTGCTCTCGCTGAGCCTCTTAGTTGGTCTTAGTGGTTTTGCAGGCGCAGTCGATGGTTCTATAGAAAATACCGGCCCACGCTCGTATAACACAGTAAAAAGTGAAGTCGAGCGTAAAATCAGAGTCTGGAATGACAACGATTTGAGGCTTGATAACGATAACTACCAGCGTGCCTATACGGGCGATGCCCGAACAACCGGAAACACCACTGGTGGTGATGCGGAATCTGGTAGTGCATCAAATTCAAATGAGCTTGATGTAACCGCAACCGTTGATAACGGTTCTTCAGCTGGCGACTGGGCAGATGTGCTTGGTGGTAATGGTGGCGGTGAAAGCTCAGGTAGCATTGAGCAAACTGGCCCAAGGTCTACCAATAGAATCACGATTGAAGACAAGACTGATGTTCGTATCAACAATGACAACGACATCAAGATCTACAACGATAACAGCCAACGTGCATCATCTGGTGACGCCCGAGTTTCAGGCAACACTACTGGTGGTGACGCCACAACTGGCGACGCGACTAATATGAATACAACAACAGTTAACTTAACTGTTCGTAACTAATAGTTAGCGGAGTGATTGTACCCAAGGTATGACACGGATACGTTCGGGGAGGACAATCTGCGGGATCCTCCCCGACCTAGAATTTATTTTTCAGCAGCAACTGTAACCCGAAGGGAGTGTGTTATGCGGAACCATAAAAATATCATACGAGCTTGTTTTATCTACGCGCTCGTTGTTGTCACGGCAACCGGATATCCACTCACTGCGTTTGCCGCTTCGGCTGAGCCGTCAACTACATCGACGGCTCCTGCGCCACAAGAAGCCTACACATTCAATCCAGATACGGGACGATGGGATAGTAATAAATGGAAGTACGACCCTGCTACAAGTACATACCAGAGGCCGCCAGCTCCTGCGCCTCCTATCATAACCACGCCGGAAACGCCCGTGGTCGCGGGTGCTGGCAATCAAGCTCCAGCCGTACCGTCGGGTATATCGAGTACAACGACTACAGTTGAAGGGTCAGATGGCTCGACTAGCACTACCGATCAATCAACTATCGGAGTTGGAAATAACCTGACTTCTCAGGCGCAAACTGGCAATGCCGATGTTACGACGAACACAACAGGAGGTAACGCCACGAGTGGTAACGCTACCGCAACAACGACCGTTGTCAACGCCGTTCATTCAACAGTTCAGGGCGACACTGCAGGTGTGGCTCATTTTACGGCAGATATATATGGTAACGTTGTCGGTGATATTACGTTAGGGCCGGCACTGAACGGCGCAATGGCGAGTTCGGGAAACGGCCAATCCAATACGGTTGTAAATGCCAACCAGACGACAAATCTGACAAATGATATCTCACTTGGCGCAATGAGCGGTGACGCAAATGTGACCAATAACACGACTGCGGGTAACGCCACGACAGGAACTGCCAATACAGTCGCCAATGTTATCAATCTTATCAATTCGATCATTGCCGCCAATAAGTCATTTATTGGCACGATCAATATATATGGCAATCTCGACGGTGACATACTGATCTCGCCAGATTTTATTCCACAGCTGCTCGCGAGTAACGCACCGTCGGCTACGCATACCACCGACTCGACGTCGGTACTAAATGCGAGCGACACCCAGTCAATTATTAACAATGTTACATTAAACGCCGCTAGCGGTAGTGCGAATGTTCTCGACAATACGACCGCTGGTAGCGCAACATCAGGTACGGCAGCAACGAATCTCACAATCCTAAACTACACCGGTCATCAAGTGGTAGCGAGTAACAGCCTTCTCATCTTCGTTAATGTTCTTGGCCGCTGGGTTGGGCTCATCGTCGATGCGCCAGCGGGGGCGACTGCGGCCGTACTCGGAAACGGCGTCACGAGCAACATAGCAACAGGTGGTGACCTGGTGGTAAACGGCAGCACGACGCATGGCATTACGAACAATATTGACCTCGCCTCTCTGTCTGGAGACGCCACTGTTCAGGGAAATACCAGCGCTGGAAATGCCACGAGTGGCAATGCAACCGCTTCGGCAAACATCGCCAATATCAGTACGAGCAGCTTCAGTGTCTCTGACTGGTTTGGTATCCTCTTTATCAACGTCTTCGACACCTGGCTTGGTAGCTTCGGCGTCGACACAGCCAACGGTACGGTAACGCCAATTACTACCGAATCGATTCCATCGGTGCCTCACACACCAGTAGCTGCTGTATCTGTACCGCAATTCGGATTCGTACCTCGAGATGTGGCACGATCATCAAATACTGCTGCGTCAAATGACTCCATCGACGGCCCAATAGCCGAGAGTGTCAGTACAATAGCGACACGACCAGCTGCGATTATCGAGGGTGAGACGACCGCTCCGATCGTTATATCCGAAGCCCCTCAGCCAAGTTCATTCCCGGCGATGCTCGTCATCGCGAGTCTTATCGGTGCCACGGTCGTAGCCGGTGTTGGCCTGTACCGCAAACAAGATATGTAGCCCGGAGGCTGCGCATTCCGTCTAGAGCCTGTGTGTGCGCAAAGTCACAGCGTTTGTTTGAGGATGGTCACGCACGACTTGTCAGGGTTGAGCTACATTATAGGAGACGCAATATCGTCAGCAATCAAGCAAGGCATATTTAATAGTTGAGCGCATATGGATACATTTAGGCAATTTCTCTTACAATACCCCTGTCAGACGTTTAAAAAAGGCGAAACGATTCTCTTAAAAGGTGACAAGCCAAAGTGTCTTTACATTATCGAGTCGGGACTTGTGAAGACGTATACCATTACCGCGAGTGGTGATGAGCGCCTAGTTTCGATCGACCGAAGGGGTGAAGACTTTCCTATTGGTTATGCGTTTGATCTTATTGAAAAATCACAGTTCTTTTACGAGGCCTTCACAAGGTGTACGATTCGACTCGTGCCGCGCGAGCAGTATCTTGCGCACCTGCATGCTAATGTCGAGAGTATATATAAGCGACAGGTGCGTCTGACAATACTGCTGCTATCGACACTGTCGCGTGTTCATGCTTTGGAGCAGTCAAATGCGAGTGATAAAATTGCCCACACGCTACTGTACATGGCCGATCAGCTTGGCGTTATCTTGCGGCCATATAGTACTCGCCTCAAGATATCGGTGACACAGCAGGAGATTGCCGATTCACTTGGTCTAACGCGAGAAACGGCCAATATTGAGCTCAAGAAACTTGAAATGATGAAGTTGATCGCCCATTCGCGCAAAAGTTACGTGCTACATATGGAGCGTCTACAGAAATATCTTGAGGATAAGTAGGGTCTCGGCGGTATTTCGTGATCTAGCACTCTGGACAGGCAAGTGCTAATTATTTATAATGATAAGCAATGAGTAAGCGTGATTATTACGAGATACTAGGCCTGCAAAAAGATGCCTCTGACGATGAAATCAAAAAGGCGTTCCGCAAGGCAGCTGTAAAACATCACCCCGATAAAGAAGGTGGTGATGAGACAATGTTTAAAGAGGCGAGCGAAGCCTACGAGGTCCTAAAAGATAGCGCCAAGCGACAGCGCTATGATCAGTTTGGTCATGCCGGTGTCGGCGGTGCCTCTGGTGGCGGAGCTGGCAGCAACCCTTTCGAGGGCTTCGGTGGTTTTGGTGGGCAAAATGTCCACTTCGACTTTGGTGACGGTGGGCTTGGTGACATCTTTGGACAGTTTTTTGGCGGTGGACAGCAACGCTCACAGGGTCCGACCCGTGGCCGCGACGTTGAGGCGAGTATTCAGCTGACATTCGAGGAAGCTATTTTTGGTGTTGAAGAGAAGATCAGCCTTGATATGGACGACGAATGTAGCCATTGTCACGGCACAACCGTTGAGCCTGGCCATGAGATGAAAACCTGCCCGACCTGTAAGGGTGCTGGCCAGCAGACTCGTATTATGAATACGATGTTCGGTCAGATTCAGCAAGCAGTGACCTGCGAGACATGCCAGGGTCGAGGCAAGGTGCCCGAGAAAGTCTGTACTGTCTGTAAAGGCAGGGGTACCGAACGACGCAAGCAAGCGATCACGCTTAAGGTGCCAGCTGGCATAGATGATGGTGCAACGATCCGTCTAAAAGAGCGCGGCGAAGCGATTGGCGGCGGCGCCAAGGGTGATCTGTACGTTCATGTTCGCGTTCAGGCTCACAAGAAGTTCACTCGTGAAGGTGATATTATTCTCTCCGACGAACATGTTAGCATGATCGATGCTGCGCTCGGAACTGAGATCGATGTCGATACGGTAGATGGCGCAATTCGCATGAAAGTGCCAGCTGGCACACAAAGCGGCACTGACTTTAAGCTTTCAAGTCACGGCGTGCCGCATATGCGCGGCTCGGCGCGCGGCCCGCATATTGTTAGTATTATTGTTGATACGCCAACAAAGTTAACAAAAAAGCAAAAAGAGCTCCTCGAGCAGTTCAACGGCTCTAAAAAACGAAACATCTTTTAACCCTAGTATCTCAATCCTGCTTAAGGTATTCTAAGTATAGTTTGAGGGGAGTACTATTGTGGCGTGGTTTTGGTTTTTACTTTGTATCATTTTAATCATTATATTGGCAAACAGAAAGAGTAGCTCGTCGTCCCAGGGTGAATATGGTCGCGGCTACTGGGATGGCTATCGGGCACTGGGCGACAAAGTGCAGGTGGAATTAGACAGAGGCCATGTCGACCGTGATGCGCTTCAGACGGCGGTGAATCTTGGCAATGGTGGCTCGCAAGTTGCGCTCACGCAGGCTCAGCAAGTAAATGCAGCATTCGAAGAAGATGCCGTGTTTGGCGATGGTGCAACACTTGCCGGTTACAGTGATTTGCAGCCAGACTTGACGTATTCTGATGCCTCGGTTCAGGCCGCTGTTGCCGCTGATGTGCGCCGTATCGACAGCGAAGCGAAATCCCTCCAAAACCTCAATACCATCCTCTATATGGCGAGCTTCTTGCTTGTTGCAGCAGCGTCCGCTTTTATCGCCGCTGCAATGCCAAGTGGTGTGCGACTTATTGGCCTTATTATTATTGTTGTATTATTCTACGGTGCCGGCTGGGTTCTTTATAAAACAGTCGCGCGCCTTCGTCCGGCAGCAACGGCGTTTATCGGCACGGGCCTCGCTATCCTACCCTTCGTTGGCGTTGCGCTCCACATGCTTGGTGGCGTACCCGAGGCCCTCTCTTGGCTGATTATTTCTGCAGTCGGACTTATCGCTTATGTGGCTGCGACAATCTTGCTGCAAAGTCAGGTGGTCTCCTATCTCACTATGGCATTCGTGCTATCGCTAGTTAGTTCGGCCGTCGCTTCTGCCAGCCTGCCGATGGTATGGTACTTCATCGTACTTATTGGCGTGTCGCTGATTGCAAATAGCATCAGCGTACTAAGGCCGACACTTATGCCAGAAGTGTTTCGTAAGCCGATTGAATCAACCGGTCAATTTGTCACACCAGTAGCGATAGTGGCGAGCCTCTTGGTTGATCGTATGTCGATTGGCGCATACGAAATCGTATTTGGTGTAGCAACGGCGCATTATCTTGTCGCATGGTTGCAGCAAAAGACAATACTGTACGAGTCGGTCGTGCGCGTGCTCGCGTTTGTGACTCTCTCGATTGTGGCATGGGATATAACGGCCGGTGATCTTTCGCAATTTGGCATTTGGTGGCTCGCGCTTGCTATTGCTCAAGCGGCGTATAGTTTGGTGCGTGTTCGCGTAGACGATGCTAATAGCAGGGTAGTCGAGAACGGTTGGCTTGTAGCTGCCAGTGTATTGGCGCTATGTAGCATAGTCTTCTGGTCAACGGGCGATCACGCGGCTATCGGAACGACAGTGAGCCTCCTCGTCGTTGGCCTTCTAGGTGTGGCAAGCATGCTTCGTTTGCGTAGTGCTGCTTGGGGCTACGTTGGGCTGGCTGTTTCGGCTATCTTGCCATTTGTGATTGGTCGTTGGCTGGTTGAGCCAGCACTTCCATGGCCGATGCTCGTTGGTTGCTTTGTCTTCTTGGGCGCGGGTGCGCTTGCTATGTACCATCACGTAGCGAAAGTGCGATCAGTGGCTGTAGCAACATTGTTTATGACGGCGACATTAGTATATGTCGGGCTGACTATGCTATCGGGTGCGCTTGCTGGCGATGCCATCGTAGCGGGCTGGGCATTGGCACTTGCAGCGCTAACGTTGATCGGTGTGTCCTATAGCGCGCGCTACATCTGGGCAGAAGTTGTTGCAGGTGTTCTTTTGGTTGGCGTTGTGGCACTATGGCTCGGTGAGAGCTCAATTGAAGGCCGCTGGCTGTTGACGGCTACGGTGGCTGTATCATCTGGTTTGCTCGCTGCGGCTAGTTTCGTGCATCATTTTCGCGGTGAAGTGGATCGCCGTAATTACCTTGTGAGTATCGGCATGGCTGTCACGGCTATGCTTGTTGGCAATCTTCAATACCAAGGTGATGTTGTTTCGCAAACAAGCCTGCTGCTTCTAGTCGCGGCGGCGCTACTTTCCTATGGTCTTCGTATGGCAACTCGCCAGAAGTCGGCTACGTTACAGACTATCTTCACTTTTGGTTATTTCGGCTACATTTTCTTAGCGTGGGTTGTGAGTCTGCCACTTACTAGTGGCTGGCAAGTTCTTGTGTATGGCTTGGCGGCGCTACTATTCTGGCTTGGATCGTACGCTGAGAAATTCCCAGGACTGGTGATACTCGGCAACGTCATGCTCGTCGTTACCGCCACCATAGCATGGCAATGGCTTGAGTTTGATCAAGACTGGGCGGTATTTGGTATTGCCTGGATCGCCGCCGCACTATTCTACGGCGCTTACTGGCTTATGGTTGAACGTCAGGATGTCTGGCGGCAATGGGCTTGTCTTGGATCATTCTGGGCAGTGCTAGCTTTGGCGATTCTTATACAATTCTTTAGCTTTGATGATGTTCAGCGGATTGCAGCTGCAGCAACTCTGGTCGTCGCTGCTGGTACGCTGGGTATCCATGGCTACCTGTATGAACGCCGTGGTCTTATTGAGACGAGTGTCTATGTGGCAACTTTTGGCTTGCAGCGGCTTGTTGGCCTGGCAATCCCAGAAGTGGATATCGACTTTTATGCACACTGGTGGGCGCTTACTCTTGGGATCGTGGCGTGGTGGCGCGGCGCTGGCCACCGAGCTACTCGGCTCATCGTTGGCATGTCGCTGATCACCGCCAGTACTGGCGTGCTGGCGCTCACGGGCAATGGTATGTATCAACTGCTCTTCTTGGCAGAGCATCTCGCACTACTGGTTGTCGGCGCACTTACACAGAAGCGATGGGCAATCTGGTGGGGAATTAGTGCTGCCGTTCTGGCTATCCTCTACTTCCTCCGTGAGTATACCTTCTTGTGGCTTGGGTTCTTGGGACTGTTCCTGATTGGTGTTGTCGTGTGGCGTTTGATGCGCACTGGTCGTTAGTCGGCCCGCACGCAACTCGACCATATTGTTCACTGCCTGCGACAGGTAAATAGTGTGTGTCAAGAGTGGACTATTCATTGACTTTTATGTGCAAAAACGATATAATAAATATTAGCTTATGACGATATTATTTCGTCGTTATCTATCGTCAATTCTAAATATATAAGTGAGACTGAGCAATGCAACAATCTGCCCAAGCTATTTTTGATGAGCTATGTCGCCACGGACTAGTTGTTGACATTGTTAACCGAGATCGCGGGCTTCTGTCGTTTCATGATGGTAATCGTCAACGCTTTATCCACAGTACCAAGCCTGACACCTCGGGTTCTATTGGTGTTATGATTAGCGATAATAAACAATTAGCTCAGCAAATAGCCGCATCATTGGGTATTAGGGCGCCCGAATCTGTTGTTGATCCCGACGAGAAAGCTGCTCGTGATTTTTTACATTCTAACGCGCCTTTGGTTGCCAAGCCTCTTGACGGTGCGCATGGTAACGGTGTTGTCTTAAACATCACTGACGATGATCAATTGGCTACGGCTTGTCGTGCGGCACGCACTGCTAGTCGCGGTGACCGTATCATTTTGCAACAGCAGGTTGCGGGTAATGACATCCGTATTCTGGTGATTGGTGATCAAGTTGGTGCTGCCGCAGTGCGCCGACCTGCCGAGATAGTGGGTGATGGCGTGTCGACTGTGCGACAGCGCATTGAATACGAAAATACACACAATCCTGATCGAGCTGCTAACTACAAGAAAAAACTAAATTATATTGATATTACTGCAGCCGTATCGTTTCTGGGCACAAAAATCGATACCTATATACCGACCAAAGGGGAGGTGTATAGAGTTGTTGGACCGTCAAATATTGGTAAAGGTGGCACCTCAATTGATGTAACGGATGAAGTGCCATTTGAAATTCAGAGGCAGGCAATTGAGTTAGCCCGATCTATTGGCTTATCGGTATGCGGGGTTGATTTTATGACCGATGACATCGCTGATTCATCCGCGTATTACTTCATTGAAGCAAACGCCTGCCCTAGTCTTGGTCTACACCTTAATCCTAATGCTGGAAGCTCACGACCGGTTGCAAAAATGCTCGTCGATTACATGTTGCGTAGCGAGTAGCCGGACGATGTGAGGCGCCTCTCGTCTGCTCCGCTAGCATAAGCGAATACTTATTGACTAATCTGTTATTTTATGCTATTATCATATAAAGTATGAAAGCCTCAATCGATAACATAGTTGATGCATTTAGCGCAGTTCCATATGCGTCTGTCGATTCAAACGTTCCGTATGCAAGTGGAAGTCGGCCACAAGATGCTAGTGAGCGACGATCGAAGGTTGCTGAATTTATTGATTCATCAGATCAGTCGTGGCCAGAAATTAATTTTCCGCAGTTACGCGCAGACGAATTATGGTCATCCGAGCGTGCAATGCAGGCTCTTCTTGGTGAGCTTGATACCCAAGGTGACCTGATCGAAGAGGTGGATATCGTCTATGAGCAGATCGCTGTTAAGTTGGCCGAGCTATATCGTCATCTTGAAGTCGTTCGTGGACTAGGTTCGACTGGGTTGCGGAGAGAAGTTTCACGCGAGCGTGCCGGTGAGATGTCGATGGAGATCTATGGACGTCCAGACGAGCGTACGTTTAATGCTTTTATGTCAAAGGATGTAGATAATGCTAACCGTACTGATGGCGATGTGGCTGTGCAGGTCATTCGCTCGGAATACCTGGCACTTGTTGGTGATCGAGCGAAATCGCCCGAATCTAAGGACGGTGGTACGGGGAATAAGCTGACCGACCGTGCTATGGAAACGATTAAATCTGACATATATGAACTTTACCCGGACCTGGAGGCTGCAACCACTACCGATCAAGAAGTGATCACGGCAGCTGAGTCGGGTGAGTACTTTGCTCATGCACTTGAGGCGTTGGGTCTAAGTGAAAAGGGATGGCGCTTCGAGCTTGTCGAGTCTGGTAGTGCTGAAACTCGCGGCTCGGAGCAGCGTATCGTCGTTGGTAAGACAAGAGCTGATTTTACAAAAAACACCCTGAAGGGTGTTGTGACGCACGAGGTACTGCATGCACTACGTGCTCAGAACGCCGCCGATCAAGAGACGTCATATCGCCGTCGTTCGCTTCATGGAAACACCGCGTTTGAAGAGGGCTTCTGTACAGGCATCGAGCAGATAGTGATGGCGAAAAGACGGGACGTTGGTGTGCCATTCTACGTATCACTTGGTTTGCAGCTAGGGATGGACAAAGAAGGTGGCGGAAAACGAGATTTCAGAGAGACTCATGAAATTATGTGGAGGCGATTATTGCTCGATCAGGACACGGTGACCGATCAGGCGATTCGTGACGCCAAAAGAAAGGCACTGACGCAGACAATGCGTACAGCTCGTGGAAATAGCCTTGATGCGCGGGATATATCGTACGCGAACGGTTCCCAGAGGGCAAATCAATGGCTCAATAGTGTGGCCGAGCTTGATGAAACTGAGCGAAAGGAAAAGCTGCAGTGGGTATTGAGCGGTAAATTCGATCCTACGATTGACAAGCATATGGCACTTTTTTCACAAAAAAACGAACAACAGGATGAAGTGATATTATAATGAAGACTATGAAGCAAACACCACAGATTGTCGGCCGTAAGGTACTTGTCGACTTCCCTAAATACGACCTGAAAGGGATAGCCGCGAAGGTAGATACCGGGGCGGACAGCTCTGCTATATGGGCGAGCGACATCAGTGATGTTAATGGAGTGTTGTCATTTAAGCTTTTTGATAAAAAATCCCCAAACTATACGGGTGAAGTTATTACTACAAGAGATTTTCAGATCATATCAATCAAAAACTCATTCGGTGTGGCTGAGTATAGGTACAAGATTAAGTTACCAGTTCTCGTTGAAGGCAGGAAAATTCATGTGCGATTTACACTTGCAGATCGTTCGCGTAGCGCTTATCCAATTTTGATAGGTCGTAGAACGCTTCAGGGTAAGTTTTTAGTTGATGTCTCTCATGATCCTGTCGCCGAAAAAAAGCGTCGTGTATTGATTGTGAGTTCGATCGCATCCGACAATGTACGTCGATTTACTGAAGGTGTCGAGGCATTGATTGACGATGTCATCGTCGATCGAACGACATATGACAATTTGTCCTTCTCGATCCAAGATGAAAAGTCGAAAGTGACGATTATGCCGTCCGGTCTTGATATTTCTGACTATGACATAGTTCATTTTAAAACATCAGTGCAGCGGGATGTCACAGCTGCACTTGCGAGGTATCTTCGCCACAAGGGCGTGCGTGTACTCGACGACATTGTGCAGTACTTTCCGACAACAAGTAAGTTGTATCAGTATAGTATTTTAAGCACCCATGATATTAAAGTTCCTAACTCGCTCTTTATGATGCCGGCGACGTTAGTACGCTCGTATGAGAGATACGTCGAGATGCTATCCTTGCCATTCGTACTCAAGGGTATACATGCCAGTAAAGGTCAATTGAATGAAGTGATCCGCTCCGAAAGTGACTTTAAGCGCGTCGCGTCGCAGGCCCTAAAAGAAGAGCAGTATTTAATTGGTCAGGCGTTTGTGCCTAACGAAGGCGATTATCGGATATTGGTGCTTGGTAGGCAGATTTCACTTGTGATTTATCGTTCGCGAAAAGACGACTCTACACATCTAAATAACACCTCACAGGGTGGTACTGCGGCTTTGGTTGATGTCAATACGTTGCCGTCAAAAGTGCAGATTGATAGTCTTAGTGCAGCCACTGTTATGGGGAGAGACGTTGCTGGCATCGATATGGTGCAAGACAGCGCATCAGGCGAGTGGTATTGTTTTGAAGTAAATGATGGCCCTCAGATAGCAACAGGCGCCTTTATCCAGGAAAAACAGCAAGCTTTCGCGGAATATTTACAGAGAGAATTGGAGAAATAAAGTATGAATATCGCCATCTTATCAAACGGACCAGGAAACTATTCAACAAAACGTCTCAAAGAGGAGGCTGTTAAGCGTGGGCACAAGGTGACAATCGTAAAGTACCGTGATTGTTACGCCTCGATCGAGCAAAACAACCCGACCGTCAGCTATAAAGGCCAAGACTTAACGAAATTCGATGCGATAATTCCGCGCATCGCGTCGAACATGACGAGGTATGGATCGGCGATTGTTCGTCAGCTGGAAATGCAGGGCGTTTATAGTGTCTCAAGTTCAATCTCCATTAACCGCTCCCGAGATAAATTACGTAGTTTGCAGCTACTGGCTAAGGCTGGCGTCGGTATTCCTAAGACAGTCGTGTCGCGTAATACGACCGATATCGACGACCTACTCGATCGACTTGGCGGTATGCCGGTGATTATTAAATTGGCTCGTGGTACGCATGGTAATGGGGTTGTTCTGGCTGAAACTAAGAAAGCTGCCAAATCTGTACTTCAGGCTTTTTATCTTACGAACGACGATGGTACAAACATTCTTTTACAGGAGTTTGTAAAGGAGTCAGCCGGTACTGATATTCGTGCATTTGTAGTTGGTGGCCGCGTGATTGCGAGTATGAAACGTCAAAGTCTTGACGATGATTTTCGCTCAAACCTCCATAAGGGCGGCGAAGGTACCATCGTGAAACTTACTGAAGAGGAGCGCAAGATGGCTATAAAAGCCGCGCGTGCCATGGGGCTCAATGTTGCGGGTGTAGACATGATGCGCTCCGCCCGTGGGCCGCTTATTCTCGAAGTGAACGCTAGTCCTGGTTTTGGGATTGAAAAAGTAACGGGCCGCGACGTGGCAAGTCCGATTATTGAATACGTCGAAATGAACGCCAAGCGGCGCAACAAAAAAGATAAAGTCGGCGCCTAGCGCGCTCGTACTGTCCGACTGCTATAATAGGCCTATGACAATGTGGGCAGTAGTGTATGAGTAACCGAAAAGACAAGACGTCTATTTGGCTGGTCGTCTGTTTGCTGCTTGTAGTAGGCGTCGCTGCGTTTATGTTGATCGAGCCTCAGATGAGGCCGCGAATTTCGCTCGCACTGGGTGACGGTGTATTTAAAACGCGTATCGCACAAACACCGGAACAGCGCGATCGAGGCTTGTCGGGCGTTGGCCATCTCGGCCCTAGCGAAGCGATGCTGTTTTTGTTTGATAGCAGTGACAAATGGGCGATATGGATGAAGGGCGTGAAGATCCCGCTCGATATTGTCTGGCTCGATCAGGCGCAAAAGGTCGTGTATATCGTCAAAGGGGCTTCGCCAGATGATTTTCCAAAGTCGTATGTACCGAACGACCCTGCGCTGTATGTGCTTGAGCTGCCGCTAGGTGCGGTAGACGCAAAAAATATACGTATTGGCAGTAAAGCGACATTTAATCTCGATGAAGCGAGGAGGATAAAATAGTGAATGTAGTAGTAATTTTTGTCATTGTTGTCGTGGCACTTTTTGTCGTGTCCTTTGCGACGAGGCGGCGTTTTGGCGTGCTCGGCCTCGCGCTTGCTGCGGGTGCGATGCTCAGTAGCTTGTGGACGAAAGAGCTCACGCCGTTAGTGGAGCAATCTGGCGTTGTAAGCATCACGCTACCGCCGCTTACGAGCCTTGTAGCTGCGGCCTTGGTGCTGCTGCCTGCTGTACTTCTTTTCTTTAGCGGGCCTACCTATAAGCACAAGGGCCAGCGGGTGGTGGGGTCATTGGCGTTTGCCGTACTGGCGCTTGCACTCCTGCTTGAGCCACTCGGCAGCGCGCTTGTCCTTCAGGATACGGGCAAACAAGTGTATGACTTTTTTGTAGAAAATCGCGTGTTCATTGTGACCGCCGGACTAGTGTTTGCACTGTTTGATATCTTGGCTACAAAAACGCCACGCCATCATAAAGAATCACTCAAACATTGACAAGTCACCCTTTAAAATGGTATCTTTGTAGAGTTAAAGGTACCATGGCCTTTGCGATAATATGGAGCCGTAGCTCAGCTGGTTAGAGCACCTGCCTTTTAAGCAGGGTGTCCTGAGTTCAAGTCTCAGCGGCTTCACCAAGAAAAGTCACTCATCGAAAGATGGGTGTTTTTTCTTTGTCGGAATATAAATTTTTGTGCCATACTGATCGCATGAATCGCTATATCCTGCGGCGCCGATTGCATGTCTCGTGGCTGATTGCCGTGCTGGCAGTCGGGATCGTAGTGGGTGTAGTAGCGGCTCAATATGTAGAGCAGACTTTATTTGCCTCGATAGTATGGCTACTGAGCGGACTTGGGCTGGGGGCGCTGGTAGTGTGGCGTCGATTTATGTATTTGCTTCCATTGATATGTATCGCTGGTGTGTTGATTGGGCTTTGGCGCGGCTCGATCGAACAGAGCCAGCTGACTATCTATACAAATCTGTATGGCAAAAATGTGAGCGTGGCGGGCAATGCTAGCGAAGATATGGATAGTGGCAAGAAAGGTGAAATGATTGCACGTCTTGATCATTTGGCAGTACGTGACCATCCACTTGCTGGTAAGGTGTGGGTAGTGCTGCAAAATAGAGCAGATATAAAACGAGGAGACAGAATCACCGTTGAGGGTGAGCTGCAAGAGGGCTTTGGCTCATTCGCGGGCGTGATGTATCGTGCGGATCTTAAGAAAGTCGAGCGTCCCGAGCCTGGTGACGTCGCGCGGCAGGTGCGCGATTGGTTTGTGGATGCGATACGGATAGCCATACCGGAGCCTCAGGCTAGCTTGGGGATTGGGTATCTCACTGGGCAACGCCGGGCACTGCCGGAAGAGCTTGTGACTGCACTGCAAATTGCGGGTTTGACGCATATTGTTGTTGCGAGTGGGTATAATTTAACGATCCTTGTGCGGTTGGCGCGGCGGCTATTTGTCAAAGTATCGGCCTATATGTCCACGGCGATAGCTGGCGGTATGACGATTTGTTTTGTCGCCGTGACTGGGGCGAGTCCGAGTATGACGCGTGCCGGCTTGGTTACGGGTCTGAGTTTACTTGCATGGTATTATGGACGAAAATTCCACCCTCTCGTCTTGCTATCAGTCGTGGCGGCAATAACGGTACTTGTGAATCCTAGTTTTGCTTGGGGTGACCTTGGGTGGCAGTTGAGCTTTGCTGCCTTTGCTGGCGTGATGGTTGTCGCGCCGCTTATGCAGCGCTATTTCTTTGGTGGGAAAAAGCCAGGCACGATTCGACAGATTCTTGGTGAAACTGTGGCCGCTCAAATCGTGACACTTCCTATTTTAGTGCTGGCATTTGGGCAATTTTCGAATGTGGCGATCGTAGCGAACTTATTAGTGTTGCCGTTGGTGCCGCTCGCCATGCTGCTGACGTTTATCGCTGGAGTTGGCGGCCTTATGGCTCCGGGCGTGGCGGAGATTATTGGCTTGCCTGCGCAGTGGCTGCTGCAATACATGATTGGGGTTGCTCAGTATCTATCGCAGCTGCCATGGGCACAGACGCAAATCGAAGCGAGTGGATGGCTTGTTGCTTTGAGCTATATTGTCATTGTGTTGATATGTGTGTATATGTGGCGGAAGACAAAGTTTAATTTACGCGATAGTAATATTGTCGAGTAGCGGCATGGTTGCGAGGTGTGTATCCATAACCTATACTTAAGCGTAATGGATACAGTACTTAAGAATCGGCAGAAGTTGCGAGGTTTTACAATCGTCGAGCTCTTGATTGTCATCGTCATTATTGGCATCTTGGCGGCAATCACTATCGTTGCCTATAATGGCATCCAGCAGCGTGCGCGGAATGCGCAGGTGATAGCTGGTGTCAATATATATAATAAGGCGCTGCGGAGTTATCATGCCGTCAATTCCGCCTATCCTACGTCCACGGGATGCTTAGGTGCTGACTACCCCGGTAATCAATGCTGGCAAGGGGATAGCGGTAATATTATGGTAAATACTACCCTCGACAGCAATTTGGCGGGTTCTATATCGGGTAAGCCGACACTTGCTACTAGCTTGATGTCTATCGGAATAACGAATAATATGCGCGCTGGTGCTATGTACAATGCGTCAATATCAAGGATTGTTTATTATCTTTCTGGCACCAGCCAGCCGTGTGGAATGAGCGGCGCCAATGGTGTGAATGAAGGTGGGGTCGTGACACAGTGTAGCCTTACTCTGCCGTAACGTTATTTCGTATCTGTTATAATAGAATAAATACGACAAAAAATGTAGTGGAGATTCCTTATGTCAGGACACAGTAAGTGGTCAACAATTAAACGTGAAAAGGGCGCTAAAGACGCCAAGCGTGGCGCTGTCTTTACGAAGATCGGTAATCAGATCGCTATTGCGGCGCGTGGCGGTGCCGACCCGACGATGAATTCAAACTTGGCGCTGGCTATCGAAAAAGCCAAGCAGGCTAATATGCCAAATGCGAATATTCAGCGTGCTATCGACCGCGTAAGTGACAAAAACGCCGCCGTACTCGAGGAGATCACCTACGAAGGTATGGGCCCGCAGGGTGTCGGTATTATTATCGAGACCGCGACTGATAACAAAAATCGTACGTTCCCAGATGTACGCAATGCGCTCACAAAAAATGGTGGCCGTATTGCTGATGCCGGTAGTGTGATGTTTCAGTTTACTCGTAGGGGTGTGATTCAGGTGGCGGCGACCGGCGAAGACGCGCTGCTTACAATTCTTGACGCTGGTGCTGAGGATGCTATTGAAGAAGAGGGTGAGATTACTGTCTATACCGATCAGAAAGATCTTGCCAAGGTTCGCCATGCGATTCTTGAAGCAGGACTGACGGTGAAAGAAGCTGAACTCCAGTATGTACCAAATGTCCAGGTGACAATTGATGATCCTGAGGTTGCGCAAAAAGTACTGAAGGTGATGGACGCGCTCGATGATCTTGACGATGTTGTGAACGTGCACACGAACGCCGATATTACGGCCGAATTGCCGGAATAAGAGAATGATACCCGAAAGGGTATTTTTTCTTGGCAAATAAATAAAAGTTTGCTTAAATGTAAGCACAAAACCGTAAGCTGCAAAGGTGCGTGGGCCGCCGATGATGCGAATAGTACGATGGTTTCTTGTTATATCTCTGGTTAGTTCTGTCGTCATGCCGGCGGGTGTAGTCGGCGCACTGGAGCAAGTCGAAGATGCCGTATCGATGACCGAGAGTGCGTTGAATGGGCCAGTCACTTCTCAATCTGCCGAGTACGTATCGATAGATGAGAATTTACAATCGCCTGTTCAGGATACGGATATACATCTTGAACCCGACATGGTTTTACCCGAGGGAAGTGTCGCCGCTCTTGTCTCGACGACTACGTCGCCATCTCAGCCGATCACGCCAGCGAATGCGACTATTAGTCCTTCGCCGACGATACAATATCCAGAAACGACACCGGATCTTGTCGTCACGACGTTCAGTAGTACAAATTATCTCGATGTAATTGAGTTTTATAACCAATCTACGGTGCCGATCGATATGTCAGCTGTAGAGATACTTGTAGCTGATGGATCTCTTGATTCTTCGGGAGCTGCGCTTACCTGTAGTCTCCGTCTTTCTGTGGGCTGGCTCTTGCCGAAGCGCTATCTGACGGTGACTGATAGTACTTCGCCAATTACATCTTCGCAGCGATTAGTCGGCGACTGTGTATTTTCGCCTGGCGCCAGTGTCGTGTCGATTCAGGTATTGCTGCATGGTGTGCGAGTGCAGCTGATCGAGGGTATTTCGCTTAGCGTGGGTCAGGCGTACGCGCGTCATGTCCATGCTCAAGATAAGAGTGGGCAGCGAAGTGTGAATGCTAGCTTGAAGCAAAAAGGTTCGTTTAGTACGGATTACAAGGCCTTTGGTAATGGCTTAGTACTACTTGATGAGACACTGTATATACCACCTATCGATAATCAGGGGTTGATACTATCTGAAATTCTAGCTGTGCCGCGTAGCTGCCTGCCGTCTGAAAGTGAGTTTGACTGTAGTGATTATATTGAGCTCAAAAACACATCGACCAAAGTGATCAATATCGCCGAGTATCGTGTTCGAGCAGGTACGGTAGCAAGTGCTGCGACGCTCACCTGGCATGAGTCAACGCTAAGTCCGGAGCGAGATGAGCTTATTTTGGCGCCGGGAGAATATTTCTTGCTTCGCTATGAGAATGACGGCGATCTGCTCGGGCTCACAAATACTGCGAGTAATGTATGGCTGGAAGATTACTTTGGTACGAAAATATACGATGAAGTGGCATATCAAGATATGGACAAAGCGCTCGCAAGCGGCCGCTCGTGGTCGCTCGACGAGACGAGTGGTACTTGGCGACTGGGTGCGCCTTCGCCAGCAGTTGAAAATGTATTTCCCGCTGAAGCTACGCCAGGAATGGGCTCTGGGAGCGAGACGCAAATTCAAAAGACTTGCCGCGACGATCAATATCGAAGCGAAGAGACCGGAAGATGCCGGGCTATCGCAGTGGCAAGCACGCTAGTGCCGTGTCGAGAAGGCCAATACCGAAGTGAAGATACTAATCGCTGCCGATCGATTGTCGCATCGGTGGCAAGCGTACTCAAGCCGTGCGCCGATGATCAATTCAGAAATCCCGACACGGGACGCTGTAGAAAAATTGCAAGTAGTGACGAGCTGACCTTGGCTGATTGCGGAGAAGGTCGTGAGCGTAATCCTGATACGAATCGTTGCCGCAATGTTACATCGATCGCATCGATTCCCGAAGCGGCGTTTGCCGTCGAGTCAATAAAGGATACAGCTCAGGCATTTGTTGGTTGGTGGGCGCTCGGCGGAGTCGGCCTTTTGGCGCTCAGCTACGGAATCTGGGAATGGCGCAGAGAAGCTGGATTGCTGTTTGGGAAAATCGCTACGTTCTTCCACTCGCGTAAATAACGCGTATACTAAAGGAATGAGAATTCTTGGTATCGATCCGGGCACTGGCATCCTTGGCTTTGGGGTGGTGGATTATGTGAATGGAAAAACCAAGATGGTGACTGCCGGGGTGATCACGACACCGGCACATACGCCACTTGAGATTCGCTTGGCGGATATTTATGAGGGCCTTACGGACATTATTAGTGAAACAAAACCGACGGTAATGTCAATTGAGAAGCTCTTTTTTGCACGAAATGTCACAACGGCCATGAGCGTGTCGCATGCCCGAGGTGTGGCGATGCTGGCAGGGCACCAGGGCGGCCTGGCGATTGCCGAGTATACGCCGCTACAAATAAAGCAAACCCTGACAGGGTATGGCAAGGCCGATAAAAAGCAGGTGCAAGAGATGGTGCGGATCCAGCTGGGGCTGCGTGATGTGCCAAAGCCCGATGACTGTGCTGATGCACTGGCCGCTGCCATCACCTATGCGATGATGAGCCGAGTACAGTAAAAATACGCCGCGAGTATGCGGCGTATTTTGTGTTCAATAGAGATATATTAAAGCTTTGTTTTTGCAGTTACTTTGTCGTCTGAGTAGGTAACGCCAATGATACCGTCTTTAATGACGTCGCCGTAATTGCACGTTTCACTCTTTGGGAGGCCTTCAACTTCCGACACGACACAGTTGCCTGATTCGTGGCCGGTTGCGGCTTCAACTTCGGCTTTTGTCATGCCGTTTGTAATTTTATCGTAAATGGCCGCTTGGTTTGTGCTGCGATTTTTCGTGTCTTCATTTACTTGGTCGATGTACGCGTCGGCGCCACCGATAAGAGCGGCAAAAACGAACATCCAAAGAAGTGCAAAGGCGACAGTAAGGCCGCCGAGAACGATACCGGTCACGCCCATGCCTTTACTTTGGTGTTTAATAACGGCAAGGATACCAAAGACGAGAGCAGCAATACCGATAATGAGACCAATAGGGCCTGTCCATCCCAGTAGGAAGCCGACAATACCAAGTACGAGGGCGGTTATCGCAAGGCCATTTGGACGAGGTGGAGCAACGACAATCTGTTGAACTGGCTGAACCGGTTGAGCTGGCTGCGGCGCAGGTGCTGGTACTTCTGGTTGCTGGTTTTCTGGTGACATAAAGATTCTCCTTTGATTATGTGAGCTCAATTATATACCATGGGGATTGGCTGAGCTAATGTTATTTATAGAGTTACATTTTAAGGGGTGACCAGCAAATTTTAAGCCAGAGTGGTATAATGGAACAGATGATTCGTCAAGGAAAATACACCAAGCGATTAACACCTGTCCAAAAAGCCAAGCGCTATCTGCGCAGGCGATGGATGTGGTTTAAGGGTCTCAGTAAGCCAAAAAAAGTCATGGTTATTGGCGGGCCGATACTTGCCTTTTTGATCGTGACGCCGCTAGCGACGTATGCGTATTTCGCACGTGACATTGCCGATAAGGAACGGTTAATGAACCGCAACAACACGGGTATCGTACTGATGGATAAGAGCGGCGAAGCGTTTTATCGGACGGGGCGAGCCGAGCACCGTGAGCAGCTCGGGCTGGGTGCTATATCGGACAACACGGAACATGCACTCGTTGCCTCCGAGGATAAAAACTTTTACGAGCACTCTGGGTTTTCAGTCGGCAGCATGCTGGGTGCTCTGTACGCCAACTTTACTTCTGGTGCAACGGAGTATGGCGGATCAACGCTTACTCAGCAGCTTGCAAAGAATACGCTTCTTAGCGAAGATCGCAACTATTTGCGAAAGTACCAGGAGCTTTCGATATCTATTGCCATTGAGCGCACCTATTCTAAAGACGAAATTTTAAGCATGTATCTTAACTCCGTGTACTACGGAGAGGGAGCGTTTGGCATCGAGGATGCAGCCAAAACGTACTTCAATAAAGCCCCCGCCGATCTGACGCTGGCTGAAAGCGCGATGCTTATTGGTGTGTTGCCATCACCGTCGAACTATTCGCCAATTAGTGGCGACCCTGCGCTCGCCAAAGAGCGTCAGGAGACGGTGTTGACGCGAATGGTAAACAATGACTATATTACAGAAGCCGAGAAGCAAGCTGCCCTTGCCGAGCAGCTCGTGTATAGCGAAGTAGAATCTTCAGATACTTCAAATGTGGCGCCTCACTTTACCGAAATGGTGCTGAATGAACTGTATGAGAAATATGGTGAAGAGCGTGTGACGCGTTCTGGCTATCAGGTGCGGACGACGCTTGATTTGAGTCTGCAAAAGAAATTAAATGAGAATATTGCTAGTAATATGGATCATATTCAGGCCAATGACGGTTCAAACGCGAGTGGTATTGCGATTGATCCGACAACTGGCGAAATCCGGGCACTTGCGGGAAGCGCCGATTGGAATAACGAAACGTTTGGCAAGGTGAATATGGCTACGACGCCGCGCCAGCCGGGCTCGACCTTTAAGTCGATTTATTATGCCGATGGGTTGGCGCGAGGGGTGATCACGCCGGCGACAATCTTGAAGGATGAGGCGACTGACTTCGGCGGATATAAACCACAAAATGCTACTCGACAGTACTACGGTAACGTTACAGTGCGGAGCGCACTCGCCCGGTCATTGAATATTCCAGCGGTGAAAGTAATGCAAAAGGTTGGTCTCAATGATTCTATCGCCGCAGCAAAGCGAGTGGGTATTACGACGCTCAAGGACGATACTGACTATGGCCTGTCGCTCGCGATTGGCTCGGCTGAGGTACCGCTTACTGAAATGACAAATGCGTACGCGGCCTATGCGAACCAAGGCCAGCAATTTAATACGACTATCGTGCGCCAGATCAATAACAAGTTTGATGACAACATCTTTAAGGCAAGAGAGACAAGTAAGCAGGTCATCAGTAAAGAAGGGGCCTACTTGATATCGAGTATTCTATCCGACAATAATGCCCGTGCACCGATGTTTGGTAGTGCGCTGACTGTCTCTGGCCGTACGGTCGCGGTAAAAACGGGAACTACCGATGATTCGAGGGATGCGTGGACGATTGGCTATACGCCACAAATAGCTATTGGTATTTGGGTAGGCAATAACGACAATGCGATTATGCAATCGGGCGGCTCTGACATGGCTGGACCTATCTGGAGGAATACTATGAAGGCGGCACTAGAGGGTACGAGCAATGTCGAATTCGCCGTTCCGAGCGGGGTAGTGAAACGAAATGTTTGTACGTCGAATGGCGGCCTGGCAAGTGCGGCCGGGAGGGGCTCGTATGGCGAATATTTCTTAGCAACTGCACTACCGACGACTAGTTGTACGATTATTTCGGAAGATGAAGAGAAGGCTCGCCAAAAGGCCGAAGACGAGGCGAAAAAGGCGGCTGAAAAGGCGACTGAAGATGCTGCCAAGCAGGCAGAAGAAGATAGTGCGGCTCCACCTCCAGAAGAAGAGGAAGTACCGGTTGACGACGAAGACACGACGGCTCCGACTGATCCAACGACACCGACGACCCCCGGAACCGTACCCGGGGCACCTTAGCCGTAAGTATTTGAGCCGAGGTGTGTCATAATGGGTAACATGATTGCACATGTCTCAGGGGTAGTAGCGGAAAAATTTAATTCATCTGTCATTGTTGACGTTCAGGGTGTGGGGTACGAGGTATCGGTGGCACTTGGCGATTTCGAGCACGCGCTTTTAAATGAACCGGTGAAGTTTTATACCCATCATCACATCCGCGAACAATCGCAGGAACTTTTTGGATTTACGAGCCTCGCGGCGAAAAAGTTGTTTGAAATGCTTATTACAGTGCAGGGCGTTGGGCCAAAAGCGGCGCTGGCTATATTGAGCCTTGATGAAAGTGAAGTGGTGCGCAATGCGATTGCTAATAGTGACGCGACATATATTACGAAGGCGAGTGGCGTCGGTAAAAAGACGGCCGAGCGCGTCGTGGTTGACCTGTCAGATAAAGTCGGCATGCCGCTGTATTATGACAACAATACAACGACTGGTATTTCCCAGCCTATTTCTCACAGCGATGAGGCGCTCGAAGCGCTCATGGCGCTCGGTTACAATCTGAATGACGCGACGCGAGCGCTTGAAGGCGTATCGACCGAACTTTCAACTGCGGATCGTGTGACGCAGGCGCTTAAAGGCTAATATATTGCCTCAATCCCCACAGTATGTCGTAAATACGTTATACTAGTAAATGATTATGGCTATTGAGCGAATTGTTGATACAAGCAATCATGACGAAGATGTTGATGAACAGCAAATCGAAGTGACCCTTCGACCGCAAACGTTTGCGGATTATATTGGGCAGGATCGTTTGAAGCGTAACTTAAAGCTTGCGATTGATGCTGCCAAAGCTCGTGACGAGCCAGTTGACCATGTGCTTCTTTATGGCCCCCCTGGGCTTGGTAAGACAACTATGGCAACGGTGATCGCGAATGAAATGGGCAAGAATATTCGCGTAACGGCCGGTCCGGCGATTGAACGCGCTGGCGACCTTGCGAGTATTCTTACGAATCTAGCTGACGGTGACATCTTGTTCATCGATGAAATTCACCGTCTATCGCGTGCTGTCGAGGAAGTGCTTTATAGTGCGATGGAAGACTTCAAGCTCGATATTGTTATTGGCAAAGGGCCGGCGGCCCGAAGTGTTCGCCTCGATTTGCCGAAGTTCACAGTGATTGGAGCAACCACGCGAACAGGTGCCTTGGCCGCGCCGCTGCGTGATCGTTTTGGACTCATTCATCGACTTGAATTTTATACGGCCGACGAAATCGGGCAGATTATTACCCGTGCAAGTTCGATCCTTGAGAGTAAAATTCATCCTGAAGCTTCGCGGATGCTCTCAACGCGTGCCCGCTTGACGCCGCGTATTGCCAATCGTCTCCTTAAGCGTGTGCGAGACTATGCCGATGTTAATGGTGACGGTATTATTGATACGATTACTACCACTAAGGCACTCGAACTTTTGGAAGTCGATGAGCTCGGGCTTGACCCAGCTGATCGAAATCTCCTGCTGAGTATTATTGATAATTATGGTAATAATCCAGTCGGCCTTAATACGGTTGCAGCACTAACTGGTGATGAGGCGACAACAATTGAAGATTTTTATGAGCCGTATCTTTTACAGCTTGGATTTATTGAGCGCACGCCGCGCGGACGACGCGTTACAGCTAAAGCATATAAGCATCTCGGACGACTACATCCGATAGCGGAAGCAAACGTAGCGTAATATTGCTATACTATAAGCATGAAGACCGAACAGCCATCAGCGACTCCCCACGATTATAATCAACCTGTTGCCTACGACGCACAGGGCCGTCCACTATATGCACATCCACCTACTCAGGCTGCTCCTTCTGTAGCTTCACCTGCGACACCTCCTCAGATCGTTCATGTTGCACGTTCGGTTGAGCCAGTGAAGTATGATGTGAGTCCTGAGGTAAAGGCACGGCACGATGCTTCGATGCAGCAGTATCCTTTCTTGAACCTTAGTGATGCCGAGTACATTATTAGCGCCGTACGTCGTCATCCGATTGGGCTGGTGCTGCCGGTTGCTTTGACGGCATTCCTGCTTGGCATTTTACTCTTCGTTCTTTTTAGCTACGATACGATCGCCGCAAGTAGTAGTACATTTGCATTTCCAACACTCCAAGAGGTGTTCTTCCCGATCATTGCGCTTATTGTGGCGGTTGCATTTGGCGGTTTTGCGGCCATCTATGTGTATCTTGCTAATAAATTCTTCCTCACCAACGAAAGCGTCATTCAAGAGGTGCAGTTGAGTCTTTTCTCGCGCCACGAACAGACGGTGAGCCTGGGTAATATTGAGGATGCCAGCTTCCGCCAAGAGGGCATGCTGCAAAGTATTCTTAACTATGGCTCTATTCGTCTTTCCACTGAGGGTGATGAAACAACCTACCGCTTTAAGTATGTTGCTAATCCAAAAGAGCAGATTGCACTACTTAATAATGCGGTTGAAGCCTTCAAGCTTGGTCGGCCAGTTGACACCGACGAGGGTTAGTTGGAGCGATTTGTCTTGACGAAATCAGCTTCGTTCTCGAGTGTCGTGCGTAGGTTGTAACCTTGGCATTTATCGTCGGTGCAGTTTAGCGGTTCGTATCGGTAGTTGGACGCGCCGTCACCAAGTTTTACGCCAAATGGATCAGTAAAGAGTTCTGAAGGTACGGTCGTGAGCATCTTCTCATCTATTGATGCTGGGTAGTACTTATTTTTTGCAAAGAATGACTCCTCGAGACCATAATGCATGGTATTGATGGCGATCTTACGCTGTTCGTCACGACCAGCGATTTGAAGATTATTTTTCTGGATAAAGAAAATGACGCCGATAGCGGCGAGAAACACGATAGCGACGAGTAGTTCAATAACGGTAAATCCGTGAGCACGTTTCATTACCTTCATTATACCACGAGGAAACGAGGGAAAAACTACCGTTGTAGCAAATTTTGCCAGAGGGACGTATAATGGTAATAGATTTTAAGAGAGGGGACTGACTATGGCAGCGAAAAAGTCTGAAAAAGCCGCGATTGGTGAAAAGCCGGTGGCAAGTGAAGGAAAGTTAAAAGCACTAGGGCTTGCCCAAGAGCAAATTAATAAGCAGTTTGGTGATGGTGCGATTCGTCGCCTTGGGGACACGAAAACGGTTGATGTTGAGCTCGTATCATCTGGCGCATTGTCGCTTGATCTAGCGCTTGGTGGCGGCTACCCGCGGGGCCGTATCATCGAAATCTATGGTCCAGAGAGTTCGGGTAAAACAACCCTGACGCTTCACGCTATTGCGGAGATTCAAAAACAGGGCGGTACGGCAGCGTTTATTGATGCCGAGCACGCACTTGACCCAGCCTATGCCCGCAAGCTAGGCGTTGATACCGATAATCTTCTTGTGTCGCAGCCAGACAATGGTGAGCAGGCACTAGAGATCGCTGAGACATTGGTTCGCTCTAATGCGGTTGATCTTGTGGTTGTCGACTCGGTAGCTGCGCTTGTGCCGCAAGCTGAAATCGACGGCGACATGGGCGATAGTCACATGGGTCTTCAGGCTCGTTTGATGAGCCAGGCGCTTCGTAAGCTGACTGGAATCATCAATAAGAGCAAGACGACTGTCATCTTTATTAATCAGATTCGTATGAAGATCGGCGTCATGTTTGGTAATCCGGAAACGACTACTGGCGGTAATGCATTGAAGTTTTATGCGTCTGTTCGTCTTGATATTCGTCGAACGGGACAAATTAAGAATGGTGAGGATATAATCGGTAACCGCACAAAGGTGAAGGTGGTGAAAAATAAAATTGCGCCTCCATTCCGCGTGGCTGAATTCGATATTATGTACAATGAAGGTATCTCAAAGACAGGCGATGTGCTTGATCTAGCTGTACTGCATAATATTGTTGGCAAGGCCGGTGCATGGTTTGACTACAGCGATGCTAAGATCGGCCAGGGCCGTGAAGCAAGCAAGGCATACTTGAAGGAAAACCCCGAAGTGCTGGCTGAAATTGATGCCAAGGTTCGCGCTAAGGTTGCTGAGGCCGAAGCGTAATTCATCAATTACTATATAAATACCCCGCTCGTACAGCGGGGTATTTTCTTGTGGGCATGAAATTGGTTATTTCTTGGCGTCGGCTGCGGCTTGGTTTTTCCAGGCGAACCACCAGAGGATGGCAAACGCAATGCTAGCGATGATAGACATGGTGATACTCGCATAGAACGCGCCAGTCGTAAACGCGGCAGCAAAGTCGCGACTAGCATCATCTGCTGCAATATCTTTGAGTGCGATATCGACCGCCTGTTTGATTGTTTGATCAATAGCTAGAAGACTGACGGCGATCGCGATAATGGTAGCGACGTAGGTACCGAGCTTGATCCAGAGGCCAAGGATCTGCTTGCGCCAAAGTAGGACGAGTGCGAGAATTGAAGCCGGAAGAATGAGGAAGAGTTGAACAAGGCTTGTGATTGAGTTGATAGGGTTCGTCTGCAGTTCGTTCAATGTCTCAGGGATTGCTATGAGGCTTAGGAGGCCAAGGGAGGTGCCGATGGTGCTAAGGATGAGCATTGTCAGGTAGAACTTTGTGTAGCGACTCTCTTGGTAGAGTGGGGTTGTCTGTGGGGCTGGAGCTGTGCTATGTGGTTGAGGTTGAGGTTGAGTATCTGCTGTCATAACTTGATTATAGCACCACGAGACGAGTGACGTGAGAGCTTGACGACATTTTCGAAATGGGACGGTAGCTCAGAGTTGGTATACTAGGAATATGCAAATAACCGCAATCACGGCACAGCAAAAAGACAAAAATCGTGTCAACGTGATGGTTGATGGTAAGTATCGGTTTTCACTCGATGTATTTCAATATGCCGATCTTGGCTTGAAGGTGGGCCAGGAGTATAGTGACGAGGAGCTGACAGCGCTTGAGCAAGAGAGTACGTTTGGCAAGGTGTATGTGCGCGCACTTGAGTATTGTCTGATGCGACCACATAGTGCCAAAGAAGTGCGGGACTATCTTTACAGAAAAACGCGTGATACGCGTACGAAAACAGGTGAGATGAAGAAGGGTGTATCGCCAGAAGTGACATCGCGAGTATTCGATCGCTTGGTTGAAAAAGGGTATGTTGATGATGAGAAGTTTACTCGCTACTGGGTGGAAAACCGAAGTTTGACAAAGGGTGCTAGCCAGCGAAAGCTGCAGGCCGAGTTGCGATCTAAGGGAGTGGAATCGTCTATAATTGAGCGGTTCTTAAGTGAAACAGATCGCAGTGAAGATGGCGAGCTACGAAAAGTTATAGCAAAAAAGCAGGCTCGCTACCCGGATCGGCAGAAATTTATACAGTACCTAGCGCGTCAGGGCTTTTCATATGATACTATTACGGCCGCACTGAGCGAGCGTGAAGATAACGACTAGGCCTGTCGTGTTGTCGCTTCTGGTTGCGGTGAGCTTCCACGGAACGGATTGTTGTAGCTACGGATAGCCTGCGTTACGGGCTCGTGTGCCTTTGCCTCGGCAGAGCGAACAACGATCGTCGTATCGTTGATTTCTATGATCTGCGAGCGGTGAATGAGAAGTTCTGTATCGTTCAAGCTTTTAAGAAGCGGACGTTTAACATTTAGCTGTTCAATGACAAAGCTAGTTGCCTCGAGTGTGTAGGCGACAACCTTGCCAAGCTTGTGCTTTTTATCGTCAATAACGGCAAGGCCAACGAGATCAAAGTGGAGGTCATATATAGACTGCACCTTTATGACGTCTTCGGGAGAAATGAACTCATCGCTTGAGTCGACAATCATGCCTATGTCACTAAGTTCACGGATGTCGACGATTCGTAGGAGTGACGGTTGGCGATCGAGGAGCGGCCCGGACAACTCGTAGGCGACAATACTAAGATTGCGAGGATCGATAATTGCGCGCGATGTGCGTGCAAGTGCCGTACCTGTTTGTAGCCCCATGATGGGTGCGCCGATGAGTCGAGAGCCGAGAAGTAGCATATCTATAGTATAAGCGTTTTTACCGGCTTACTCAACAAAGGGATTGATGCGACCGGTTGGAAATGAGATATTTTGCGGAGCGTCATTGCTTGTTTTTAGCTCGTTGACCCGTTTGATGGTATCGGTGTCGAAGTTCGTGCTAATGCCAGCGCTATCCCCTGGCTGAGCTGATGTCGTGAGGATGTTGTTGAGCAGAAGGATGGCGACGGCCATGCCGCCAAGTACGACCAGTGAAAAGGTAACCACATGATAGCGATGAAAGAAGTTTGATAATTGTTTTGGTAGTCCGTTGAGTGAAATGTTATTCATAATATTACTTTACATAAACCTCAATAGCGAGTGTTTGTCCGGCAACATTTTCATCGTTGTCGGATGATTTGGCGAGTGTTACTTTTGCGACCTGCATTTTTGTGAGGTTCTCTTCGATCATGTTCATAAAAGTAAGCAGGCTTTTGTATGAGATTGATGACTCAAGCTGAATTGTGACAGTTTTCGAGTTGAGGCCGGCCGGTGCTGCTGATACTTGAGGCGTGGCAGTTGCGCCCGGTGTTGCTGGCGCCGCCGGTGCTGCTGTTGTGGCGCTAGCGTCAAATGTGAAGCCAGTAATGGCGATGCCTGCTTGAGCTGCGTAGTTATTGAGGTCTCGTGTGATCTGGTCTTGGTATTGATAGCTCGCGCTCTCGGAGACAATACTTTGTGCGCGCGTCGCCGTTTCTTTGTACTTTTCGAGCTCGGCTTGTGTCTTTTGGAGAGATTGAATATTTGTTTCGCTCGCCTGGGCCTCGCCATTCTTTTTACTTACTTCACTAGCGTAGTCTTTTAGTGAGCCACTAAGGAGTGTAAAGCCAGCGATGCTTACGCCTGCAATCAAAAAGATAATCACGCTCAGAACGATGCGCAAATTGATTGCAGTCATTTTCTTTGCCGTGGCCATTACTGTGCTACCTCCTTGTTGATTGTTACGTTGAGTTGAACGCTTACGGGATAGCCGCCCTCGTCTGATGATGCATTTGTCATTCCCTGGAGCGAGACATTACTAAAGACGTCCGATGCTTCAAGGGCAGCTTTTAGCGCAAGCCCTCCGTCGTAACTCTTGGCCTTGGCAGATAGTACAAAGGGAGTGCCAAATGTTTTAGCATCAAGATCAAGGCTGTCGAGGATGACATCTTGCGGGAGTGTTTGGGCTATGGCGAGGATTACTTTAGTGTAGTTCACCTCTTTATCAAGAATTGTTTTAGCTGTCGAAAGATTGGTTCGGAATGCTTGCGCCTCTGCCTGGACTGAGTTGTAGGAGCTGGCCTTCTCGGCGTTGAGGGCAATCTTCTTTTCGGCCTCAGCTTTGCTGGTATTCATAATGACAAATCCCGCACCCACCATAAGGCCCGTGGCGGCCATGACGCATAATGTCAGGACGGCATATCGCAGCAGTAGTACGTTGGTACGTGCTGCTTGGATTTGACGCTTTTCTTCAAGTGGCAGTAGGTTGATCATTTCCAGATACTCCCCGGATCAATACTGGCGAGGCCAGCAACGGTGATGTAGCGTGGGCGGAACTGCTTGGCAGGTTGCGGTAATTTGGCAAAATCGAGCTGTTGCCATGGGCTAGCGACGCGGGCAGGCATCACAAGTTCATTGGTGAAGTAATCACCGATTCCAGGGACATTACTACCGCCGCCAACGATAATGACCTGTTCGAGTTTGCGGTCGTCGCTGAGGCGCTCATTGTAGTAACGGATCACTTTACGTGTTTCGACGACAATGCGCTGCAGGCTTGGTCGAAGTGCAGTGGTGATCTTTTCCTGGCGAGGTCCGGCATTGAGGCCATTGAGAACCTTTAGCTGATGGGCATTTTCCAGTGGTACACCAAGTTTTTTGGCGATATCAAGTGTGAAGGTATTGCCGCCAACGCCAAGACCACCAGTAACGCGAATTGAGCCGTCAAGTACAGCGATGTCCGTAGTGGCTGGGCCAATGTCCACGATAACTGTTGGAAGATGGCCTTCTTCGGTCGCTTCAAGTACGCGTGCGACGGCGCTAATGCCTGGTTCGATCATGCTGACATTGAGCCCTGCATCTTTGACAGTGGTGGTGATCTTGTCGATAAGCGTTTTTGGAACGGCGCACATGAGAACGGTTAGGTCGGTTTTTGTGCGCTTGATAATTTCATAGTCAATGTAGAGGAGGCCAATTGGAATTGGGATGTATTGGTCAACTTCAATTTCTACGGCGTCTTTGAGCGTGTGCTCGGCCGATACTGGAATGGTGAAGGTGCGAGAGAATGTTCGAGCGGTTGGTACGCCAAGAACAACATGATCACTCGAGAGGGTGCCTACGATTTTTTCCTTCAGGAGGAGTTGTAAGTTCTCGGTGAGGTATGAGTCGTCACCTTCAAGCGACGCGAGGACGCGTGTTGGATCGAGGTCGATTGAGCCATAGCCATGAACGAGCCACTTTTTAGCGTCGATCGACATAACCTTGACACCAGTTTGACTGATATCGAGTCCGATAATTGGCTTGTCTTTATAGAATAATTTTGCCATTGATGCCCACTTTAATACTTATTTTAGTATACCATGAGCATGATAAAAATCTACTAGCCTTTAATCTGATTTGCAAGGCCAGCGATAGGCGACATAACACTAGCCGCGATAAGTCCAACCATGCCGCCCATGATGACGATCATAACTGGTTCGATAATTGAGCTTAGTCCGTCAATCGCTACATCGACTTCTTCTTCGTAGAAGTCGGCTACTTTGACGAGAACCGTATCAGTTTGGCCAGTTTCCTCACCGACGGATAGCATTTGGGCGACAATGGCCGGCCATAGCTCGGTGTTAGCTTCGATAATTTCAGATAATTGCTTACCATTTTTTACTTGCTCGGCTGCGTCCTTTAAGGCTTTTTCATACACTGTATTACCGATGGCCCGAGCTGTAACGTCAAGTGCCTCAAGAACGGCGACGCCAGCACCCATGAGCGCCGAGAATGTTCGAGCAAAGCGTGCAACGGCAAGCTTGCGAATAATGGTCTTGATACCCGGGAGCTTGAGGATAATATGGTGGAATTGGGCTTTTCCAACTGGTGTTTTGAGGTAGCGTAGTAGTACGACAATACCGCCAATAAATAGCGGCAGAAGGATATACCACCAGTTAATCATGAAGTTGCTAATACCAAGCATGATCTCGGTAATTAACGGAAGTGACGCCTCTGGTCCGGCGAGATCCTTAATCGTTTTACCAATCATTGGAATGACGAAGATCATGAGGCCAAAGAAAGCGAGAATGGTAATGACGATGAGGACCATCGGGTAGGTCATGGCGCTTTTTACTTTCTTGCGGATGGCGGCATTCTTTTCCTGCTGGAGAGCAAGACGCTTGAGGATGTCGTCGAGAATACCGGCCGCTTCACCTGCGCGCACCATGTTGACGTAGACGTCACTGAAGGTGTTTGGATATTTCCCCAGCGCATCCGCCAGAGGTGATCCGCTTTGCACGTCTTTGACGACATTGCCAATAATCTTTTTGAGTGCGGGGCTTTCGGCGTGATCGCCAAGTGAGCTAAGCGCTCGCAAGATAGGTACACCGGCGCTGATCATGGCGCTGAGCTGACGAGTGAACATGACGATGTCGTCGGCTTTTACCTTGTTACCCCCGAGGAGATCATTGAGGGTGAACTGATTTTTGCTCGATGAGCCATCTTTGATGCTGATCGGACGAAGATTTTGCTTGGCAAGAGCAGCAATGACAGACGAGCGATCGGTTGCTTCGAGCGAGCCCGTAATGGTGTGGTTTTGGGCATTTGTAGCTGTGTAGTTGAAGGTTGCCATGATTATTCTTTTGTGACCCTGAGAACTTCTTCGACGGTCGTGTTACCGCGGATGGCCTTTACGAGGCCATCGGTTTGCATAGTGGTCATACCTTCATCGATAGCAAGGTCTTGAATTTGATTGCTGGTGGCGTTGGCAACGATGAGTTTTTGCATTGGAACGCTGTTGCCAAGCACTTCATAGATGCCAATACGGCCTTTGTAACCGGTATGATTACATTCTTCACAGCCATCCGGCGAGGCTTTCCAGAGTGTCTTGATGGTCTCCTCGGTAGTACCAAGGGGTGTTTCGCCGCCAACTTTTTGTTCAGCCGCTTGTTGTTCAAGATCGTGGACGCGTTTGAAGTTTTGACCATCTTTGAGATAAAAGAGATGAACGATAGCTTGCTTTTCATCTTCTGACGGCTCGTAGCTCTGACGGCAGTTCATACACAGGCGTCGAACGAGGCGCTGTCCAACGACGGCTTTGACGGTGCTGGCGATCAGGAATGGCTCGATGCCCATATCAAGCAGACGCGGTAGGCAAGTAGCCGCATTGTTGGTGTGGAGTGTGCTAAACACAAGGTGTCCCGTAAGCGCGGCTTGCACAGCCAGGTTAGCTGTTTCGCCGTCACGGACCTCACCGACCATGATGATATTCGGGTCTTGGCGAAGGAGTGCGCGGAGGCCGGATGCGAAGGTCATGCCGGCTTTGGCATTGGTTTGTGTCTGGTTGACGCCGGGGATCTTATACTCGACCGGGTCTTCAATGGTTGAGATGTTGACATCAGGGGTATTGAGCCTCGTAAGCACGCTAAAGAGGCTGGTTGACTTACCGGAACCAGTTGGGCCAGTCACGAGCACCATGCCGTTTGGCTCGGTAAGGGCAACTTCAATGACCGAAAGAGAGCGCCCCCAATAGCCGAGCTGCTGTAAGGTAACAGCTTGGTTTGACTCGTCGAGAATACGCATAACGATCTTTTCGCCGTCGGCAATTGGTAGGGTGCTGACACGAAGGGCGTACTGCTTGCCGCCAACATTGATCTTGAAGCGACCATCTTGTGGGACGCGACGTTCATCAATCTTGAGATTGGATAGAATTTTGATACGGCTTACAAGGGCACCGAGAACGTTTCGCGGTAGGCGGTTAACCTCTTTAAGGACACCGTCGATACGGTAGCGGATCTGGACAAAATCTTCACGAGGTTCGATGTGAATATCGCTGGCACTTGAACGAATAGCGTATTCGAGGAGGAGATTAACCGTTTGAGCAATAGGTGAGTCTTCGGCGACATCGGCTTCGGTGACATCTTGAGTTTCGTTATCGTCGCGTTGAATATCGATGACTTCATTGAGTTCTTCGTTGACGTCTCCACGATAGTTTTCGAGGCACGAGAGAATGTTTTCGTGGGTCGCGATGTAAACTTTGACGTTCTCGCCAATTTGCTTCTGGATAAAGTTGAGCGCCTGGACATCATCGGGGTCTTCCATTGCAAGATGCTGCAGGCCATCTTCATCCACCTTAAATAGAACGGCGCTGTACTGACGAGCGATACGCTCGGGGATTTTAGAGAGGGCATCGCTTGGAATATCACGCGGATCAACCTTGATATAGGGAATTTCGGCGTAGGTTGCGAAGGCCTGTACAAGCCCCTCTTCGGTGGCGAGCTCGTGTTGAATTGCAAGATCTTGCATCGGACGACGCGAACGAGCCCCCTCTTCTTTCAGAGTGGCGAGCTGCTCTTTAGTAGCCGCACCGCTGCGCTCGAGCAATTTTTCGATGGTAACATCTGAAATACGCATACTGGTTATGCTCTACTATACGTCAGGTACTTCAAAAGTACTAGTCACTTTCGGGCTTTTTGAGGTGGTATAATAGGCGAAGTGATTATCGAGGTTCATAGCGAAGAAGAGATGAAGCAGTTTGGTGCACGGCTTGGTGCGCTGCTTCGAGGTGGCGAGACAATTGAGTTGGTTGGTGACGTTGGAGCTGGCAAGACGACACTCACAAAAGGTATTGCCTATGGGATGAAGATCGACGAGGATGTGCAAAGTCCGAGCTTTACGATTAGCCGTGTATATGAGGCGAGAGATGGCCTTGAGCTCGCTCACTATGACTTTTATCGACTACAAGACGCAGGTATTATGGCAAACGAACTGCATGAAACGCTGCATGATCCGAGAAGTGTGACGATTATCGAGTGGGCCGATATTATTAAGGGCATCCTTCCGGAAGACCACGTGCGTGTTCATCTCACTTCGCCAACTGAGGCGACTCGATTGGTTGAGATTGTAGCCGGTGGCACAGATAGTCAGGCGCTCGTGAGGCAGTTGGTATGATTATTCTTCTCGATACGTCGACCCCACTTTGTACATTGACATTAGTAAATGACAATATCTGGGTTGAGGCAGAGTGGCAGGCTGATCGCACCCTTGCCAAGGGTCTGCTCGGCTACCTTCAGTCGCAGCTTGCGCTGCAGGGTAAGACGTGGCAAGATGTGACTGGCGTCGGTGTATTCATGGGCCCCGGTAGTTTTACCGGCCTTCGTATCGGACTGACTGTGCTTAATACTATGGCTGACGCTCTTGGGATTGCGATCGTTGGAGCTACCGGAGATAACTGGAAAGAAGATGCTTTGGTGCGACTACGCGGCGGTGAGAGCGATAGGATTGTCTTGCCTGAGTACGGTAGCGAAGCGCATATTACAAAGCCGCGAAAATAGACTATTGCGTCTATGGTAATATAAAATAAATACAACAACGTTAATGTAAATAGGGGGCCTATGAAACAACGCGGATTCACAATCGTCGAACTTTTGATCGTGATTGTTATCATCGGTATCCTGGCGGCTATTACGATTGTTGCCTATAACGGTATTCAGGGTCGCGCAAGAGACAGTGCCCGTCTTAGCGATATCAACGCGATTCGTAAAGCCCTGGAGGTGTATAAGAGTTTTAATAATGGTGAATATCCTGAAGAGAATGCCTCTACTTGGGAATACAGCTATACCAGTCCTCAAACTTTCCTAGCTGCTCTGAAGCCATATCTTGGAAATGTGCCAATTGACCCAGTGAACAGTACTTCACACTATTATTACTATTATCTTTATGATGCGGGATATGCGGGCGGGGGTAATGGCATAGTGTGCCCGGCTGCTCGCGGCAAGTTCTATGTCCTGGGTGTTCTTGGTCTGGATGGCTCAAATGGTGCGAGTATTTCACCAGGCTGGAGGTGCGAGGATCCTAATACTGCGATTAATCCTGGCAACGGCGGATGGAATGCTGGCACGACTCGAGCTGCCTGGGGCTCATTTACGAATTAAGCTGCTTTTTCATGCTTGCCGAGTTGCTGTAAAGAGCGCTACAATAAGAATAGCTTTTATAGTTAAAGCTCTGATTATATTTTTGATAAACACACGCTCACCGTTCACTCTTGCTACTGATGCATATTTTGTTATCGACTGTCGGTGATGCGAAGAAAGGAACAGACATGATAGAGGGGATAATTGCCGCAATTATTGGGGTTATTTTTGGCACCGCAGGAACGGTCGTCTACCAAAAACGCCAGGCTGCCGCCGGTAAGAACCGTGCCGAAAGGGAGATAGCTCAAGCTCAGTCAAAAGCCAGCGACATTGTATTGAAAGCCAAGGATGAAGCAATCCAGCTTGAAAGTGAGCGACGACGAGAGTGGAAGAAAACAGAAAATCGTCTCGCAGATCGAGAGGTTACACTTGATCGTAAGCTTGACGAACTCGACAAGCGAACCGAGAAGCTACGCCACCAAGAAGATGAGGTCGAGGAACTAAAAGCGGAGATTCGCGATATTCGCACCAAGCAGCAGGAAAAGCTTGAGAAGATCGCTGGTCTCAAGAAAGCCGATGCCGCCGATAAGCTCCTCCAGATGACCGAGCGTGATATCAAGCACGATCTTGTCGGTCTTGTGAATAAGCTGCAGCACGACGCCCAAGAAGATGCCGAAGAGCGGGCGCAGACAATTCTGGTGACTGCTATGGAGCGCATGAGCTCTGAGGTGACGGCGGAACGAACAGTCACGGCAATCAAACTGACTGATGACGAAATGAAGGGCCGTATTATTGGCAAAGAAGGCCGTAATATCCAGGCACTTCAGCGTGCGACTGGTGTGGATATTCTAGTCGATGACACTCCTGGCATGGTGGTGCTTAGTAGTTTTGACCCGATTCGTCGCCAAGTTGCCCGCCTGACACTTGAAATGCTCATGAAAGATGGTCGCATTCACCCGGGCCGCATTGAAGAGGTGGTCGCTAAGGCTGAGAAGCAGATTGAGAAAGATATTATCCGCGCTGGTGAAGATACAGCTCGTGAAGTTGGTGTGGTGGGGATTCCAAAAGAGATGTTGCGTCTCTTGGGCGAATTGAAATACCGCACGTCGTACGGTCAGAACGTGCTACTTCATAGTACCGAAATGGCACACATGGCGGGACTTATTGCCGAAGAGATTGGCGCGAACGTGCGCGTGACGAAGATTGCGACACTTCTTCATGATGTCGGCAAGGCAGTCACGCACAAGATTGAGGGAAAACACCACCATATCGGAGCGGAACTTGCCCGTAAATACGGCATGAGCGAAGATATCGCCCACGCTATCGAGGCGCATCACGATGATGTCGAGGCGACAACTCCAGAGGCGTTGGTTGTGCGTGTGGTTGACGCCGTGTCGGCGGCTCGCCCGGGTGCGCGCAATATTAGTGCCGAGAATTTCTCGGAGCGTATGCGCGATCTTGAAAATGTTGCACTTAGCTTTGACGGTATCGATAAGGCATACGCTATCTCGGCCGGTCGTGAAGTTCGTGTCATTGTCAGTCCTAAGGCTATCGATGATCTCAATGCTATTAAATTAGCGCGTGATATTGCCACGAAAATTGAGAGTACGATGCAATATCCAGGCACAATTAAAGTGAATGTTATTCGTGAGACACGCGCGATAGAATTTGCCAAGTAAGACGTGATGCATACATATACCCCTGCACAAAAAGCCGCCTGGCTCGATAGTTTTGATAAGCGAGTCGCAAGTGCGAGCGTTATACTCGAAGACGCAGCGGGTAAAGTATTGATCGTCAAGGCACACTACAAAGACTATTGGACGTTTCCGGGCGGTATGCTCGATGATAGGGAGACGCCAAAACAGGCGGCTATTCGTGAGGTGTTCGAAGAAGTCGGGATTAAGCTCGATGAATCGGCGGTGACGTTTGGTTGGGTTGCCTCGCGCACGAGCCAGCACCTTATGACGTATCAATTTGTATTTAAGGCCCCGCTATCTGAGCTTGATAAGTTAAAGATTACCCTTCAGCGTAGCGAGATCGAGGAGAGTCGACTGGTGAGCCGTGATGATATCCAGTCGGGTGATCTCCGCTACGGTAAGGTGATTAAAAACTGGTCTGATAATACAGACGGTTACGTCGAGCAGACGTTTGGCGACATCTAGGGTTTATTGCAAGATATTGATCGCTCGGGCTGCGACAAGTACGACAGTAATAACAGACACGAGTGCTTGAATCATCATTAGCGCTTTGGCACGTCGTGACACCGGTATGGTGTCGGCTGAGGCAAAGTTGGTAACATTTGTCGCCGATAGATAGAGATAATCCACAAATCCTGGCAGCCATTTCTTTGTAAACACGAGTGGGTGAAGCATTTGCGGGAAAACAAAGTCTTCGCGCGAAGTCGTGTTGGTGGCTCGCTTTTCTGGCCCGCCACCGTCCATCTCCCAGTACCAAAGCGCAAACATCATAATGTTGGTGACGTACACCACGAGTCCGTTAATAAGCAGGTCGTGGCCGTCAACTGCCTTGTCGCCAAAAAACAGCGCGCCAAGGAGGAGGAAAAGCGACACGATATTGATAAGTGTAATAAATCCGATCAGCCCAATGCCGAGTGCACGTCGGGTCTTGCTCACTTTTCCGTAGCCAGCTGGAGTAATGAAGGTGAGAATAACAATCAGAAAGAGTTCGAGTGCGATGATGGCGAATTTATCAAACGGGAGCAATGCCGAGTTGGTGAAAAACTGTAAGCAGACAACGAATAGGAGTGCAAGCTGCGCGTGCCAGATTGGGTCATGGTTGCGCTCAAAAAGTTTATGCATAGTAGAGTTAGTGTAGCAAACAAATGTCGTGTCAGCTAGTTTGAGACGAACTGTTATTTGTGTGAATTTTATTACATTACCTGATCTTTAGGGTTTGTATACTAAAGTTGCAATCAATCTAGGCAGAAGGAGGTGAACATGATACGGCAATATGACAAAACCCAGCTTCCGGACTATGATGATGAAATTGACGACGATCCAGATCTCGGTGACCCATTTATGGACGATGAGCCAGAAGAGCCCGAGATGGATTGGAACTCGCCTTACCGCGGTATCGAGGAAGCCCGGCGACATTTAGAGGAGCATGGCGATGATAGTGAGTATGGTATAGGTGAAGAAGATGATGATACAAAGAAGGATACTTCTGGATCGTAAGTCCCTATCGGAATGTTCATGGTGAGTGTTTTACTTTGAAAACAACAGATATGGTATCGATGAACTGGTTGTGCCTTGAACTGTGCGCACCGTCCATAGGTCCGATTGCAACAAATCGCCGCTCCACGACCATCCGGTCGAGCCAGCGCCGTCGGCTTTCAAGTAGGGCAGATAGCGGTCGTAGCCAGTTGTCTCGTTATGAAACCAAGCGGTGCAATAGGTATTAGAGGTAACCTGACAGCCGCTCGCCATGAGTGAGCTAGCTGAGAAGCTGTGTTCCGAGACTGCATTGCCGGTCTGGCGTAGCAGAGGGGTCGATGATGATGTATTCAAGGAAGTGGCGATGGTGACGGCCGAGTTGCTACTGATGAGTCCGTGTCCGTACTGTGGCGCGTAGGCTTTGCCTGCCATTGCAGAGACTTTCTGGGCTGACCCATCAATAAGGGCGGTGATGTCGTTGACCGAGGTAGCGGGGCGGACGGATTTAATGAGCGCCGCAAGGCTGGTTACGAAAGGCGTGGCAAACGAAGTGCCGTAGAGGCTGCCGGCATAACTCGATGTTTGGTTGCTTGACTGCCACATCGGCGAGACGATATTTCCGGCGCCTGGTGCGACGACATCGAGCCCGGGGCCATAGCTGCTGAAGCTGGCGCGTGCATTGCTACTATCGGTGGCACCGACGGCAATGACATGATTGCTGAGTGCTGGATAGCTCATAGCGCCTGGCTTGTTCGGGTCGCAGCCAAGCTCCTGGCCGGTACCGCAATTACCGGCCGCGGCTACAACTACTACATTGTGATCATAGGCATAGTCAATGGCGGTTTGCATAGCGGGGTCAGGCTGACTGCCGCCGAGGCTCATATTGACGACCTCGGCGCCATTGTCGACGGCATAATAAAGTGCGGCAATGACATCACTCGTATAGCCAGCGCCATCGTCATTAAGGGCTTGCAGTGGCATGAGTCGCGTCCCCCAATTGAACGAGGCAATGCCGAGTCCATTATTGCTGGTTGCGCCGGCGAGCCCAGCGGTTTCGGTGCCATGAGACACCGCCGCGCCATTTGCATTGAGTTGCCCAGCTTGCGGGTTGTTGGTGGACGAAACAAAGTTCCAGCCAGTGACGTCGTCTTTGTAGCCGTTATTATCGTCATCGCAGGCGTTACTGGTTTTGTTTTGAACTGTACCTGTCCAGCATCGATCGCCTGCTTTTGTAGTGCCAGTTTCGCCCTGGTTTTGATGCCACTGCTGCCTAAGGTCTTCATGGTTGAGCGCAAAGCCACTATCGATGACTGCAACTGTAACTGATGCGCCAGTTGTCTGGTTCCAGGCGGTTGGTGTTTGTGTGGTCTGGAGTGACCAGCTCGATTGAGCGTGGGGGTCATTAGGGAGTAGCAGGGCGTAATATGGGTATTCCTTTTCAACGCCTGCTCGAATAGCCGCCTGCTTAGGCGCGGCATCTTCATCGATAGGAAGAGGTGCTACTGAATCCGGCTCGGCCGGGGCTGGTTGTTGTGACGATATTTCAGGTGCGGTCGACTGCGGAGTGGCAGTCGAGGTGCCGCCGACCGATTGCGCATGATCGATCGGAGCAGTCTCGACCAGATCGGTGTCATTTGTACTCACCTCAAGGGGTTTCAAGGAATGAAGGCGGTATAAGATGATACCGATAATCATAGTGGCAAGAAGACAGCTGATGATAAGGAGTGTGCGTGTTTGTTTTATATTCATGATAAGCGGTAGCTTTATTATACGGCGAGGCGCGCAAAACAGAAAGCGGCAAATCTTGTAGGTGTAAGTATATTGCAGATAGGGATACGGTATGCGTGAAGCGTATAATAGAAAGTAGAGCATCCCCAGGTATGCGTTGATAATTCAGGAGGTATATATGGACTATGAAGATCAGTACGTAATGCAAGATCCAACAGATCAGTATAATCAACCAGACATTAACAAAGAGCAGAAGCAGCCAGAGCCTGGACTTGATACGAAGCTTCAACCCAGGGCTGACCACGGCGAGAAAAGCTATGTCGGCAAGGGCCGCTTGCAGGGGAGGAGGGCGCTTATTACTGGCGGTGATTCGGGCATAGGGCGAGCCGTTGCTATCGCCTATGCCCGCGAGGGGGCAGACGTGGCTATCTCGTATCTACCTGAAGAAGCGGCGGATGCAGAAGAGGTTGTCGCAGAAATTGAGGCGGCTGGCCATAAGGCGCTGGCTGTGCCGGGCGACATTACAAACGAGGGATTTTGCCAAGACATGGTGGAAGAGGTAGCGGATGCATTTGGTACGCTTGATATTCTGGTGAATAATGCAGGTAAGCAAGTATTTATTGAAGATTTTGAGAAGCTCACTACGGAGCAATTTCAAAAAACGTTTGAAACAAATGTCTTTGCAATGTTCTGGATTACAAAAGCAGCCGTAAAGTACATGCCAGCGGGATCGACAATTATTAACACGACATCTATTCAGTCGTATCAACCTTCGCCCGGGCTTCTTGATTACGCCGCTTCAAAAGGTGCTATTACAACATTCACCAAAGGATTAGCACAGATGCTCGCTCAAAAGGGCATACGTGTTAATGCAGTGGCGCCTGGTCCTATATGGACACCTCTTCAGCCGAGTCATGGTCAGTCGCCTGAAAAGCTGGAAAAATTTGGAGAGGATACGCCGCTTGGTCGAGCCGGACAGCCTGCGGAGCTTGCGCCTACGTATGTATTCTTGGCATCGCAGGAGTCGAGCTATATTACGGCAGAGGTTATCGGAGTAACGGGTGGTAAGCCAATCTCATAAAGGAGGAAATATGCCATATTCATCTAAAAACGAATTACCGGAAAGTGTAAAACATGTACTCCCTTCACATGCCCAGGATATTTACAAAGAGGCATTTAACAGTGCCTATGACGAGTATAAGGATCCAAAGGACCGGCGCGGTCACGAGGACAGAGAGGAGGTTTCTCATAAAGTTGCTTGGAGTGCGGTAAAAAAGAAATACGAAAAGTCAGACGACGGCAAGTGGCATGAAAAGTGATAATATAGCAGAATTGGAGGTGTATGATGAGCAAGAAAAAGGCAGACGCATTTACTCGATTCACGACAAGCGTTTCAACTATCTTGGGCAGACCGTGGGTGTTTGTAGCTGCGCTATGTTTACTCGTGGCATGGGCGCTCAGCGGTCCACTTCTTGGGTTTTCTGATACGTGGCAGCTAATAGTTAACACAAGCACGACAATCATCACATTCTTAACGGTCTTCATTATTCAAAATACGCAAAACCGTGATAATTTAGCGATTAATATCAAGCTCGACGCTATTATGAAAAAGCACGATATTACTGATGATGATCTTGTGGATGCGGAAGATGAAAGTGACAAAAAGCTAGAGCGTGAGAAAAAACGGATGCAGAAGTAGGGGCGATGCCCTGGCGAGCTGAACTACCAGATCTTACTGCTCTTTACCTTTAGCCATTTGGCAAAAGAGAGCTGAGCGCCCAGTAGTAGAAGTGTGCCGATGGCGAGCGTCGCAGCGACGATCATGATGATGTCGTACCCAATCTCGACTTCAAGAAAGTATGTGCAGGCGCTTAGGATAATAGGAACTACGCAGACACCAAGCTTTATGTACACAATCACACGTGCTGTTAGCCGTTGCCGTTTTTTCTCTGGTAGTTTAGTGTGGTGGGTGATGGCCGGCACGATAAAACTTGAGGCACGTTGAGTCATCTTCTGACCTGACTTGGCAATGGCAACGGGAAATTTTATCAATACGTACAACGTGACGCCAATAATGGCTGCGGTTGCAGCAAAAGCGATGATGAGGAGCAGGAGCGATGGCGGTCCGCTACTTGTTATTTCTTGTGTGGGCGCAGGCGTATTGACCGGTCTGCGCAGTATCTCTGCAAGACGAACAATGCCTGGTAGGTAGGGCAATGTTGCCCACATCCACTGCAGCAAGCAGCTAAGATAAAAGAGAGTCCCCAGGAAGCTAACGACAAAGAGGCGCTTCGAGAAGTGTGTCATAAGAGTATAATACTAGGAGCTAATTTACCCATGTCGACCATGTTCCCGAGGTTCCATTCCATATATGGCCCATTTGCGATCCATTTACTCGATCGACGAGTGGGCAAGTAGTGGCGTCCGAGACATTTGAACTAGCTTGGATGCCTCCACTTGAGGATATGAAGAATCCCGCACCTGCGGCTGTGTAGGCGACACCAAGGGCGTATTGAGTTTTGTCCTCACTTGGGCAGTAATACCAATTATTTCTTGTAGTGGAATATATACTTTTATTGGCGTGAATATCCATTGCGGCAGTTAGTGAGGCTGGATATAGACCATCGGTAGTGACCGTTCGAGCGACTTCGAGCTTTTTAGCAAACATTGTCAGGTCGCTCTGGATCGAAGCATTACGAGCTCTATCTTGGATACCGTTGTACGCCACAATTGTAATAGCTGCTAAAATGCCGATGATAACGATCACGATGAGAAGTTCTACGATTGTAAAGCCAATATCTTGAGTTTTATTTTTGATTGATATGTTCATGTGTTTTATTGATTTATATAGGGAAGTATGAAGCACGAGCATAATTGAGTCAAACGCTGCCATTGATGGCCTGTGGTTATTGTCCTGCTGTGAACCATGCTTCCCATGCTCCATTTACACCGAGCCACGTGGCTGCATAGCCGCTCGCTGTGGTTGGAATACCGGCAGCGGGACATAAGTCGACGTTGCTGTTGCCGGGCCAGTTTGAGAAAGTGATCGCTCCGCCATTACTTGAATACGCAAAGCCAGTTCCCGAGGTGCTTCTGCCTACGACTGCAGCCGCTCCGTTGTCAGCCCGGCAGTAAACGAGAAAGTTCCCACCTCCACCGTATGACTTTCGGGTAACTGACATTGTATTGTTGATGCTTGAATACGTTGAAGGTAGGGCGCCGTTGAGTACGTAGTACTCCTGCAATTTAGTAAAGCTTTGCTTTAGGTCGGTTTTTATTACTGTGTCATTTGCACGGTTCTGAATGCCGTTATATGCGACGATAGTAATAGCAGCCAAGATGCCGATAATGACGATCACGATTAAAAGTTCTACGATCGTGAAACCAGTGATTGCGGATTTATTTTTAATCTTTGTGTTTAAGTTCATCAGATTCCTGCAGGGAATTATGAAGCACAAGCATAATTGAGTCAAACGCTCTGTTGTCAGCAGGCGGGGTGTGTTTGCGACATGGCCAGGATATTCCTGTCGGGCCAAAATAAAAGCTAAGCATTTGACGGGCATGAAAAGAGCCCGCACCTCCAGTGGACGAATGGCTCTCGACCATTGAAGGTGCGGGCTTTTTTCGTTCCGTGAAGTGCGGGACTTGGGTTTGGGGTTAGTAGATGTCAGGCGCACGCATGACATCGTCGGTCGCTGGTGTTAGCGTTTGGAGGGATGCCCACCAGTTGCTTGGTCGGACAAAGTACCGCGTGAAGCCATCATAGTGCTCGCTGCGATACTCCCTCTTGCGAACACCGCTTGTGACGTGTTCAGCGAGGCTTGCGAAGAGGGCAGTGATAGCCTCCTCTTCACTGGCGAAGTCGTCGGCGGTCACCTCGGCGGTCTGCCATGTGCCATCCGAGGCGTATATCGCGCTCACGGTTTGAAAGGTGGTTGACGGTGCGTTCGACCTATCTTGAACGTACTGTTCGACATTGTCGAGATTGGACAGGATGTCGTGAGCGCCGGTGTACTCGGTGACGAACCCGTACTGTTCATCGCTCACTGTGAGCCGTGGCTTGGTGTACTCTTCTACGAATGTCAGAGAATACACAAGGCCGCGAGTATCGAGCGCGACGACCACCGACTCGTGCGAGTCTTCGACTAACAGGTCGGTTTGACTGGATGTTGCAAGTTTCAGCCTAGCTGCCATGCTTCACCTTCTCTCATTGTCAGCAGGCAAAAGCCTGACCGCCTGCACGGTGCAGGGATCTGGGCTCAAAAGAGCCGAGGTCTCTACACCGCCAAGGAGAAGTGATGACTAAGAATAGTTATGGGCCAAAAGGCGAGTCTTTGCAAGCAGTAGCGTAATTAGTGGCGGTGAAAGGACAGCGCTTCGCTTCTTCATTTGTTCGTTAAAATATGTAAACACATTTTAATTTCACTGCATTTCGCCAAACCTTCGACTATTTTTGCTCTGCAAAAAGCCGAAGGTTTGAATCTCAATCTCTAACCAGATAAAAAGACCGTGCAAGACGGTCATTTTATTTGGTCGGGGTGAAAGGACTCAAACCTTCGACCTCTCGGTCCCAAACCGAGCGCGCTATCAACTGCGCCACACCCCGATAGGTGGTAACTTGAGTGATTATAGCCTATTTTGCCGATGAAATCTAGGGGGTGGGTGGCTTTTTTGTCATAAAATCGCTACCATCATAAGTATGCTACATACACTTCTTAAGCGCCTTGGGTTACAAAAACAGTCATTTGCTGAACGTCATATCATTATCGTTATGATTATTGGGGCCGTGCTGGCGATGGCCATCAGTCTAGTCATCGGTCTGAGCCAGAGTGTATGGTTCGACGAGGCGTATTCTATTTTGCTTGCCAAGCAGTCGGTACCGCAATTACTGCACCTAGCAGCAATCGATACCCACCCTCCGCTCTACTATCTACTCCTTAAGGGCTGGGCTAGTATGTTTGGCTGGAGTGAACTCGCACTTCGTAGCCTGAGTGTCCTTGCTATGGGCGCCGCCGCCTTCCTGGCTGGCATGCTCGTGAAGCGATTATTTGGAGCAAGAATTGCGCTTGTTGCGATGATTTTTATCGTACTGTCGCCGTTTTTGATGCGCTACGGGTTTGAGATCCGCATGTACTCAATCGGCTCGTTGATTGGTATTGCTGCAACATATACATTGATCTTGGCGCTTGACGCAAAGAAAAAGACCCAGCGTCTATGGCTCTACGCGGCCTACGCGGTACTGGTGGCTGCAGGTGTGTATACCTTGTACTACACTGCCTTGCTCTGGATGGCTCATGTCGTATGGCTCGCGTGGATGCATTGGCAGAGTAAGCGCTCATTTAGAGAGTTGGTGCGCGCGCCGTGGCTCATGGCCTGCGTTGGGGCGGTTGTCCTTTTCTTACCCTGGCTTCCTGCTTTCTTGAAGCAGATGAGCAATGGTGCTCTAGCCCCAATCTCGCAGGCTATGACGCTCGATAATCTGCTCGGGATCGTGTCGTTTAATTTTGTATACCAACCTATTTGGCAGCTCAACGCGGTGATGTCGTTACTAATGTTATTTGTACTGATTATGATTGGCTGGCTCAGTGTTATGGCATTAAAGCGCGTGGCGGCAAAGCAAAAGCGGTATCTTATTCTATTTATGCTGTACCTTCTCGTGCCGGTAGCGGCCTTGACACTGATTGGTCTGGTGCGCCCGATGTATATCGAACGGTACCTTGCGCATGTGGCTATTGGCGGTAGTGTATTCGTTGGTGTTGCTGCTGGGCTGGTGTATCCGCATGTCACCAAGTCTAAGAAGTGGCTGATCGGTGTTCTCGCTGGCATCTTGGTGATTGGCATTATGCAGCTTGTGACTGCTGGCAACTTCAATTTTCAGCGCATGCAGCACCCTAAGCTGAAGCAAGCGGCTATTATGCTGCACGATTGCAGTGATAAAACGAAGATCTTGGCTACGGATCCGTATGTCGCCATTGAGCTCGATTACTATGCTGCCTCGTGCCCTATTTATTTTTACAGTGATGCGCGCGAGCTGAGGGGTGGCTATGCGCCGTTAAATGGTAGCGCCCGACAAGTAAAGAACCCCGAGATCGATCTAGCCGATAGTGACATGATTTATTACATCTATTATGGCGACCCTACTGTGCAGTTACCGCGTGGCCTTCAACTAACAGATCGCACTTCATACGGTGCACTGACTGTCGATCGCCTTAGCGCGGAATAATTTTCATCAGGAATTTGTAGCGGACCGATAGCCAGATAAGTCCGACAATGACGAGTGAGCCCATGAGGTTCACGAGTATACTAGAGCTAGCCTGCCACATGATAAGGTGGGCGAAGAATAGTACGAATGCGTGGATAATGTAGACATAGAGCGAATTGTTGCCAAATGGAATAAGTATCCATCCAAACCAGCGTACAATTGCGCGTTCGTAGCGGTGGAAAAGCCAGAAACCAAATGAGAACCAGGTGGCAAAAAGCAGGATGCGCGGCAGGGGGAGTGATTCTTTGGTGAAGAAGGGGAGCGTTGCGTTATACGCGTGAGCTAGTGTTTCGCCAACTGCTCCAGGTATATCCTTGCTGAAGAATAGGATAATATTCGCGACGATAGTAATGATGGCAACTGAGGCGATTGTACCCATGATATTCCTTTGGATCCGATCGCTAAGTCCTTGCCACCACGCCGTGAGCTTTGGCCAGTAAAAGCCAATCGTGAAGCCACCAAAGAATATGAGTTGCCAAGCAATCGGCATCAAGAGTTCATCGGAAAGATGAGAGGCTCCAGTTTCGGGAAATAGCAGCCAGATAATCACGCTGATGCTCATGAGGATATACCACTTGCCTTTTCGAAGGAGCCAAAGCGCGATCGGACTCGCTAGGATGAAAATACTATACAGGCGTAAGTAGTCAGCCCAGCCATAGATATAGTTAAAGGTGAGTGCGCCGCCAAGTACGTTCCAGAATGATTCGGTGATTGGCCGGATGCCTGGCTTGAGCCCCGGATTATCTATAAAGAAGAGCCAGCCAATAAGGGTGAAGATGAGCATCAGGATGATACTTGCGATATAGAGGTGAGCGCCGCGTTTAATAAGAAGGTGAGCTGCTTTTTTAAACGGCTGATCTATGAGGCGACGACCGCGTACGATGCCGAGAATAATACCCGAGATGAGGAAGAATCCCTCTGCGGCAGTGACGAATAAGTCACCTCGAGCAGCCACGATATCGAGACCACTAGGGTACCAATAGAGATGATTGAGGATGATAGATAAGAGGAAATAGCCGCGCAGCAGATCGAATGTTAAAAGGCGCGAGGATGTCTTTTCGGGTTTCACCTACCTAGTATAGCAGGCCTTACTTGGAGTATACTGAAGGGGATATGATGACACCTACCCCCTACCCTGCTCCAGATTTCAACGTTGCCGATACGGACGGAGTGCAGCGTTCGCTTGCCGATTATCGTGGTAAATGGGTAGTGCTGTATTTTTACCCAAAGGACGATACGCCAGGCTGTACTATCGAGGCATGTAGCCTGCGTGATGCGCGCGATGATATCGCTGCGCTTGGCGCAGAAGTGGTGGGTGTAAGTGCCGATGATGGCACGAGCCACGATAAGTTTAAAGCGAAACATAGTCTTAATTTTACGCTTCTAAGCGACCCCGATCTTACGATAATCCGGGCGTACGATGCATGGGGTCCAAAGCAGTTTGGTCGCGAAGGTATTTTACGCCGGACGTTTATTATTAATCCCGAAGGTCAGGTGCTGAAAGTATACGGCCGTGTCACGCCGCTTGGTCATGGCAATCAAGTGATTGCAGAGCTACAGAAGCTACAGGCTGCAAAGTAGAACCTACTAGCGCGGACGCTTAAGAGCTGCCTCGCGGGCGAGTTCGGCAAAACGATCGTCAATAACAGTAGGAGTGAAGTCGCCGTATTTGTTGACGGCGGCTTTTTCGATAAGGAAATCGGCAATTGCCGGGTTCTTCGGGAGAAGCGAACCGTGCAAGTAGGTAGCGATGATGTTGTGATAACGGGCGCCCTCGGTGTCGTCCTTGCCGTTATTGCCGGCTCCTTTAATGACACGCCCGAGCGGTGTAACGCCGTGGCCAAGAAATGTTTGTCCGCTGTGGTTCTCGTAGCCGATAATCGTGCCAAGTTCATCACTCTCGGTGGTGATATTGCCGGTCAGACGCTCTGGTCCGCCGTGGGTTTCGATATCAAGGAGACCAATTCCTTGGATGATTTGACCATCCTGGGTTTTAAAGAACTTGCCAAGTAGCTGGTAGAGGCCGCAAATCATAAGCATCGGCGTGTCGCCGTCGGCAAGTTTTTTGAGCTTGTCGCCAATAGTGAGTAGGTCGGACTGGATGACTGATTGGCCGGAGTCTTGTCCGCCGCCACCGACGATAATATCAATATCACTCGGGAACACATCACCTGGGTTATACTCTTTCAAAATAGCCGTATAGCCATGCCATTCAAGACGGCGCTTGAGCGTGAGTGTGTTGCCCCAGTCGCCGTAAATGTTCATATCGCGCGGGTAAAGCTGAAGAATAGTAATGGTGCGTTTGTTGGTCATGAGATCGTCTCCACGGAGGTCATTTTACTGAGCTCGCGGCGCAGGGCGAGCATGGCGGTGTAGGTGCAATAGATGCGTTTTGGTTGGTCGGCATGGTTGGAGATGAACATCCGAAGCGCGGCAGTGAGATTGGTGTCGACGTGACCGATTGCCACCTCTTCGTACTGTAGCCGCAGTACCATGTCATAAGCACGGATACCACTCACCGCTTGAACGCCTTTTTCTGACAGGCTGTCAAAATTGACATCCCATAGCCATGACATGTCGCGACCGTCGGCGTAGTTGTCATTGATGGCGATCATCGTGGCGTAATTTTGCACGTTAAATGAACTGAGGCCGAGCCGGAAGCCGCCAGGATTCTTTACGAGTACAAGCTCGAGTGGCCGGCCGCCAATGGTGAGTGTTTCTCCACGACCAAAAGCCGGCTCAACGGCCGCGAGTGAGGTGACGAGCTTGTCGGTGTCGAGCTTGTCGCCGACAATCTCTCGCACGAGCGCGAGTGCGGCGGCTGAGTTATAGATATTGTAGACACCTTGAAGCTTGAGTTCAGTAGTGAAGCTTTTGCCGAGCAGGGTAAACTGTGCTGTGTTTTGCTTGAGGCAGTCGAGGGTGACACTGGCGGTGGGAAGTGTCGTGGCTGCACGCGGCGCACTGTGGAGGTCGTCGTCGTTGGGGAATAGTGCTCGGGTCGTATCGCTGAGGCCAAAGTAGGTGACATTTTGACGTGTGAGGGCGGTGGCGATACTTGCAACTCGTGGATCCTCTCGGTTGAGGACGACCGTGTCTGTTGTATGTGTGGCGACATGGGCGAGCAGCTTAACTGTTGTATCGATTTCGCCAAAACGATCGAGCTGGTCGCGCATGACATTAAGAAGCAGGCTATAGCGCGGTGGAATGGCATTCACGAAATGAACAGCGTGAGCTTCGTCGAGCTCTAGTACGGCGATGTCGGCATCGAGCCTACCTTTTAGGTCAACGTCGCCGAGTAGGGCGGCGGCGACACCGCGCACGAAGTTACTACCAGTCCGGTTGGTAAATACCTTAAGTCCCTGCCCTTCGAGCAGCTCGACAACCATTTTGGTGGTAGTCGTTTTACCATTCGTGCCGCTAACGACGACAACGCCGAGAGGTAACTGGGCAAGGGTAGACTTAATGAAGTCTGGATCAATTTTTTCAACAAACAACCCAGGAAGAGCCGACCCGCCACCACGAAGGCGCGCGGCGTAGCGGACGGCTTTGCCGAGAAGAGTAGTATACGGCTTTGACATGTAACTATTATAGCCTAATTATTAGTGGTAGGGTACAATAAGGTTATGTTTCTCGTGGGTATTCTTTCTTGGTGGTATGGTGATGGCTGGAAGCAGCGCGCGGGCTTGATTCGCGAGCGGTTGGCGCGCACGCTTGATTTTTTCTCAATCAGTCTTCTTGTGCAGACGTTATTCTCGCCGTTCAGACAGATCTCGGCTGGCAAAATGTCCGGACCGATCGGTGTTCAGGTACGAGCATTTTTCGACCGCTTAACATCGCGGATTATCGGTGCTATGGTTCGAACGTTTATGATTGCAGCTGGCATTGTGGTGATTGCCCTTCACATTGCTTGGGGGTTGATCGTACTGGCAGGATGGGCGCTCGTGCCGCTATTGCCGATCGCAGGTATCTTGATGTTTAGTATCGGATGGGCGCCAATATGGACAGCGTAACTCTAAATCGGCAGAGTATGCGTGCGCAAAAGGCACGCGTCGGTGAAGGTATTGCTAAGTGGCGTCTACTTATTGTAGCAACAGTATATATCCTTCTTTTTGCAGCGCTCATATTTATTGTCATTGCCCAGCCTGTCGGGTGGTTGCTGCTTGGCCTCTCGGCCGTGCCTATTATTGTGCTCGAATGGTGGAAGGGTGACGTTCATCATTTAAGGCCTGTCGCTTCTTCATCGATTGACGGGATCTTGGCAGGTGACATACTCGGCAAGTTGCCAAAAAATGCTTCGCCGCGTGATCTTGCAGCTATTGTGAGTCGAGTGCCAAGTGGTCAGTTCTTTGCGGCTCGTTTTGGTATTGGCGCCCGTTTTTTACAAGAAATCTCTTCCGATAAAGTAGCGGACAGCGAGGCTATTTGGCGTGAGGCTATGGCGCTTAGGGAGCAAGTGGATGCCAAGCAGATAAGTGGCGGTATATTGCTTGTCGCTCTTGTGCGCTCGTTTGAACAGCATGAAATGGTACTGGCTCATCTCCAGCTGGGTGTAGACGATCTTATTGCGGGCGTGAAATGGCATGAGCATATCCATGACCTCATCCGTCAATCTCGGAAGCCACGTCGAACTGGCGGCGTGGCGCGCGACTGGTCATTTGGCTATATCCCACTTCTATCTCGCTATGGGCAGAATATTAGTGAGCAAATGAGCGGCGGCGGAGCACTTCGGGTTGAGCTCGAGGCACATGGGCAGGCGCTCGACCAACTTATTGCGACATTTTCCGGTGCTGGTAGGCAGAATGCCACACTGGTCGGGCCAGCAGGAGTTGGCAAGACAACGATTGTTCATGCTTTTGCCGAACGATTGCTCGATGCCGCGTCTTCGCTCCCTTCAAATCTAAAGTTTCGACAGGTGATAATGCTTGACGCCTCATCATTGATCGCGGCCGCACCTGGGCGAGGCGAGCTGGAGCAGCTTGTTATGCGCATCCTGGGCGAAGCGTATAGTGCGAAGAATGTCATTCTTTGTCTCGACAACGCTCAGCTCTTTTTTGAGGAGGGCGTCGGATCGGTCGATCTTAGTAATGTGCTGCTACCTATACTTGAGGCGGGACAACTGCGAATTGTCTTAACGATGGACGAGCAACGATTCTTGCAAATCGGCCAGCGCAATTCGGCGCTTGTAAACGCACTTAATCGTATTTCAATCGCTAGTGCAACCGAGCGCGAAACACTGGCTGTACTCCAAGACCAGCTAATTGTTTTAGAGTTTCAGTATCACGTGACATTTATGTACCAAGCGCTCGAAGAAGCGTACCGATTGAGCGAGCGCTACGTGCATGATCTTGCGATGCCGGGAAGGGCTATGAAGTTACTAGAGTCGGCGGCGTCGCATGCCGAAGATGGGCTTATTACGGCACATTCCGTGCAGCAAGCAATTGAGCAGACGATGGATATAAAAGTTGGTGTCGCAAACACCGATGATGAGCGCGAGAAACTGCTCAATCTCGAAGACCTCATTCATAAACGTATGATCAATCAAACGCGTGCTGTTCAGGTGGTAAGTGACGCCCTTCGTCGTGCTCGTGCGGGTGTGCGCAACCAAAATCGACCGATTGGCACATTCCTTTTCCTTGGTCCAACGGGTGTCGGTAAGACCGAGCTCGCCAAGGCGCTCGCTGATGTGTATTTTGGCGGCGAAAGGCGGATTATCCGGTTAGATCTTAACGAATATGTACGGGCCGAAGACGTATCGCGCTTGATTGCCGATGGCGCCGATGACCCAAATAGCTTGACTGCCCAGGCGATGAAGCAGCCATTTAGTGTGGTGTTGCTCGATGAGATCGAAAAAGCGCACCCCCAAGTACTCACGACACTTCTGCAGCTACTCGACGAGGGTATTTTGCGTGACATAAAAAACCGTGAAGTAAGCTTCCGGGATGCGATCGTGATCGCAACGAGTAATGCTGGAGCCGACCGTATCCGCGAATACATTGAGCGCGGGTATCAGCTGGAGCAATTTGAAAAACAGTTTGTTGATGAACTCATTAATACTAATCAGTTCCGCCCGGAGTTTTTGAATCGTTTTGATGAAATTGTCACCTTCCGCCCGCTGGGCAAGGATGAGCTAGTGCAGGTCGTCGACCTCATTCTTGCCGGCATCAATAAGACGCTGGCTCTTCAAAAACTTACTGTCGTGGTCGAGGAAGACGCTAAGCTCTTTTTGGTAGAGGCGGGCTACGACCCTCGGCTTGGTGCTCGTCCTATGCGGCGCGTGGTGCAACGGGCGGTTGAAAATACGGTTGCGAAACAGGTGCTCAGCGGTAGTGCATTGCCGGGAAGTACGATTACAATAACGCTCGATCAAGTCCAGCAAATAATTGGCAGCGAGGTTGCTGCCAATCAATTAGTGTCACCAACTGGTGAATAGATTACTGGTTTGAAGCGGGCTTCTTTTTACCGATAGGTCCAAGGTGGGTGTGGTGGAATCCTTCAGCGTGCTTTAGGCCATGGCCGAATGCGCGGTCAATAAGAATATGGAAGAGCCAGATGAGTGCGGCGAAAAGCAGTGGTTGGCTGTCGGTGCCGATGTAAAGCGCAACCAAAATGACTGGTCCAATGAGGCTATGGCCAATGTTATAAATCACGGCGCCAACTCGTGAGTTGATGAGGTAGCCAGCCATTGTTACGTCTGGAGTCAAGAAGAGAATTGGCAGCCACCACCAGTCGAAATTTCCTACGACAATGTAAAAAATGGCCACTAAGATTGCCGCGATGAGGTATTCGGAACTAACGAGTTGTTTCATGAAAGTATTTTGCATATGTTTAAGTATAGCAAACTGCTCGCCAGGAAGGCTATATGCCCTGAATCTTACGTAATTGTATTTTGAACTTACTCGACAGCCGCGGGCAGTGTGGGTGGATTGCGGCTACCAGCTTATGTATCTTGGATGTGAGTGTGGCGCGTATTCTATCCTAGCAAGCGTTCAACTCGCTTTTTGAGTATCTCGTATCTTTTTTGTGTAGACGCGTCGGCAAGTCGCTTCTCGCGGATCGATGTAGAGCCGCTTAACTGGACGGACTTAACGCGCATATTTACAGGATGTCTATATTGAGATGCGGTTGTGTCGATGATAGTACCATCATCAAGTCTATTTACGTAATGTGTTTCATGGAGTGTCCCTTCGTCGATGGAGTAGGGGAGTAACTCTCCACCGAAGTAATCTTGAACAACCAAGCTTGAAATAACGCATTGTCCACGTGCCTTATTTCCTTGGCTCCATTCTTCGGCGCTATATGCAGTATCGGCACTCCATGACGCCTGTAGCGCTTCGGACAGTTCTTGGAGAGTTAGTTTCATAGCTTAATAATAGCAAAGAAAAGGACCTTACCTTTAAGTTCTTTTGCGGCGCGTATGTTTGATACAGCGATGTCAGTGAAGTTAGAATGAAAATTACCTAGATATGCTATTGTTTATAAATGAAACTTAAACATTTTCTCTTGACTCGTGTACGCCTGACGCAATATCTTTTTTTCTTTGCGATTATTTTCTTTATCATCTCCTTATTCCTGCCCAAGATTGAACTGCAGGGTGCTGCGCTCACGCTCTTTTCTGTAAACTCGTTCTTGTATGGTTTTTACATCTCGCCGATTATCAATGCGCAGCGCGTGCGTATCGATCAACTGCACCGCCTGGTTGTTATTGAAGTTAATAAACTTGAAGAATTATTACAGTACTCACGCCGTATGGAGCCAGAGTTTCACGAGGCGATAAACACTGCAATTCAGACATACAGTAAGGTGGCAGCTAAGGGCGGGGCAGACGTTGGTAAGTCGGAATTTGAATCCCTTGTTTCTATTATCGTTGGCTATAAAGGCGACGTAAAAGATCCGCACAAAGAAATGTTGAAATCGGTATTTATGGCCCAGCAGAACCGTGCAGAAATTAAATTGCTCGTCGACGGCAGGGTGTTTAGCAACGAATGGATTGTCATGACAATTCTCTTTGCTATTACAATCGCATTTATTCTATTTACGCGACTACCGGAGATAGCATTCCTTCAGGTGATACCCGCGATTCTTTGCGCCGGCCTCTCCATGCTCATTGTCATTTTGATAAAGATGAGTACCTTGACTCATAAGAGGGCTAAGACTATCTGGACACCTCTTGAAAAGCTTGATTCTCGTATCTAGTCTTTAAGTTAATTCAAACTTATTCAGTATTATAATGATGTCTATTTTTGATTCCGAGATTTAGACTTAGCTACTGCGATGGATGCGCTGACTATTGCTGCTAGTGATGCAATTGTACGGACAGTATTCCAGCCATTCCAGGAGCGAGCATAGTTTTGCCTGACTCTAGCGGCTTGAGCGGGGAGGGTAGTCTGAACGTGGAACTTGTCGAGTTTTTCATTAAGCGGTACATTTGCGGCGATTGTTGTGCCGAATGTGCCAACTGTATATAGGGCCGCCGCCGCTGTAAGCCACCGCAAGGGATTTTTTGGCATACTTTTACGGTGAAAAATAATAGCAAGTGGAAGAGTGACGGCTGCTCCGAAGAATGCCGAGAAGAAAAATGGATTTTGTATTTTTCTGTTAATTTTTTGCATTTTAAGGATATACTCTTTGTCCGACAACTTACGGAATGCAGGATTGATAGCGACTGCGAATGTCAAGAAGACTCCAGCTGTCAAGGCCGTTGTTGTAACCGCGGCGCCTAATATAATTTTTTTTAACATTATAAATCTCCTTTGCGTTTTTGTATCATTGCTTCAATTAAGAGCTCGGTTTCGTTTCCATACGTGTCTTCGTCTACGCGAACAGATGTGGCTACCTGGCTAAAGCATGCATCAAGGACGGCCATGGCTCTTTTTGCCATTTCCTCACCCTTTTTCGTAATTGAGACGAGTCGTCGCCGTCCATGACTAGGGTCGTGCACTACCGTCACGTGGCCATCCTTACTTAGTTCGACTACCATTTTGCTTACGGCCGGGTCACTATAGCCGAGTGCTTCGGCAAGCATATGTTGGGTGTGATATTTGTCTTGCTGAAGCGTTAATAGGAAATAGAAGCGGCTATACGAAATGTTAAGCTCAGCTCGCAGGACATTATCGGCTACTTTATCCATTTCAATTGCAAGTCTATGTATCTTGAAGGAGTTTGATGAGTTCATTGGTGCCTACGCGTTAATGTTAATGTGTTAATATTAATACATTAACAATTCTTAAGCAACTAGCAAAAGGAAAGAATATGTCACTACCCATCATTTTAATCGTTCATGCTTTATTAATATTATTTATCTCCGGCATACTATATGGATTTTCGGATTTCATTATGCGAGCTCTGAATAAGTTACCCGCGCAGAGTGCTATCGATGCAATGAATTGTATCAATGTTTCTGTTTATAAATCTGTTTTTATGGTTCTATTTATGTCACTCGCTCCTATCTCTATCGGAATTGCGATTTTTTCTGTAATCACTCTAGGATGGAGTGGGGCTGGAATTATTATCGCTGCAGCTAGTTGCTATATAGTTGGCATGTTCATGATGACCGGTATGGGAAATGTGCCTTTGAATGAGAAATTGAAGAGTTTTTCGGCCAATACGTACGGTAGTAGTAAGCATGCATGGGATCAATACTATGTAAAGTGGACTAGGCTGAATACGCTCAGGAGTGTATTTGGCTTACTGAGTAGCGTAGGCTTTATTGTAGCGGCTTTTGGATTGGCGACGCACTAGCTGCCATTTACGCTAAAGGTTGAAAATCTATACTTTTAAATCTGTTTTTATGGTACAACGTAATGCGCGAAGTTAGAACCATTTTGTTTAGTGTGACATAATGAGTTGAATGAAAATAATGATATTTGGTGATACTGCCAGTGGAAAAAGTACATTTGCTGAAACGCTGTCTAAGTCTAATAAGTTATCGGTTACGCATCTTGATATATTGATGGATCAGGTTGGTCGGAATGAACGGAAGAGTATTGGCGATATTATTAAAATGGAAGCTTCAAAACAAGATTGGATAATAGAAGGAAATGCTTTTACAAAAGATAAAAGCTACAGGATTGAGCAAGCTGATCTCATCTATGTATTTGACTTTAATCGTTTTGTGACATTGGCGAATCATGTCAAAAGGTACATAAATTTACGTAGAGGAAAAGAATCACGTAAGGGTAGCGAAAATACCAATTTAAATCTGAAATATTTTATCCCTTATATATTAATCAAGTTTCCCCCGCGGAAAAAAGTAGCATTATCAATCGCACGCAAACAGTCAAAAGAAGTAATTATTTTTAAAAATTATAGGGACGTGAAGAACTATTTGCAATTGGTGCGTTAATTTGCAAAAAAATGCACAGCACTTGTGCTTGGTACCCCGAGCTGGATTCGAACCAGCGACCTTAGGCTTAAAAGTCTTGCTTTTTCTACTATACCACGCACTATGATCGATGTGTATGTGTATGTGTATGTGTTTGCTCGTGTGCGACATAGAAGGTAAATGATCGGTGCTGTTGCCGTCATTTGTAGCCGTTAATAAAATTATCCCTGAAATTAAATATTGTTTGGGCAGAATTGGGTACTGTAGGCACCTTCATGTAGGGTGCTCTCAGGTTTACTGAGATGAATGTGTTCTACCTCCGGGATCACTTGGCGCCATCGGCCCGACCTCGCAAAAACTAGTATCGAGTATGTGACTATGATTAGTTTAGAATAAACTTACTTTATTCTGAAGATAAAGTATAGTAATCTTATTAAGTCGGATCAACATCCGATGCTCTTTTATGTTTTCATTTTGAGTGGCGTTTTATTGGATACGTCGTTCTTCTGGTTAAGAGCTTCTCCTTCGGTTTAAGACAGGGATCATGTTAGGACTAATTAAGAGGGCTAGTGCAGCATTCGCCGTACTGGTCAGTCTTCTTTTTGTCGGAAGTGTGCTTACGCCTGCCGTGGCACACGCAGATTACGAGTACAGCCTTGGGGTGTCAGCCCTTAGTGGGCAGCCCGGTGAGGGTATTGGCTTCTCTGGCACTAGCGGACATTGTCCGTCGGGGAGCATGTCTGACGTTGAGGCGATTCTCACGGACTCTGCCCAGAACATCTGGGTGTCGAAGATCGCTACGACTGATCAGAATGGCTACTGGGAGCCCAGCGTAATGATCGTCAACCCGAACGCAGCGTATGGGACTGCAAGGGTTGATATTCGGTGCAAGGATCCTTTAGGAACTACTTCCTATCCATATGGATTCATCGACACATTTCAAGTGACCCAGCAGTCTACGAAAGTTCAAGTCGACCGAGTTCAGATCAGTATGGCTTCTACTTTTAGTTCAAAGCCGGGTCAGGGCTGTATGGCTAATGAGTATGTGGCCGTCGCTCTGTATGGAACGGTGGTGAACGACACTGGCAACAGCTGGAGCTTGGGTTTGAAGCCCCTAGTTGAGACGGGTGGCTACTCGGACGGCAGCGGTGAATGGTCATTTGAGCTTTTGCTCAGTGGCACTATCTTTAAGCCGAACAAGACCTACTATGCCCGGGCAAATTGCGTAGAGACTGGCACGCCATATGCATCGTTTGCATTTACGCCACGTCGAAATGCGTATGTGGCAATGGGCGATTCGTTCAGTTCTGGCGAAGGGGTGTTTGAATACTACGCTGCCGATGGTGCATGTCATCGTTCATCAAATAGCTACCCATACTACCTCGTGGATAACGCAGGTCTCGTATCTGCGCCTGATTTTAGGGCGTGTAGTGGAGCGGTTACGAGTGATTTTTACTTCCCAAACCCAAACCGTCCTGGTGAGTTTGCTCAGTTGGAGTCTGTCAATAGCTACACGCAGACAGTAACTCTCACGATCGGAGGTAATGACACTGGATTCTCCGCGATCGCAAAGGAGTGTGCCAATTACACAGGTCACAGTGGTTACGGCTGTAATACCTCGACGATTTTCGATCAGGCGAGTGACCGAATCGCTGCGCTTGATGGAGTTGACACAACTCCAGGCGATAGTCAGATGATTAACACGCCCGAAGGTCGGCCGATCTTTCCCATTAAGACGATCCTGAGTAGTATTGCTTCTGCTTCGCCAAATGCCAAGATTTACATTGCCGGTTATCCTCAACTGTTTGGCGAAAATATCGCCTACTATGATGAGTACGACGGTGATGCACCTGGCGCATATTTGTGTCATGCGGGCATGGTGAAGTATTCTCAGGGTGACGCATTGACAATGAATACCCTTGGGGAAGAATTGAACCAGGTGATTTCTGATGCTGTCGATGAGTTGAATGACCCTGATATTGAGTATGTCTCTCCGAGCAACTTCAATGGTCATGGTCTGTGTGACTCGGGTACATCGTGGATAAATGGTATTGGAATGGATAGTACTTTCCATATTCAGCCAGAAAGCCTGCATCCAACGGTTACAGGTCAATATTACGGCTACGGCACAGCATTTGTGCACAAAATGACTGACTAGAAAGGGTCGGGGGTGGCATTGCTAAACTAGCACTGTCACCCCTTCTTTCATTGTTACTCGGTTTTGTTAGGACTTATTTTTAGAGCTACGTTTGCGGGCTGTGCCGACAATAATTATGATTGCGCTAGCGATTAGCCATACCCACGGCAACGCATCTGCAAAGACGGCGATTTGCAAACCTTGCTCAAATTCACAGTCACGTTTACCATCAACTATAGGGCAGCCAAGCTGGGCAATCGCAAGGAAAATAGGCTGGATAATGGGTGTGGTGAATAGCAAGATGGCACCAATTATGGTTAATTGACGGGAGTTGTTTGGCGGTGTGTTTGTTTTCTTCTTCATATCTATAGGTATTTTAGCATGTATAAGTCTTGGTTGACGAAGGTGCTGGAATGCAGGTGCAATACGACACGAAGAATCTCAGCAAAGAAGTTTTAATTTGTTAAATAATATAATCAGCAACTCAGGATAGCCTAGTGACACACTGCAGCAACAAATCTCAAAAATCTAGGCATTCAAGCCAGGGATGCACAGTCAATTTTAGGACACGCGCACATCATGACAACATTGCAGATTTATCAGCATGCTGACATTCAAGGAAAGTCCAAAGCATTGGAGCAATATGAGCAGCAATTGGTTGATGTACGTGCCTGTAGCCGTCAAATTGAGTCGTCAAGCAATGTGAGTACATTAAAAAATATCGATAATAACTGTGGTACCCCGAGCTGGGTTCGAACCAGCGACCTTAGGCTTAGAAGTCCTCTGCTCTATCCAGCTGAGCTATCGGGGCATACCTCAGTTAATTATACCGCACTTCGGTATAATAGGAGGAGATAAGAAAAAGGAGGAAAATATGGATACTACTGATTACGGGCCAGCGCCATTTGTGACGAATATTGAAGCCGCAACGCTTGAGAATGGTAACTATCGATCAACACTTTGGACGGGCAAGAACTTGCAAGTTACGGTGATGGCGATTCAGCCCGGGCACGATATTGGACTTGAGGTGCACGATGACCATGATCAATTCCTACGAGTTGAGCAGGGGAGTGCAACGGTGTATATGGGACCGAGCGAGACAGAATTAACTGAAAGTGCAGCTGGCGATGATGATGCGGTATTCGTGCCGGCAGGCACATGGCATAATTTGGTGAATACGGGCAGCGAAGTTTTGAAAGTGTATTCAATTTACGCTCCTGCCGAGCACCTACATGGAACGGTGCATGTGACGAAGGAGGACGCCGATAATGACCCAAGTGAGCATTGAGTACTAGGACGGGTGGAGAGAAGGCGCTTCGCTATTTCTGCTCATTCATGAAAAAATGTAAACACTTTTTCATTTCATTCGCTGCACGAACTCTCATCAAAATACGCTAAAGCATATTTTACGATGAGCGTTCGACCCTTCGGCTCATACCAAAGTAAAAACCGTATCAATCGATACGGTTTTTACTTTGGTGCGGGCGGAGAGAATCGAACTCTCATCGCTTGCTTGGAAGGCAGGCATATTAGCCATTATACGACGCCCGCATATCTTGAAATATTATACCAGAGTATGTAGCGTAATACCACCGTTAAGGTGGTCTAGTGCTATAAGAAAACTGTGTTTTCGTGTAACACGTCGTCACTCGGAAAAACAGGCAAGCTTGTTTTTCACTCGTTTCCTAGTGTTATAATAAAAAACATGAGCGATATGAATACGCCACCGAAGATTTCTGCCGAGTTGCTAGCGCGTCTGAATGGTAATGATGCTTTGTTCCATAGCAACGTCTACGCCCAGGAAGCGCAGGGCGATAGGCTTGGGTCGACAGGTGTTGGCTCATTTCACGAACGGCTTCATCTTGAACGAAATCGACGCTCTGTACGCAGCTACAGAGAGTCGGCAATTGGCGCGGGCGTCCCTTCGAAGTATCATGATGATGCCCGCACGATGCGTCGCGGTGCGATTGCGCCGCCAGCGCGACAGGCTGGCAATGCACCTGCTCCGAAGCCTTCTGGCTTTCGTGAACCGCCAACACGGTCGTATAATCCTTATTCGTAGGGTGGAATATCGCAGATGAATCTGCTCTTCCGTTCACTTGCAAAAGATTACAAGCACTCTTTTGTGTCGTTCACTACACGAACCCACGACTTTCGTCAGCTAATGCTGCCGAGCCGTGGGTTCAGTCTCATGAATACATCCCATAAGAAAAAGACAGTCACGGGGACTGTCTTTTTCTTATGGGGCGAATAATGGGAATTGAACCCACGACCTCCGGAACCACAACCCGGCGCTCTAACCAACTGAGCTATATTCGCCAAACATTTGCCAAATCCTCAGCAATTATAGCACAGTCTAAAGGGTGAGGCTAGATTTCGCGCAGCGTTTCAATGTCGGCGCCAATGCTATTGAGGCGATTAGCAAAGTCTTCGTAGCCGCGGTTAATCGAATACACATCGCGAAGTGTTGAAGTGCCAGGAGCTGCGAGCATCGCTAGCAGGATGACAACAGATGGTCGCAGGGCGGGCGGCGCAACGACATCAGCTGGCTTCCACTTGGTAGGTCCAGTGATGTAGACGCGATGTGGGTCGACGAGTTCGATATTGGCATTGAGTTTGGTGAGCTCGGTGAAGTAAATGGCGCGGTTTTCGTATGACCAGTCGTGCACGAGTGTACGGCCCTTGGCGACAGTAGCAATGAGGCCGAGGAAGGGGAGGTTGTCCATATTTACACCAGGGAACGGCATGCTATGAAGCTTATCTTTTGGTGCATGTAATAGAGAATGCTTGAGATGAATGTCAACAAGACGAGTAGCGCCATTTCGGGCAGCATACTCCTCGCTCAGCTCGTAGTTAAGTCCCATGCCGTCGAGGATGGCAAGTTCGATCTCGATAAACTCAATCGGTGCACGAGTGATGGTAATTTCAGAGTCGGTTACGGCGGCAGCGGCAATGAGGCTCATGGCTTCGATCGGGTCTTCGCTTGGTGCGTATTCAACGTCTTTATCGATAGATTTGATACCATGAACAGTAAGGGTAGTTGTACCGATGCCTTCAATCTTCACGCCGAGCTTTTCGAGGAAGAAACAAACGTCCTGTACCATATAGTTCGGACTTGCGTTGCGAATCGTAACCTTGCCCGGGTGAAGGGCAGCGGCCATAATGACGTTTTCTGTAACGGTGTCGCCGCGCTCGGTGAGGAGTATCGTTTTATTAACAGATTTTTCATTCACGACTGCGTGATAGTAGTCGCTTGTTGCTTCGACATCAAGGCCAAATGGTGCGAGGCCTGTCATGTGTGGTTCGACCGTGCGGGTGCCGAGGTTGCAGCCACCGGCAAATGGCAGCTTGAAGTCTTTGTACTGATGAAGAAGTGGGCCGAGGAACATGATAACGGTGCGAGTACGCTTGGCCGCTTCAATATCCATGTTCTCAAGCTGGAGGCGGCGCGGCGGGATGATCTCGAGGTCATTCGTGTCGTTGATCCAGCGGATTTTTACACCAATACTTTGAAGAACTTCAATGATACGATTGACTTCTTCGATACGCGCGACGCGGCGAAGGGTGGTTTTGCCTTTATTAAGGAGTGCGGCGCACAGGAGACCAACAGCAGCGTTCTTGCTGGTTTTTACTTCGATACTGCCAGAGAGCTTCTTTCCACCATTGACGCGGAAGTTGATTTTGCCGCTTTGGTTGAGAGTGACGATGTCACTGGAGAGGACGTCGCTAATGCGAGCGATCATCTCGAGGCTAATGTTTTGACCACCTTTTTCGATCCGGTTGATCGCGCTTTGGCTGGTCTTGAGGGCTTCGGCAAGTTGTGCCTGGGTAAAGCCGCGGTTGTTACGAGTTTCTTGAATGAGTGCACCAATTTTTACTTTGTAATCTTCAACTGCTTCCATAGCGCTTATTTTATATCATCTATGATATATATGCAAGAAATGGCATACGTATCGTGTCGGTGGTATAATAGGCCGAAAAGGGGAGATTGGTGATGAAAGATACAAAAATTGCTGATTTAATAGCGCTCGAAGAGCAGCGCCAGCGTGACGGCCTGGAGCTTATTCCAAGCGAAAATTATGTAAGTCGAGACGTGCTTATGGCGCTTGGGAGTGTGTTTACAAATAAATATTCCGAAGGCTATCCTGGGCGTCGCTACTACGGAGGTCAGGAATTTACCGATCAGGTAGAGCAACTGGCTATCGACCGTGCCAAGCAACTCTTTGGTGCTGATCATGCCAATGTGCAGCCGCACTCTGGAGCACCAGCGAATGAGGCTGTCTACAATGCCTGGCTCGAGCCAGGAGATACGGTACTTGCGATGGACCTTTCTCACGGCGGCCACCTTACGCACGGTGCGCCAGTAACTCGAAGTGCACAGCTATATAACTTCGTACGATATAAAATGAAGGATATTAGCACGGGCGAGATCGACTACGACGAGCTTCGTGCGCTTGCACTTGAGCATCAGCCAAAGATCATCCTCGCTGGCTTTAGCGCCTATCCTCGTGAGCTCGACTACGAGAAGTTTGCCGCTATTGGTAATGAAGTCGGGGCGCTGCTTATGGCAGACATGGCGCACATTGCCGGGCTTATTGCTGGTGGCGTGGCTAAAAATCCATTCGATTACGGCTTTCATGTCATTACGACGACGACCCACAAGACGCTTCGTGGTCCGCGCGGCGGCCTCATTCTCTCAAAAGGTATTGTCGGTAACCCGCTTAAGAAGCCGGAGAAGACGCTCGAGAACATCCCGACACTCATTGACCGTTCTATTTTCCCAGGTACGCAGGGTGGCCCGCATATGCATGTGATCGCCGCCAAAGCCGTGGCTTTTGGTGAGGCGCTCCAACCTGAGTTTAAAGACTATGCCGCGCAGGTAGTAAAGAACGCCGCTGTGCTTGCGGATGAGCTGCAAAAGCGTGGCTTCCAGCTTGTGACGGGCGGTACGAGTAACCACCTTATCTTGGCCGATACATACAAGAGTTTCGGTATCGACGGCAAAGTCGCCGAAGAGGCTCTTGATAAGATTGGTCTTACGCTCAATGCCAATAGTGTTGCCGACGATCCATTGCCACCATTCCGCCCTAGTGGCATTCGCCTTGGTACGCCAGCACTAACGACTCGTGGGCTTAAAGAAGAGCATATGGCGCAGATTGCAGAGTGGATGAAGCAGGCGATTGATGCGCGTGACAATGAGCAAGAGCTAAGTCGCCTACGAACCGAAGTGCTTGCTTTCGTTCAGCAATTTCCATTGCCAAGCGACCAGTAATCTCTGCTATAATTAAGTAGTTCTTCAGTAAAGTCACAAAGGCCGCAGGATTAATCTTACGGCCTTGTTCATTGAAAATTCGAGAAGTGAGTAATGTGATGAAAGCTAGAAAGTATATTATGTACATCTTGACACTCCTCGTGTCTACATGTATGTTTTCTACTGCACTTGCAAATAGTGCGATGGCCGCATCGATGGTTGGGCCGTGCACCTACTCCTACGACTACACCGAAAAGCTAGCTGCAAAGCTGCCAGCGTGGAAGGATCCAGTAAACAAGATCCTGATCACGCGAATAACGCTGGTCAATTACAACAACGAAACATATGACGCATTCTATGTCATGACGCCCAGTAACGGAGGTGAGAAGCTAAACGTTGGGACCTCCGGACAGGGCGGCTATCCGAGTCTGGAGCGTGGGCGTGGCGGGCCAGGCTCATTCCTACTTCTACTGAACTCGAATGGTTCACAGTTTGAGTATGACACCGGCTGGTCGAATGAGAGATCTGGTACTGAGCCGCTACTCTGCGTCACCGCTCAGCAGAACGTCACTTATACTTCCGAGTACCTGAGTGCTTATGACGAGTTCCCGTCGATGCCTTCGGTGTCGCCCTACACGGGTACGGTTGACTGCATGGACACCGAACCTCCAGCCCAGATGTTGATTTATCAAATAGGGAACAGTGGTTCGGCAACATTGACCGTCTCAAGCATGTCAGGCAAAGCCGATTGGGCTTACGATTTCACCGACGATCCGTACCATATAGCAGTACTATGCGGAACTAAGTGGACGTACTCCTACGGGACTGTGACTGAAAAGAACGCCAATTGGTACTGCAACCCCTACGGCGAATATCTTAAGGAGTGTCAGCTAGGGTGAGATAGTAAATCATCTTGGGTTGCTAAGATAAATAGGCAGTCTAAGTAGAAAGACGCTGAAGAACAAAAAGCCTCCGGGAGAGAAATCTTCCGGAGGCTTTTCAATTTATATACCTATTGTAGTTCCATATATTTTCTTATATGACTTTTGTAGAAATGATTTAATGAAGAGTGTTCTTTAGGGCTCAGTGGCTTATGATGCCGCGCCGTTACTGTCGTAGCAGAGTACACCAGTTCCAGTGGTAGTTCCTGCAGTTGTCGTAATGTTGCTACCTGTACCATTGTAGTCACGATAAATTGCTTTAACGCCTGCAATGTTTGAAGCCGTGATTGCTGCAAGGTTTGCTGGACTTCCTGTGCCGCATACTTCAAAGTCGATCTCATTGGTCTTTGAAGTGTTTGAGAGTGATGCAACAGAGGCTACTCCGGTCAACTTGTATACGTCGGATGTTGCTGCGCCGGTGAGTGTTGCGAATGTGAGTGGGTATGTGCCCTTATCTGCGTTGTATGATTCGGCTTTCTTGATTGTATTTTCAGCGGAGCTTTGTGATGCTGATGTGTTTGCTCTGGCCGTAATACCATTATAAGCAACGATCGTAATAGCAGCAAGAATACCGATGATTACGATTACGATCAAAAGTTCGACAATCGTGAAGCCTTTTTGGGTGGTTTTTAAGCTATGGATGTTCATTTTATATACTTGATGTCCCTCGTATATTATTTACTAATAAACAGCATATCATCCCTGTATTATTAGCACAAGTTCTTTGATTGAGTATGATTATACATAAAAAACGCCTTCAAGAAGGCGTTTTTTATGTATAATCTATGGCAGTCTAATTAGGTTAGAATGTGCCAGTGAGTGCTGCGGCCCATGCTGTACATGTTGCGCCAATATTCTGAGTTACTTTCGCAGGTGTAGTTGCGCTATAATCCCAGTACGCAACTCGCGCTCCAGTACTAGCTGGTGTTGTACAAACTTGGTACTCTACTGTGGCGGGATTTGAAGGTGCAGTGGTGATCGCTGCTAGTACAATGCCCGAGCCAGTCAAGCTAGACTCATTGTTTGCACCAAATCCACCTGCGGTCGATCCTGTACCGGTTGGATAAGTGCTGACAACCGAATTAGCCGCTTCGGCCTTTTTGATAATTGTGTTTGCGGCTGATTGCGCTGAGGCTGCCTTGCCGCGGTTCTGAATACCGTTATACGCAACAATCGTAATAGCGGCAAGAATACCGATGATCACGATCACGATCAAGAGCTCAACGATAGTGAAGCCCTTGTCTGCTTTCATTTTTTTTATATTTTGAAGACTCATTTCTAAGTGCCCCCTAGTTAGTTGTAATTTCACTCGTAATATTACTATGTCTCAGCATCAAGCGCAAGCGTTATGATTCTACTTTTCCACAGGCTATTGTTCAGCGAGGAAGGTGATGCTGTCGAGGGCTGTCCAGACGGAACTAGCAAGGTAAAGTTCAACATTTCCATTCGGAAGAATATCGATACGACAATGCTGGTCCGCACAGACGGAAGTGGCGAGGATGCGCTCTTTCGGGCGATATCCAGCGGGTAGGGTGAAAAGTACCGTACCGTTTGCGGCATTACCACTCTTGATGATGCCTTTGAAGCGTACGATGTTGTCAGATCCCTTTATGTATTGATGAGTGGCAAAGAACGCACCGCTATCGTATGTTACCCAGCCGTTTTGTAGTGCTGGCGTTTGCCAGCCCGAAGCAGAGGCTGGATAATACATAGTGTTGATGCTGTGGTAGCCGTTGTTGCCCACACCTTTGGCTACGATGCCGTCGGCCTGGTGGATGCCGATGAATCCAAATGCGCCGTTATTACGAGCGACGACATGCTGGTATTTACTTGGAAACGCCGGTAATCCTGTAACCATTTGCGTGCCATTGGTCATGACGCCATTTCGCACGAGTCCTTGGACGTGTACGCGGCCAATTGAATCTGTGACATAGCTTGCCCCGGGGAAGGTGCCGCCGTAGTTTGTCCAGCTGTTGACTGGCGTAAGGTTGGTGCGAGTATAGGATGTGCTTGCTGGAATGAAAGTGATGCCCTCGAGCGAGAGCCAGCCAGCATCTCCAGACTGAACGCGTATTTCGCCGTTTGCAGCAACATCAACACGAGAAGGTACATTGCTATTGGTGGTTGTTTCGAAAATTAGGGTTCCTGTTGGTCGGTAATCCGGAGGAAGAATGCCTATGACATCGCCAGCTACGACCGGGCTCGATTTTTTTACCATGCCCTTTAGCATGACAACTCCGGCGGATGTCTTAGTGTAGCCGAAGCTTGAGTAGGTGTTCAGGTAGTCGCTATAGCCGCTTAGATATGTTGGGCTGCCCCAGGTGGTAACGATAAGGGTGGCTGGCTGACTTGTGCTCATGTCGCCGAAGTTGGTGATGACAGCTCGGTATTGATACCCGTTCCAGCTAGTGGTGAAGTTGCTGACCGTTAGTTCATGGGTTGTGGCGCCGCTGTAGTTTGCTCCGTTGGTTACATCTGCCCATGGGCCGCTGTTGATGGATAGTTGCCACTGGTAAGTTGCACTGCTGATATTCGCGCCGGCAGTGAACGTGGTACTGCCATCGGTTGGAATAACTGGCTTGTCGGTAGGTTGCTGACTAAAGCCAAGGGTGACCACGACAGGAGGGTCGCTGACGATATTGAGTTTGGTGGCACGGATCGCGGCGCTGTTGCTCACAGTGCGACCTGCAACAGTGGCTAAGGTTTTGATAGTGACTCGAACAGTGGAGGCATTTGTGAGCGCATCGTTACGCTCCGCGATCGTTTTTGATGGGTCGCTAGCGTTGGCGATTGGTGTGGTATCGCTGGCATTGGTGAAGTAGTCGACGGTGAAGTCGGATACGTTGCTGGCCAGACGAGTGTCGTTTACCTTGCAGAAGGCGCCTTTCGTCACGGTAGATGAGCAGCTCGGCTCTTGCCAGACCGATTCACCTGGGCTGAGGCAGAGGTTTGGGCGACCGCTGCCTTGCTGGATGATTGTTCGTTTCCAGAGTGTGTTATTTTTTACGAAGTAGACGGTGTTACTCGAAAACAACTTGTTGATAGTCCTCGGATTGCAGTCGGGTGCTGGCTGGTCGGTGTAAATGGGCTTGCGCGTGCCATCGATAGGGTTTTTGTCGGTGGTGAAGGTACGAAGGATGAGCATCTTACTTCGTGTATTTCCGGTTGTGACATTTGTGAAACTATTGGCGTTAGTGCTATTGATAGGGCCGGTGCCATCCGCATAGCCTTGGGGTGATTGGGCGGTCAGTTCGTTGGCTGCCAGGAACTGGCCGCTTATTTTAATGTCCTGCTCGATAGTCTCCAGACTATCTTGAGTGCTCTGGACCATGCTGTTTTCGGACTGTGTTTTTAGCACCTCGGCAGTCATATTGACCATAACGGCGATAAAGGCGCCAAGTGCGAGAATAATGATTGGTGCAATGACCAATACTTCAACGATAGTGAATCCTCGATTATTACTTTGCGACATAGACTGCATGACTCACTGTTTGTCTGTTTGATGTTGGCCCGTATACTACGGCTATTTCAACTTTCATAACCCTATCTTGCCATGAGGCGCCGTTGCAGCCTTGGGGTGCGGAAATCGTTTGGGTGATGACAGGATTGTCTAGGCCGCTATCACTTGGCGCTGGTATGGTACTGGGCGCAGGGGCTGGACAGGCGGGGGTTGTATCGGAAACACGGCGTAAGTTTTCGTACGCAAGATTACTGGCTCGGGCACGAAAACGAGCCTCGCCGCCATCCTTCACGATAGTGCTGTAAAGCTGATAGCCAGTTGCGATAAAAGCCACGGCAACGAATAGCGTGATAAGAAGTTCGACGGCTGAGAAGCCTTGTTGGGATGAGGTGTGTGTCATTGGTTTTTGCTACTCACTTTATAGACGGTATTATCTCCCTCGAGACGATAGAACAGGTTGTAGCGACGACACTCCTGGCTTACTAATGTACACAAGGTTCCATCTGGTTGGAACGGCTGATATACATACTGAGTGATACTAGGGAGTGGTGCAACGGCCGAGCCGCCCGAGGTCGCCTCGTTTACGCTGGTTGCTGAAATGAGACTGCGAGTGCCGGTAGCCACACCGGGGGCTTGGAGCGACTTGAGGTCGATTTTTCTCAGCGCATCCTGTACAAAGGCATCAGTTGTAGCTGGATCACTGACATAGTTCGACGGGTAACGCGCATTATTGGCGCCGTTTGCGTAGAAGCCTTCGAGGCCTCGTGTGATATTTTCAACATCGGTCTTACGGTCGTGGTCGCGAGCGGTAATCTGGCTTGAGCGTAGATTGACAACGCCCAATACCAAGAGAATACTCATGATCGCAATGACGATGACGAGCTCAACTAACGTAAACCCACGTTGATGTCGCATGCTTCTAGCATAAGGGTTTTAGATAAAAACTACAATATTTATATCTCGAGCGGCTCTTGCTGGATCATGATATGGAACTGGTCACGAACAGCACCAATGATTTCATCTCGCGCAGCCGCAAGATCACCGTAGTTGGTGGCTGATTCATTGATAAGTACGAGGGCATTTTTGTCATGGATACGCATGCCGTGGAGAAGCTGGCCTTTAAGTCCGGCTTGCTCAATCAGCCAGCCTGTCGGAATTTTGAAGCGACCGTCGGGCATATCGTAGGTTGGCATGTCGGGATACTCTGCTTTGAGGTCGCCCAGTTGCCAGTCTTCGACAATAGCGTTTTTAAAGAACGAACCAGTATTTGGTAGCTTCTTCGGATCGGGGAGCTTGTTGGCGCGAATATCAGTGACGGCATCTCGAATAACTTGCGGCGTAAAGAGCGCCGTGCCGCGCGCGTCAAAATAGCTTTGCAGCGCGGCGTAAAACGGCGGCTGCGGAGCTGCTTTATAGAGGCGGATAGTGATAGCAGTAATGACATAACGGCCGGCCTGGTCGCCCCGGAAGATACTATGGCGGTATGAGAAGCCACAGTCGCTATTTTGAAGTATGACAAATGAGTCTGTTTGGCTGTCGTAGGCCTCTAAAGATAGGAGGGTATCAGCAATTTCTTGGCCATAGGCGCCAACATTTTGTACTGGCGCAGCACCGGCGGTACCCGGAATGGCCGACATGGCTTCGATGCCGCTGAGGTTCATCTCGACAGTGCGACGAACCACCTCGTCCCATGGTTCACCCGCGCCAACCCGAATGGTTGTTGACTGGCTGTCTTCGGCAATGACTGAGAAGCCGGGGATTCGGTTGCGGATGACGATGCCACTGAATCCTTCGTCGCGTACGATAATATTACTCCCGCTACCAAGAACGAATATGGGCAATTGCTGCATAGCGGCATTGTGGTAGATGTTTGCGACCTCATCTGGCGTGTGAACGTCAGTCATGAAACGGGCATTGCCGCCGAGGCGCATGGTCGTATAGCTTTTGAGCGGGATATTGGTGTGAATTTCCATGATGTTTTTAGTATAGCAAGAAACAGCTACTGCTACAGGCTGCACGTGTAATCAATAAGTTGTTGGCATAGGGCTTGGTCTTTTGTGTGAAGAGCGATTTCCTGAGTGCCGAAGGCAACGCCTCGAGAGTTAAAATTATGTGAGCCGGTTACGGCTTCGAATTGACCATCCGGCATCTTAAACACGCAGAATTTAGCATGCAGGACCGCATCGTCTTGGTACTGATTGTCAATGCCTGCTTTCGTCTGGTCAATCGCAATAGCTAATTTGTCAAAGTAAGCGGCGCTTTTGACCGAGTTGAACCAATAGTGGGTGTTTTTCTCCTTCAGGATTTTAAGTAGATCTTTGTCGGGGGCCAATTTTGAGACGTAAAATATCTCCTCTGCTTGCTCGGCAAGGTTGCAAACGCGCTCATAAATGAGTGATTGCTTCTTAGCGCCTCCGTCGAGTAGCACCTCAGTTGTGTCGTTTGCAAATAAGACGGTATCATCAGGACGATCAGAGGCGGCGAGAGGGAGTGAGTCGTAAAGTGCATTGACGAGTTCTTTGTCATCAAAGCGTAACATGAAGTCATTGGTCTCAAAAGAATCACCCGAGAGGTTAATGCCGCCACCGATATAAGCGTGGTCGTCAACAACGACCGCCTTGGCATGGTGCCGCCCGGCAAAAGGATTTATTTCTCGTGCACCTACTCGCTGGATGATTACGCCCTCTTCCTCGAGCTGTTGTATGCGATTGTGAAATTCACTTAAAGTCCGCGGACCTTCCTTGGTGAGGATACTTCCGTGTGAAAAAAGATCGTAAACCATCAACACTTCAGCGCCACGTTTCCGGGCGTGAATACAGGCGTCTAGCACCTTGTCCATATTACCCAGATGGTCGAGTGCCATCGTCTCGAGTAAGATGCGCTCTTCGGCCTGATTTATGGAGGCGAGAAGCTGATCGGAATAACCATCGTTGGCATGGTGAAGCGTATGGGGCGTCGACATACAGCTAGTATGACGTATTTACACTGCTTTTCAAGATATAATTTGTGCCTATAAAAGAAAAAACGTCGACCGGTAGCGAAAATGTCGACGCTTTATCTTGGAGGGCCAGGAGAGACTTGAACTCTCGACACCCTGCTTAAGAGGCAGGTGCTCTAACCAGCTGAGCTACTGGCCCATCAAATTAACACTTAAAAAGTGTACCAAATAGGGGTGGGTTTGTAAAGAGCCATGCTATAATTAATCTTGTACTATACGCACCCGTAGCTCAGTGCCTAGGCTTAGCCGCCAGAGAATAATTGAGCATGTTCTAATCCAAAATTGGAAAATTGATGGACAAAGAGATACTTTCGGTAGTGTCAGTACAGCACAGTATGCACCCGTAGCTCAGTGGATTAGAGCACTGGTCTTCGGAACCAGGTGTCGCAAGTTCGAATCTTGCCGGGTGTACCAAGAAAAACGACTCATCGAAAGGTGGGTCTTTTTTCTTGAGTTGAGTGTGTGCGCATTGTCATAGACGAAAACTGTCCATAGTGCTATATTCTACGCACCAAGCTAAGTTCGAGGAGGTACGTATGCCACGAGATCGTTCTAGTAAAAAGCTAAGAAAAATCCTTATTATTGCGGTGATGGTTGTCGTGGTGGGTGTTGGCGGGGTGCTTATCTGGCAACTTATGCCGAAACAAAAAGCTGAGACCGCATCGCAGCAAACCGAAGTAAAGTCCTACTCGAAGACCACGAAAGTGCCAACCGATTGGAAAAAGTACACCGATGCTCGCTATCCCTTCAGTATTTCATATCCTGCTCAATGGACGCCTGTGACTGACTCAAAGCTAAATCCCGTACTATACGACTACGAAGTCGATTTTATAGATGCGAATGATAAATCAAATGCGAACGCTATTATTGGCGTGAAGAAACAGTCGCTAGAGGATGCGGTTGCACAGTTTAAGTCGGGATTTTTGGAAGTAGGCGAGGTTCATCCAAAGTTACTGAGCGAGACAAAGTTAAAAATTGATGGCAATGAGGCCGTAGAAATTCGCTATCAGCAAGATATTGGCACGGCGGCAAATCATCATCTTGGTGATATTGAGAAACAGTACTTCATAAGCCACGAGGGGGATGTCTATACGCCGCAACCCGTGTACGAAAGCGGGCAACCGGGTGGCTTAAATGCAGGACACTCGCTAGTCCTGTTTGAATCATTAACGATCAAAAAGAAGTGATCTAGTACCGGAAGGTTCCGCTTCCACCTCTGATTATGCTACGATATAAGGAATGAAGATTCTTAATGGTGCAGACTTAGCGGATTTTATTAAAGAGCGTCAGGTGCGTCAGGTACGCGCGCTTCGTCAAGCGTCGCATGTGTATCCGAAGCTGGCGATTGTGCAGACGTCGGACGATCCGGTGATTGACTCTTATGTCGGCTTGAAGCGTCGCTATGCAGCCGACGTATTGATAGATGTCGAACATTACAAGATCACACAAGCCGAGCTATTGACGACAATCGACAAACTCAATAGCGACGAAGCAGTTCACGGTATTATTATTCAGCTGCCACTGGTCAATCCTGATGAGACGCAAGCTGCCGTTGATGCAGTTATGGGAACTAAAGATGTCGATGGGCTCGGTAATGCAGCGGAGTTTGACCCGGCAACGCCGATGGCAATTGACTGGCTAGTGAATGGTTATAACGTCGATGTGAAGCAGAAGAAGATCGCTATTGTTGGTGCTGGCCGGCTGGTTGGTGCGCCTTTAGCTAAATTGTGGCGCGGCGCGGGGTATGACGTGACGGTTTTCGATCACAATTCGGACATTGCGCAGTTGAATAAGTTTGAATTAATTGTCAGCGCGACGGGCACGCCAGGACTTATTACGAGCCAGTTGGTGCAGCCGGGTGCTGTGGTGGTTGACGCCGGTACGGCGGCCGAGCATGGCAAGATTGTTGGCGATGTCGCCGATGATGTTCGTGAGCGCGATGATATCACGATTACGCCTCAAAAAGGTGGTGTCGGGCCACTTACAATTGCCGCCTTGTTTGATAATGTGATCCGTGCAGCGCAGCGCGTTGTCTCTGCTAACGCAAAATAGATTGCTTACTTGGCGCGTTCGAGGGCTTCTTTGACGCGGCCAACAACCTGACGAGGTGTAAGGTCGGCCTTTACGATGTAGCTATCGATACCAAGTCCACGAAGGTGCTTTGGCGACTCTTCCTCGCCGAGGTTGGTAAGGATAATAACGGGAATATGCTTGCCCCATTCGTGTGAACGTATGATTTCGAGCGCTTCAGCTCCGCCCATCTCTGGCATTTGCAGATCAAGAAGGATCATGTCGGGCTGGAATTTTTCAACGAGCGCCACGCCGCGATTGCCGTTATCAGCCAGCTGCACCTCAAATCCATCCGCCTCAAACTTCATGCGGTACATTTGATTAATCACTGGATCGTCTTCGATGATGGCTATTTTGGTCATAATCTTATCATACGCGAGAGTACCTCCTCTGCACAAGGCGTGATATACTCTAAGCATTAAATAATTGGAAACAAAAAAACTATGGAAGATCTAGCACCGCAGATACACCGGCAACGCCTGGTGATCGAAGGGTACCCGCGCGAGGCAATTAGCGATGAAGCGATTAAGGCGTATTTAAGCGAACTGTCGACAGTACTCGACATGAAGCAGCTGATACCAGTTGTCACACACCGCAGCGACTTGTATGGATGGGCCGGCTGGATACACTGGGAAACATCCGGTGCTCATTTTTATGCATGGGAGCGGCCGCTGCTATTTTTTAGTGTCGACATCTATACGTGCAAGGCATTTGATCCAGCTGTAGCAGAGAGCTTTACGAAGACATTCTTTGAAGCGGATCGCGTCGTTTCTCGGAGCTTTTAATGTCACTTGAACACGATCGTGTGCTCGATGTGCAGAGTGATGTGAGTGATTATCTATTAGATTCGACTTTGCTTCACGATTCAACAAAGCGTCTCCTTGAGCGTCAGCCGTCGCCGATAGCTGATAAATACATTTGCTTTGAGGTTGATGGACAGGACGACCTGTCTAATATTGGACGGCACATCGAGCGTGTGCAATTTGAAAAGGCCTTTGGCAATACGGCAGATGATCTGGCGCGAGAATATGGTCCGTACGAGCACGCAAGTACATTCTTCATCTCAGTTGATCGTGAAAATGAAGCGCCAGCAGGTGTGCTGCGTATTATTCGTAACTCGTCGGTCGGGCTGAAAACATTGAATGATGTTGCGGGACCGCCGCTTTTTCTGTCGAAAGATCAAGTTATGGAGCATCACAATATTGAGGCACTAGAGAATTGCTGGGATATTGGAACTGTGGCGGCATTATCGAAATATCCCTCGCATGGTGTAAGTATTCAGCTGTATCGGGCTATGTATCTTGCAGCAAAGCGAGATAATATTGAGCATTTCGTGTCAGTGATTGATACGCGCGTACTATCACAGCTGACGGGAGACTTGGGGATCCCATTTCAGCCTATGGTTGATAGTAAACCCTTTGAGTATCTCGGGTCTGAGTGTAGTCAGGCGGTGTATGGGTATGTTTCTGAGCTATACGAAGAGGCGGATCATCGCCGACTTGGGCTCAAGGTGCTATTCGCACAAAAAATTCTAGGGCGTCTGTTTGGCGGAACGGAAGATCATACTATTGTGCTTAATGACTATAAAAAATAACATGCTTACGCTAGAATGAAACCGTGGACGTATTTATATTAGTTAGCACCTGTGCCATCAACATAATCCTGGGCGCAATCGTTCTTTGTCGAGATTTTCGCTCGCCGTCCGCACGTTTGTTCGGGCTTATGAGTGCACTCGTGACGGTTTGGATAATTTCAAGCTTTATAACTGACTATTATCATGGTGCCGATCTATCACTTAATGATATTGCCAACCGGGTGGCTTATGTAGCAGGGCTCAGCGCCGTTATAGCTGCAGTGTGGTTTACCTACTTTTTCCCAGCTCGTCAGGAAGTGCCATCGAGGGAGGTTTTAGCCGTATTAATTTTCAGCGGTGTGTTATTGCTGCTTTCGCCAACTGATTATATTGCCGGTACGGTGTACCTTGATGAGGGGATGCTTCATTTTCATGCAGGCGTATTAAGCTGGCTATATGTTTTAGGTGCATTCAGCGGAATAGGTTTGATCATCCGCAATCTTATACGTTCGACGAAGAATGTTGATGTGCGACGTCGTCAGCAAGTGAGGTTGGTAACAGCCGCCTTTTGCGCGACAGCAGTGCTTGCGCTGTCGCTCAATGTTATTATTCCGCTTTTCGGTTTGGGTTGGAGTACGACGAGACTTGGTCCGCTTTCGACACTCGTGCTAGTGGGTGTTATAGCCTACGCAATGATTAAACATCAGTTATTTGACATGCGCCTGGCAATTGTTAGAACAGTGACATATGCGCTTTCATTGGGCACATTAACTACAGTCTACTTCGGGTTGGCGTTTGCTCTATCATCCTTGCTTTTGGATTCGCCACAATCTATCATTCAAAACCCGATCAATATCATACTGGCGCTTATTGTCGCCTTTTTGTTTCAGCCTTCTAGGCGGATATTCGATCATCTTACAAGCCGGATTTTTTATAGGGATAACTACAACAAGGATGAATTTTTTAGTCGCCTGAACAGTGAGCTGTCGAGTACCACCGATTTGCGTGCGCTTTTGCATCGCGTATCTGAGGTCATTTCCCAAACTATCAAGGCGGATCAAGGCTTCTTTTTTGTATACACTAACTCCGAGCATTATGTGTCGGCTGGCACTCAGCACCATAGTCGTCTACCTATTACAGATGCGCACACTCTTGATAAATATGTGAGTGAGGTGGGGGATTACGTTATCGTAGCTGATCGACTGCCTCTGCATGATAAGATACGACGTCTTCTTGTGAGTCATAAAATTGCGATTCTATTGCCGATTGTACGATCAGATGTAACTGTCGGATATTTGTGTCTTGGGGAGCGTCGCAGTAGTCACTACACAGTGCGTGATTACAAAGTGCTTGAGGCAGTTTCAGACGAGTTGGGGATTGCAATCCAAAACGCATTATCGGTTCAGGAGGTAAAAGAATTGAACGCGACCTTGCAGCAACGCATTGATGCGGCGACCAAGGAGCTTCGCACAAGTAATGCCCAGCTTCAGCGCCTTGACGAGGCAAAAGACGAATTTGTAAGTATGGCGTCGCATCAACTCCGCACACCGCTCACGAGTGTGAAGGGCTATATCGATATGGTACTTGAAGGCGATGCAGGTGAGATCAGCGACATGCAAAAGCACCTACTTGGCGAGGCATTTACAAGCAGCGAACGAATGGTTCATCTGATCAATGACTTCTTGAACGTATCTCGCCTGCAAACTGGTAAATTCATGATCGACCGCCGTCAGATCGACCTTGCAACAATTGTTCGCCAAGAAGTTGATGGCCTTCGTACGACCGCGAGCCAGCGACAGCTGACATTGAAGTATGATGAGCCGTCCTCATTCCCGCAGCTGTATCTTGACGAGGGAAAAATACGTCAGGTAGTGATGAACTTTATCGATAACGCTATTTATTATTCTAAAGAAAACACGACTATCACGGTTGGGTTGAGTGCGGATGACACGACAGTAACCCTCACGGTGAAAGACACGGGTATTGGTGTGCCTGTAGATGAGCAGGCGCAGCTTTTTACCAAGTTCTATCGAGCAAGTAATGCTCGTAAGCAGCGTCCAGATGGTACGGGAGTTGGCTTGTACCTTGCCAAGAAAGTGATCGTGGCACACGATGGATCAATGGTGTTTAGCTCAACACCTGAAAAGGGAAGTACATTTGGATTTACGTTGCCGGTAAAGAAGATGGCCCTAGCTCCCGTTAGCGATGCGGACGATCTCGATAGTTAGCCATACGAGTAGTGTGACGACACCCGCCGTAATAAGAACCGGTTTGAGGATTTTCTTTCGCTCAAACCACCATTGACCAAGCTTGCTGCGATTGGCTGCGCTCATGCGTGTGACGACCGGTCGAGTGACGGCCGCATCGGCACCTGAATATTTCTTTGTTCGCTTTTTCTTCTGTTTCACCATAATACTTTCAGTATATCAAAAATCACCCCCGTATCATAACGGGGGTGATTTTGTATATCTGAGGCTGATGCTTCAGTAAGAAGAGCGGTCAGACTCGGATTTAGTTGCCTAGAAGGCGTCGGCTTGCAATGTAGTAACTTGCGCTTGCAACCAATGCACCAAGTGCAAGGGCAGCGGCTACACCATCACCTGCACCAGTCTTTGGAAGTTCTGATGGGGTTGTTGGAGGTGTTACTGGAGGAGTTGTTGTTTCACAATCCTTCAAGTTCTTAGAGTGCTTGCTTGCGTCAAATTTGTTTTCATCGATAGTGATGATTTTCTTTGAAGCGAGTTCACAAACAGTGATCTTGCCAGCTTCACAATCCTTTAGATTCTTAGAGTGCTTCTTTGCATCAAATTGATCTTCCTTGATGGTGATGATCTTTTTGCTTGTAAGGTCACAAACTTTGATATCTTTAGGATTTACACATTCCTTGCTTACAACAACGTTTGCTGTATCACTTTTACTACCGTTGTTTGTCTCGGCGGTTGCCGTGTTGACAAGAGTATTAAGTCCACACTTTTCAAGCTGGGAATTGTCAGTTACCTTGGCGGTGAACTTCACGTAAGCGTTACCAGCTGGCGCGTATGAGCCAATGTTGATACCGCGTGCGGTAACTCCGTCAGCAACTGCAGCGTATTGTCCGTTGCTTGCTGAGCTGGCAAGTTTTGTTGTGCCAGCAACGTAGCTGATTCCGTTTGGTAGAACATCTTTGATGACAACGTCGTTTTGTTGAGTTGTGCCAGTGTTCTTGTACTGGATCTTGTATTCAACTTGTTCGCCGGGTTTTGTAGTGACAGACTCGGTAAATGTGTTTTTACCGGCATTGCTCACTTGCTTTGTTACTTCAAAGTTTGGCTGGTCAACTTTGAAGCGGAATGTAACGTATCCTGAGAATTCGTTACAGCCAGGAACTTTACCGTCAAGCGCGTTGTATCCAAGTGGCGTACCAGTGCTCGCAAGTGTGTCAGGAAGGGTAGCTCCGTTGATTGCACCGCGGTTATGGATAGTTGCCGAACCTTGTACGTAGCGAAGAGCGACATCGCTGCCGGTAGTTCCGTAAGCTTCGTCCCATACTTGGCCAGGTGTTGCGTTTGAGGCGCTAACAATTCCGGTAAAGCGTGCCTTTTCGCCAGCTTTTACGCTACCAGGCATCTGGACGCGCATTGCTGTATCAAGGGCAATACCTTTGTAGTTGTGGGCTGCATCGTTTAGATTCGTGCCTGCGTTGTTGTGGTAATATACGAACACTTCGTATTCTTTACCTGCCTGCAGGGGAACTTCTTCTGCGTATGTACCGTTACCTGCGCTTGCTTCTTTGATTTGTACAAAGTTGCGCTCATCACCGTGCGCTGGGTTATTGGTGATTGAGTTAAATGTTACATGGTTGGCTGGTTCTTCGATCGTGTACGTAGGACGATCTGGTCCCCAGGCAAACAATGCTGCCGGTACGACAATTGCCGCAGCAATCATCGCGATAAGCGCACTTGCGCGCTTTGGTGTCCGCTTAAGCGCGGAAATTAATGTATTCATCTCGCATTCTCCTCCCTAATAACGCTCCACACGTCTAGGATTTATTGAACTTTAGTCATTATATCATAATATATTTAAATTGTAAATAGTTATGCTTGAACTTTTAATATTAATATGGGGTAGTTACTACATATTGTTAACGTACACAGAAACGGCAAATCAGATTATTACAGAATAAGTAGGTGGGAGAGGGGAGTGTTGTAGAGTAAGAACTCATACAACACTCAACCCAAGTCGCACACACATCGGGGGCCTCCACACGTAGAACGTGCAGGTAAGTCGCCTAAAAGGCGACACGTACACGCTGTACGAGCTCCCCGACGTTGCGACGGGGTTTTGCTGCAGATCACTAAAGAACTGCGATGTAGAGTTGAATGCTTTTTAGTCTGCGGGTGGCGCAGTCTCGGCGTTGGTGGCCGGTGCAGCTGCTACAGATGCGGCAGGAGCGGTCGACGCAGCAGCGGCTGATGACTGGGCGGGTGCAGGCGGAGTGGCCGGAGCGGCTGCCTGATCCGGATCAACAATGGCCGTACCGGGGGTAACCGGAGTGGGTGCACTGACGACCGGAGCAGGGATGTCGGCAGGACGAGGTGCGGGGTTCGCACCGGGTGCCGTTACGACAGGAGGTGCTTCCGTACCGGGCTTGACAGCGACGTCGACTGGATTGGGCTCAGGGAGCAATACTGTCTCGACAGGACCTGCAGGCGGACCTACGGGGGTCTTATCGATGGGGTATTCCCAGTCGGCGGGGTTGCTCGACTTGGGCTCTACGCAGTCCGGGTGGTTCGGTGGCAGCTCCGGGTTCCAGGGGCACTTCGGTGTTTCCTTGGGCTGGCAGGCGGGTGAGCCTACGGGAGCCCAGTTTCCTTCAGCGCCAACCGGCACCGTCCTGATCAGACCAGTGTCAAGATCGCAGACGTCCGTGTACTTAACAACGGGTGGTGTCGGCGGTGTCACTGGGGGTGTTACAGGTGGTGTCACGGGTGGGGTGACGGGTGGTGTAGCCGGAGGGGCCACGGGCGTCGACGGGGTAAAGGTGGGCTGCTCCTCAGTGGGAACGGGGGCTTCGTTTACCGGGTTGATGCACTTCTGGCGCGCGATGGCTCCAGTCACGACGTTGCCGAATAGCACGGTGCCTTTAGGGTCGACAAGCTTGTCGTCTTCGGTAACATTTCCGTACTGGTCAACTGACAGTATGCCGCCAGGGTAGGCGATGTTCGTCGTTGACTGTACGGGAACCCAGTTGGCGGGGTTCAGGTTTGCGGCTCGGTCACCGGGAAGGTGATCGATCGCGCCACTTTTGGTGAGCGCTGCAACCATTTCCTCGGGCGTTCTGGGATTCTGCAGACCAAATGCGTCAAAGCCTGGGTTGACCGTGTCGGCCAGTGTCCAGTCAATGTCTCGCGTGAAGATGGACGGGTCGAAGCCCCTCGCCTTCAGTTGATTGTTGATGGCTTGATCAAGCTTCTCGGCTGCGGCTTTGTCGGCCGCTGCCTTGTTGGCTGCCGCTTCGTCCTGATCCTCTTTCTCGAGGTCGGTGATCGTGTCGGCAGGCTTGTCTTTCGCCTTGGCGTCAACGGTGTTCTGCTTGGACTTTTCTTCGCCTTCGTACCAAGTCTTCAGCTCCTCGTCGGTACGACCGTTGAGGTAGGAGATCTTGTCGCGAGGCGACTTGTCCTTGAGGTCGTTGGACATTTCCTCGTACGTCTTTGCCTTTGCAGGCTCGGACTGAGTTGTGCTATTGTCGAACCATCCGTACCAGTTATTCAGGCTGCTGATCGCGAGCCCTGCAACAAGTGCAAGGGCGACAACAACGCCGGTAATAACCTTCCAGTGCGACGTTTTATTGCCGGCTGGACGTTGTGGTGTACTAGTCAACTATCTCACCCCTTTCAAAGGGTGTCATTCAACCTCTAGGAGGTTTACGATGTATGTGCTCTATCAGAGCAGGGTTACTCGATGATAGACTGCGTAAACGCAGCACAATAACGGCAGAAACCGCCGAAAAGGAAAGTTTGGAGTCGCTATAGTGCTACGTTTAAGCAGATTGCACGTATTGTGTAACAATCTGACTTGTTAACGTTCCTCCATCACCAAGGCTCTTACCTCTAGTGACCGATGTATCAAATCTAACACAAATGTATGAAAATGTCAATGCTTTACAACATATAGCTACGATTAACACAAGCTTTTTATTTGAACCCTATATTGTACTCCGAGGTGTCGACTAATACGATCTAACTTGCTCAATTTGTGCGTATAGCTCTAGTCAAAGGGGTATTTTTTTGCTATAATCATCCGAGTTAAACATGGTCTCATCGTCTAACGGTTAGGACACCAGGTTTTCATCCTGGCAATCGGAGTTCGATTCTCCGTGAGATCACCATAGAAAACGCCTCATCTCGGATGGGGCGTTTTCTATGGTAGTTTTCGTAGAAAACGAGAACTCCGCAGGAGTTCGTGTAGCGCCGCAATGAAAAGAAAGCGCGCAGCATTTTCTTTTCATAAGAAGCGGAGATAGGGAGCTTTAGCGACCGCCTTCTCCGTGAGACTATCCGTACATAGCCCTTATAAAAAAGTGAACCCCGCTCCCTCTGACGCATGTCAAGAGGGAAGCGGGGTGCACGGATATATCGTTACTAAGGATTGTCGGTGGGCAGAACCCGGTTGAAAGTGACAGTCCTGAGCGGGGTGCTCTCGGCTCCGCGGATCGGAAGTGCGCCGCTGACGGCGCTGATCTTCCAGCCACTAGGCGCCAAGCCTGAAATCATCTGAGCGGTACCCAGCATATCATCGGTACTGTCGAGGCTGGTGGCCTCTTGGAATTCGCGTGTCGGTACGAAGTTGATCAGCTCAACGTCGCCGCCGGCATTTGCTGCCTGCGCATGCATCTCTGCGATGCTCATGTCGTGGAAGCAGACGCTACCGCTTCCAACTTCTGAGCTCTTGCACGCTTCGGCTCCATCACTGGCGGCGCAAGCGGTCAGGCTGGCTGCCAGCATGACACACATAGCGACAAGACCAAACAGGGTCGTAACCTTTTTCATCGTTGTCCTTAAGATTGTATCCGTGCTAGGTAGCACGAATAGTTGTGTCGTGCTCCTATAATATTATTATAGCATATATAATGATAATAAGCAAGTTTGGTGCATTGACAGATTCCTGCGCAGTAAGTGAACACAGAGACGGATAAGAATAGTGTCATTTGGTTAAATGATGGATTGTACCTGCCTCAACAGATCAAAAGTGCTACAATAAAATTCATGAGTGTTATTTTTAAACGTACAAAGATTTTGGCTACGCTTGGGCCTCCAACAAGCAACCCTGAGATAATCGAACAGCTAGCGCTTGCTGGCGTGAACGGTTTCCGCTTGAACTTTAGCCACGGCGACTACGCTGAGCGCGATGATCAGATCACTTGGATTCGCGACGCATCTGCAAAGATTGGCAAGCCAGTTGCGATCCTTCAGGATCTCCAAGGCCCAAAGATCCGTCTTGGTATGCTAAATGAAAATGTGAGCGTAAAGAAGGGTGATGAGATTGTTCTCGATCATGCCGCAGAACATAATGGTATGACCTTCCCGGTTCAGTACAACTTGGCTGAAAAGGTAAAGGTCGGTGAGCCGATCTACATCTTTGATGGCAAGATTCGCACGACTGTTGTTGAGATTCCATCTGCCACTGCCATTAAGCTTCGTGTTGAAAACGACGGCACGCTTATGAGCAAGAAGGGTATCAACCTTCCTGATACCGATTTTGGTGGCGATATTTTGACACCGAAAGACCTTAAGGATGTCGAGTACGGTGCGACGAAAGATATCGACTACGTTGCGCTTAGCTTCGTGCAAAGTGCCGATGATATCAATAACCTTCGCCAGATTCTTGTCGGCCTTGGATCTGATGCGCAGATTATCTCAAAGATTGAGACAAAAGCTGCTATCAAGCCAGAGGCGCTTGAAGAAATCGTAAAGGCAAGCGACGGTGTCATGGTTGCTCGTGGTGACCTTGCGGTTGAAGCCGGTGCCGAAGTGGTGCCAATCGTACAGCGTCGTATTATCGCGCTTTGTCGCAAGCACGGAAAGCTCAGCATCGTTGCGACCCAGATGATGGCAAGCATGGTTGATAACCCAGAGCCAACTCGTGCCGAAGTGAGTGACGTTGCAAACGCGGTCATCCAAGGTGCGGACACGGTGATGCTTTCAGACGAGACAGCCAATGGCCAGTACCCACTTGAGACGGTTGCGGCCATGAAGAAAGTTATCTTGTTTGCGCAGGACAACGCTTCAGTTGCGCCAATTCATGATGAAATTCACAGTAAAAACGCTCAGCAGGACGCTATTAGTGCTGCTGCGGTCAGCCTTGCTATTCAGCTAAAAGTTGACGCTATCGTGGCCGAGACGAAATCGGGCTCAACGGCGGCAAATATTGCTGGTCACCGCCCGAATCTCCCAATTATTAGCGTGACAAGTAGTGCTCGCGCTGCTCAGCAACTCGCGCTTAACTACGCAAACCGTAGCTTTGTCCGCCCAGATGGTGAGCGTGCTGGATTTGATATTGCCCGTGAGCTTAAAGACGACGGTTTCTTTGGCGATCAGGCGACAGCGACAGTTGCGATTGTCAGTGGACGTCAGCCAGGGCTTGTCGGTGCAACCGACACAATCAAAGTTCGCGTGCTAGAATAGAGATAGCTAAATAAAAGGGTGGGGCCTGATGAACGCAGGATTTTTCAAACAAACAATTCGCGATGTACCGCTTGAACATACGACTGTGCTCGTGCGGGCTGATTATAATGTGCCGCTTACGAAAGACGGCCAGATTGCTGACGACCTGCGTATTCGTGCAAGTATTCCCACTCTTCAATATCTGCTCGACCACGGCTGTAAAGTCGTGGTCATGAGTCATTTAGGACGTCCTGAGGGCCGCGATGCGAGCCTGAGCCTTGAAGTTGTTGGTGAGCGACTCGCGCAGTTGCTACGGCGACCGGTTCATTTTATTGATGATTGTATCGGTGATCGCGTGCATCAAGTAGTCAAGCGTGCGCCCAAAAATGGCATCGTGTTGCTTGAGAACCTTCGTTTTTATAAAGAAGAAGAGGCTGACGATCAGGAGTTTGCTAAGAAGATAGCCCGCGCAACGGGTGCTCGTTATTTTGTACAGGACGGTTTTGGTGTGGTGCATCGTGCCCATGCGAGTACGCGCGCTATTACCCTCTACATTCCCGGTGTCGCCGGGCTACTGCTTGAGCGTGAGTATGAAACCATTACTCATGCCATGAGTGAGCCGAAGCGTCCACTTGTGGCCGTCATGGGCGGGGCTAAGGTAAGTGACAAGATAGCAATTATTGAGCGATTTATTACTGTCGCCGACACAATATTGGTTGGCGGTGCGATGGCAAATACCTTTCTGTCTTACAAAGGCATCTTTGTGGGTAAAAGCAAAGTAGAGTCGGACCAGGCGCATGTGCTTGATGCTATTTACGCCAAAGCAGCCGATAAAGTAGGTACCGATCATTTAGATGAATTTATCCTGCTCCCGAGTGATGTTGCGGTCGATACCGATCTGGCTGGCGAGCACGGACGGCGTGTCGTGTCGGTTAACGACATAGCCAGTGACGAGCTAGCGCTTGATATTGGCGACCGGACGATTGAGCGGTACTGCGACGTAGTAAGTAAGGCTGGAACGGTCATTTGGAACGGGCCGGTTGGGTATTCGACGTTACCCAATTTTGCTCATGGTTCGGCGCGCATTGCAATGGAACTTGCCACCCACCCGAAGACTACTTCTATTGTTGGCGGTGGTGATACGGCTGAATTTGTCCTCAAGTGGGACGGCCACGACGGGCAGAGTTTTACACATGTCTCCACTGGTGGCGGTGCTGGCCTAGAGCTCATGGCGGGCGAGAAATTACCAGGTGTTGAAAGTTTGCTAGACGCTCGGAAATAATTAGGATACACTAAGCATAAGTATTATGGCAAGTAAAAACACTCTCATCGTTGGTAACTGGAAAATGAACCTTAACATGCACGAGGCAAGCTTGTATTTGCATCAGCTATCAGGGCTAGTGAAGGTGCGTCGTGATGTTGAGGTGGTGCTAGCTCCGACTATCTTTACACTTCAATCACTTAGCCTTCAGATCAACCGACGACAGTTCAAATTAGCCGCCCAGAACCTCTACTGGCGCGACCACGGGGCCTTTACCGGTGAGGTGTCGGCGACGCAACTACGCGGCATTGTCGACTTCGCTATTATCGGTCACTCCGAGCGTCGTCATGTCTTTGGCGAGACTGATAAAGATGTACGCAATAAGGTACAAGCGGCCATTCGCAATAATATACGTCCGATTCTTTGTGTTGGTGAAACAACTGCCGAGCGTATCTATGGTGAAACCAATGATGTGCTGCACGACCAGCTCATCGGCGGCCTTGCCAATGTGACGAGCGAAGAGCTAAAAGAGGTGATCATTGCATATGAGCCTGTTTGGGCGATCGGTACCGGCAATAACGCATTGCCGAGTGACGTAACGACGGCGATTAAAGCGATCCGTAGTCAGATTAAACATCTCTATGGCAAGCAGGCATCTGAAGATATAACTGTCCTTTATGGTGGTAGCGTGACGGCGAGTAGCGCTGCTGACTATTTGGCACTGTCGGAAGTGAACGGATTATTGATTGGTGGCGCGAGCCTTGATGCACATGCATTTACCGATATTATTACAAAGGCGCATAAGGGTTCAGCGGTCGCGAAGAGCGCATAGGTGGGATGATGAAAGACTTAGATTTTGACGAACTTGACCAGGCAGTAAATTCATTGATGACCGGCATTCCAAAGACGCCAGCTCCGCAAGACGACAAGGCGGCCGAGAAGACATTAACAATCATGCCCACATTATCCGAGAACGAACGCCCGTCGTTTGCAACACTTGAGCAGACCGCATCACAAGCCGGTACGGAGATCGAAAAAGCAGAGGTCAGTACGACAGCACCGAGCCTTATGAACCCGCTCGCAGCTCGTCGCAGTAGCGGTCGTTTTATGGATGTTGTTCATCCATCGTCTGACATGAAGATTAATAATCGTCCGGTGACGTCGCGTGAGGGTATTCAGCTCAATCCGATTGCGCCTCGACCTGTCGTGGTCGAGCCTCAGCCGAGTCGTGAGCCGGAAGTATTTGCTGCAGCGGCTGATCAAACACCTGAGGTTGTTGAGCAGCCTCTTGAGTCGAATCCATGGCCAGATCCTATTGATATGATGACGCCGACGCCCGTACTGGATGCCGTTGAGCATGCGACTGCGGTCGAAGAGGCTAGTGTGCCGGAAGTGTCAGTGCCAAGTGTTGCGGTTAATGCCGAAGAGCCCGCACCACTCCAGACCCCTTTCTTGACCGACACAAAGGTGGAGAAACGTCCGCTTGGCGCCTTTGCTGTCGAGCAGCAGGTCGTCACTGAGAATATGCCCGAAGCTGAAGTTGCCAGTGATGATATCGTAGCCGAGACTCAGCCGCCTGTTGATCTGTTGTCGTCAGACGCTACTCCTAATCAAGAGGTTGCCGCTGAGCTTCCAGACGAACTGCAGCACGATCTTATTAAAATTGAGTCTGATAGTGAAGTGACGCAGAGTGAGCCGGTTGCCGAGAAGACTGTTTCAGCGCCTTCATTTACTGAACCTGTCGTAACGCCCGTACCAACTGTAGCGACCGGCCCTGCCTCGATACAGCCGCAGTACAAAGAAGAGCCAAGTAGTACAAAAGAAGAGCACGCTGGTATTTATGACACCGACAGCTATCACAAGCCACTTGCGCATCCTGCCAAGAAAAAGTCAGGCTGGCTGTGGGTGCTATGGATTGTTCTACTGCTTGCACTTGGTGCTGGTGGAGCCGCGGCGCTTTACTATTTTAAGATTATTTAGTCTCAACTTACGACTTAAAAACAGGTATACTAGAGAGTAATGGATTTACTTGAGGGGCTTAATGAGGCGCAGGCCGATGCGGTGCAGACGACGTCTGGGCCGTTGCTTATTTTGGCGGGAGCCGGTAGTGGCAAGACAAAAACACTGACACATCGTATTGCTCACTTGATCGCGCATGAGAATATTTGGCCAAATGAAATATTGGCCGTGACATTCACCAATAAAGCAGCTCGTGAGATGCGTGAACGACTGGGCGTACTGTTGGGTCAGAACGGCGCGAGCCGTGGGTTCATGCCGTGGATGGGAACATTCCATGGTATTTGTGTTCGTATGCTTCGACAAGAGGGTGAGGCAATTAAGATTGCCAAAAATTTTGTTATTTATGATGAAGATGATCGCCAAGGGCTTATCAAGCAAGCGATGAAGCAGTTGTCGATTGGCGACAAAGAGATTAAAGCTCGGAGCGTGAGTTCGATGATCTCAAGTGCCAAGAATGAAATGGTCGGACCGGTTGAATTTGAAGCCACCGCCCAATTTCCGTATCAGAAAAATATTGCCAAGATCTACATAGCCTACGAAAACATGCGCCGCGCAGCCGGTGCGCTCGATTTTGATGACCTGCTACTTGAGACGGTTCGTCTTTTCAAGGAAGCGCCAGAAGTGCGTAAAAAGTGGCAAATACAGTTCAAGCACATTCTGATCGACGAGTATCAGGATACAAACGCCGCGCAGTATCATATCATCAAGCATCTTGTGAATGATCTGCGCAATATCTGTGTCGTGGGTGATGATTGGCAGTCGATCTATAGTTGGCGCGGGGCTGATTTTACAAACATCCTTAACTTTGAGCGTGACTTCAAGGGTGCCAAGGTGATTAAGCTCGAGCAAAATTATCGCAGCACTGGTCATATTCTCGAGGCGGCCAACAATGTTATCACGAAAAACACCCAGCGAACTGACAAGAAGCTATGGACGGCCGAGGCTAATGGTGCACCGGTGCAGGTGCATGGTACCTACGACGAGGCCGAAGAGGCGAATCTGGTGGCGAGTCGCATATCGTCACATACGGCCATGGGTGCACGAAAGTTTGGCGACTTTGCGGTGTTGTACCGCGCCAATGCACAGAGCTATACGCTGGAACGCGCTTTCTTGCAGCAGCGGGTGCCATATCAGATTGTTGGTGGCGTGCGTTTCTATGACCGCAAGGAAATCAAGGATATTATTGCCTACCTGCGCCTTATGTATCAGCCGAACGACCGCATGAGCTTTAGTCGTATCGTCAATGTCCCAACGCGCGGCATTGGTGCGACGAGCTTGGAGAAGTTTTTACTTTGGCAGGCGGGAAGCGGCATGGATATTATTTCTGCACTTACTAATGTTGATCAGGCGACGACGATCACCACACGAGCTCGGTCGGCGCTGGCGCTGCTCGGAGGTAAGCTGCGGACGATTCAGCTGATGGTCGACGACGGAAATCCGAGTGATATTATTGAAAAGATTTTAGCATCAACAGGCTACCGTGCGTATTTGCAAGACGGTACGCCTCAGGCTGAAGAGCGCGAAGCAAATATCGGCTCACTAGTATCTGATGCTAAGAGCTTTGCTGGTTTGCCAGAATTTCTCGAAGAAGTGGCGCTTATGTCGAGTGCAGACACTGCAGAGGCAGAAGAGAAGGTGACGCTAATGACCCTTCATGCCGCTAAGGGCCTCGAATTTCCAGTTGTCTTTATGGTGGGTATGGAAGAAGGGATCTTCCCGCATGCCAGAGTGTACGAGGCGGGACCGAGTGAGCTCGAGGAAGAGCGGCGACTATGCTACGTTGGTATGACAAGGGCGCGCGAAGAACTGCATCTTAGCTATGCGCAGAGCCGCTTGCAGTTTGGGCAACGTGGCTATAATCCACCGTCGCGTTTCTTGGCTGATATGGGCGATAATGCCATGATGACGACTGCCGAGCCAAAAGTGACGCGTGATATGGATCAGGATTATTTTAGTGACGAACTGCCATTTGAGATAGGCGATAGGGTGCGCTCGGCTGCCTTCGGTACTGGTGAGATCCGAGATGTTGAAGGTTTGGCGGTGACAATTCTGTTTGATAGTGGCTATAGCAAGAAGCTGAATGCCGAGTATGCCCGGCTCGAGAAACTAGGTTAAGTGGCTATTTTTTGGTATACTAAAGAGAACACGCCCTGGGTGGTGTTATACGCATGAGATCTATTATCCGTACATCGAACACACCAATGCGCGCCTTTCTTATTGCTGGCGTCTTTCTTGCTATCGTGACTGCCGTCATTGCTATCGCGCGTGTTGCAAACGCTCAAGAACCATCGTCGGCACCTAATGGACGGCTGATTACGGTTCATGACCGGGGAACTGAAAAAGTATTCCTCTCTAAGGCCAATACTATTGGCGACGCACTCAAAGAAGCGGGCATTCCATTTGACGCCACTGATGCTGTGGAGCCAGCCACAAGTGAGCCGCTTGTGGCGACTGACTATCAGGTAAATATCTATCGTTCGCGCCCAGTTGTGGTAGTGGACGGCGCACTGAACCGCGTTGTAATGACGCCGTACCAAACCCCGGTTAAAATTGCTAAGCACGCCGGTATTACACTGTACGACGAAGATACTGCCGCTATTGGTCCGAGTAGCGACATTATCAATGAAGGCGCCGGCCTTCGCATGATAATTGACCGTGCAACACAGTTTGGTTTTACGCTCTATGGCAAAAACATCGATGCTCGCACGCAAGCCGCGACCGTAGGTGAGATGCTGAAAGAAAAGAATATTACGCTCGCCGAAAATGACGTGCTGTCGGTTGATCAAAGCGCGCCAATTGTGGCGGGTATGGCAGTTGAGCTATGGCGCAATGGCGTTCAGACAGTTACGCAGGACGAAGAAGTGAAGTTTGAGACCGAGCAAATCAAGGACGCTGATCAGGCAGTTGGTTATAAGAAAGTTCAAACACCGGGAGTAGCTGGTAAACGTACAGTTACATATGAAGTTGAAATGAAGAATGGCCAGGAGCTGAACCGAAAAGAGATTCAAAGTGTTGTCACTGCCCAGCCACAAAAGCAGGTTGAGGTTGTTGGTACGAAAGCTACGAATACCTTCACGGGGGATTTTGCCGGTGCACTTGCACGCTTGAGAAGCTGCGAAGGAAGTTATACATCAAACACAGGCAATGGCTACTACGGAGCCTATCAGTATGATCTTGGCACATGGGCTAACTATGCCGGATTTGCGAACGCCTCACTTGCACCACCGGCTATACAAGACGAAAAAGCGTGGATTACCTACCAAGCTCGTGGATGGCAGCCATGGCCATCATGCAAGATAAAAATGGGACTGCAGGACATCTATCGCTAATGGCCGGTCCGAATAAATCTCTCGGCCAGCACTGGCTTCGTGACCGTGGTGTCTTGTCGCATATTGCTGATTGCGCTGAGCTTGAGCTAACGGATACAGTGCTTGAGATTGGTCCAGGCCTAGGCACACTGACGAGTGAACTGCTTCGTCGCAGTGAAAAAGTGCTGGCAGTGGAGTTTGACGGTGAGCTTGCCCGTAAGTTACCGGCTCAGTTCCCGGGTAAAAAGCTTGAAGTGGTGCAGAGCGATATTCTTGCATTTGATCTCTCGGTTATGCCGAAGGACTATAAAGTGGTCGCGAACGTGCCGTATTACATTACGAGTAAAATCGTCCAACTCCTCATGACGGCTGATAATAAGCCATCGATTGCAGTGCTACTCATTCAAAAAGAAGTGGCTGAACGTCTGGCTGCGAAGCCGGGTGATATGAGCATTCTGGCGGTGAGCGCCCAGCTATTTGCCGATGTGACCGTTGGTGACGTGGTGCCGGCAGCTCTGTTCACTCCACCGCCGAAAGTAGATAGTCAGGTGGTGATTCTCAAAACTCGTAGCGAGCCGTTTTTGACAGATGTGAATGAAAAAGATTTCTTCCGCATGGTGAAGGCTGGCTTCTCCGCTAAGCGCAAACAGCTGCGCTCGAGCCTAAGTGGTGGACTGGCGATTTCAAAGCCAGATGCCGAGAGCTTGCTGCAGAAGGCTGGCATTAGCCCGGATCTCCGCGCCGAAGCGTTGTCGCTCGATGACTGGGTCAATCTGACTCGCCATTTCCTTGCCAAGTAACCTATCTGTTACAATAAGGTATATTATGGGAAAAAACTTATACATCACGACAGCCATTCCGTACGTTAATGGTACGCCACATATCGGTAACGCGCTCGACTATCTCCTAGCCGACATCTGGACGCGCTACCAGAAGCAAAACGGCCATGATGTACGTTTTCAAGTAGGCACCGATGAGCACGGCAATAAGATTGCCGCTAAAGCTGCCGAAAATGGGCTTGATCCAAAGGCGTATACCGATCGTATGTATGGTAATTTCGAACTTCTCATGAAAAAGGTTGGCGCAAGCTACACCGACTTTATTCGTACGACCGATCCTCATCATGAAGCCGCCGTGCAGTACATCTGGCAAAAATTACAGCCGTATATCTACAAAGGTAGCTACGAGGGCTGGTACTGTCAGGGGTGTGAAGCATTCGTAACCGACAAGGAAGCCGCTGCCAATAATGGTATTTGTCCTGATCACAACCAAGCATACCAGCGACTGAGTGAAGATAATTATTACTTAAAGTCGAGCGCCTTTACCGAGAAGGTTCAGGAAGCGATTGAGTCAAATCGTATGCAGATCATACCAGAATTCCGCAAAAAGGAATTCTTAGAGCTGATCAAAGACGGTCTCCAAGATGTGAGCATTTCTCGCCCAAAGAAACATCTGACATGGGGCGTGCCGGTTCCGGGTGATCCTGAGCAGATCATGTATGTATGGATTGATGCGCTGGCCAACTACATTACCGTACTTGGCTACCCCGACCGCGAAGGATGGCAGGATTTTTGGCCAGCCGACGTACAGGTGATTGGTAAGGATATTTTGCGCTTCCACGCTGGCATTTGGCCTGCGATGCTGCTTGGGCTTGACTTGCCACTGCCAAAGAAGTTGCTTGTACACGGCTTTGTAAATGTTGGTGGCTCAAAGATGAGTAAGACGGTTGGCAATGTAGTTGACCCGAACGAAATCATCGACAACTACGGCCTCGATGCCTTCCGCTACTTCTTTGCACGCCATATCCCGACACTCGACGATGGTGACTTTACGTGGGAGAAGTTTGAAACTGCCTACAACTCAGAGCTTGCGAACGACCTCGGTAATGTCGTATCGCGCGTCGCGAGTATGATTACACGCTACCAAGCCGGTGTGATTGGTGAGGCGCCACAAGCCGAACACGACATGCAGCCATACCGCGAGGCAATGGAAGCACTCGAGTTTAACCGGGCGATCGATGAAGTATGGTTGACGGTTCGCTCACTCAACCAGTATCTTGAGCGTGTAAAGCCATGGGAGATTGCTAAAAACCGCGAGACCGATCCTGAGGCCGAGGCACATCTTGGTGAAGTATTGGCGCATGCTGTCGGTACGTTGCTTCAGATTGGCGATTTCTTGGTGCCGTTCCTGCCTGGTACTGCGGCATTGATACACAAAACTTTCGAGAGCGGCGTGATTGTTCCGCTTGAAAATGGCGTTCTTTTTCCGAAGATCTACCGACACACTGTAGACCCGCGCGCACCAAAGGTATAGCTATGCTGATTGATACACATTGTCATATTCATGAGCCAAACTATCCGCTCGATATTGGCGATGTGCTTGCAAGGGCGCGTCACCATGGAGTGAATCAGATGATATGCGTTGGAACGAGCGAGCAAAGTTCGAGCGAGGCGGTGGAATTTGCTCGAAACCACGAACACATTTACGCGGCAATTGGCGTGCATCCACATGATACCAAAGACGGATACAAGGCAATCGAACCTTTATTCACCGACCCGAATGTTGTGGCGGTGGGTGAGATTGGCCTCGATTATTTTTATACGCACAGCCCGCGCGTGGTGCAGATTCGGGCACTTGAGGCGCAGCTGCAAATGGCACTCGATCACGACAAGCCAGTTATTTTCCATGTTCGCGAAGCGTTTGACGATTTTTGGCCTATTTTCGACAACTTTAGCGGCATCCGTGGCGAGCTGCATAGCTTTACTGATACGAAAGAGCAGCTTGAAAAGGCACTGGCACGGGGGCTCTACATCGGGGTTAACGGTATTAGTACGTTTACGAAAGATGAAGTGCAAAAGGAAATGTTTGCAAATGTCCCAGTGGATCGTCTACTTCTTGAGACGGACGCACCTTTCTTGACGCCTATACCCTTTCGTGGTAAAGTAAACGAGCCAGCATTTGTACATTCCGTAGCTGAACATCATGCGAAGATCCGAGGATTGTCACTTGATGAAATCGCGGCGGCAACAACGGCAAATGCGACTGCGTTATTCGCACTCTAAAATAGACATAGCTAACAATATATCTGATTAAACAGAGTTTATATCTATGCAAGAACAATATCCATTCACCAATCCAGAACAACTAGCTCAGCCTACTGTCGAGCTAGACTATGAGGAAACGAGCAGCCGGACTACCGAAAAACTTGAGGCAATGCGTCGCCTTATTGATGAGACGTATGCTGATCTCTTGGCCGAGGACGACGAGCTGGCTGCAGAAGTTGCAGCGATACCCGATGTGGTTGAAGTAGCTGCCTCTCCTGAGGTGCTGACGCCTCAAGGCCGCATTGAACGTATCGGTAGTAATCTTGCGTATGCTCGCAGGGAGCGTTAATAATGCCGGTTCTCAAAAAAGCACTTGGGTTACTTGTTGGTAGTGACGAAGTAACCTTGCCTCGTCTTGGGTCATCGAGGAAAAAACGACCGCTGAAAGATCTCACTGAACGTGAGCTTATTGCACTAGAAAGCGAGATTGGTGGTCAGCTATTTGGTCCAGTTCAAAAAGGTGGTCGTCGCGAGTTTTTTAACCTTGATCCAAAAACATGGATATGGCATGAAGAATGGCTTGATCAAGCGGGCAAGGTGCAGCAGTCGACAATTCGCTATGAAGCTGACGACAAGGGTATCTTGAAAGTAAGTGAAGGTCCTCGATATGATTATCTGGAGGGCGACGAGCTCAATAACCTTACAGTTGCTATTCAGATGTATTACGAACGGGCGATGCGCGAAATCTACAACCGTGACCCTCAAACCGGTCAAAAGCTCAGCTAACTTGGTATAATAAGAAAGTGAAAAGTGATGTTATCTATCTTGATCATGCTGCAGCCACGCCAATGGATCGGCGTGTGGTTGAGGCGATGTTGCCGTACTTTACTGAAGCATTCTATAATCCATCGAGTCCGTACGCGCCGGCGTTAAGTGTTCGTCGGGATTACGATGCAGCCAAAGACGGTATCGCTCGCGCTATTGGGGCAAAGGCCGACGAGCTCGTAATGACGGCCGGGGCGACCGAGTCGATCAATCTTGCGTTTGGGGCTGTCACTGGCCATGTCATGACGGCAAATATCGAACACCATGCCGTTCTTGAGGCAGCGAGACGGCTCGACCATACTGTTGTTGCGAGCGATGAACGGGGTATTATTAGTGCGGCAACTATCGCGTCTGCGCTTCGCCCCGATACGCAACTTGTCAGTATTGCTCTGGCCAATAATGAACTCGGTACGATTCAGGCACTTCGCGATATCGCACAGGTGATTCGAAAAGAGCGCGACGGCCGCTTGGCACGAGGTGACGCCACGCCTCTGTATCTTCATAGTGACGCTTCGCAGGGAGTTGGACAGCTTGATGTTCATGTCGCCCGGCTTGGCGTTGATCTTCTCACGATTAATGCTGGGAAGATCTACGGCCCAAAGCAGGTTGGGTTGCTCTGGACGGCTCGTCATGTGCGCCTTGCGCCGCAAATTGTTGGTGGCGGACAGGAGCGTGGACTGCGTAGCGGTACGGAGAATGTTGCCGGAGTGATTGGCTTTGCCAAAGCCCTTGAACTTGCCGACAAGCATCGTCGAAGTGAGGCGAAACGGCTCGGTGAGTTACGGGATACGCTCCAGTCGAAGCTTGTCGCTGTTTTTAGCGAGGCCGTCATTTCGGGCTACCAAAAGCACCGCCTGGCCGGACATCTTCATATATCGTTTCCTTCAATCGATGCCGAGCGTGTGGTGTTTGGACTCGAGAGCCGCGGCGTACTTGTGGCGACAGGGAGCGCCTGTGCGGCAAACAAAGGTACGCGTTCGCATGTGCTTGAAGCGATCCATTTGCCGGAGCATATTGCCGACGGTAGTTTACGATTGACGCTTGGCCATCTTTCAACTGAAGAAAATATCGACCGCGCAGCCGAGATTATTATTGAAGTTCTGAAGGCTGAGTATGCAAGGATGCAAAAATGAAGTCGTTAATTATCGCTGTTGTATCGGCTGTAATCATTATTGTTGGTCTTAGTATCTACCTTGCACCAAATGATCTAGAAGGGTGTGTCGACGGTCCCACCGGCGAGGGTAGCTGTAAAAAGGTAGATGCGATTATTGCTGTAAGTGGCGGTGATACTTCGGCACGTACTGACGAAGCTGTGCAATTATACAAGGAAGGCTGGGCGAGTAGCCTTATCTTTTCTGGCGCCGCTCAGGATAAGTCTGGCCCGAGTAATGCCGCCGTCATGCGTAGTGATGCTATGGCAGCTGGCGTGCCGGCATCGGCCATTACGATTGAAGAGCAGGGTGAGACGACCAAGCAGAACGCCGACAAGACACAGCAATTATTGGAAGAAAAGAGTATTAAGACGGTGATTCTCGTCACGAGTGCCTACCACCAGCGCCGCGCAGGACTTGAGTTTTCAGAGCGAGCCAACGGCAAAGTGACAATCGTCAATCATCCTGTCGCGAGCGATAAGCAGTGGTCGGGCTGGTGGTGGCTGACACCTGGTGGCTGGTATTTAGCGGTCGGTGAATTTATAAAGATTATGATGTTTTATGTAGGGGTTTCGAGGTAATGCGGGTATATGTTGGAATGAGCGGTGGCGTCGATAGTAGTTTGACGGCAGCGCTACTTGTGGAGCAGGGACACGATGTAACGGGCGTCTATATGAAGAACTGGACACAAGACCTGCCTGGTATGAAGTGCCCATGGGCGGATGATCTTGCCGATGCCAAGCGCGTTGCAGTACAGCTCGGGATTGATTTCAAGGTGTTTGACTTTGAGAAAGAATATCGGCACAAGGTCGTCGACTATATGATTGAGGAGTACAAGGCCGGCCGTACGCCAAACCCTGACATTATGTGCAACCAGGAAGTGAAGTTTAAGCTGTTTCTTGAGGCTGCCCTTGATGATGGAGCGGATATGATCGCTACTGGTCACTACGCACAAGTAGAAGACGGCGTCCTTAAGATGGCGGTTGACACCAATAAGGATCAGACCTATTTCTTGTACCGCGTAATGGGTGATGCACTGCAAAAAACACTCTTTCCGCTCGGAAGCTATACGAAGCCGACAGTTCGTGAAATGGCTGAAGCGCGCGGTCTGTTTACGGCAGCAAAGAAGGACTCTCAGGGGATTTGTTTCGTCGGTAAAGTTGGTATTCGTGAATTCCTTTCGGAATACGTTGAGCAAAAGCCAGGGAAGATCATCGATAAAAAGTCGGGCAAGGTGCTCGGACATCACGACGGTGCAATTTTCTATACACTGGGTCAGCGTCACGGTCTCGATCTTGGCGGCGGTCTGCCGTATTATGTTGTCGGTAAGGATATGGCCGAAAATGAAGTCTATGTGACGACCGATCTTAATGATGCGACACTTTGGAAAACAGACGTTCAGCTTGGTGCTGTTCATTGGATTAATGCCGCTCCAGAGTCTGGAGTATTCCAGGTTCGTATCCGTCACCGTGCACCGCTGATTAATGCCGACCTTGGTTTCGATGGTGAGCTTGTGACCCTGAAGCTCCACGATGAGCAACGCGCAGTAGCGAGCGGTCAGTCTGTAGTGATTTACCGAGACGACATCTGTTTGGGCGGCGGCATTATCTTGTAACTGCTCATGCCTATTGTTACAATAGGGCTATATGAAAAAGGCGTGGGAGCAACAACAACGAGGGTTCACGATCGTCGAGCTCCTGATCGTCATCGTGATTATCGGCATTCTGGCTGCGATTACGATCGTTGCTTATAACGGTATTCAGAACCGTGGCAATGATAGTCGACGAGATAGCGATGTGTCGCAGCTAAAGAAGGCACTCGAGATGTACAAAGTCGATAACGGCGCGTATCCAGCGGTGTGTAGTGCGGATGGATCGGGCTGCACGGTGAGTAACCTGGCTTCGGCCTTGTCGCCGAAATATATTGCAACCGTACCGCAAGATCCAAAGTCTCCTGGTACGCTCTATTCCTATGTCCGCGGCAATGCTGATTCGTACGGCATGCTGATCTACTATGAGTCGAAGGCGGTGTGTAAGACCGGCGTGAACGTCAACACCGGCTGGTGGGGATCGTCTGTTCCAGTTTGCTAGCTAACGAGCGGTTTGCCATCTGTTATAATTGAAAGATATGAACGCTCAACAAATCCGTAACGCCTATCTTCAATTTTTTAATGATCGCCAGCATGAGATTATTGCCCGCGCACCACTCATGCTCAAGGATGATCCAACGACACTGTTTACAGGTAGTGGCATGCAGCCGCTACTGCCATACCTTCTTGGACAAGAGCATCCAAAAGGTAACCGGCTTGTCGATAGTCAGACGTGTCTTCGAGCTCAAGATATTGAAGATGTCGGTGACAATCGTCATACGACATTCTTTGAGATGCTCGGTAACTGGAGTATGGGTGACTACTTTAAAGAACAGCAGATTCGTTGGTTCTTTGAGTTCTTAACTGATGTTGTCGGCCTTGACCCAAGCAAGATTTATGTCACCTGTTTCATCGGTGACGAGTCTCATGGCATTCCTCGCGATGATGAGGCGGCTTCTATTTGGCAACAAGTCTTTGCCGAAAAGGGCATCGACAATAAGATCGTTGAGCTTGGTAGTGCTGAAAATGGTGACAAGCTCGGTATGCAGGGTGGTCGTATCTTCTTTTACGACGATGGCGAAAACTGGTGGAGTCGCGGTGGCGGACTTGATAAAACGCCAATCGGCGACCCGTGTGGTCCTGACAGTGAAGTATTCTACGACTTCGGCCCGCAAAATCATGCCGCAGGCTATGGCCTAGCTCACCCAGCGAGCGATAGCGGTCAGTTTATGGAGATTGGTAACCAGGTCTTCATGCAGTATCGCCGTCTTGACGATGGCAGCTTTGAGCCTCTTGCGCGCAAGAACGTTGACTTTGGTGGTGGCCTTGAGCGTATCGCTGCAGCGCAGATTGATAGTCCTGATGTTTTCCGTATTAGCCTCCTATGGCCGATTATCGAGAAGCTACAGAGCCTCAGCGGCAAGAACTACGAGAGCCATACTGAAAGTATGCGCGTGATTGCTGATCACCTCCGCGCAGCAACCTTCCTTGCGGTTGACGGCGTTGTGCCAGCCAATAAAGAGCAGGGCTACGTTATGCGCCGCTTGCTACGTCGCGCGATTCGCTTCGCGTTCGATCTTGGTATTGAGCAGAACTTCTTTGAAGAAATCGTCCCAGTCATTGCCGACCTCTACCATGAAGATTATCCTGAAGTTGCCGCAAACCGTGACACCGTCATCGCCGTGCTTGCAAAGGAAGAAAAAGTCTTCCGTCAGACACTGCGCAAGGGGCTGAAGCAACTTGAAAAATTCTCAGCAGACGGACTCACTGGTACGGAATTATTTACCCTCTACGATACATTTGGCTTCCCTGTCGAACTCTCAACTGAAGAGGCCTACAAACAGGAAATTACACTGTCGGCTAACTGGCGACAGGAATTTGATGACAAGATGGCAGAGCAGCGCGCTCGTAGCCAGACAGCGGCAAAGGGTACCTTTAAGGGTGGCCTTGGTGGTCAAACGCTACAGCATAAAAAGTATCATACGGCGACACACCTAATGTACGCCGCATTGAAGCAAGTGGTCGGTGACCATGTTACGCAACACGGTAGCAATATTACCGAAGAGCGACTTCGCTTTGACTTTAATAACGACGTAAAGGTGACACGCGAGCAGCTCGATGAAGTTGAACGCCTCGTTAATGAATGGATCTCATGGGATCTTCCTGTTTCGTTCCAGGAATACCCGACTGACCAGGCGTTCGACATGGGTGCGATTGGTGCATTTGGAGATAAGTACGGCGAAACCGTGAAAGTCTACAAAATGGGCGATGAACCACGTCGAGTGAGCTTCGAAATTTGTGGCGGCCCCCACGTTGATCATACGGCGCAGCTCGCCGAGGACAACAAGGTGTTTAAGATCACTAAAGAAGAGGCAAGTTCAGCTGGTATTCGCCGCGTTAAAGCAATTCTTGTCTAGATAACGCCGCCGTTTTTGTCAGCATAAGCGCCTTTGGTATATAATGAATATACATTATGGTTTTTGATAAATTTCTCACGGCACGTAAAAATACTCAAGACAATGATTACATCGTCGCACTCGATATCGGGACGGAGTTTGTCAAGGCATTGATCGCGAAGTTATCTGATGATGACCTCGAGATCGTCGGTGCCGGGCGTGCTCGGCAAGATGTAAGCGACATGCATACTGGTGCAATTGCCGATATCGCTGGCGTGGTGCGTAACTGTGAGGCGGCTCTCTCCGAGGCTGAGGATCAGGCTGGTCTTCAGGCCAAGCGTGTCGTTATTGGTATTGCTGGTGAACTCGTTAAGGGTGTGACAAACACCATTCGTTATCGCCGCCCGCAGCCAGATCGTCCACTTGATGTGGCTGAGATGGAATTTATTATCGAGAAAGTTCAAGAGCGTGCTCAGGTAAAAGCACAGAAGCAAATCGCCCTTGAGACTGGAAACGAAGATGTCGAAGTAAAGCTCGTCAACTCGGCACTCGTCAGTATTCATATCGATGGGTATAAAATCAGTAATCCGATCGGCTTCCAGGGCAAGGACGTCGCTGTGCAGATTTACACCGCCTTTGCGCCAATGGTGCATATTGGCGCACTGGAGCGTGTGGCCGATGAGCTAGCACTTGAGCTCGTGGCTGTCGCTGCTGAGCCGTTTGCTGTGAGTCGCTCGGTGCTTGGTACTGATGCCAGCAGTAACTTTACGGCTATCCTTGCCGATGTTGGTGGTGGTACGACCGATATCGCCGTTGTAAATGATGGTGGCGTTGAGGGTACGAAAATGTTTGGCATCGGCGGACGCAGCTTTACGCGTACGATCGCGAGCGAGATGGATCTTAGCTATAGTGATGCCGAGAAGATCAAGGTCAACATCGATAGCGAGAAAATCAAACCTAGTGTTGCTAAAGAAGCCAATGCGGCTATCGATAAGACGCTCGAGGTCTGGATAGCTGGTGTTGAATTGGCACTGAGCGAGTTTGATTCAGTCGACCATCTGCCGAACCGCATACTTCTTTGTGGCGGTGGAGCGAGCCTCGATAAGCTAGTCGACGCACTTTCGACGCAGGAGTGGTACAAAGAACTACCATTTACCAAAAAGCCAACCGTCCATCATATTAGCCCTGATGAAGTAGTGGGTATCAAGGATGTGTCAGGTAAGGTAAATGACCACACCTTCATTACCGCCATGGGGTTGCTCCGAGTGGGCTATGATACAATAATAGGCAGTAGCGAAAGCGATAGCATCAAAGACAAACTAAACAGAATCCTTCGAATTTAATTATGAATAAAGATGTCATCTACATTGATGTCGAAGACGACATCACGGCCATCATCGGCAAGGTAAAAAACGCCAAAGAAAAGATTGTGGCACTCGTGCCGCCGAAGCGTGTTGGCGTGCTTCAGAGTGCTGTTAATTTGCGACTTATTGGTCGTGCCGCTGATACTGGCAATAAGCGGCTGGTGCTTATTACGAACAATCAAGCTCTCATTGCACTAGCGGCAGCTGCCAAAATCCCGATTGCACGCAATCTTCAAAGTAAGCCTGAGATGGCGGAAATTAGTGCGCTTGACATTGATGATGGTGAAGACATTATCGACGGCTCAAGCCTACCAGTTGGTGATCTTGCGCGAACTGCAGATGCAAAATCGGCATCGAGTGATGCATCCCTGGATAAAGCGGTCGGTGATATTACAAGGTCAGAGGCGCTTCCAAAGCGCGCTGTACCGAGTGCAGCCGTACTTGCTGCTCGGCCAAACGTGAAAAAGCCAAACAAAAAAGTGCCGAACTTTAACGATTTTCGCAAGAAACTTTTTCTTATTATTAGCGGGGGCATCCTTCTTCTTGTCTTCTTGGTATGGGCAATCTGGTTTGCACCACGGGCGACAGTCGTTATTACAGCTCAAACAACTGCGACGACTGTCAGCCAAAAGGTGACACTCGATCCAAATGCGACAACGGATTTTGATGCCAGCCGTGTTCATGTGCAGGTTCAGCAACAAAAGAAGCAGCTAAGTGTTGATTTTGACGCAACCGGCACGAAAGATGTCGGCGATAAGGCGAGTGGCACAATGCAGCTTAATCGTACGTCGGTATCAAGTACTCCAATCTCTGTCCCTGCCGGTACGAGCTTCACGTCTGGTAGTTATACATTTGTCAGTACCGAAGCCGCGACACTTAATGGCACGACTATCGGACCTGGTGGCGTGGTGCAAGATTCGGCTACGGTTCGCGTCGTCGCATCTGCTATCGGCGACGAGTACAACCTCTCAGCCAGGTCGTACCAGCCGTCGACCGGTGGATTCAGTGCGCAAGGGAGCAATATGACCGGTGGGACGAAGCGTCAAGTCAAGGTTGTGACGACAAGCGATATTCAAGCGGCGACAGCAAAACTTGCCGAACAAAAAGATGATACTATCGAGGACCAGCTTAAATCTGCGTTTGGTCAGGATATAACAGTGATCGATCAGAGCTATACTGCTAGCCAGGCTACTCCTGTGTCGACGCCCGCTGTTGATCAGGAAGCGACAGGCAAGGCAAAATTAACGAGCGAAGTAACGTATTCACTCATGGGTGTTACTAAAACTGACCTAAATGCCTATCTTGATGCCGGTCTCAAGAAGCAACTTGGCAGCAATGACGACCAGCGCGTGTATGAGAATGGTAGTGCTAAAACTGCTTTTGCACAATTTGCAACTGCTGATGGTGCTTCGAGCGTAACACTTACCGCAACTGGCAAGATTGGGCCGAACATCAAAGATGATGATGTGAAAGAACAAGCTAAGGGCAAGCGCTATGGTGAAGTGCAGTCGCAGATTGAATCAATCCAAGGCGTACGTGATGTTGATGTGAAGTTTTGGCCATTCTGGGTAACGGCAGTACCAAATGATGTCAAAAAAGTGAACGTTGAATTCAAGCTCAATGAGTCATAAGCGTTCATTCTTATGCCTCGATGTCGGTGAAAAGCGTATCGGCACGGCCGTTGGTGACGACGCGATTCGTCTTGCTGTGCCGTTCGAAACGATAGAGGTGAATGGCGATGAGCTAAAAGAAATTGCTCGTCTTGCTGTCGCAGAATCGGCCGATGCGATTATTGTCGGGTACCCGCGCAATCAATCTGGTGAAGTGACAGCTCAAACCGCATACGTCGAAGCATTTGCTCGTCAGCTGACCGATATTGCGGAGGTGATCTTTCAAGATGAGTCACTCACGAGTGTCATTGCCGAAGAACGACTTAAAAGCTATAAGAAACCATATACAAAAGGAGATATTGATGCCCAGGCGGCGGCAATTATCCTGCAAGATTATTTGGAGCAATTACCATGAATGACATTTTGCCACCAAACAGACAGCGCCCACAGGTACCTAAAGCGCCAGCTACTCCAGTGTCAGCACCTCAGCCTCAGGCTCCGGCGCCAACGCCAGTACTAACGTCGCAGCCACTACCGCTGACCGATGCACTCGAACCGGGCCCTGCTGGCCCGCTTGCAATTGCGCCCAAGCGATCTATGTCGCTTGGAAAACGACTCATGCTCATTGCAGGAGCTCTCCTTACGCTTCTTGTAATAGCCGCTGTTGCCGCATTCTTTTGGTACCAGCATGAGACATCACCTGTCTCAAGTGATCAAGATGCTCCCCGGGTACGCGTGACAATCGAGAGCGGCACAACACCAGATGAGATCGGATCGCTTCTTGCCGAGAAGAAGGTTATTCGAAGTACGCCTGCATTCGAGGTCTATACTAGAGTCAGCGGAACTCGTAATAAGCTTCAAGCCGGGACGTTTAGTTTGTCACCGCACGAATCAACCGCTGCAATTGTCGATCACCTCGTGGCGGGTAAGACTGATCAATTCTCGATCACATTCCTTCCTGGTGCAACGGTGGCTGAAGATAAGAAAGTCTTGCTCGCGGCTGGCTACGCTCAGGCTGAGATCGACGCCGCATTTCAAAAGTCATATACTTCGCCGCTCTTTCAAGACAAGCCGGTGATGGCTGATCTTGAGGGCTATATTTACGGAGAGACGTATACATTTTCGGCGGGAAGTACTGTTGAGCAGATATTGCAGCGGACATTTGATGAATTCTACGCTGCGATCAGCGAAAACGATCTTGTTTCGGGCCTTCGATCGCAAGGGCTCAATCTCTATCAAGGCATTACACTCGCCTCGATCATCCAGCGTGAAGTGGCGATGCCGAAGGGCGGCGAGCCATCTCTTGATCAAAAACAGGTTGCTCAAATATTCTTGAGGCGACTATCTATCGGTATGATGCTGGGCTCCGATGTGACGTATCAGTATGCCGCCGATAAAGAAGGCGTAGAGCGTGATACGAACCTTGACTCACCGTACAATACCCGTCGCTATACGGGCCTGCCTCCGGGTCCGATTGCCGCACCTGGCCTTACAGCACTTATGGCGGTGGCAAGTCCTGCGCCTGGCGACTATCTCTTCTTCTTGAGTGGTGATGATGACGTGACCTATTTCGGCCGAACAGAGGCGGAACATCAGGACAATATTGAGAATCATTGTGCTAAAAAGTGCCTTCTTCTCTAGATTTGACAGATTTTACATTTTATAAAATAAATTGACTTATTTTACAACAATTGCTAGACTAGTATAAGCACATTTATGACTTCAGCTACTAAATGTCAGTCAACGACTGCATGCGCGAGTGGGAAGTGTGAATCGTAAATGAGCCTGCCAATAAATGTCGCACGGGTACCGAAAAGAACTTTTTACCTAATACTAATTAAATAATCGGTCGACACGTACCCCGTTCTATTTGCGAGAAGAAAGACAGAGTAAGGTAGACGCCCTTGTAGTAATATAAGCGGCAGGAGAACGATAATTCGTAATCATCAACGTGCACTGGGTTCATCTCATGCATCAACAGCTGCGTTAAAGCAGCAGGTGTTTGCCCAACACCGTAAAGGCCGTAAGGCCAAGGGTATGCCAAGGTCGAGCACGGTTGCTGCTTATACCGGCGTATTTCTTTTAGTTATCTCATTGGTCGCAATTGGCTACCGTCCACCTCAGTCATATGAGGAATTGGCGAATGCTACAGAGGCGACAAATGTAGGTGGCCAACCTCCTGTCCTATCCTCGAATAAGCCATCAGTCGATCAAATGCTTGCTGTTAATCTCGCCGCCAACCTGGCAGAGACTACCGACATGCCAGTTGCACCGATTCTGGCCAACCTTTCTGTTACCATGACGGCAAAGAATGACCTCTCGCAGTCGAACGATACGCTATTAAGCAAAGCGCAGATCGTGCAGCCAACGACAACAACTCGCGGTATGAAGACGTACGTTACAAAAACATCAGATACGGTAGATCTTGTTGCTGCGCAGTACGGTCTCCGTAATGAGACGGTCAAATGGGCCAATAACCTTACTTCGGATCTCTTGGAGCCAAATAAGACACTGATTATTCCTTCAACCGACGGCGTCGTCTACACGGTAAAAGATGGTGATACGCTTGAGTCTATTGCTGAAAAATACAAATCCGAAAAAGATCGTATCATTCTGTTTAACGACCTCGAGCTGTCGGGTATTCAAACGGGTGCCCAGCTGATTATCCCTAATGGTCAGCTACCTGAAACGGAACGTCCTGGCTATGTTGCGCCTCGACAAGTGACTAGTAGCTTCACCTACGGATACGCGTACGCCTCGTATACAGGTAACGGTAATATCATGTATGTTAACCGCGCAGGAACATCGGGTGGTAACAAAAACTACTACGGTCAATGTACCTGGTACGCGTGGGAGCGTCGACAAGCGATTGGCCGACCGCTGCCTGGAGTGGCGCTTGGTAATGCCAACGTTTGGAACCAGACGCTTGGCGCCAGTGGCTTCTTAGTTAATCGCACACCTGCTGTTGGTGCTATCATGCAGACATCAAGTGGCGGTGGTGGATATGGTCACGTAGCTATCGTCGAGAGCATCAGTGCAAACGGCGACGTTAATGTGTCGGAAATGAACTTCATGGGTAATAATGTCGTGAGTTCACGAACAATTCCAGCTGGTTCGGCCTCGTCATTTAACTACATTCACTAAGCAAATCTTGCTGTTTATCGATCGCCCCTGTTAAAACAGGGGCGATTTTGGTATACTAAAGAGAATTATGTTCGTCGACACAGCAAAAGTATTTATTCAGGCCGGAAAAGGCGGTAACGGAAACGTTTCGTTTCGTCATGAAATATACGTCGATAAGGGTGGACCAGACGGTGGTGACGGTGGCAAAGGTGGTGATGTTGTCTTTGAAGCTTCGGAAAATGTGAATACGCTGATTGACTTTCGATTTAAGCCAGAACTAAAAGCGCAGCCGGGCAAAAATGGCTTCAAGCAGAATATGCGCGGCCGATCTGGCGAAGACTTTGTTGTTAAAGTGCCGATGGGTACTATTGTTAAGCGTGCAGGTGAAGTTATTGCCGACCTGACTGAGAATGGTCAGCGTGTGATCATCGCCAAAGGTGGTGATGGCGGTTTTGGTAACGCTCACTTTAAATCATCTGTTCGTCAAACGCCGCGTATTGCCGAGCTTGGTGAGCTGGGTGATACGTTCGAGGGTGAGCTTGAACTTAAGTTGCTAGCTGACGTTGGGCTGGTTGGTTTTCCGAACGCCGGTAAATCTACATTCCTGAGTGTAGTGAGTAACGCCCGTCCAGAAATCGCTGATTATGCCTTTACGACCTTGACGCCAAATCTTGGTGTGGCCGACATCGACAGCAGTAGCCTTCTAATCGCTGACATTCCTGGCCTTATCGAAGGTGCAAGTGAAGGCAAGGGGCTCGGAGATGCCTTCCTTCGTCACGTGGAACGTACAGCTGTTCTGCTTCACCTCATCGATATATACACAGATGACATTGCAGTAGCCTATGCCACTATTCGTACCGAGCTTGAGCGTTACAGCCCCGAGCTTACGACTCGTCCTGAGGTGATTGCGCTTACAAAAGCCGAGGGTATGGACGAGGAAATTATTGACATGCAGCGAGACGCCGTAAAGGCTGTTGCTGGCGAAGCGGTTGAAGTCTTCGTTGTATCATCAAGTGCGCATCAAGGACTTACTGAAGTGCTTCGAGCACTTCGTGATAAGGTGCACGCAGTGCGTGTGGCTGCACGTGAGAAAGAGGAATTTGAGCTCGACACCGACGATGATATCGAAACTATCTCACTTGGCGAAAACCAGATTGCTGAAGCTTGGACAGTTGAGAAAGAAGCCGAAACGGGAGCCTTTGTTGTCCGCGGTGAGAAGATCGAGAAATTCGCTCGTCGTACTAATTTTGACGGCTTTGAAAACGTCAATCGCCTCCGTGATATTATGGGCAAAATGGGCATTAACCATGAGCTATCCCGCGCTGGTGCGGTAGGTGATAGCATTATTCGCATCGGTGATAGCGAATTCACTCTTCTCGAACAGCAAGATTAGTTTTTTACTTCATTCTCGTTCGCCGCTGCGACATCTCCTCTTCATAAACGGCTTCGCGCCACGTTTTACACGACGATAGCATACTTCATGGACTTTTGTTTCTTTTGTCGATACAAAAGAAAGTAGGAAACTTGCTATACTAGACGTAATGCCTAAAACATTCTTCTTCTACGACCTTGAAACATCTGGCTTGAATGCCCGCGACGCGCGTATCATGCAGTTTGCCGGCATCCGTACCGATATGGAACTAAACCCTATTGGCGAGCCATACAACATCCTCGTACGTCTCAATGACGACACACTACCAAGTCCCGAAGCACTGATGGTCACAGGTATTACTCCGCAGGAAACAGTGGCAGACGGCTACAGCGAGGCTGAGTTTGCAAAGCTCCTTATAGAAGAGGTCTTTATCCCGGATACGATTGCGACCGGCTTTAATAGCATTCGGTTCGATGACGAGTTTGTCCGGCATTTATTGTGGCGGAATTTTTACGACCCCTACGAATGGAGCTGGAAAGACGGGCGCTCGCGCTGGGATCTGCTCGATGTTGTTCGCATGACCCGCGCACTACGCCCTGACGGTATTGAATGGCCGGTGGTAGATGGTAAAGCAAGTAATCGCCTTGAGCTGCTGACGAAACTTAATGGTATTGATCACCTTAAGGCGCACGACGCGCTGAGTGATGTCGAGGCGCTAATTGCTGTCACTAAGCTCATTAAAGAGAAGCAGCCGCAGCTGTATGAATACCTATTAAAACTCCGCGACAAGTCGGAGGTGAAGAAGCTGGTGAACTTGGATGATAAAAAGCCATTCATCTATACGAGTGGCCGCTACGATGCCGAGCATGACAAAACGACCGTGGCATTTCCGTTGACGGCTGGTAAAAACGGCAACGTTATTGTGTATGACCTCCGCTATGATCCGACTGACGTAGTAAATTTGAATCCGGATGAATTAAAAAAGAAATTATACGCCAGCTGGGAAGAGCGCCAAGCAGATGGTTTTGTGAAGCTTCCGATTAAGGAGCTGCAGTATAACCGGGCGCCAGCGGTAGCGCCGATGGGCGTGCTTGAGCAGGCTGATGGCTGGAGTCGTATTCATCTTGATCAAAAGACGATCGAGAAACACAAGACGCTACTCCTCTCGGCGCCGCATTTTGCTGAGAATATCCGTACATTATTTGAAAACCGCGCAGAGTTTGCCAAGTCTGGCGATGTCGAAGCGCAGCTCTATGATGGCTTCGTGGGTGATCGCGATCGGCTTCGTATTGAAACAGTGCGCAATGCCAGCGAGCGGGAACTGGCTGATTTTCACCCGGCATTTACCGACGAGCGGCTCGAGCCGCTGCTGCTGCATTACAAGGCGCGCAACTTTGCAAAAGTGCTGAGCGAAGATGAAGCTCGCGCATGGGAAGTATGGCGTAGCGCGCGCATTACCAGGCAGCTACCTGGCTTTATGAAGTCACTCCAGGTTCTTGCTACCAAGGAGCAGGATGATAATAAACAATTCATTTTGCAAGAGTTACAGCTTTGGGCGGAGAGTATCCTACCGGTTGATATGTCCGACCAGGACAGCAGCGACGAAGTCTAGATTTGACCGAAGCGGCGGCGGGGCATGCGTGCTTTGTGAGCAAGGTGTTTTTTGAGAAGACGACGGATTACGGCGCTGTGTCGTGTTTTTGTAGTGACAAAGTGAGCGACGAAAAGGCTAGCTGTGATGCCTAGAAGAAAGAGCATGGCTGATGCGGGAATGCTGTACGATGTGCCTGGGATTTGACCCATTAGTAAGAACATAACGAGTGCGTTAAACGCACCAGACTCTACGAGTAGAGTGGTGAGAAAGAGCGTGATACTGGTGATGATAATACTTTTTTTCATGTTATTTATAAGCTAAGCCTTACTATAGTAATCCTGTCAAAAAGATGCAACTATAAGCGTAATACATTGACAATCTATAGTATTTATGCTAACATAGTAAAAGAAGTTAAGCATGTGGTTTCGCTCTATGAAGCTTGAGATCATATGTCTCGAGCTTTGCATGCTTTACAGTACTTACACCTACGATCCTAGGAGATAACATGAAGTTTTCGGATGCATGGAAGCTTGTCATTGTAGTGGCGGGTCTTTTTATCGCCATGGGAGCTGTCGTTAGCTTGGCAGGGTGCACACCGTATCTTGAGCCAAAGTCGTCGGACCTAGGCAGCTATACTTACCCGGAAGGCAAGCTACCGGCACCTGCTCCGACAGGTTCCGCTGAGTCACGCGCTCCAGTGCATGAAGTCAACGTCATCGGCGTGGTTGTGCCAGAAGCAAACCTAGTCGATGTTGTTTTCGAGCAGGCGAGCGTTGACTCACGGTACGGCACGGGCTTTGTGTCCTTCAAACTTGGCGATGCTGCATACGAGCGGTATGTGCGTGAGTTGGATAGTTTGGACACAGCCGGTATTCCATACGATGCCGGCCCCCTTGAGGTCTTTGAATCTGAGGCTGTCATGACTGACGCCATCAGGGCGCAGCTTGCGCAGCTGAATGGTGGCAAGATGCCGGAGGTCGTGTTCTATCAAATTCGTGCAATCCCTGCACCGATTGATGGAGCGCCTCCTGCTGACAGTCCGGGTCTACCTATGGACATTCCCTACACGGAGAATGTATAGGTGGTGTATGAAAAGCATGCACCCCGCTCTAGTCGCTTTGCGATGAGGAGTGGGGTGTTTTCATGTCTTGATACTAGCCGTAATTACTAAAAAAGTGGTATAATAAGGCGTTATGCCAGAGTTTATTCGTGTTACCGGTGCTCGTGAGCACAATCTAAAAAACGTCAGTGTCGAGATCCCTCGCGACAAATTAGTGGTGATCACAGGCCTCTCGGGAAGTGGTAAATCTTCGCTGGCTTTTGATACTATTTATGCCGAAGGACAGCGTCGCTACGTCGAGAGCCTCAGTAGCTATGCGCGCCAGTTCCTTGGCATCATGGACAAGCCGGACGTTGAATCGATCGAGGGCCTCAGCCCGGCGATTTCAATTGACCAAAAGTCAACCAGCCGGAATCCTCGTTCTACCGTTGCGACCGTGACGGAAATTTACGATTATATGCGCCTCCTGTTTGCGCGCATCGGGGTGCCGCACTGCCCTATTTGTGGCAAAGAGGTGTCTCGTCGCACGCCACAAGCGATTATTGATGAGATTATGAAGATCGCCGAAGGCACTCGCTTGATGATTTTGGCACCAATCGTAAAAGGCAAAAAAGGTGAGTTTGCGCACATACCAGAGCAGTATCGCCGGCTCGGTTTTGCTCGTGCTCGTGTGGACGGAGTCGTCTATGCACTCGATGAATTCCCCGATCTGCAAAAAAGCTACAAGCACGACATTGAGATCGTGGTTGATCGTATCGTCATGAGTGCTGATGTTTTGGGTCGCGTAACTCAGTCGATTGAGCAATCGCTTGAGATCGCCGATGGAGTTGTTGAGCTTCTCGATGCGGAGTCGAATGAAGTAACCACGTTTAGTCAGCGCTACGCCTGTCTTGATCATCCGAATGAGGATATTCCCGAGCTTGAGCCACGCCTGTTTAGTTTCAATGCGCCGCAGGGTGCTTGCCCGGTGTGTACTGGCCTTGGAAGCCGACTTGAGGTTGATCCTGACCTTGTATTTAACCCGAATCTGACGATCTCGGAAGGTGCGATCCGTCCGTATAATCGCGTTAATAGCGATGCCTGGTACATGAAACGATTGGTTGCTGTTGGTGATGCGCATGGCTTCAGTACAGACGTACCGGTAGGTGAGCTGAGCAAGGAAGATCTCGATAAGGTACTCTATGGTACCGGCTCGCAAAAGTATAGCGTAAATCTTGGCAGTGGCCGCACCTACGAATCTGTCTACGAAGGTGTCATTCCAAATCTTGAGCGTCGTCATAAAGAAACCGACAGCGAGTTTATGCGCAAAGACATCGAGCGCTTCATGCGTGAACGTCAGTGCTATACCTGCAAGGGCGCACGCTTGAAGCCGGTTGTGCTGGCTGTGACTGTTCATGGACTGAGTATTATGGATATTTGTAATCTTGGTGTTGACGATGCGCTTGACCTATTTGAAAATACGCTCAAGTTAACCGACCAGGAGCTCTTTATTGCGCGCCAGATTATGAAAGAGATCACGGCTCGGCTCGGCTTCATGAGTAATGTCGGTCTTAACTATCTTGAACTAGCTCGGGCGGCTAATACACTTTCGGGTGGTGAGGCGCAGCGTATTCGGCTTGCAACGCAAATCGGCTCTGGTCTTCAGGGTGTATTGTATGTTCTCGATGAGCCGTCAATCGGCCTTCATCAGCGTGACAATGATCGTTTGATTGGTACCTTGAAGCGGCTTCGTGATCTTGGCAACACTGTGCTTGTTGTAGAGCATGATGAGGATACGATTCGCGAGGCTGATTACCTACTTGATATTGGTCCTGGCGCAGGCGTGGCAGGCGGTAATATTGTTGCTGCGGGCACGCCAGAAGAAGTGGCGAAGAATAAGGACAGCGTGACAGGCCGATACCTTGCGGGCACCGAGAAGATTGATGTGCCAAAGAAACGTCGCACGGTGATGAAAGATCGCCAGCTAGTGATCCGCGGCGCTAAGGAGAATAATCTCAAGAATATTGATGTATCGTTCCCGCTTGGCGTCATCACAGTCGTCAGTGGTGTCAGTGGTAGTGGCAAGTCAACCCTTGTAAACGACATCCTGGCCAAGGAGCTTTCAGCTCGTTTGCACCGTTCGCATGTTGTACCTGGAGCGCACGAGAACATCGAGGGGATCAAGCACCTCGATAAAGCAATTGTTATCGACCAGTCGGCGATTGGTCGCACGCCGCGCTCTAACCCGGCAACATACACGGGTGTATTTACGCCAATTCGCGAACTCTTTGCTGGTACGCCAGAAGCCAACATTCGTGGCTACAAGGCTGGTCGCTTCAGCTTTAACGTTAAGGGCGGACGCTGTGAAAACTGTCAGGGTGACGGTGTGATTAAGATTGAAATGCACTTCTTGCCAGATGTCTACGTGACGTGTGATGAATGTAATGGCAAACGCTACAACCGTGAGGCGCTCGAGATCAAGTACAAAGATGCCACGATTAGTGACGTGCTTGAGATGACCGTTGAACAAGCGGCTGTATTCTTTGAGAATGTGCCATCAATTGCACGTAAGCTTACGACGCTTGTCGAAGTTGGTCTTGGCTATATTCGTCTCGGACAGCCGGCGACGACATTTAGTGGCGGTGAAGCGCAGCGTATCAAGCTTGCGACAGAGCTTTCGAGGCGCGCAACTGGCAAGACACTCTACATTCTCGATGAGCCAACCACGGGTCTTCATAGCGCCGACGTAAAACGTTTGCTTGGTATTTTGCAGAAACTTGTTGAGGGCGGCAACAGTATGGTGATTATCGAACATAATCTCGATGTAATCAAATCGGCTGATCATATCATCGACATGGGCCCTGAGGGCGGCATGGGTGGTGGTATTGTGGTTGCCGAGGGTACACCAGAAGATATTACAAAGGTGACAAAGTCATTCACTGGTAAATATCTCAAACCACTCCTGAAGTAGGTAATAGTCTACATAAAATAAGCGACCAATCTGGTCGCTTATTTTATTGGGCATCAGGCTATTTCTTAAATAGAACAGCCAATTGTCGTTTTGTACCGCTCCAAAGTGCTTCGCGCTGCTCTTTGTCTTTGAGGATATGAATGATCGGAGGCATGATTGAAATCAGGATAATGATAGCAATGGCTGGAAGGATGACTTGGTCGATGTCGAGCCCTAGATGATTTGTGAAGATATCGCCAAGGAAGAAGCCGAGGTAGGTGAGGCCCGCTGCCCAAAGAAGTCCGCCGATAATATTGTAGCTGACAAAGGTTTTGTAGTGCATATTGGCAGTACCAGCAACGACAGGAGCGAACGTGCGCACAACAGGAATAAAGCGGGCCATGATGATTGTTTTGGCGCCGTACTTTTCGTAGAAGGCCTCAGCTTTTTCAAGGTGGCCTTTTTTGAAGAGGCGTGAGTTTGGTCGCTCAAAGAGCTTTCGTCCGACCCGGCGTCCGAAAGTGTAGCCGACGCTATCGCCAAGAACGGCAGCGACAAAAAGGATAAAGACGAGTAGGTGGATGTTGAAAGGAAGTACGCCAATCTGCACAAGGAATCCCGCTGTAAAAAGGAGGCTATCGCCCGGCAGGAAGAAGCCGATAAGGAGGCCACTTTCGGCGAAGACGATAGCGGCAACGCCAAAGACGCCTGCCCATTTAATAAGTTCTTGAAGATCGAAGCCAAGTAGTGAGCTGACGAGGGTAGAGTTGTGCGCAATAAGTTCTAACATACTTCTTTCATTCTAGCACGAAAGAGAGGTGGGGTATAAGTGTTATAATAGAGAAGTACTACAAATGACTGAAATCAGATTAAGGAGTAGAACATGAACGATATTACATTAACATTAGATGAGCGTAGTATTAGCGGCAAAAAAGTTGCCAAGCTGCGAAAACACGACATTGTACCGAGTGTTGTATACGGTGGTCACGCCAAGCCAGTATCGACGCAGTCACCACTGATAGATATTACTAAGGTAGCGCGAAGTGCGGGCAAGCATACGCCGGTCCATCTCATTATTAATGGCAAGAAGAAGCTGGCTATTATCAAATCAATTGATATGCATCCAGTGAAGCATCTTGTTCGCCATGTTGCATTCCATACTATTAAGCAGAACGAGAAAATCGTGACTGAAGTGCCAATTCGTCTGATTGGCGAAGGCGAGAGTGCGGCTGAAAAAGCCGGCTTGGTCGTGCTTCAAGCAATCGAGCATGTCGAGGTGCGTGCTATTCCGGCCAATCTTCCGGAAGTGCTTGAAATTGCGATTGTTGATCTTGCGGAAGCAGATGACAAGCTGACAATTGCCAATCTCGTACTGCCCGAAGGTGTTGAATTTGCCGATCACGAGCAGGACCTTGATCTTGTGATCGCCAACGTCTATGAACCGAGCGCACTGCAGGCTGCAAATGATGCCGCTGGTGGCGACGCCGAGCCGGAGGATGTTGCCGAGATCGAAGCTGATAACGGCGCCGACACTCGCCAAGACACCCAGGCCGAAGAGTCTCGACCGGGCGGTAAAGATCAAAAAGAGCCAAAGCAGTCAAACGTCGACGCGAACAAATAACGGGTCCTATTTTAAAAAGAGTCGCACGGTGCGTGCGACTCTTTTCTTATTCTTCGATGAAGCCGCCACTTTGGTGGCTCCAAAGCTTGGCATAGGTGCCTTTTTGCTCGATGAGTTCATTGTGTGCACCGCTTTCAATAATCTTTCCGTTGTCGAGCACAATGATGCGGTCGAGCTTGGCGATGGTCGAAAGGCGGTGGGCAATGACGATGCTGGTGCGACCCTTCATGAGCTTTTCGAGTGCGTCCTGGATAAGTTTTTCACTTTCACTGTCGAGTGCCGAAGTGGCTTCGTCAAGCACGAGAATCGGTGCGTCTTTTAAGATAGCGCGCGCAATGGCAATACGCTGGCGCTGTCCGCCGCTTAGCTTGACGCCGCGCTCACCGACGACCGTATCGAGGCCTTTGGGCAATTTCTGAACGAAATCATAGGCATTGGCTTGTCGAATGGCATTATCTATCTCCTCGTCGCTCGCATCAGGATTAGCGTAGGCGATGTTGTCGCGAAGTGAACGGTGAAAAAGAACTGGCTCCTGTGCGACATAAGCTATTGTTTGTCGCAAGTCGTTTTGGGTTACACGGTTAATCGCTTGGTCGTCGATAGTGATTTCACCACTTTCAATATCGTTAAAGCGTAGCAGAAGTCGGGTGAGACTCGTTTTGCCGGATCCTGAGCGGCCAACTAGGCCAATGCGTTCACCGCGCTTAATGGTGAGTGAGAAATCTTTAAACAGTGGCTCGCCATTATCAGCGTGAGTAAACGTGACGCTATTAAATGCAATCTCGCCTTTTGTGACGATAAGCGGACGTGGTGCCTCAGGATCTTTCAGCTCAATTGGGTCGTCAAGCGTACTAATCATTGGGCCGGCGTCTCCAAGGATACGTTGGTAGGCGCGGGTCGTGCTCGATACTGCCCATAGCTGCGATACGACATTGAGTGTGTAGACGATCATCAGGTAGGTCACGCCAATGCTTGCGAGGTGGAGCTCGGTTGCGATCACGGCAGCAAGTAGGGCGCTAATATTCATAATGGTCATCATGGCGCCAAATGAACCAGTGATCACAAGAACGCTTTTCATCTCCTTCATGGATGCTTTGCGCCAGTCCTTGATGCGTTTGTCGTATGCTTCATGTTCATGGGCGCTACGGGCAAAGGCTTTCACGGTTGTGATATTGCTGATGACATCGGCGAGATACGCGGTTGTAGCGCTGAATTTCTCGGATGATCGGCGGCTAACTGGTGCGATAGCGGCTTGTGCTTTGATGATCGTGAAGATGATAATGCAAGATAGGACTGCAAGGACGACTGCAAACTGCCAAAACAGAAACGACAAGGCAATACAAACAGAGATGATCGTGGTGGTGATTGGAACGGCAGTAAAAATCAATGTATCCCAGAACCGTTCGACGCTTCCGATGAGTTTTGTTGTGTCCGAGACTGTTCCGCCACTCATGCGGTCGGCGTGATAGCCGAGGCTTTTGGCGGTAAGATGCGACAGGATTTGCGTCGATACGGCTGCCTGCATTTTTGTTTCGGCTATAAAGGCGAGAGCGATTGTTACTCGTACCGCGACTACATCTCCGAGAAAAAGGATGATGGCATAGCCAATGAGTAGCCCCATACTGTCATGGAGTGTGGCGGTGCCACTAGCGATTCGGGTGAGAAGTTGCGAGACGAAGATCGGTGCGATCGTGGTCGTGAGCGCCGAAAAAATGATCTGCGTTCCGATCATTGACCAGCTAGCTACTGGTGAAACTCGCCATAGGCCAAATAAAAAGCTAACGATGCGTTTTGATGAATGGTTGGTAGACATAGATTTCCTTTATGTACTGTGAAAGTAATTTTTATATTAAACAAAATTATAAGTATCGCTATTGGTTTGGCCGTCCAAACGTCTGCGTATAGAGGACCCGCAGGTCATAGTAAACGTAATTATATAGTATAATAAGTCTTGATGCAAAAAATTCTTCTCTATTATAAGTTTACGCCGATCAGCGATCCTGTCGCTGTTAAGCTATGGCAAAAGACACTTTGCGATAGTTTGAGCCTTAAAGGGCGTATTCTTGTGAGTCAGCACGGCATCAACGGTACGGTTGGTGGTGACATGGATGACCTCAAGGCCTACATCAAGGCAACGAAGCAATTCGATGGCTTCAAGAATGTTGTTTTCAAGTGGAGCGACGGTAGCCGTGATAATTTCCCGCGCATGAGCGTAAAGGCGCGCCGCGAACTTGTCGGCTTCCAGAACAGTGACGGCGAATTTGATGTTGATGAAAACGGCGTCATTGGTGGCGGCAAGCACCTCAAGCCACAGCAAGTGCACGAACTCGTCGAGAAATACGGCGACGACGTGATCTTCTTTGATGGTCGCAACGAGCACGAAGCCAAGATCGGTAAATTCAAGAACGCGATTGTTCCAAATACGAATACATCACGTGATTTCATCGCCGAACTCGAGAGCGATAAGTACGATGACATCAAGAATAAAAAGATCGTTACCTACTGTACGGGCGGTATTCGCTGCGAGGTGATCAGCGCTATGATGAAAAAGCGCGGCTTCAATGAAGTCTACCAAATCGATGGCGGCATTGTGAAATACGGAGAAACCTACGGCGATGATGGCCTATGGGAAGGGAGTCTACGCGTGTTTGATGACCGTATGACAATTGACTTTAGTGATCATGCCAAGACGATTGGTGAGTGTAGTCACTGCCAGGGCCCGACGGCGAATTTCGAAAACTGCGCCTGGGCAAACTGTAACGATCTTGTGCTTATTTGCCTCAATTGTAAGCAAAACCCAGATCTTCTATTCCACACCGATGTGTGTCGCGAGAACGCCAAAATCGGCGCGACTGCCTAGATAGGCGTAAGTGCGATGACACCGAGCCGTATATCGGCTATACTCTAAAGAATGAAAAAACACATCGAAGCAGTTGATCTTCAGCTTATTCATTGGTTTCAAAAGTGGTACAAGCCGATTGCGCGCGGCAGTCTCTTTGTCGTCTATTTTTGGTTTGGCATCTTAAAAGTGCTTGGCCTGAGCCCAGCCACACCGCTCGCTGAAGCCCTGACGCTTCGTACGGTTGGCGCCGAGTGGTTTGATCCGCTCTATCTTACGCTTGCGATCATCGAATGTATTATTGGACTTTTGTTCTTATTTCCAAAGCTTACGCGACTTGCGATCGCTATTATGGTCGCGCATATGGTGCTCGTGTGTTCGCCGCTTATTCTTCTGCCTGATATGGTATGGACTCATCCATTCGTGCCGTCGCTCGAGGGGCAGTATATTATCAAGAACGTCGTTCTTATTGCTGTCGGGGTCAGTATTGCAAGTGCCGTACGGCCACTCAAAAAACGAAAAACACTATAGTATGGCTTAGTGAAAAAGTCTTCACTGTAATTACCGGCGCTCCGGCGCATAGTAGGAGTATGAACAAACCCTACCGAAATTTTGACCTACCAAAACAACACCTCGACGAACGTCATTATGTGCCAGAACGTGCACGCAGCCGCGCAGAAATCGATAGGCGACGCAGTATGCCATCGGGAACGATTTTAGCCGAGCATCAACGAGATGGCCTATTGATCGCAAGCCAGATGCTCCAGAGCGTAGAAGAGCCAGAAGATCTTGCCTTCATAGCCGATCTGATTGCCATGAGTGGACTCAATACGAGCTGGTATAGCTACGCTGTTCACTCACCTGTGATGCGGCGTCGCTTGAACCTTCCGACTCTTGGGGATGAAGAGACAGATTGGTACGAGACGTCGATAGGCCTCAGGGCAAAAACGCAACAAGGTCTTGTCGGCGCCGCTAAGCTTGCCGATTCGCTAGCTATCTCGACATATGAACGTGGGGCGACGGCTCGCCACAAGCAACAGCTTGGCCGCCAACTTGGCAATATCTCACTTGGGCTCGCTTGCATCGAGCTTAGTAACTCCGCAGACGCCTATAGTGCGTTTGATATACAACATTTTGCCCGAGAGCAATCGCTGCGAACGCTCGAGAGGGCTCGAACATTTAGCGATAGAATTGGTTCGCATCCATCAATCGCTCAGTTTGCCGACCCGAATAGCGACCTTGCTATTCATTTGCGTCGAACTGCTCCTAATGGTGCGTTTGAAGCATATGAAGAGGCGATCGAAGACTACCCGCGAGTCGTTTAAATGTGAAACGTTTGTTCGATGAATGTACCGGCATGATCGTCATACATGTCACGGAGCGTCTGCATATTCGGGAGCATATGCGAGCCGCTAAAGTCCGGGCGTAGCTCCCAGTAATAATCGGCCAGTTCACTATTTTGCGACAATTCACCTTGGATGTCGTTGCAAATGAGCAGGGTAAAGTGAGTGAAACTTTCAAGCTCCTGGTTGTGGTAGACACGAAAATAACCATGGCCATGTACGCGAAACTCGCCTTCAAGCCCAGTCTTTTCTTTACACTCGCGCGCGGCCGCTTCGGTAGCGTCCATCTCTGCTGTAGGGTGCGCATGCATAAAGCCGGCAAGTCCAATCATGGGGTGCGTGTGGCGTTTATAGAGGAGCCAGGCGCCATCACTCTTACGGCGAATAGCGAGTAGGAGAGTTGAGTAGGCGCGGTCGATCCACTGGTTCTCATGCTTAAAGACGCCTTTACCTATGCGACGACCTTCGGATGTAAGTATGTAGAGTCCGTCGTCGTTTTTTGCAACGTAGCCGGCCAGTATGACTTTTTTCAAGTGGTAGGAAAAAAGTTTGTTGTCGATATCATCGGGCTTCAATTCACCAAAGCGCATGCTCGGTGCAAAGGCGAGCTGGTACACGATAGAGCGTTGAATGTGATGGTCGAGCATAATAGTAGTATAGCAGTCGATTGCGAAGAGGCTCCTGTAGATCGTCATTGCAAGGCTTCGGCCTCTCTTGTCCATTTCATCTATTCGTCCAAAATTATGTCATTTTGCTGATGAGCTCCATGAAGAGCGAAACGAATAAATAGCATAATACAGTTATGCTTGTGATTCTAAAGACGCGCGAGTAATCTAATGTAATATGGAATTTTCCGAAGAGCAGTTGTTTGCGCAATTTGAGCGCGATATGTCTACCGACTTAAGTCAGTGGCGTCGAACACTGATGAACTTTTATCAAGACACGCTTTTGAATGTGTATCAAATAGCGCCACAGGCAAACGGTAAGCAGTTTGATCTTGAGGATAGTGAAGATGTGCGTACTATCGGCACGGTTTTGCGTGAGGTGATGCTCAACAACTGGCACCTCATCGACTACGCCCCCATGCAGGGTGACTTAGTCTCGATTGCGGGGAAAAGTATCTTCCAGATATATGACGAGACAACAAAAACATTTGATACTGAAATGTTATTTGAGGATGGCGTATTACAGGGAGAAGTAGAGGGTGTCGATGTTCAGCCATATATCGATGAAGTGTGTCTTATGAACGATCCAGAGGATATGAATGACCTCGATCTCGAAAAGTTTATTCGACCATTTGGACTTCACTTGGTGCTGCAAAACGCAACTATTGTCGGGCATGAAGACAGTGACTTTAGGGGGTCTCGTTTGTATATCCCGTTGCAATATTCAGAGACAAAATTATCATCTTACGCGACCGGGTAGGGCGGCGCGCTTGGCTGTAGATGCCGCTTCCGTGGCTACGACGCGTATGTCGATCTTGTACGGGGATGAATAAATAAGACATATAAAACACGTCTTATGGGGATGATCTTGATAATTGATGGAGGTGCGCTACGGCGGACAAGGGAGCGGATATCGCTCACCCCGTCCACCGTAGCATCCGTCTAGCAATCGGGTGTCAACTGCTGGCTGGTCTGCGTGACCATACGCCGCTGCAGCCAGCCCGTGTGATTGCCGACCCGGTCGCTCAGGACGATGCAGCAGTTGATTGCTGTCAGCTCTGCACCGTGCATACGCTGCGCCCATGCTACCAAGTACTTTCGTACAGGGGTCGAAAAGGTGAACATGACCTGATTGATCAAGTCGATCCATTCGGCCCGGCCGGCTTCGCCTGGCTTGGCGGAGACCGAGTGGGCAGAAGCGGTTGCAATTGCCTGTTCGACCATCTCGTGCACCTTCGGCATGTCCTGACGATGTGCCTCGATGATTGCCATCAGGGTTTCGTCATCGATGTCGTCGGTCGCGACTGTCCGTGCGTTGTAGTGATCGACCGTGGCAAGGAAGTTCGGTACCATCGTGCCGATACCATCCCAGCCAAACTTGATCGTAGCGAAGCCGTACCGGCGCTGCATGTGCTCGCGGGCGAGGTCGCCATACGGTGTCGCCAGCAAGCGGAGCAGGCTTTTGTACGTCGCCACGTCCAGCTCGGGGTCGTTGACTCGCAAGTGAACCGCGCCGCATTCGCACTGCTTGCTAGCCGGTGCGACCCGCTCGATGTACCCGATAGGGTCACCGGGCAGATCTTGACGGAGTGCTGCAATTGTTCTTGCGAGAGTCTGATCGCTCAGTTCTTCGGGTAGTACGTCAGCATGGAGCGTACTCATAACACCGGCAGTCTGGGGCATTGTCATGGCAGACAACTTTCTGTGAGGCGGATACTGGTCTTGTGACCAGCGCTGCGTTATCAGTTGCTTTATAACGCAGCGCTAATCGCAAGCGTATTAGAGATGCGCTTTTGTAAATTCTTCCAGAGAAAACGAAGGATCAATATGCTGATGAGTTTCTGTGCCCATCCAGTCATCGGCGTTTTTGCGGTGCAGGCGGTGGCTACGTGTTTCGAGTAGCTGCCAGTCGCGCTGTACGTTCATTAGCTGTACTGCTAGTTGTTCGAGCGCACCTTCAAGCTCTGGCTCCATGTCCGAGTAGGCAAGGGTGACACCGCGTTCGCGCTGGCGAATAAAGCTGGATTGTCCGATATAGGCCGCAACTGTGCCAACTCTACTTTCGATGAATTTTTTATCGTCGCTATCTTGAACTTTGTTTGCGACAACAAACATCGGCACGTCGTACTCCTTGATATTTGGCAGAAACTGACCGTAGACGCTGAGTGATTTTAGCGTTGGCTCAACTACAAGAACAAGCGCGTCAACTTTTGCAAAAAGCGACGACGAGAATGCATCGGCTCCGGCTGTCATATCCACAATCACTACATCGTCTTCATGATCGAGCATATGGCCAAGTGTAAGCTCGACCGCGCCATTTAGTCCGTGATAGCAGCGCACTCCTATATTACCTTCGGGTATTTCGCCAGCACCAGCTACCATAACGTCACCTGCCATTTGTGTGTAGTGCGCGATAAACCAATCGTCGTGGTCGAGAGTGACAAAGCGGGAGCCAGTTCCTGGTGGTGTGGTTTTGCGCATAGTCGTTTCAGTGAATAGCGGGTTAGTTCCACGAAGATGCTTTTTGATGACGTCAAGTTCAAGGCCCATGCTGCGCAATTGGCCGTTATAGCCAAGTGCCCCAGCAAGATGTTGGTTAATGTCGGCATCAAGGGCAAGTACTCGTTTGCCGCGATGGGCCATATAGCCAGCAAATAACGACGCTGTCGTCGTCTTGCCGCTGCCGCCTTTTCCTACAAACGCAATTCGCATATTAACTACGTTAGCTCAAGAAACTCGTTTTTGCAATAATGTCGCAATTTTGCTATTATTGCGATATGTCATTAGATATAAAGAAGTTTTCAGACGTCCTTCGTATGCATAAGGTTAGTGTTACTGCGTCACGTATGAAGATTTTTGAAACACTCCTACAAGCTGAACGGCCGCTTACAAATAGTGAGATTGTCAAGCGCACACCGACTGTTGATCGAGCGAGTGTTTATCGTAATCTTGAACTTTTTGCGGAGCTTGGTATTACTGAGACAATGCTACGCGGGTGGACGCCGCTCACTGAGTTGGCGGAGCCTTTTCGGGCGCACCACCATCATATGACCTGCGAGTCATGTGGCCGTATGATTGAAATTGAGGACCACGAACTAGAGGAGGTGCTTGGTAGTATTGTTGCCCGACATAATTTTAAACTGACAAAACATCTCGTTGAGCTGACGGGTCTATGTGCGCAGTGTCAGGTGTCCTAACAAAAGGCTAGTGCGGGTATTGGGCTAGTGCGGTGGTCGATAGTACGTTACAATAATCACATAAACGAAAGGAGCTTCTATCCGGTTTGATATCGTAAAACGAATTGGGCTAGTTCTCCTTGGGAGTGTTATTACTGCAGTCGGTCTGCAGTTTTTCTTATTGCCGAATCATCTGCTCGATGGTGGTGTGACGGGCTTGTCTATTATCTCCGCTCAGCTTTCGGGATTGCCACTCGGCCTGTTCTTGCTGCTTTTTAATATTCCTTTTGTGCTGCTTGGTTACAAAAAGTTCGGTCGGTCATTTGCGTGTTATTCAATTCTTGGCATTGTGACGCTGGCACTTTTGACGCTGGTGCATGTGCCGCATGGCTTTACGGACGTGCCGATATTAGCGGCGGTGTTTGGCGGCATGATCGTAGGGATCGGCGTGGGGATTGTCGTTCGCTATGGCGGCATTATCGACGGCGCGGATACGGTAGCGGTGCTTATCGACCGCGAGACGGTATTTTCGGTCAGCGAGGCGATCATGGCAATCAACGGAGTGATCATTACCATCGCAGGCTTTGTGTTTGGCTGGGAGCAGGCGCTTTATTCGCTGATTGCGTATTTTGTGGCACATAAGGCAATCGATGTAACGGTCGAAGGGCTGGATGAGTCAAAAAGCGTCTGGATTGTAAGTATGAAAGTGCGCGAAATCGGTAAGGCTATCAACGAGCTGATAGCCGAACCAGTGACCTATATCAAAGAAAGTGATCCAAATGATCGTGAGCCGCATGGAGTGATGTTGGTTGTGATTACTCGGCTCGAGGAGCAGAAAATAAAGCATGCAGTACGTTCAATTGACCCCAAGGCCTATATTGTAATGACGAGCGCCCATGAGGTGGTAGGTAAGGTATCGGAGCGTTCTTTGTATAAAGAAGAGGGTGTATTATAAGAATATGACACAACGAGAAAAGTACGCCAGCGTCGAAGAGTATATGGGTGATTTTTCTGGTGAGACAAAGCAGCGGCTCGATTGGCTGCGCGATCTTATCAAAAAGTTGGCTCCGGAGTCGACTGAACGAATCTCGTACAATATTCCGGCTAGCTTTATTGGCAAGACAATCGTCGTATATTACAGTGGCTACGAACGTCACGTGTCGCTGTATCCGGTCAAGATAGCCGCGGAGACACTTGATCCTGAGCTTGAAAAATACTTTTCGGGCAAGTCGACACTGAAATTTCCAAACGGCCAGCCTCTCCCCGTGAAGGCAATTGAAGCATATATAGCGCAGCGTGTGAAAATCGCGCGGGATGAGTAGGTAATATCTAAAGGAGGAAGCATATGGACAAAACGAATGTAACCAAAGATTTAGAAAACAAAACTCTCACGATCGAGCGAGTGTTTGACACGCCAAGAGAAACTCTCTGGAAGTTTTATGCCGAGAAGGATTGGTTTGAAAAATGGTGGGGCCCGGAAGGCTGGGAGACGAACGCAAAAATCTTTAACTTTACGCCCGGCGGTCATGTGCACTACGGCATGAAGTGTGTTGATGAGCGGCAGACCGATTGGCTTGGGCAGTCGTCATGGGGCGTGATGGTAATTGAAGCCATTGATGCTCCGAATAGTTTTACATATAAGGACTATTTTTCTGATGAAACCGGCATGCTCAATAGTGAGATGCCGACACTTACCATCACTAACAGCTTCACTGAAGAGGGTGGGCAAACTCGCCTCGTGAGCGTGAGTCGTGCCGATTCGGCCGAGCAGATTCGGCAGCTGTTAGAGATGGGTATGATCGAAGGTTTCTCGAGCCAAATGGACAAGCTCGATACGTTACTGTAGGAGGGACGTGGAAAGCGTGTGATCTGATGTCTGCACGGATGACTATTGACAAATCTGATAATCTGTGCTATATTGAATAGTAACAAACGTTTTTCTATAAACGGATCTCTATAAGAACTTTTACTCGCGTTATGCGAGCGTTCGTACGACCTACTAAGGCACAGATACGCCGAGGCGCACGAATCGTACCAGATAGAAGAGCTCTATGTAGCAACACCAACAGAGAGACTTTTGTACTGAGCCAACGCATAGGCCAGGCTGACTATATGTTTTGTCATGATAAAACATCGTTCTTTATGTGCGTAAAAATCGTTTAACAAGAAATACCTCGCTCACACGGCGAGGTATTTCGGCGTATAATAAGCATAGAGTATTGTGTAACTCGAGGGGGATAGCGATATGCGTAAAGCAAAGGTTGTCAGTGTCATCGTAGGGATTGTTGCTCTGGGGTTGGCTGGGTGGGTGGCGTATCTGCTACTGACGCCTCGCAGTGAGCAGCAGGCGATGGTGAGCGATTTTGCAAGTTGTGTAGCGGCCGGTAATCCTGTGAGTGAGACATCGCCGCGCCAATGTCGTACGGCGGACGGTACAACGTATACCGAGCCGGCCGCTACAGGTGATAGCGGGGCGCGAGCCGCAACGACTTTTGAATTTACTTCACCCAAGGGAGTGACTGTGCGGCTTCATGATTGGGCTGAACGACGGGCGATTGCGAGCCCGCTGGAGATTAAGGGCGAGGTTCCGGGTAGTTGGTCATTTGAAGGGAGTTTTCCTCTTGCTCTTTCTGATCCGACCAATAAGATTATTGCCCAAGCAGTCGCGGCGCTAGAGGGTGAGTGGATGACGAACGATTATGTCTTATTTACTGCCACACTTACATTTGACGCTCCATCGGAGGGCGGCGGCGGAGTGTTAATGCTTCGAAAAGATAATCCGTCGGGACTACCTGAAAATGACGATGCGATTGAGGTTCCGGTTACTTTTTCGACCGCGGAGTAATCGATGATACTTTTTCGATAAGATAAGGTTTATCGATCTTTGCAGAGTTGATGTCGTCGCCGACTTTGACAATTTCAAGTTGGTCGGGCTCGTATGGGCGCATGATGCGGTAGAGCGTATTGATGTCACTAATTTCAGGGTTGAGCCAATCAGCTTCATCGTCGGGGTGGACGATGACGGGTAGCCGGCTTGGCGTCATGTCAGATTCGGCGCCGGAGTTGGTGGTGACGATTGAGCAAGTGCCCCATTCTTTGCCTTCAGGGTCGGTCCATGAGCTATAGAGGCCGGCAAAGGCAAACAGTGGTTGGTCTGTTGGGTGAATGTAAAATGGCTGCTTGCCATTGGCTGTATTTTTCCATTCATAAAAGCCATTGGCTGGAATGAGGCAGCGCGAGGTACGAATGGCTGTTTGCCAGGTCGGCTTGTCGAAGATGCCTTCCGAGCGAGCGCTAAATGTTTTGTAGCGAAACACGGAATTAGCGTTCGGGGCACCTTGTGGAATGAAGCCCCATTTCATCAATTCCATTTCATTTTTACCATCACGAGATACAATAACGGGTATGGTTTGGACTGGGCTGATATTGTAGTGTGGTTTCACGCCCTTGCGGACGCCACTTGCAAGCATGAAGCGGTCAAGAAGTTTGTCTATTTCAAAAAGGGCGTATCGGGAACTCATGCTACCAGTATAACGTACTTGTCGCTCGTGGTCGTGTATCGGGGTATAATAAAAACAGATGAACACAGTGCTTGAGACTAAGCTAAAAACATTGCCGCGCAGTAGTGGGGTGTATTTTCATAAGTCAAAATCGGGTGAGATTATTTATGTTGGTAAAGCTGCGGTACTGAAAAACCGAGTACGGCAGTATTTCCAGAGTACACGCGACATGGATGTGAAGACGCGGGCGCTCGTAGCCGAGATTGAAGATACCGACTGGATTGAGACCGAAAGCGAGATCGATGCACTATTTCTTGAAAGCGAGATGGTCAAGCGCTATATGCCGCGCTATAACATTCTGCTGCGCGATGACAAATCGCAACTATTTGTGCGTATTGACATGAAGAGTACGTGGCCTCATGTGGCGTTTACGCGTAATCCAGCTGATGACGGTGCGGAATATTATGGCCCTTACTATAACGGCTACGCAGTCAAAAAAGCGCTGCGTTATTTGCGTAAAGTATTTCCGTACTATACGAAGCTACCGCGTGACGGCGAGCGGCCAGACCTTGACGCGCATATCGGCCTGAGCCCGCGCCCGGGCACTTCGAGTGAGGAATATAAGGCAACGCTTCGCAAGCTGATTCGTTACTTTGAAGGCGGGAGAAAAGCATTGGCGCGCGAGCTTGAAAGAGAAATGCGACAAGCCGCTAAACTGCACGACTTCGAAGGTGCTGCGCTGCTTCGTAATAGGCTCAATGATCTGCGCGAGTTGCAGCGCCGCATTATGTTTGGCGACAAAGAATTCTTGGATATCAGTAAAGACAGGGCACTGAGCGATCTGCGTGATTTGCTTGGTCTTAAAAAGACACCAGCCCGAATTGAGGGGTATGATATATCGCATATGAGCGGCACGAATGTCGTGGCGAGTATGGTGGTGTTTAGCAACGGCGTGAGTGACCGTGCGGGCTATCGTAAATTTAAGATGACTACTCAGCAGAATGATGACTATGCCGGTATGTATGAAACGATATGTCGTCGTATGAGTGAGAAAAATGTGAAAGGCTGGGGTATGCCGGACTTGCTACTTATCGATGGCGGCAAGGGCCAGCTCGATGCTGTGCTTCGGGCGCTTCAAGATCGGCAAGTGGTCGTGCCAACCGTAAGTGTCGCCAAGCGTGAAGAAGAGATCATTATTCATGCCACACGGTCACATATCGATACGTCTATTATTGCGTCGCTCATTGGTGTGGATGAGCCTGGCGTGTCCGTGCGCCGCGAGGGTGAGTACTATGTTGTCAATCTCCATGCTGGTCAGCGCAACGCCGGTTCGCACTCGGGCAATCTCCGTGGAGGTGCACCTATCCAGGCGCAGTATACCGATGTCGTCAAATTATTCCAACGTATTCGTGATGAATCTCACCGGTTTGCCGTGAGTTATCATACGGTACTGAAGCGCCAAAAACAGACCGCCAGTAGTCTCGAGGATATTCCAGGCATTGGCCCGACGACACGCAAAAAGCTCATTCGTACATTCGGCAGTTTACAGGCGGTTCGCGTAGCAAGCCCCGAGGCGCTCGCAGCAGCAATTGGGCCAGCCAAAGCGCAGCTTGTCGCCCAGTATTTGCCGGCCAAGTAATGCTTATGCTATAGTGACGATAAGATATAAGTAACTATAATGTTGCACTATTTATGACAATGATTGACACGACTTATCTACGAACAAAAAAAGATGGATTTACGCTCGTTGAGCTGGTGATCGTCATCGCCGTAATCGGCATATTAGCGCTGATTGTATTGGTCGCATATCCAGGCTATCAACAGCGCAATCGCGACAGCGTGCGTAAGAGTGACGTGCAGCAGGTGGCTTCGGCATTGAGTGCCTACGCACTGCAGAAGAATAGCTATATTGAGCCGGGTGAAGAATGTGGATCAAGTGATGCGACTTTGCAAGGAAGCGGTAACGGCTGGCTGGCGGCGGACACTAATGACCTTTCCGGTTATGCCGATAACTCAATTCTTGAATGTCTGCAGAATGCCAAAGTACTATCGAGTAGTGATGCGTATATTGACCCTTCGGGCTGCAGATGGGATTCTGGCGGGGTTTGTGGATCGGGCAGCCTCGGGCAGCCGACGAAGGCGTATATGAAAGCAACCTGCAAGAAGAATGGTGTGAAAACGACCTATGTCTTAGCGCGCCTGGAGTCTGGTGCGAGTGATGCTGCAACGATCGATAACCTATGCGATACAAATGAGTTACCTGGATTTACTAGCGCTAACGAGGATTGGGGCACGCGCTACGGCATGAACTACTTCGTAACTGTGAAATAATGCCATATCTCAAAAGCTATATCGCGACGTATAATAAGAATAATGAATGATTTTTTTGCTAATAATCGCGCCCGTTTGGCTACACGCCTCGAGGGTGGCGTTGTCGTTATGAGCGCGTACTCTGCTATGCAGCGCGGGAATGATACCTCTTTCTCGTTTGAGCAGGAGGCGAATTTTTGGTGGCTCAGTGGCATCGAAGCGCCCGACTGGTGGCTTATTATCGATGGAGCTCGCGGTAAAAGCTGGTTGGCGGCGCCGACAATTAGTGAGTCTCATCAGATCTTTGACGGTAGTGTATCTGCTGAGCAGGCGCTGGCGGTGAGTGCGGTCGATGCGGTTATTGCGCACGCTGAAGCACTTGATCTCCTTCGTGACCTGGCAAAGAAGCACAGTACGGTGTACGCCCTTGGTGATCAGCCACATGCCGAGTATCTTGATTTTGTGCTCAATCCAGCGGCCAAGAAGCTCCATGATACACTCGCGCGCCTCTTTACTTCAGTTCAGGACTGCCGAAGAGAAATGGCACAGCTGCGGGCTATTAAGCAGCCACAGGAGATTGTGGCAATGAAACAGGCAATTAGCCTCACGGCGGATGCGTTTGGATATGTGCGCCAAAAGCTTCCGACTCTTCGATATGAATACGAAGTCGAAGCAGAGTTTAGCTACTATTTCCGACGCCACGGCGCTAAAGGTCATGCCTACGACCCGATCGTCGCAGGCGGTGGCAATGCCTGCACGCTTCACTATGTCGACAACCAGAGTAAACTCAAGAAACGAGAGTTGTTACTGCTTGATATCGGCGCCCGTTCTGGTGGCTATGCGGCCGACATTACGCGTACGTATGCAGTCGGTGAGCCGACTAAGCGACAGCTTGCGGTGCACGGCGCAGTTCAGGATGCCCAGCGCCAGATCATTGGATTGCTAAAGCCGGATCTTTTGATTGAGGAGTATCATCAGGGAGTTGATGTCATCATGAAGCGTGCGCTCGTGTCGCTTGGGCTTATGAATGATGAGAGTGATGATGTGAATTATCGAAGATACTTCCCGCATGCCATCAGTCACGGGCTTGGGATTGACGTTCATGACAGCCTTGGCGGTCCGCGCTACTTGCAACCAGGTATGGTACTGACAGTGGAGCCGGGTATTTATATTCCGGATGAGGGTATTGGTGTGCGTATCGAAGACGACATCTTGATTACAGATACTGGACACACTAACTTGAGCGCTCGTCTCTCGACAGATCTGAGCTAGGTTGATATACTAGGATAAGTATTATGAAAAAACAATTTGTGCTTTTTCTGTTTCGATGGGCACTCAACTCATTCGGATTATGGGTAGCGGTTCGCCTGTTTGGTACCGGCTATAGCGACGACCAGTTGTCGGCTGGTTTTTGGGCGTTTGTTGGTGCTGGCTTGATCTTCTCGATTATTAATAGTGTTCTTCGGCCAATAGTGATTATTTTATCGCTGCCAGCAATCTTGGTCACGCTTGGGCTCTTTACACTTATCGTTAATGGCCTTATGGTGTATTGGTCACTCGCACTCGCGCCTGGCATTCATATGACCTTCTGGCACTCTGTTCTTACGGGAATGGTACTAAGTCTGTTAAACTATATAGTAAGTAGCATTATGGAACTGCACTATAACACTCGTTCTCAGAGGGAGACATCATGAACATCAATATCATTCTTCAATTCATTACTGTCGGTTCGGCAATTTTGATGATCCTTGCTATTTTGCTTCAGCAGCGCGGCGCATCACTAGGCGCTGGTTTTGGTAGCTCTGGTGAGCTTTATACAACTCGCCGTGGGCTTGATAAGAATCTTTTTGAAGCAACAATTGTACTTGCGGTTATCTTCATTTTCTCTATCCTTGCCGGTCTACTACTTCCACTATTTAATTTGTAAAGGGTAGCACTGTGGCCGAAGAAAAACGTAAGTCGTGGCGACAATTTCAGCAGCTGAACTTCAATAGCAAGAAGCTTTCAAAGCGTGCGAAAAAAGCCGAAGGTGCGACACTTCGCCATGCTCATAAATTTATCATTCATCGCTGGGAGAATATCCGCAGCGTTCGTCGTCATGTTATCGGCTGGCTTGTGCTTGTCGGTGTATTGATTGCCGGCGTTGGTATTCAACTTAGCTGGTTCCAACGAAGCTATAGTACGGATGCGCCTGCTACGGGTGGTACTTATGCCGAGGCCGCACTCGGACCCCTCGATACGCTCAACCCTATTTATGCCACGACTAGTGCCGAGTTCTCGGCTAGTAAGCTATTGTTTTCGAGTCTTTATGACTATGACAGTACCGGACATTTGCGTGGTGACATTGCAAAAAGCATGAAAGTAAATGCTGAGGGCACAGTGTATACGGTGTCGCTGCGTCAGGATGCGAAGTGGCACGATGGAAAATCTTTAACGGCGAAGGATATTGTTTTTACGATTAATACGATCAAGAATCCAATCACGCGCAGTACGATAAAGGGTTGGCAGGGGATCGAAGTGAAGGCTATCGATGACTATACTGTGGCATTTACGTCTCCTGCTGCTAACGCTTCGTTTTCGCTTGCGCTCACCTTTCCTATTTTGCCAAAACATGTACTAGAGGGTGTATCTCCTAGCCTGCTCCGAGAGAATGAATTCGGTCAAAAGCCAGTCGGAAGCGGGCCGTTCAAGAGCCGTCTACTGCAGCAGGTTGATATGACCAGTGGGCGAAAGATCGCGCATATGTCGGCTAATAAAGAGTACTATCGGGGCGCACCTAAGTTGTCGCGTTTCCAGCTGCACGTTTATGGTACAGCCGATGCGATCGCCATGGCGCTTCGCACGAGCGAGGTGAGTGCCGCGGCCGACGTGGCAGCTAGCTCGGTGGCGGCAGTTGATACGAATCGTTATACTGTTGTTTCACGCCCAGTCAATAACGGCGTATATGCCTTCTTCAACACTCGGCAGGAAATATTAAAAGACAAGGCCGTGCGCCAAGCCTTGCAGGTTGCGACAAACGCGGCAGCTATTCGAAACTCGGTTTCCAAAGACGTGTCTGCGCTTGATCTTCCATTTATCACGGGGCAGCTAACTGGTTCGGATATACCGAAGCGACCAGCTTACGATGTCGCCAAGGCGGCAAGTATGCTCGAGCAGGCTGGGTGGGTAAAGCAAGCTGACGGTAAGCGAGCCAAAGATGGTCAGCCGCTTCGTCTGCGTATTTTGACACTGAAGGATAGTGAATATGAAAAAGCACTCGAGTCTCTTGCTCAGCAGTGGCGTGAGGTAGGGGTGACGGTTGATGCCGAGATTCTTGATCCGGCTAGCCGGGATGTGTCGGAGCGCTTGCAAAGCCGTAATTTCGACGTGCTTCTCTATACGCTGCAGCTTGCCGATCCGGATATCTATGCATATTGGCACTCGACGCAAAGCTCCCAGCGGCTATTGAACCTGTCGAGCTATGCCGATGCGGCGGCGGACGACGCACTGTCGAGCGCACATTCTATTCTTGATCCAGAGCTGCGCAACGCGAAGTATATTAGCTTCGCCAAGCAGTGGCTGCAGGACGCGCCGGCGATCGGGCTATATCAGCCGGTGGCATACTATGTCCATGCAAAGACGAGTGAGTCGATGAGTCCATCAATGCATCTTATTTCGACGCGTGATCGATATGCCGATGTCCTCTACTGGACTGCCGATCGGACGACTGTTTACAAAACGCCGTAACCTCGCTATAATCGTTCGAGTAACAACACCCTTATGCGCGAATGGCGGCCCTATGATAAATCGTAGACGCGTTTGACGCAAGTTACGCAAGGTGCATGCGCGAATGGCGGAATTGGTAGACGCGTCAGCTTGAGGGGCTGGTGTCCTTCGGGACGTGGAGGTTCAAGTCCTCTTTCGCGCACCAAAAGAAAAAGACAGATATTCATATCTGTCTTTTTCTTTTGACGTCCCGTGAGAGATTTGAATCTCCACGATAGTTCCTTTTTCCTATTCAAAAAAACGTCTCTGCCCCTTGAAATTACCCCTCATATCTGTTACAATACACATAAAGGAAGCCCGTCAGAAATGGGCATATTTTTATGACAGACCCAAAATTTATTCGCAATATTGCGATTATCGCCCACGTTGACCATGGTAAAACAACTATGGTGGACGGGCTACTCAAGCAAAGTAATACTTTCCGTGACAACCAGGCTGAAATGAGCCAGGATCTTATCATGGACAGTGGTGACCAAGAGCACGAGCGTGGCATCACGATCACTGCAAAGCAGACATCGATCTACCACGGTGACTACAAAATCAACATTATCGATACCCCAGGACATGCCGATTTCTCCGGTGAAGTTGAGCGCACACTCAATATGGCCGATGGTGTGCTTCTCGTTGTTGACGCTCAAGAAGGTCCAATGCCACAGACAAAGTTTGTGCTATCAAAAGCGCTTGAACTTGGCCTTAAGCCAGTTGTTATTATCAACAAAATTGACAAGCCATCTCGCCGCATCGATGAAGTGATCGACGAAGTATCTGACCTTTTCTTGGAACTCGCCATCGACGACAGTCAGTTGCATTATCCTGTGTACTACGCAATCGGTCGTGACGGTAAAGCATGGACGGCACTACCAGACAACCCGTCTGAGCACGCTGATTTGACACCGATCTTTGATGCTATTATCAACGATATTCCTGCACCGTCAGTAGAGACTGACAAGCCATTCCAGCTGCTCGTGACGTCACTTCAATATGATTCTTTCCTTGGTAAGTATGCCATTGGTCGTATTACTCGTGGCGACATTAAGAAAGCGCAATCGGTTGTTCTTATTAAGCGCGATGGTACGCTTGTGAACGCTAAGATCGACAAGGTCTTTGGCTACCGTGGCCTTAACCGCGAAGAAATCGACGAAGCTGGTGCGGGTGACATCGTCGCCCTTACTGGTATCGCCGATGCTCATATTGGTGAGACTATCGCCGATAAAGACCAGCCAGAAGCCCTGCCTGTGATTGATATCGAAGCGCCAACACTTAGTATGTACCTCGGTCCAAATACCAGCCCAATGAAGGGTAAAGAGGCAAAATACAATACGAGCCGCCAGATTGGTGACCGTCTGCGTCAAGAACTCGAAACTAATGTGTCGTTGCGTGTTCGTGACGAAGGTATTGGTTTTGTCGTTTCGGGTCGTGGCGAGCTACACCTATCTGTTCTTATCGAAACGCTTCGTCGTGAAGACTTCGAGTTTGAAGTTGGTCGCCCTCAGGCTGTGACGATTGAAGAAGATGGTATCGTGAAAGAGCCAGTCGAAGAGCTACTTGTTGAAGTTGGTGCTGAATTCCTCGGTGCTGTCAGCCAGGAGCTTGGTACTCGTCGTGCAACACTATTGAAGCAGGAGCAGACGAGTGCTGGTACAACTCGTACGACCTACATCTTGCCAACTCGTGCCATGATTGGTCTTCGCAATCTTCTTCTGACTGCGACGAAGGGTACAATCATCATGAACAGCTTACCGCACGGCTATCAGCCACTTGGTGCGAAGTTGCAGCAAATTCGTAACGGTGCCTTGATCGCAACTGAAGCTGGTTCGACAACTGCATATGCGCTTGATACCGCTTCGGCTCGTGGTGAACTATTCGTTGGCCCGGGAACTGTCGTTTACCAGGGTATGATCGTTGGCGTCTACAACCGTCAAGGTGACCTTGATGTAAACGTATGTCGCGGTAAGCAGCTGACTAACATGCGTACATCATCGAGTGATGGTACGGTACAGCTGACGCCATTTACCGACCTGAGTCTTGAGCAGTCAATCGACTTCATTGAGGATGATGAGCTTCTCGAAGTAACGCCAAAGTCACTTCGCCTTCGCAAGCGTTTCCTTGATCCAAATCAACGAAAACGAAACTCAAAGAACTAATAAAAAACCGCCCAGAAAATGGGCGGTTTTTTATTAAAATAGCATTGCGAATCTCTAGCTCGAGACAGTATACTAACTAGGTGAATTTACGTATACCAAAGCAAGATATCATTAAATCCAAACTCGTTACGACGACGGGCACCTTGTCTCGTGTTGCAAAAAGTCCCGATGAAGCACTCGGCCCGCTATTTAGTGACGTACAGACGATGCGTGTCTATGATGACGGCAAGACATTTGTCGATCTTGTGCCGCGTCGCCGCATGAAGTCGATCCAACGAGAGTATCTTCTCGAGAAGCAAGATCCTGATTTTGATTTGCGTGAATTTGTTAGTCGCCATTTTTATCAATTTGGTGACCACAGTGCGTCGTATCAGACGAACACCGCCATGACGCCGCGTGAGCATATTAATGAGCTGTGGCATGTGCTTGAGCGTAAGAATCGTCGCGACCGCGGCTCGCTTATCGCGCTACCATATGCCTATGTTGTTCCTGGCGGTCGTTTCTCCGAGCAATTTTACTGGGATAGCTATTTCATTATGCTTGGACTGGCCGCCGACGGGCGCTGGGATACGATCGAGGGAATGGTTCGAAACTACGCCTATATGATCCGAAAGTTTGGCTTTATCCCTACGGCTAACCGGACATACTTCTTGAGCCGCTCGCAGCCTCCGTTTTTTGCGCACATGGTGAAGCTACTCGCTCGCCACAGAGGCCGACGCATTCTGGTTGAATACTTGCCGTATCTTCTTGCCGAGTATCGTTTTTGGATGAAGGGGCGATCGAAACTTTCGAAGGCCGAGCATAATGCGTTTGCGCGCGTGGCTCAGATGCCAAATGGCTCTCTTTTGAATCGTTACTACGATAACAAAACGACGCCTCGTCCTGAGTCGCTCCACGAAGATGTTTCAACCGCCGCTGCAGCACCGGGGCGTGAAGCTGATCGTCTATATCTTCACCTTCGTGCAGCAGCAGAGTCGGGCTGGGACTTTAGCTCGCGTTGGTGTGAAGATCCAAACGACCTTCATACGATTCATGCAGCGGATATCATTCCCGTCGATCTCAATAGCCTACTGTACCAGTTGGAGCAGACAATTGCAGAGACGTATAGCCTCATGTTTCAGCCGCTGCTTGCTCGAAAGTTTCATGCCCTCGCCGAGCGTCGTGCGAAAGCCATTAACCAATATTGTTGGGACGAAGAGGCGCAGTTCTTTGTAGATTATAACTTCCATAAAGATGCCTTTACTGGTCGCCTTACGCTTGCGGCGGTATTTCCACTCTACGCACGCATTGCGACAAGCAAGCAAGCGGCAGCTGTTGCGAAGCGGCTTGAAGAGGAGTTCTTGAAAGAAGGTGGGCTAACAACGACACTTCTTGCAACCGGTGAACAGTGGGACGCGCCAAATGGATGGGCTCCACTTCATATGATTGCAATCGAGGGTCTCCGTCATTATGGCCATCATCGACTTGCCGATGAGATTAAGCGACGTTGGGTGGCGACTAATCTCAAAGTATTTACGGCTAAGAGTAAGATGATCGAGAAGTATGACGTCACCAATGAAAGTGGTGTTGGCGGCGGTGGTGAATACCCGCTTCAAGACGGGTTCGGCTGGACAAACGGCGTGCTCGCGACCCTACTTGCCGAAGACGAGTAATTTAAGCTGCCTTGGCGACCTGAACCTGATCAGGAAATAGGCCACGACGAGCGAGGCGCTTCTTGATAGCCAGAATTGCTGCTACTGTCCAGGCCTGGACTTCTTGCGGCGGCTGCTCAAGCTGGTTGATACGCTGATGTGTTTCGTCCCAGAGGGTGATTGTCTGTGTATTGATACGCGGCACCGGGCTATCATCGCCGCGAACGTATTCAGGAAATATTTTTGTAACCGCCACGACATTCAGGAGTCGACGGTCTATTTCGTCGGCAATGTCATGGTATTCGTGTCGACGAAGGCCTTTGGCAATATGGTGGGTGTCCCAAAGCCAGATGCTGCCATTGTGATAGGCGCCGGGTCGGAATCGCACTTCATCGCCCGCAAGCGTACGAATGCCGCTTGGCGTAAGGAGCTCGGGTGAGGTGATGTGACGCACAACAGCTTCACGCATGCGCACAATACTTGGGTCGTTACCTTCAAGGATGCGCGAATTCAGAACATGTCCCATGTTTGAGGTGCGAATTTTTAATTGTCGCAAGTTGCCGTCCTTATCGCGATCGGTACCAAGGACAAAATAGCCGCCCTTATCTTCTGTCCAGAAAGTGGTAAGAATGGTGTGTTTCAGTTCCTGGGCTTTCGCGCGGAGCATAACGGCTTTTCGCGGGTCATCGAGCGCATTTTCGTATAGTAGTGCTGCGTCCAAGAGGGCATCGTACGTAGTGGTCTGCACTTCAATAGACGCGATGCCTTGCTGATGATTGGCCAGTGTGCCGTCGGCGTGGTGGTACGAGTCCCATGAATCTTTCCAGACCTGATTCTCAATACCTTGAGGGAGAAGTGACTTGTATTCGAGCAGACCTTCCTTGTTGCTACTAAGTTTGTCGAGGATCCATTGGACGGCCATGTCGAGGGCGTAGCCGATAGAGCGCACTTGCTTGGATCGGTCGACATAGGTTTGTGATAAAAAGGCATGATTTTCTTCACTACGCCGACAGTAGGCGGTGAGGGTGCGAATAAATTCAGGCGTGGCATCGACCGTGCCGTAATACGGCCAGCCCCAGCCAAGCGTACTGGTCAGCTTGATGGCGAGCGGATCGGTGGCATCGCGTGCTTCATGGACGATCTTGCCGGCTTCTTCCTCGCGGGCAATGTTATTTCCAATACCTTGCAGCTCGGCTAGACGCAGGACGGTTGCCCTGGCAAGCTCAGGGTAGCTAGAGATGAGGTCAATTGCGACGCGGAGTGAATCGCGACCAAATATAACCTCGTACAGACGCAGATGTTCTGGAGCCGGCAGGGGAGTTGCCGAATAGTGAGTCGGTTCGTCGAGGGGTGATGCGCCTGGTGCAACTGAGGTCCTCGCGGATACATCAAATGCAAGCGAGGCGACGCTCGGCCCATATTGCCCGATTTGATTTGGTGACGGCGACCGAGTGAGGCGCATAATTTGTTCGAGACTTGAAGGGATATGTTCAAATTCCCTTGGCGCATGAGGAACCACCGTGGTGAGCTTTTCGCCAGGGAGAAGCTTGAATGTGGAAGGCAATTCCACGATGTCATTTGCGCGCTCCATATTTCCATTATAGACCACATGGCATAATTGCGTAATTGAAACACGTCGTCACTCGGAGAAGCCTGCAAGCAATATTCTCACTCGTCTTCTAGTGTTATAATAGAGTAACGATGAAACGCAAGAGCTCAAGTACAATTATGGGAGCACTATCGGATGTCTAAGCTTCGCGTAGCTATTATTGCACCGCCTTGGTTGGCTCTTCCAATCAAAGGATACGGCGGTATTGAGCTTGTTCTCGATGGGCTTATTGCAGGGCTTGTCAAGCAGGGCGTTCATGTTGAAATCTTTGGTAATGGCGCTCATACAACTCGAGGAGTTAAGACGCACTCGCTCTACAAAACCGAGCAGTTCCATCATATTCACAAGCCAATGTATGAGGCTCTGCCTATCATTAATGCTCATCTTCAGTTTGCACTCGATGCGATCAAACAGGATGGCAAGTTTGATATCATCCACGACCATACGGGATTTTTGGGCATGCAGTTACTTGCCTGGGCAACGACCGATCCTGGGTTGCCGCCGGCCGTCCATACGCATCATGGGCCTCCCTTTAGCACGGAGCATATGCTCGAGCAAGATTTGCCGGATAATCGCCCATTTTGGGAACAGCTGGCTGGCCATGCGGGCCGTAGCTATATAGTGGGTATTTCTGATGCGCTCATGAAACCCGCGCCAGATGACCTGAGAAAGTCTATATTGCCAACTGTTTACAATGCAATCGACATTAGTCATTTTCATTTTACGCCAAATAAAAAGAATTACTTTATTACACTGGCTAGATTTTCACGCGACAAAGGACAGCACGTAGCCGTGAGGTTGGCGGCAAAAATGAAAGCGCGTCTACGTATGGCGGGTACGGTTGCGGGCATTGAGTCGAACCGCAAGTTGCTGCTTGAGCTCGCAAACCCCATGAGCCAATATCGTAGCGTGGAAGAGTTTAGCTACTACAGTGATAAAATTTTACCGTATGTGCTGCGCTATCCAAAGATTACCTATTCAGGGAACTTGAAGGGGAGCAAAAAACAAAAGTTTATCTCTGAGGCTAAAGCGCTTTTATTCCCGATCGACTGGGAGGAACCGTTCGGCATGGCAGTGATTGAAGCCCTTGCGTGCGGTACGCCGGTGATTGCTATGAATCACGGAGCAATGCCTGAGATTATTGAACATGGTGTTAATGGATTCCTGGCAAATAACGAACAGGAGTTTGAGGAGTATATGAAGCGAGTTGACGAAATTGACCCTGAATTGTGTCGCCAGTCTGTTGCTGAAAAGTTTTCGTCCGAAGCTATGGCGACGGCTTATATTGATCGATATCATGAGGCGATACGGCGCTCGAAGAACTAGTTGGCTTATGAGCCGTTGCCCGGGTATGTGCGAGAGGCGTCGGCGGCTAGAAAATCTGCTGATCTTTCAGTTCGTCGGGGAGAAATCCTTGATCATGCTGAAAGTTAGCCTTCCACTTGTAGTCTTTGGCATAGCCGAGATCTTTCATGAGCTTGGTTGGAGCATTGCGAAGATGAAGTGGTACGGGTGCGTCTTGATATTGTTTCGCAAGCGTTTGCGCACGGTTCATTGCCTCGGTGGTGCGGCGTGACTTTTCGCTTTTAGCGAGCGCGGTTGCGACATGAAAAAGGATGTAGCTACCTTCGGGCATGCCAATTCGTTCAATTGCCTGAAAGGCATTGAGCGCAAGGCCGAGAGCACCATTGCCAGCTAAGCCGATGTCTTCACTAGCAAATATGACCATTCTCCGAGCAATGAACTTTGCATCTTCGCCGGCATCAATCATGCGGGCGAGGTAGTAGAGAGTGGCGTCGACGTTACTGCCGCGCATACTTTTAATAAATGCTGAAATGACATTGTAGTGCATCTCGCCTTTTTTATCGTAGCCAGGCACTCGTCTCTGGGCGGCAACCTTCACTACTTCTGGCGTAACTTTGCTCTCGTTCATGCTGAGTGAAAGCTCAAGGTTGCCAAGAGCCACGCGGGCGTCACCGCCAGATAGCTCGGCTAAATAGTCGAGTGCCTTTGGTGTCACGAGCTTTGTTTTTTTCTCTTCTTTCAGCGCACGTTTTAGGATGTTGATGATCTCATCTTTTGAAAGTGGATGTAGTACTAGTACGCGACTTCGAGAGAGAAGTGGGGTGATGATCTCAAAGCTTGGGTTTTCGGTCGTAGCGCCGATGAGTGTAATAAGGCCCGATTCAACATGCGGTAAAAAGGCATCTTGTTGGGCTTTATTGAAGCGGTGGATTTCATCAACAAAAAGTATGGTGCGAATCTGCAGATTCCAGTTCTGACGGGCATGTTCGACGACTTTCTCGACATCTTTTTTACCACTTGTAACAGCCGAGAGCTCGATAAATTCGGCATGTACTTCTTTAGCAATGATACGCGCCAGGGTCGTCTTGCCGCTTCCTGGTGGCCCCCAGAGGATGAGGCTCACCGGCTCTTTGTGCTCGACGATTTTACGTAAGATTTCACCATCGCCAAGTAAGTGTGATTGTCCAATCACATCATCAAGTGTCGTTGGTCGCATTTGTTCGGCTAAGGGGACTCGCTGCATCCTTCTATTATAGCGCGCATTGGGCTGTGGTCGAATTGGATGATGCTATACTGATTGCAGTTATGTTAATGGGCAAGCAAAAACAAGTAGGTTTTACGATCGTTGAGCTTTTGATCGTCATTGTCATCATCGGAATATTAGCGGCAATTACCATCGTGGCCTATAACGGCATACAGCAACGAGCGGGTAATTCACAACGTATCGCTACTGCAAAAGGCTGGGTTGAGGCCATAAAATCTTATGGAACTTTGAACCAGAAGTATCCGCACACGGCTGGTACGTACTGTATCGGCGAGTCAAATATTACCGATTTTGATACCAATGCAGATGCCGACTGTGGCGTATCGAATAATATAAAGCACGATTACACAGGATACACCACGACGTTTAATGCCAATATGAAGACACTAACCTCAAAGCTTCCCGACTTCCCAGGCAAGCCTATCCAGCTAACGTCCAGTTTGAAGGGGTTGGGTATGCTCTGGCGCTCGGAGACATACGATCCAACGGGTGAAAATATTCCAAATATACCGACGCTCATCTATTTTCTCGAGGGTGCAAATCAAGATTGTGTATTAGGTCCGCTCGTTACTCCGTATCAAGGTGGTGATTTTGTAAAGACGACTGCGAAAAATTCTTACTCCGATGTCGGTACCGCCTGTCGTGTTATGTTGAGTGATCCAACTAAGCTCTAGTAGCTGGGCTTATGTTACTTTTAAGTCAATGGTATACTGAAAATACTTATGCATATGAAAAAACAAAACGGCTTTACAATTGTCGAGTTGCTCATCGTTATCGTGATCATTGGCATCCTCGCTGCTATCACGGTCGTTGCATATAACGGCATTCAACAGCGAGCAAAGAATCAGCAAGCCAGTAGTGATCTTGCAAATCTCGCCAAGGCAATCCATCTTGCCCGAATCAACGATGCCAAGGTGCTAAAAGATATCACGGGGAGTGCATGCACGAGCTGCGGTACGCAGGCAACCTACGAACTCACTCTCGATCGAATCGGGACAGCCTCGGGGGTTAACCTCTCGGCTCTCAAGGCTGGTAATCCGTGGGGTAGTAGGTACTCTATTGACGAAAACGAGCTTGAGAATACTGCAGTTAATGGCGGCTGTAATAAAGATACGGTTGGCGCGGGAACTGGCGCAACGAGCGGTGTGATAACGCCAGTTATAGCTACGTATTCTTGTTAACCGAGATCGTTTCAAGTTGGTGTTACAATAAAGGTAGTTAATTAAAGGGGGAATATGGACGGATTTGTCATTTCTATTATCGTAATCGTCGGGATCTTTATCTTGAGCGGTCTTAAGATTATCAATCAATACGAACGTGGTGTCGTACTGACGCTTGGTCGCTATACAGGCATTCGCCAGCCGGGGCTTCGGATCGTTATCCCTCTCTTTCAGCGCCTTATTAAGGTGGATGTGCGTTCGACCCCTATCGATGTGCCTAAGCAGGAGATTATCACCAAGGACAACGTGACAGTTGGTGTTGATGCGGTCGTGTATCTTCGTGTGATCGAAGCGAGTCGTGCGGTGCTTGAAACCACCAACTACGTCTATGCTACGAGCCAGTTTGCACAGGCGGCGCTTCGTGATGTAACAGGTAATGCCGACCTCGACGAGCTGCTCTCTAAGCGCGAAGAGATTAGTCAGAAGATCAAAGAGATCGTTGATGCCGAGACGGACAAGTGGGGCATTGATGTTGAGAACGTGAAGATTCAGAACATCGAGCTGCCACAAGACATGAAGCGCGCTATGGCCAAGCAAGCCGAAGCTGAGCGTGAGCGCCGTGCGGTGATCATTACGGCTGAAGGTGAAAAGGCGGCGGCTGCCGCTGTCGCCGAGGCTGCGGCGATGCTGACGAAGACGCCAGGTGGTATTAATATTCGTACACTTCAGACGCTTGAGAAGATCGCTGTTGAGCCTAGCCAGAAGACATTGTTTGTTCTCCCGGCTGATCTTATTGACACTGTTGGAAAATTGATTCACAAGTAATCTTGCCGAAAGTGTGCAACTCTAGTAAAATATACAGAGTTGCACACTACCATGGCTCTTTAGCTCAGTTGGTAGAGCAGCGGCCTGAAGAGCCGCGTGTCCCCAGTTCGAGTCTGGGAGGAGCCACCAAATAAAATTCCCGATCCTTGTGATCGGGTATTTTATTTGCTCGCCCCTCCGCAGGTTCTCGCTGGGGACCTGACGCTGAAAGCGGCAATAGTCCCCAGTTCGGCGAAGTGAATGAAATAAAAATGTGTTTACATATTTTTATGAATGAACGGAGAAGCGAAGCGCTGTCTGGGAGCCTGTTCGCCATCAACCTCTTGCAATTTATCCTCACATTCCCTATAATCTTTGAAGTGCATGCGGGTGTAGCTCAGCTGTTAGAGCGCGTCCTTGCCAAGGACGAGGTCCAGGGTTAGAGTCCCTGTACCCGCACCAAGATATTATTACAATATGACCCCTGTAAAACGTCGAGTAAATCGGCGTTTTATTCATTAGTCCAAAGAAGACTCAAACTTAAGTGTCTGGTATAGTTTATGTATGTCGGATTTCAAGATGCATCAGTATGTCTACTTTTCTATCAGTAGTGATGTTATGTCTTTTGAGGAAATTGCAGCAAAGATAAGTATCAAAGCTGATGAACACAGGGTGGTGGGCAAAGAAAGACACAAGCTTAATCCTTCACATCCAATTACTCACTCCTGGATTATGAACTCTATTGAAAGGAATGCACCTGTTGACGAGCAAATAGGGTCAATAGTTAAAAGACTACGTCGTCATACGCAGAGTCTAGCGGAGCTTTCTAGGCACAAGGGAGTCAAGGCAACTATGCAGATAGTGAGATATTTTGATAATACCTGGGGACAAGAAGAAAAGCTCGTTAAAATTGATGGACTTGAAAAATTACCTGGTCAACATCAATTATTGGGTTGGCGCTTGGATGCAGAAACAATCGAATTTCTACATGATATAAACGCTGAGCTGGATGTTGATGAATATAACTAACATACGTTGTATCTCATACTAAGCCTGGGCGCTATGCTTAGTGTATATTATATACCGTGTCCTGTACTAAATGAAGTAAACAAGTTCTGGTGTACTGTTAAAATATAGTAATGACTACGAAAAAAGTTACTTTGTTTATACTCCTTATAATTTCGTTTACAATTTCGAGGTTTGTGTTTTTTCTAATAGATGACCCAGAGGGGCCAAACCTGCTTATGGTCACTGTACTAGCAATGATTATATTTGTGCCCGTATCTTTTATCTATCTAAAGGTTTCAAAGGCTAAGTAACTAAATCGGATGACAAGTTAAATAGCCTGACAATTTCTTGCAACTTATAATTGTCATACTTGTTAGGATTGAAAGTTAGAAATACGTCGGCTATCCGGCACCAAGATATTATTACAATATGGCCCCTGTAAAACGTCGAGTAAATCGGCGTTTTATATTTCTACCCAAACTATGACTCTAACTTTATCTCTGTTATTATAAATTTAATATAGAACGTAACTATCTTGCGACGACAGAAAAAGTAAGAGTAGAGTTATCAGAGGAATTAATCTATGAAAACCGTATTAGTTACAGGTGCAACTCGTGGAATAGGGAGAGCTATTACCGAAAAGCTGCTTTCAGAAGGTAATACAGTGTATGGGGTATATAAAGAAAGCAATAAGCAGGCTGATGAATTAACTGCAAAGTACGGTGAAAAGATTGAGTTGCTGCAAGCAGACCTTGGGAAAAAAGAGCAGATAGCCAAGCTTCTTGAAAGGCTCAAAGATATAGAGCTGGATGGAATAGTTAATAATGCAGGCGTAGTGTATTTAACTAAGTGGGATGAGCTTAACTTTGACGAATGGGACGAAACACTAGCAGTTAACTTGACTGCGCCACTGAAATTAGCGCACGGACTACGGGCTAACCTAAAAAATGGTTCAACCGTAGTGAACATAGCTAGCGTGGATGGTTTCTGTGCTGGATACGACACGGTTGCTTATGCTGCTAGCAAAGCTGGACTGATAAGTCTCACAAAATCTTTGGCGGCAATACTCGGTTCAAGAAGTATTCGAGTTAATGCAATAGCCCCTGGTTGGGTTGAAACTGAAATGACGGCAAATAGTATGCCCGATGAAAGCAAAGAACTTACACCACTTAAACGTAATGCAAAACCAGAAGAAATAGCCGATGTGGTGAGTTTTCTGCTATCTGATAGGTCTAGCTTTATTAATGGTACGACCATAACTGTAGACGGCGGGCTTACGGTGGTGGATTACACTTTATATAAAGAGTCTGAACGATAGAATTATCTGATTAGACTATCTGATATATTAAATTGATTCACGAGTTCTTTGAGTTTATAGAAGTCAACTTCCTCAGGGTTAGCGGTTAGAAATACGTCGGCTATCCGGCACCGGATACGAAATTATTCACCTACCGACCCCCCTGTTCCGGTCAATTAAGAGCCCATGTAATTGACAAAGATAAATATTATGTTACAATCTTTCTATTATATGTCTGAATTCAATAAACACATAGAAAATCGTGACCTCGCACATACTATGGCCTTGGCGGAAGTGTCCCATCGAGCCATTGCTCAAACCGCGCTCGAATATGGTGAAATTGAAGCTCACGCCGCCGCACTTAGGACCGCTAAGAAATTAGGGTTGCAGGCTGGCAAGGTATACCTTCAAGAAATGCTAGTAGACCTCGAGCTTCAAGAGCAAGAGTTTTTGCATGAAGTGAACGTTGTTCGCACTACCGAGGATGAGATGTTTAGCTTCAATCCTGAGCGTCGCTACACACGTAATACTAGGACACGGGCATGGAATGCACTGGAAAGAGGACATAAAGTCTATGAACAACACGGCTTGCAGGATGTTTTAGTTACTGAAAATGCTACATCCACTGGCTGGGGTCGCCCTAAGGTTGTCGCTCTCAACCTCGACGAACGCGTTATGGGCATACTGCCCGAAATACAAGAATGTGGCAAACTCTCGCAAGCGTTTATCAAGGAGTTTTACGCTACTAAGCTTACTGAAAGAGAAGTCGAGTCTGCTGAATAGTGCATAAAAACTTATATACTAGCTGATAAGCCCGCCCTTATTGCGATGTCGCCCCATTCTTTATGAGAAGTATTTATTTTTCGAGCTTATATTAGGGCTGCGACAGAGATGGCTCACCTAAGAGTGCACTAGTAGATGATTAATTCCGCAAGGGCTTGAGGTACTGGTAGAGCGGGAACGCTCAGGCTCGGTTCATTAATGATATAGTCTAAGAGTTTAAGTAGATTCTGTTCCGCTGCACCAAGATATTATCACAATATGACCCCTGTAAAACGTCGAGTAAATCGGCGTTTTTTTAATTGACAGCAATAGGACTCTAACTCGGGGAATAAGTGATAAGATAAGACATATGGATTCAAAAAAGCCTAATTTGAAAAGAATGGACAACATCGGTATCGTTGTTGAATCTCTCGATGAAGTAGTCTCTTTTTTCACCGAGCTTGGATTAACGCTTGAAGGGCGAGCAATGGTTGATGGGGAATGGGCTGGACGAGTTACTGGCTTGGGTAACCAGAGTGTTGAGATAGCAATGATGGTAACTCCAGATGGACATAGCAGGATTGAATTATCACGATTCTTAGCCCCCGCAGTAGTAGCCGACCATCGCAGCACACCTGTAAATGCACTCGGCTATCTGCGCAGCATGTTTACCGTCGAGGACATAGGCGATACGGTGGCTCGGTTACAAGAACACGGCGCAAAGCTTGTCGGTGAAATCGTTCAGTATGAGGATTCTTATCGCCTGTGCTACGTTCGTGGTCCTGAGCAAATTCTCATTGGACTAGCAGAAGAACTCTAAGAATTATGAAAAAAGTTCATTTACTATTCCTCCTTATAATCTCTTTTTCTATTTCTAGGTTCGTATTTTTTCTTATTAATGACCCTGAAGGGCCAAACCTATTTATAGTTACGGTTTTTGCAATAATTATATTTGTGCCAATTTCTTTTATTTATCTCAAAACTTCAAAGACTAAGTAGTTAGGTCCGGCGACAAGTTAAATAGCCTGACAATTTCCTGTAACTTATGATTGTCGTAACAGCCAGGGCTTAGAGTTAGAAATACGTACGCTGTCTGGCACCAAGATATTATCACAATATAACCCCTATAAAACGTCGAGTAAATCGGCGTTTTATAGTTAGACTCAAAAAACTGTAATTTATAGTTTTTCGAGATTTGCAATAAATTCTTCTATATTTTGCACTCTGTCTTTAGGGTTTGGATTTAGCGCATGCGTAAAGAATGGTCGCAAATGTTCGAAATTTTCAGGTAGTGGTGGCTTAAGATGTAAGATTCTAGATAATTCACGTTTTTCGTCATTAGTCCTATCTTCCATAGGCTTTAATCGATATAAATTACTGCCGTGAGTAAGTTGATAAAGTATGACAGCAAGAGAATAAGTCGTAGCGCTTTCAAGCATTTTGCTTCCTATATCAAACTCTTCGGGAGCCATTGTCTCCCAGGTACCCGTTTCCACATCAACTAAAGCAGTCCTATCGATGCCTATCTTGACGTCAGCCTCATGGTCGACTAACGAAACATTTTCATCAGTAATTAGAATGTGATTTAGATTAAAGTCTCTATAATAGTAACCACAATCTCGCAGTGCGATTAGGCCTAGAGCGAGGTGTTGTATTATACCTACGCTTTCATCAATTGTCAGCTTTCGACTTAACCAATTTTCATCTAAATCAATATACTTACCAAGTGGAATGCCAGGCCTTTTTTCAAGAGCCAAGTAATGTATAGCGTCATGCTCAACGCTTCCTTTTAGACGAGGAAAATAATTACTATTCAAACTTTCTAACACTTCTTTTTCTCGTTGCATGCTAGTTGAGCGTCGTTTGATTATTACATTTTCGCTATTTAGGTGCGCATCGAATACACTCGATGTGTCGCAGTAGGGTGACTGGTATAATTTTTCTCCCAGCACCATCTGTTCATATTCCATATCTCAATAGTACATCATGAAATAAGGAGGATGTATTGTATCAGTATATTGAACTTCCTTCGAGATTAAATTGTTGAGCTAACTCTTTTAGCTTGTAGTGATCTATATTTTCATCATTGACGGTTAGAAATACGTCGGCTATCCGGCACCAAATGTTAATCATAGGACGCTTCGGCGTTCTTTTTGATTTACCTTAAGTGCTAAAATAGTAGTAGATATAACTTTAAATGAGGAGTTGATGAAATGGCTAAATACATTGATGGATTTGTTCTGGTGGTACCGAAGGGTAAAGAAGCTGAGTATCAGAAAATGGCAGAAGAAGGGCGAGATTCTTGGATGAAGCACGGTGCCCTTCAGTACTTTGAATCTAGGGGTGATGATCTTAAGCAACAAGAAATGGGACCAGATAAAACACGTTCTTTTAGCGAAATGGCTGGCGCAGAAGATGGAGATGACGTATGGTTCTCTTTTATTGTGTTTGAATCCAAGCAGCACCGCGATGAGGTAAACAAAAAGGTGATGGAAGAGATGGACGAAGCCTATAAAGAACAAAGCGACTTTGTATCGCCCTTCGAGATGAACAAAATGGCGTATGGTGGGTTTGAGGTTCTCGTTGAAGGTTAAAAGGCTTAGCTTGCCGAAACATTCCTTTACGTGTGCGCAACCATTAGTTTCTTGATATTAGTGGCTGCAAAGACTAACATCGTAACAGTTAGTTAAAAGGAATATAGAATGAATATCGGCAAAAGAATACACGAAATACGACAGCAGAAAAACATCACTCAGGAACAACTTGCGAAAGACTTGGCTATTTCACGCCAGGCGGTATCGAAATGGGAAAGCGGCAAAGCTATCCCTGATATCGAAAACCTTATGTATATTAGCAATTTGTATGACGTATCGCTCGATGAACTCATCAAGGGAGATGACAAGGTGAGTCAAAAATTAGTTGCCGATGCAAGTGCAAAGAAGTGGCACAAGCTTAGCATTCTATTCTTTATTGCGCTTCTTGTGTATATTATCTGGTTTGGTTCTTTACATGGTATATGGCAAATCGGCCTAGGTATTGCTACCCTGAGTATGCTTATTATCGACACTCGGGTACTCCTAAGAGATCGTGTCTCGAAGCCTCAAAAAGTACAAGTTATTAGAGCTGGCGGCTAGAAGTACGTCAGTTGTCTAGCACCAAAACAAGCCCCGGCTGTGAGCCGGGTTTTGTTTTGTCGGATCTGTGGGCTGTCGATTATAATAAAGAGGAAGGAGATGCGGATATGGCGGATAATTTGAATGAAAGTGTCAAAGAGGCACTTGATCGTACGAAGATCATGGCACTTTCGACAATTGGGCCAGATGGAAGCTGGACGTGCCCAGTACATTATCAATACAACGATAAAATGGAGCTATTCTTTATGTCGCTACCAGATACGAAGCATGTCGAGAACATTCATGCCGATCCGCGCGTATCGGTAGCGATCTTTACTCCTCCTGGCCTGGGCGGTGAAAAACTTGGCCTGCAAATTAAAGGCGCAGCGACCGATCTCGGTCCAGACGACGTACATAGTGCGTGGCATAACTTTAAAATCACGCCAGAAGAAGTGTGGTGTCTTGACTCGCGTATCTCGCGTCAGAGACAGCGCGTAGAGTTGTAGATTTAAGAATCGCCTCGCGGGGCGGTTTTATTTTTAGGCGCAGATCTATTTCTTCGGTTATTGCTATAATGAATTGTATGGGCAAGCAAAAAACACACGCGGCGAGGACAAACTAGCAGTAGCTGTCGCTCTTGGTGTGCCGTATGGAATGTTGTTCGGAATTATTCTAGGTATAACAGTTTTACAGAATATTGGACTGGGTATCGCCATTGGGACGCCACTTGGCGTTGTCGGTGGCCTGCTGTACGGAATGTACACTAACAAAAGAAAGTGAGCAAAGTATATGCCAGAGCAAAATAATGTCAGCGTAAAGAAAAGCATTATCCGTATTGTTCTACTGACGGCGTGTATTTTGCTCGTGCCACTTGTGGCTATGCAGTTTAGCGATGAAGTTAGTTGGAGCCCGAGTGATTTCGTTATTGCTGGTGCGCTTCTCGTTGGCACCGGCCTTGTGTTTGAGTTCGTCGTTAGGAAGATCGCAAATCCTCGGCGCAGGCTTATCTTCGGTAGTATTCTTGTACTTGCCTTTTTGTTGATATGGGCCGACTTGGCTGTTGGCATATTTGGCTTACCGTGGTCTGGATCGTAGAGGCTGGAATATGAATCCTATGGTATTTACGGCAGCCGTCGAAAAAACACCAGGAAAGGGCGGGTGGCACTATGTGCGAATACCCGACAATGTTCGCTCCGGCCTGCGTAGCGCAAGTGGTAAGAATGGCAATGTGCCAGTGCTTGTGACGATTGGTAAATCAACTTGGCCAAGCACTACTATGAGTATGGGTGGGCAGCGGTGGTTCGTGGCGGTCAAAGCTGACATTCGAAAGACTGAGAACATCCTGGAAGGTGATACGGTTTCGATTCGTATTGTACCTAACCTTGAGAGGATAAAGTAGGTAATGAAATACGTTGCACTTCTTCGGGGTGTCAATGTTGGCGGCAATCATCGCGTGCCGAAGGCTGAGTTCAAGGCGGTGCTCGAGGGCTTGGGGTTTCGCGATGTCGTTATCTATATTAATTCTGGCAATGCGGTGTTTACGAGTGATCATGAGCCGCAGGTAAGTGATGTGCAGGTGGCGCTCGAAAAGCATTTTGGTTTTGCTATTCCGACGCTGATTTTGTCGGGTAAAAAGATTCGAGCTATCGCTGCGGCAATCCCGGAAAGTTGGACGAATGATTCGCCGAAACCCGACAAGTCGGGGCAAAAATCGGACGTACTGTATCTTTTTGATGAGGCAAATACGCCTGATATTCTCACTAAGCTTGGCTATAAGCCTGAGGTTGAGACCATGATCTATGTCGACGGTGCGGTACTTGCGAATATCACAAGGGCAAACCAAGCAAAATACAGCCTACTCAAGAGTATGGGGACGCCCCTCTACCGCCAGATGACCATTCGTAACATTACGACTGCCAAGAAGCTTGCAGAGCTTGTGGGCTTTGTGACGTAAGTCGTAGGTGCGGATGTTCCGAGGAGCTACACTAATGACAAGGAGGGCGTATGAGAAAAATAATCGTATTATCATTTATTACATTAGATGGGGTGATGCAAGCACCTGGTGGGCCTGAGGAGGATACATCGGGCGGATTCAAGTATGGCGGGTGGACGGCACCTTATTTCGATGAGACTGCCGGTAAGGCTATGGAAAAACAGATGAAACCTGTCGATCTTTTGCTGGGTAGGAAGACATTTGATATTTTTGCTAGCTACTGGCCCGAACATGCAAACAGTTGGCCAGGCATTAATGATGTGACCAAATACGTCATGTCTAATACTATGGAGACGTCAGATTGGAAAAACTCTGTTTTCTTCAAAAGCTTGGAAGATATCGAAAAGCTCAAAAATTCAGAAGGTTCTGACATTCAAGTTCACGGCAGTGGCCAGCTGATCCAGTTGCTACTCAAGAATGACCTGGTAGACGAGCTCTGGCTCAAGACTTTCCCACTGACGCTCGGTGGGGGTAAAAAGCTATTTGCCGAGGGTACGATCCCGGCGGCATTTACATTGACAGAGAGTTTCGTAACACCAAGTGGTGTGATTTTCACCAACTATAAGCGAGCTGGAGCAGTGAAAACAGGAACGGTTGGCGAGTAGGCGGTATAATGAGAGTATGAAGAATACCCCGGTGACAATTCGTTTCGAGACAACACTTTATACACTCAGGGATTGGGTCATCTTGCCCGTGCCGGAGAGTGAGAGCGTTAAGCTACCGTCGCGAGGGCAGGTCAGTGTGACGGGTACGATGAACGGCCGTGAATTTCAAACGGTGCTCGAGCCGGATGGACGCTGGAGTCACTGGATACGCGTGAGTGGTGAGCTGCAAAAGACGGCCGGCGTAAATTCGGGCGATATGGTAGCGATCGAGATAACGACAAGCGGTGTGTGGCCAGAACCGATTGTGCCAGAGGATTTTAAGAAAGCTCTGGACGTAGCACCTCGAAAGGTGAAGGAAAAGTGGAAAGATATCACGTCTATGGCACGCTGGGAGTGGATACGTTGGGTGAACGCTACCGGCAGCATGGATACGCGTGCGGTACGGATTGAAAAGTCGGTATCGAAACTAAACGGCAAGCACCGGCGCCCTTGCTGCTTTAACCTCGCTGCTTGCACCGATCCGCACCTAGCGAAAAGCGGCAGATTAATAGAGGCTGGATCCAAGGATTAGTATAGGAGGTGCATGTGAAAAACGAGAACAAAACCAAGCCAACCGACCGAGATGTTAATGATTTTATAGCGAGTCTTCCTGAAAAGCAGCAAGCTGATGCCGAGACGCTTGTCGAAATTATGCGAGAAATAACAGGTGAGCCTCCGGTGCTATGGGGCGCTCGTATTGTGGGCTTTGGTACGTTTCATTACAAGTCGAAGAGTGGCCGCGAGGGCGACTGGCCGTGGCTTGGCTTTGCGCCTGGCACGGGTAAGTTTTCACTGTATCTTACTTTTGATGCGACAGAACTGACTAGTAAGGTGAAAGATCTTGGCAAATACAAGATAGGCAAGGGCTGTGTGTATATCAACAAGCTGGCCGATGTTGATCTCGATAAGCTGAAGCAACTTGTGCGGATCGCTAATGTCGCAGAAAATCCCTACGAGTAGTAGGGGTACTACTTCTCGCTACAATTGAACATCCATTTTACACCGAACTTGTCGGTGAGTGAGCCAAAGTAGTCGCCCCAGAACATTTGCTGAAGCTCTACTTCCACGTCGCCACCTTCCTTGAGAGCATTGAATAGTGTGTCGGTTTCTGCGCGAGTGTCGGGTTCGAGATTGACGTAGACATTATTGCCTTTGACGAGTTGGAAGCCCATAGAAGTTGGCGCATCGGTGCCCATGAGTACATGACCACCAAGGATAGGAAGCTGGACGTTCATGACAAGGTTTTTGTCCTCCTCGGCAAGTGGGCGCTCCGGGTCCTCCGGGGCAGTCCCCATGCGATCGATGCCACCAATAAACTCAGTACCAAAGACTGATTTATAGAAGCTGAAGGCCGCCTCGGTGTCGCGCTCAAAGTTGAGATAGGTGCTTACTCTAGCCATAGATCCTCCTTGTTAGGTGCTGTCTCTATTATACCTTTTTGTGGCCAATGCCCACCAGTTCCTGTCTGTTAAGTACGGGACTGTCATGTGAAATATGGATAATAATCACTTTTTATTGATTTTAGAGTTTAAAAAGCCTATGCTTAAATCATTAAGAAAGGACATAAAAACATTCAATGAAAAAGACATTTCTAAAGCATGGTTTGCTAGTGGGGGTCATGGCAGTATCAGTACTGACCGTCGTTCCGCTAACGGCCGGAGCCGAGACGGCAGATTCAACAACGAATCAAACAACTCGGGAGACAGCACAAAAAGAGATTGAGGCGCGCCGTGAGGCGGCGAAGGCTAAGCTTGAAGCGCAGCGCGAAGAAGCAAAAGCTAAGCTTGAGACGCAGCGCGAAGCGGCTAAGACTCGCCTTACGGATGCTAAGCTTCGAGCTTGCGAAAAGCGCCAGACTGCCATCTCTAACATCATGAAGCGCATTTCTAATCGGGGCCAGAAACAGATCGATCTGTTTAGTGGTATTGCCGAGCGTACGCAGGCTTTCTATGAAAAGAAGGGCAAGACGCTTTCAAACTATGACGCACTTGTAGCTGATGTTGCCGCAAAGAAAGAATCAGCTCAAGACGCGGTGGCGATGATTGCCGCGCACGGCACGGAGTTTAGCTGTGATAGCGACGATCCAAAAGGCTCCGTAACGGGCTTTAGAGAGCACCAACAGCAGGCGATTGCAGCACTAAAAGAATACAAAACATCAGTAAAAAATCTTATTGTTGGCGTTAAGTCAGTACAAGGTGTTACTTCATCAGAAGGTGAGCGAAACTAATGAATACACGTCGTATCCATAAAGCCGGTTTTTCGGCTGTTGAATTAATAATTATTGTCGTTGTCATAGCTATTATTGGCGCACTCGGCTATGTTGCTTACAATAGCTTCCAGAATAAAAACGCCGAAACAAGCAAACAGGCAAGCACTGAATCTTCAACCGCTAGCGATGTAGAGACGGTACCAATGATTGACTCGGCCGACGATCTGCAAAAGGCTGAGCAAGCGCTTGATCAGGCGGATCTTGAAAGTAATGATGATGCAAAGCAACTTGAAAGTGAACTAGCTGCTTTCTAGTAAAAAGTTTCAAGTATATGAATATAGAGCTGGTACTACTGGCTCTATATTCAAAATAGGGGATCTTTCATAGGGTCTCTCTCTGTCTGGTATAATAATTCAAGATGGCGCCTTGGCCGAGTGGTTAGGCAACGGTCTGCAAAACCGTGTACACGGGTTCGAATCCCGTAGGTGCCTCCATAATGTGTCTACGCGCGGATGGTGGAATCGGTAGACACGAGAGACTTAAAATCTCTTGGCCGCAAGGTCGTGCGGGTTCAAGTCCCGCTCTGCGCACCAAAATTGATGAGAACTCGACGTGTAAGCGTCGAGTTTTTTGATCATAAATGGTATAATGAAGGCACAATAAACCGAACATATTTAAGGGGTATTACAGAAAATGACAGCACTATGGATTATTCTCGGAATTGTCGCCATTATAGGAATCTTTTTATGGGCAACATACAACAGTCTTGTTACGCTTAAGCTGCGCGTTGATGAGGCATGGAGCGATATTACCGTTCAATTGAAGCGACGTTTGGATCTTATCCCGAACCTTGTTAATAGCGTAAAAGGCTATGCGGCACACGAAAGTGGTGTATTTGAGAAAGTGACACAAGCTCGCGCTAACGCGCTAAACGCCCAAGGTGTCAAGGAAACAGCTGAAGCTGAAAATATGTTTGAGGGTGCGCTAAAGAGTCTCTTTGCTGTAGCGGAAGCCTACCCGGACCTTAAAGCAAATCAGAACTTCATCCAGCTTCAGGACGAACTTGTTGATACTGAAGACAAGATTCAGGCTGCTCGCCGCTTTTATAACGGTGGCGTACGTGACCTAAATACAAAGATTCAGTTGTTCCCGAACAACATCTTCGCCGGTATGCTCGGTTTCAAGGAACGCGAATTCTTTGAAGTTGAAGACATGGCCGCTGTTGAAAAACCTGTCGACGTACAATTCTAACCCCCATTTAACTACTAACACTGCCCGAGGAGATTTTCCCTATGTATAAAGCTATCGCCGCCAATAAACGTAACACTATCTTTGTGATGGCGGCGTTTGTTGGTATTATCGGTGCGATCGCATGGGTAGTGAGTTATCTCTATGGTGGTAACACGTCTATCTTTTATATTACGCTTGTGGTGGCTGCGGTGTATGCACTGATTCAGTACTTTGCCGCCAGCCGCCTAGCGGTGGCTATGACCGGTGCTCAACAGATTGAAAAGCGTGATAACCCGCGTCTTTATCGTATGGTAGAGAATCTTGCGATTACTACTGGTATGCCAACGCCGAAAGTCTATATTATTGACGACCCGGCTCCAAATGCATTTGCAACCGGTCGCGACCCGCGCCATGCGATTGTCGCAGCGACGACTGGACTTATGGATATCATGGACGACGCCGAGCTTGAGGCAGTACTTGCTCACGAGATGGGACATGTTCAAAACTACGACATTCGCGTAAGCATGATCGCCTTTGGCCTCGTGAGCGTCATCGGGTTACTGTCCGACATTGTCTTGCATATGTTCTTTTTTAGTGGCGATCGACGAGATAGTGGCATGAATCCGGTCGTTCTCGTAATTGGTATTATCGTGATAATCCTCGCGCCTATTATTGCAGCGATCGTGCAAATGGCAGTGAGCCGTCAGCGTGAATACCTCGCCGATGCCACCGGCGCGATGACAACGCGTCATCCGGAAGGCTTGGCTCGTGCGCTCGAGAAATTGCAACAATACGGTCGCCCAATGCAGCGGCAGAACAGTGCCAGTGCACACCTCTTTTTCAATAACCCCCTAAAGCCAAGTTTTCTCAGTAAACTATTTAGCACCCATCCGCCACTTGAAGATCGTATTGCACGACTACGAAACAGCGCTGACAAATTCTAAAAAGAAATCGTAATATGCCGACAGCGACCAGAAAGAAACCAGTCAAGAAGCCAGTTGCTACGAAGGTGGCCTACGAAACTACGCAGTGGCTCGCAAAGAGCGCGCAGTCTATTCGTTTTCGGACAAAGAATTTTATGGCTCGTCGTCCACATCGAAGTTTTCTTTTAACCCGTCGCCGTGACTATGCTCGCTCACTGCAGCTACCTGGCTACTGGGCATTTAGTCACTATGTGTTTCGTACACTCTGGGAGAAACGCCGCTTATTTGGCCTGCTTGCGCTTACGTATGCGGTCCTCAGCGGGGTAGTTGTTGGCATCGCTTCTCAGGATACGTATGCGCAACTTGGTGAAGCGCTCAAGCAGACGGGCGACGACATCTTCGATGGGAATCTTGGCGAAATAGGCAAGGCTAGTTTGTTGTTTGTTGCAACTATTAGTGGTGGTGCGAGTGCGGCGCCCACTGAAGGTCAGCAGATTTACGGTGCTATCTTTACACTGCTTGTATGGCTTACTACCGTTTGGCTGCTGCGTAATGTTCTAGCTGGGCATGCAGTTCGCCTGCGCGACGGGCTCTATAGTGCTGGTGCGCCGATTATTGCGACATTCTTTGTAGGTATTGTATTGCTCGTGCAACTTCTGCCACTTGGACTGGCATTTATAGGATACAGTGCGGCGGTAAATTCTGAACTACTTTCGGGCGGCGTCGCTGCAATGGTATTTTGGACAGTTGCATCACTGCTCGGTGTGCTGTCGCTCTACTGGGTGACAAGTACGATTATCGCGCTTGTCGTCGTCACGCTTCCTGGTATGTACCCAATGAGGGCACTAAGGACTGCGGGCGATCTGGTGACCGGACGTCGATTGAGGATTCTACTTCGGCTTCTTTGGATGTTCTTGGGGATTGTCGTGGTGTGGGCGGCTATCATGATTCCGATTATCATTTTTGATACATGGCTAAAGAGTGTGTGGCCAGCTGTCGTGGGCGTTCCTCTCATTCCGCTTGTACTCCTTGCTATGGGGTCGGTAACAACCGTGTGGACGGCTAGTTACGTTTATTTATTGTATCGAAAGGTAGTTGAAGATGACGCACAGCCAGCCTAGTGTTCGAGCGCAAGAACTGCGGCAGTTGATCGATACGTATAGCTATCAGTACCATGTGCTTGATATGCCATCGGTTGATGATGCAGTATATGATAGTTTGTTTTCTGAGCTAAAAGATATTGAGGCGGCGCATCCAGAGCTGATCACGCCAGATAGCCCGACGCAACGAGTAGGGAGCGAATTAAAAGAAGGTTTCTCAAAGATTGCGCATCGCACGCGTATGCTGAGTCTCAATGATGTGTTTAGCCGTGATGAGGTTGAGGCGTGGGTGGTGCGCATGGACAAGCTTTTGCCCGGCAGGACGCACGAATACTTTGCAGATATCAAGATGGACGGACTGGCCTGTGCGTTAACGTATAATGACGGTTTGCTTGTGCAGGCGGTAACTCGCGGCGATAGCTTTATTGGTGAAGATGTCACGAGTAATGTTCGGACAATTAAAAATGTACCACTTCGTCTTCGCAGTGCAGATGGCTTTGAGCAGTTTCTAGAAGGACGCACCGAAATCCGCGGTGAGATTGTAATGCTGAAGGATGAGTTTGCGGCCCTTAATGAGCGGCGTCGCCAGGCGGGTGAGCCTGAATTTGCCAACCCTCGTAATCTTGCTGCTGGAACAATTCGCCAGCTGGACCCTCGGCTCGTTGCTGAGCGTCCACTTCATTTTAGAGCGTACGATTTACTACGCGACGAGCCTAGTGATGTGCCGACGAACATGTTCGCGTACGAGGCATTGACTGGGCTTGGGCTAAGTCGAAATGCCGAGGCGTCGGTTTTTCATACGGTTTCAGATGTAATGAGGTTTATTGACACATGGGATAAAAAACGTAACGATCTACCGTTTAATACCGACGGGCTTGTTGTGAAAGTGAATGACCGTGCGCAATTTGCGAGCCTGGGTGTGGTTGGCAAGCAGCCGCGTGCGGCCGTAGCGTATAAGTATGCCGCCGAAAAGGCAACGACAGTTGTAAAGGATATCGTCATTAGCATTGGGCGCACTGGTGCGGCGACCCCTGTTGCCGTATTCGACCCTGTAGTCGTGGCAGGTACAACTGTGCAGCATGCAAGTCTTCACAATGCCGACGAAATTGCGCGAAAAGATATTCGTGTTGGCGATACGGTGATTATCTTCAAGGCTGGTGATATTATCCCGCAGGTTGAGAGCGTGGTGACGGAGCTGCGGCCGAGTGATTCTAAGTCGTTTGACTATCAAGAGGCGCTGAAGGCACAATATCCTGAGCTTGAATTTGAACGCACTGGCACGGATGTCGTCTACCGCGTCAAGGGGACTAATAGCGACCTTATTTTGAAGCGCTCGGTTGGTTACTATGCCTCTAAAGGTGCGCTTGATATTGATACGCTTGGCGAGAAGAATGTTGTCGCACTGGTCGATGCGGGTCTCGTGAAGGATATTGCCGATATCTACCGCTTGACTGTCGATGATCTACTCAAGCTCGATCGATTTGCCGATATCTCAGCACGCAAGCTGATCACCGCGATTCAGGAAAAGAAGACGCCCGCACTCGAGAAGTTTATTCTCGGTCTCGGTATCCGACATGTTGGGTCGCAAACGGCGATTGACCTTGCTTCGAAATTCGAGTCAATCGACAGGCTGCAGCATGCTACTATCGAGCAACTCGAAGCGGTGGACGGTATCGGTAAAGTTGTGGCCGAAAGTATTGTCGCGTGGTTTGCTGGTGAGGATAATGTTGCTCTGCTCGCTAAGTTTGTAGATCTCGGTGTTGTTCCACACTTTGCGAAGAAGGCTGGCAGGTTGATTGGTCAGAATTTTGTAGTGACTGGTACACTCGAGACGATGAGCCGCGACGAGGCGGCAGATAAAATCCGTACTCAGGGCGGCACCTTTCAGACGAGTGTCGCAAAGGATACTACGTACTTAGTAGCTGGTGGTAAAGTAGGCGCAAGCAAGCTTAAGAAAGCCGAGCAATACGGGACGAAAGTTATCAGCGAGAAAGAGTTCGAGGAGATTGTGAATGCCAACGTTTAAATATGCAAAACTTGTCCGTGATAATATTTGGCGCTGGCACGAGGAATGCGGACATACAGTAAAGGGTCGGAAGTTACAGGGCGCCGAACTGCGCAAGAAATTGAGCGAGAAGTTGCACGAAGAGGCAGATGAAGTGAGCGCGGCGGTGAGTCGGGAAGAGTTGATCGAAGAGATTGCCGACGTCCGTCAGATTCTTGACGATCTATGTACTGAAGAAGTTATTTCCGAAGACGAGATCATCGCTGCTCAGACGAAAAAGTCTGCTCGAAAGGGCGGGTTTCGTGGAGGGCATTATATTGAGACGGTCACTATCCCAAATGAAGATGATGAATGGGCGCAGTACTGCCGCAAAAGCCCAGAGAAATACCCGGAGGTTATAGGTGAGTAAGCTACCAGTTTTTATTACAGGCAATCAGAATAAGGCCGACTATTTGTCGCGCACGCTTGGTATCGAGATCGATCATCACAAATTAGATCTAGATGAGATACAGTCCGCTGATCCACGCGTGGTTCTCGAGCATAAGGTTCGTCAGGCCTATGACATATTAAATCAGCCCGTGCTCGTAGAAGATACCTCGCTTAGCTTTAACGCGCTTGATGGTTTGCCTGGTCCTTTTGTGAAATTTTTTGTTGATGCACGTGACGGACTCGAGTCGATGTGCCGTCTGCTTGATGGCTTTTCAGATCGATCTGCCTACGCGAGCGCACTCTATGGTTACTACGATGGTGACCAAATGCGTGTCTTTGAAGGGAGACTGGATGGTATTATCGCAGGTCATCCAAGGGGTGATGGCGGCTATGGCTGGGATAAGATATTTGAACCAGAAGGCTTCGGCGGTCTGACGCGTGCGGAACTTTCGCCGGAAGACGACATTAAATCATATAGAAAAATTAGAGACTTGGATGGCCTGCGGCTATTCTTGGAGGATAAGTAACATGACGAAGCATTCGATTACGTTTGTCACAGGAAATAAGCGTAAAATACACGAAGCTCGCGTGGTGCTTGATAGATATGCTGTTGATATAAAAACGATCAGTATTGAGATGGATGAGATCCAGCATTTTGACCCGGCCGAGATTACGAAAGCCAAGGCACGGGCGGCTTACGAAGCTATTCATCAGCCCGTCGTCGTGCAAGATACGAGCTGGAATATCCCGGCACTCGGTGGGTTTCCTGGCGGCTATATGAAGGACACTGCCAATTGGTGGCAGGCGCAGGACTGGATCAATATCATGGCGCCATATGACGATAAGAAGATTATTTGCCTCGAACACATCGCGTATTTCGATGGCGAAAGTATGAGGCATTTTGAAGCGGCTTACGACTGTACGTTTGTCGACTTGCCACGTGGCGATGCGGCCAAAAACAATTCGCTTGAGCTCGTGGTGGGTGAAACGAATGTCGAAACCTTTGCCGAGGCCCATGATCGCGGCAAAGTGGGTGCGGAAGATACTGAGCACTGGCGCCTGTTTGCCGAGTGGTTTGCTGCGCAGTAGAGGCGTATACTGAGGGTATGAATAAAGCCAAACGTCACGCTAAGCGAGTTGCGGTTGCGGCAATGGGTTCAATCGTTCTCTTGGTTGGCGTTGTTGCTATTCCGTATCCTGGTCCTGGCTGGTTAATTGTATTTGCTGGTCTAGCGATTCTTGCGACTGAGTTTGATTGGGCGGGTCGGCTACTTGAGCGGATACGTGGGTATTATGATAGCTGGGTGGGGTGGCTCAAGCGCCAGCACTGGAGTTTGCAGCTGCTCGTACTCTCGTTTACCGGTCTCGTTGTGTTGACGACCGTGTGGCTACTTAATGGTTTTGGTATTTTGAATGCTTGGTTACAGCTAGAACTCGATTGGCTTCAGTCGCCGCTATTTCGCTCGTAAATAAGACAGCGGTGGGTATAATAAGACAAGATGGCCGAAGAGAAGCGTAAATTATCGAAGAAGCAGCGCCTGCTAGGTGTGCTTCGAGTTGCAAAGATCACCTATCAGGCTGCGCCGTCCGCTATTTTTGTAAAAGTTGCTGGCGCGATCATTACGGCGGTGTTACCGATTGTGACCACTTATTTTGCAGCCCTCACCACGACTGCACTTGCCGAGGCGTATTCTGGCGACACCCAGGCCGGTGGCCGGGCAATTACATACGTCATTATCACTGCCGGGCTTGGTGTGCTGCTTACGGCGTGGAGTAGCCTCGAGGAGTATGTGAATCAGTTTGTACGCTATAAGATCGACGCTGCTGTGAGTGATCGGATGTACGAGCAATTTTTGAGTCTCGATTTTTGGCATTATGACGACAAGCACACCGCTGACCTTTTTGATAAGGCGCGGCAGTTTGCCAATTTCTTCGGGTGGGTATTTGATAAGCTTGCGAGCATTGCAACCTCGTTCATCACCATGATTGCAGGACTGATTGCACTCCTGTTCGTTAGCTGGTGGCTCGGCCTTATTTTGCTCGCTGCAGTAATCCCTGGCATCGTGATTCAGATTAAGCTCTCGAAGGCTCAGGTGAAGCACTGGAACGGTAATGTTGAAACCCGGCGGGCCAAGGACATGATTGAATGGAATATGTTTAAGATAAATACGATTGCCGAGCTGCGGCTCTATGGTGTAGTGCGACATCTTCTTGACCTGCGTTTGAAGTTGCGTGATACCGACGAGAAAGCGCGGATTGAGTTTGAGCGAAAGTATATTTTCAAAAAGCTCGGTGCTGATGTGATTGAGGCTGCTGCAGAGGTGGTCGCACTACTCTTTACGACCCTGCAGATTATCGCCCATGCGCAGCCAATCGGACAGTTTCTCTATGTACAGCAAGTCGTGTCGCGAGCAATGAGTGGCTCGCGCAGCTTTGTGTCGCAGTTAAACTCAATCGATGAAGACATTGCCAACCTATTCGACTACCAGGAATTCATGGACTTGCCTACTGGCAAGCATCGTTCTGTCGCACTCAAGAAGCAGCCGGATGAAATACGACTCGAGCATGTTTCGTTTCGATATCCTGGCGCCGAGACAATGGTTCTCGACGACGTCTCTTTGAAGATAAAGCGCTCGCAACATATTGCGATTGTTGGCGAGAATGGTGCCGGCAAGTCTACACTTGTGAAGCTGCTACTTGGCCTATACGACCCGACATCTGGCTGCGTGCTTGTCGATGAACACGATTTAAAGAGCGTCGATCTATCAAGCTGGCACGGTCATATGGGTGTATTACAGCAGGAGTTTGCCAAATATTCTTTTGCTTCGGCTCGTGATAACATCTATCTCGGTGATGTTTCGTCTGTTATGGACCAGGAGCGTTTTGAAGCAGCGCTTGACCGTGCAGAGGCGCGAACCTTCCTCGAAAAATTGCCAAAAGGTCTCGACAGCTTTGTGAATCAATGGATGGAACATAATGACGGCACCTCGGGAGTTGATCTTTCTGGCGGGCAATGGCAGCGCCTGGCACTTGCGCGCAACTTTTACCGGGATAGCCCGATCATTATTCTCGATGAGCCAACAAGTGCCATTGATGCGCTGGCTGAATCGCGCATCTTTAAGCATTTGTTTGCCGATCGATCACGAACAGTTATTACGATCAGCCATCGTATTACAACAATTGAGAGAGCCGATATGATCTACATGATGGAAGCCGGTAAATTAGTAGAGCAGGGTACTCATGCGCAACTTGTCGCAAAGAAGGGCGCATACTACCATATGTTTGAGTCTCAGCTTCGAGAAAGTGAGAAATAAAAATACCTCGCCGTAAGACGAGGTATTTTTGTAAGGTGTGGTAATAAATTACCAGCTACGCTGACGGAATGAACCGCCGCCGTTGCCACCACGATCGCCACCGCGGTCGTTGTTGCCACCGAACTCACGACGAGGACGGTCTTCTTTTGGACGTGCAAGACCAACGCTGATAGTACGACCATCAAGGTCCTTGCCATCAAGCTGATCAACAGCTTTTTGGTTGTCTGCTTCGTTTACCATTTCAACAAAGCCGAAGCCTTTTGAACGACCGCTGTCGCGGTCAGTGATGACGCGTGCGCTAGCAACTTCGCCGATTTGCTCGAAATGAGCTTTGAGTGTGTCGTCAGTAGTTGCGTATGCAAGGCTACCGATGAATAGATTTTGTTGTGCCATAATAATTGGTACTCTTTTCTTCTTATCTGATTCTAATTATCGTCAGATCGACCGCTTCCAGCGATGTTTGCGAAGAAGAGAGTTTACCGTTAGAGGTAAGCGCCCGCCTTTTGCCTTAATACGCGTGTGCTTCTGAACATAGCTATTTAAGCATGATTTCCAAAAAAACACTAGGATAAGCACAATGATACTTGCAATATACGTAACATGGGGGGATAATAAACCATAAGCTGGTACGCCAAAGGGGTGCCTTTGCGTATAAAACAAACACGTTACAAACAAAAACGTGCCCCGGGTGGGCGCGTAACAGCTAGAAAACTCGCCCTCGACAGATGTGGCGAGTTTTTGTTACAATAAATTAAGTTTGGGGCATTAGCTCATTTGCCTAGGCGCCCAGCGCCGAAAAAATATATAACGCTGCGCTCTAGTCATATGGCCGAGTGGAACGAGACTATTATTTCAGGCATTATCAAACATTTTGGGGCATTAGCTCATTTGGCTAGAGCGCTTCGCTGGCAGCGAAGAGGTGACCGGTTCGAATCCGGTATGCTCCACCAGAAATAATTTAAAAGCACTCAGGACATTCTGGGTGTTTTAATTTTGTGCCATAATAAGTAGTAAGATATGCCAGAAATCCAAAGATTCACCACACCCGAAGAAGTTGCGGACGCCGCAGCCTTAGATGCAATCGCCACATTAAGTATTGCAATACAGGAGCGAGGCTACGCGACTTGGGTGCTTGCTGGTGGTAGCTCGCCTATGGCTGCCTATAGACAGCTTGCTATAGAGTATTCGGACATGATTGATTGGTCAAAGGTAACTGCGGTTATTGGTGATGAGAGATCCGTACCGCTAGATGATAGTGATTCTAATTGGGGTCAAATCAGCTCGGCTCTTTTTCATAACGGCAAGACAGCTTCAATGGTTCAGCTTCGACCGGAGGTTGAATTGTCTGTCGAAGATACGGCTATGCGTTACGAAGCAATACTCCGGACACTGCCGGTCAACGAAGAGGGTATTCCTTATTTTGATCTTGTGTGGCTAGGGGTTGGCGAGGATGGCCATACGCTATCGCTTTTCCCAGGTCATTCCGATTTCACTCCGACTAAGCAGCTGGTAATTCCTATTTACAATTCTCCGAAACCTCCGTCCGCTCGAATTACTCTGACGCTCCGAGCACTCGAGGCTACTTCAAGAGCGATTGTATTTGCGGTCGGCGCTGGCAAAAAAGCGGCGCTTGCCGAAGCCTTAGAGAGCGGTCGGCTGCCGATTGCACAAGCCGCTATACATATTGAGCAGCACGGCGGCTATGTCACCTGGCTCTTTGACCAAGCGGCTGTCACTGCGGACGCAGCTGAATAGCGTAGCTAATCCTATATCCGTGATTGACGGCATTCTCCTTATGCTTCATAATCAAATTCAATGAATCGGCTAGCGATAAAACTCTTGGCTTTTAAATCACGCGAGGCGGCTTTTGCTCTTCCGACTGTGCTTATCGTCTCGGTAGTGATGCTAACGGTACTTCTCGTGTCGGTTACGGCCGTATCGTCTATCAGAACGGCTCTCAACGAACAGTATTACAACCAGATTGCCAAAGAAGCGGGTGAGGCTGGAGTGGCAATGGCGACAGCCTGCTTGCGCCAAAACAACTATGACCCGATTTGGCTAAACAACGCCGACCCGACGAAGCGCGTACTGAAGCCGAACACACTTTGTAACGGTAATACAAACGGTTCAGTCTCGGCGTACGTTCTTGATGGAACCTCGATCAAAACAACCTTCACAGTAAGTGAAGTTATTACCGACGTGAGTGGATTTGTGCGCGTGAAGTCGGATGGCGCACTCCAGCTTTTCCGTACGAGTAGTCCTTCGTCTACTTGGCGCACATATCAGCAGACGGCCTTCAGTCAGTCAAATTATGTCGATAAGCCTCAGATTGCGAGTGGTGCAGGCTGGAAGTCAGGCGGCCATAATGGATATATGCTTGCGGCCGATGGCGTGCTGTATGCGTGGGGTAGTAACACATCAAGTCAAGTAGGTCCGGCGGGTCTCGGGACGGCTATTGGTGCACCAACTAAGGTTGATCCACCTGGGGTCACAACAAAGATAAAACGTGTTTACGACTCTGGCCAAGGGGCGTCGATTCTATGTGTTCTTGCTGGTGACGATCAGGTATATTGTCGAGGTAGTGGTGGTCTAGGCGGGTCTAGCTGGCAACGATTTGGCCTTGGTTCTGGTCTTTCGGCTGTTGATATGAATTTGAGTGGATATGGCAGTGACTCTGCATGTGTTATCGCTTCGGATGGCCAAGTGTACTGCGCTGGTATGAACGATTTTGGCATGCTTGGAAATGGAGGTACGACCAATAATTTTATTGCAATGGCCACTCCTACGCGCTTCTTGCTGCCAGCCGGCTTAACAGCTAAGAAGGTTTTTATTAAAGACTGGATTACGTGTGTGATTGCAAATACTGACGATGCTTACTGTGCGGGTGTGAACAATTTAGGACAAACAGGGCGTGGTAATACCTCGGTTAACGTGGGAAATGGAAATTCTAACCCGGCCAAGGTATTGATGCCGGCAGGTGTTTCGGTTAAAGACATTAAACTTACCTATCATGGCTCATACGTAGGTGCGTATTATCTTGGTACAAACGGCACGGTATATATGAGCGGACACAATGGCCAGGGGACAGCAAATGACGGCAATACTAACCCTAGCGCCACGGCAACTTACTCAACTCCTCGCCAGATCACGACCGCTGGCTATAGGTATGCCTCAATTTTCAGTATCGGACAACAGGGCTACGATAATAACTCGTTATGTATGATCCGCGAGGATCCAAACCCTGGTATGACATGGTGTCTCGGTAACAATGACTATGGCCAACTGGGTGACGGGACATGCACGGACAAAGGGAATTGGGTTGTATTTGGATTGCCAGCGGGCGAATCGGCCCTGCAGAATATGAATGTTGAATCTGGCTATCAGATGAATTCCTTTATGGTTATTACCGAGAGTGGGAAGGTATTTGCTGCAGGAGACAACCGATCAGGTAAGACGTCGGCAAATGGAAGTAGCGCGCTTCAGGCGTGCAATGGGACTCCAGTCGAGATTGTGATGCCACTTCGGACGGGTAGTACTACGGATCGGGTTGAGGCGGTTGCGCTCGCGAATTCCGATGAATTTACGGCTTATATTTTGGGCGACAATGGGACGGTGTACGCACTAGGGCTTAATGGTAATGGTCAGCTTGGCAAGGGTGATGTTGATGGGGGTGTGACATTTAGCGGTGATACGCTTACCAATGCTGGAGTACCTGCTAAGGTGCCGGTTAGTATTGTCATGCCGCGTATTTCGGTTAGTTTTTAAGCTCGGCGGCTAAAGTAAGGAGTTGTATGTTTAAGAAACAAATTCAGAGAAAGCTTGAGTCCTATGTTCGGTCTTATTTCAAAAAACACCCCGAAGTAAAACTTGTTGCCGTGGCAGGAAGTTTGGGTAAGACGAGTACGAAAATAGCCATTGCCACCATTCTGTCGGAGCAATATCGAGTGCGGCTTCATGAGGGTAGTCGCAGTACGTCTCTTGGTGCGCCACTTGCCGTACTGGGAATCGAATATCCAAAAAATGGTGGTTTGTTTGCATGGTCGCGAGTGTTCCGCGCGGCCCGCCGGCGTATACGACAGCCAGCTGATGTCGACGTTATCGTTCAGGAGCTTAGTACAACCGGTCCGGGTGCGATGGCCCGCTATGGCAAGTACCTCCTGCCGGATATAGCGGTTATTACTGCTGTGAGTACGGAGCGCATGCACGTGTTTTCGACGATTGAGGCGGTTGCGCAAGAAGAGTTAGCTGTCGCGCAGTTTAGTCGTCTCGCGATTATTAATCGCGATGATATAGACGGGCGACACGCCAATTACCTAACGAATGGCAATCTTACGACGTACGGCACCAGTGCTGCCGCTGAGTATAGTTTTATTACCGAAGATTTTAGCCCCGAAATCGGGCATGTCGGTCTACTTGTGGCGCCAGACAGCGAGCAGCCTCTTTCTGTGACGATTCGTGCGACGGGCGAACACAACTTACGCCCAGCGATCGCCGCCGCCGCAGTTGGATATAAGCTGGGCATGAACGCAGCAGCGATTGTCAAAGGGCTCGCGCGACTTTCGCCGTTAGCTGGCCGGATGAATATCCTTAAGGGTGTGAAACAAACAATCTTAATTGATGATACCTACAGTTCAAGTCCGCTATCGGCCGCATCTGCCCTGCAGACGCTATATACATTTCAGGCACCGCAGCGGATAGCTGTATTTGGCTCGATGAACAATCTCGGCGCCAGCTCTCAAAAAGAGCACGAGACGCTTGGCGGCATGTGCGATCCGAATATGCTAGGGTGGGTTGTTGTGATCGGCGACGATGCGGCGCGATACCTTGCGCCCGTCGCCAAGTCTCAGGGTTGTCAGGTGATGGTTTGTGCGAATGCGCTCGAGGCTGGTTCATTCGTCCATAAAGTCCTTGAAAGTGATGCAGCCATCTTATTTAATGGCTCCGACGCTGACGTATACTGCGAAGAAGCTTTAAAGATTGTCCTTCATGCTGCGGACGACGACGCACTACTCGTGCGTCAGTCACCAACTTGGCTGGCAGAAAAGAATACATTTTTTTCAAAATTTGCCTAGGTTATGACCCTCTGTCATGATATGCTTTTTCTAGACATAAGCACTAAGGAAATTCACCATGCCTGAAGATAATAATCAGTATTCACCGTACACCCCGCCTCAAGCCCCACAACAGCCAACACCCCAGCAGTCATCTCAGCCGGTCCAGCCCTACGGAGAGCGTCTGCAGTCCGTGGAGCCATTGCAGCCACTTTCATCAGAGCCAGCACCTATGCCGACACCTCAGTATGTGCAGCCAACAGAGCAACTGGCGGTAGTTGAGCAGGAGGCTACGACCGAGCCGCAGCAGTACTATGCCGCACCTCAGGCTACCCCTTGGCAGTCAGCCGAGCCAGCAGCACCGGTGGCGGATACGTATGTTGCACCTAAGGTGCCACGCAAGAATATGAAGCTTATTATTGCGAGTATCGTTACTGGCGCTATCCTCCTTCTTGGCGGTGGTGTCTATGCTGCATATGCGCTGTGGTACCAAAATCCAGAGAAGGTTCTTACGGATGCCGTCTCAAATGCCATCAAGGCAAAAACCGCGAGCTACACCGGTACTGTCGCTGTTAATACGGATGACGTTAAAGTCGCAATTGAACTCAATGGCGTAGAGGCAGGCCTTGCTACTCGCGAAGTGAATGCGAAGGTTACGATTACAGCCCAAGGTAAAGATTTCAAGCTGAATGGGTCTGCTCTTGCCGATAAGGATGGGAATATTTTCTTCAAGGTCAGTAACCTTAAGTCGGTTATCGATCAGACTCTCGGCGAGACTGGTATGGTAGCGGCATTTGATGGCTTGATCTCGAAGATTGATAATAAATGGATTCGTATTTCAGCTGACGATCTTGCTGATTTTAGTAAAGAAGCATCAGAGGCTAAGAAATGTGCGACTGATGTGCTCAAGAAACTTGATACCGATAAAGCTACGCGCGATGAATTTGCGACAATCTATAGTAAGAATAAATTTATCGTCATCGACAGTAGTCTACCAGCCCGTACCATTAATGGTATCGATAGTATGGGATACGAACTATCAATCAATAAGACGACAGCCAAGTCATTTGTTGAAGCGATCAATACGACGCAGCTTATGAAAGATTTGCAAAAGTGTGACGAATCAATAAAGTTAGATGCTGATGACGTGACTGGGCAATCAACAAGTAAAACGACGCAGAAGCTGGAAGTTTCTGTTAGCCGATGGACGCACGAGTTTACGCAGGTCAAGTTTACTGCAACTGGCGAGGGCGTATCGGGAAATGCTACTGTCGAACCGTTATTTAACAAGGATGTAAAAGTCGTTACTCCAACTGACTTCTTGACCTTAAAGCAGCTCCAGACCGAGATCGAGGCTGCCATGGGTGCCGTACAAGAAGCGGCATATGCTTCAATCCAAGACAGGTCAGCTACTTCACAGGCTCAGGCGAATGCCAATACGGTCATCAAAAAAGCCGAGGCCTACAATGCCGTTGAGGGTAAATACCCGACACTTGCCGAACTGAAAGCCGGCACAGTTCCAGAGGCGCGACTGACGGCAGAGCTTGCCGCCCAGTTGACCGGCCAAGAAATTTCTACGAGTACACCAGAGCGTATACAATATGAACTATGTTCGACTACGGGTGGTCGTGTGAGTTACGTGGATGTATCGGGCGATGCAATTTTGGGACTGACATTTGGTACGTGCGACTCCTCACTACTGTAACTGTCTGTAGTTTGATACAATGGGATGTATATGAAGCGTTACAACCCCTCTGAAATTGAACCGAAATGGCAAGCCGTCTGGGACGAGCAGCAGACGTATGCTGCTCGGCGTGATGACACGAGACAGAAAGTCTATGTTTCTGGTATGTTCCCGTATCCAAGTGGTGCCGGTATGCACACTGGCCATGCATTTAGCTATTCAATCGTCGACGCCATCGCTCGCTTTCATCGTCAACATGGTAGTAATGTCCTCAATCCAATGGGCTGGGATACGTTTGGCCTGCCAGCTGAAAATTACGCTATTAAAACAGGCACCGCGCCTGCAGATGTGACGAAGACAAACATCGAGAATTTCAAAAAGCAGTTCAAGCGCATGGGTGTCAGTATCGACTGGACGCGTGAACTAAATACCAGTGATCCGGAATATTACAAATGGACGCAGTGGATTTTTACGAAGTTCTTTGAGCGTGGACTTGCGTATCAAAAAGATAGCCTGCAGTGGTGGTGCCCGGTTGATAAGACAGTGCTTGCCAACGAGCAAGTTGAAGGCGGCAAATGCTGGCGCTGTGGTACTGAAGTGGTGAAGAAAGCTATGAATCAGTGGTTCTTCAAGATTACCGATTACGCCGATCCTCTGCTCGAAGAGATCAACGGGCTCGACTGGCCGCAGAAGATCAAGACGGCGCAGACGAACTGGATTGGAAAATCCCAGGGTGCCGAAATCAGCTTTAAGGTAGATGGTCGCGATGAATTAATTACTGTTTTCTCGACTCGCCCTGATACCATTTGTGGTGCGACATTTGTCGTGCTTGCACCCGAACATTCGCTTGCAAAAGAACTTGCCGTTGGTGACCACAAAGAATACGTCGAAACCTATGTCACCGAGGCTATTAAAAAGTCGGAAATTGAACGCATGAACGACACGCGCGAAAAGTCGGGTGCTTTTACGGGCAGCTATGTGCTCAATCCAGCTACGGGCGCAAAGATGCCAATCTGGATCGCAGATTATGTACTCAGTGGCTATGGCACCGGCGCTGTTATGGCAGTGCCCGCCCACGACGAGCGTGACTTTGCCTTTGCAGAGAAGTTCTCACTCCCGATCGTTGAGGTGATTGAAAAGCCAGAAGACAGTGATGAGATCGGAGTTTATCATGGTGAGGGAATCCTTACGAACAGCGGCAACTTCGATGGCATGAGCACGAGCGATGCGCGTGAAGAGGTGGTAGCATGGCTTGAGCAGCAGGGGATTGGTGCAAGTAAAACGACGTACAAGATGCGCGATTGGCTCATTAGTCGGCAGCGTTATTGGGGTGCGCCGATTCCGGTTATTCACTGTGCCGAGCACGGCGCCGTTGCAGTGCCAGAAGACCAACTTCCAGTCATGCTTCCCGAGGTCAAGGATTATGCGCCAAAAGGTGATGGAAAATCCGTTCTTGCGGGTGTCGAAGATTGGGTAAACACGACCTGTCCGACGTGCGACGCTCCTGCAAAGCGCGAAACTGACACGATGGATGGCTACGCCTGCAGTAGCTGGTACATGCTCCGCTATACCGACCCGAACAACGCCGAAATGGCATGGAATCCAGACGATGCGAACTATTGGGCGCCACTCGATTATTACGTTGGTGGTGATCATGCAGTAGCACACCTTCTCTATGTGCGCTTTTGGACGCACGTCTTCAAGGATATGGGTCTGACAAACTTCAAAGAGCCGGTCAAGAAATTGGTGTATCACGGCTATGTCAACGCCGAAGACGGCACAAAGATGAGTAAGAGTAAGGGTAACGTGATTGATCCGCTTGATGTTATCGAACAGGGCTACGGCGCCGATGCGCTTCGTACCTATGTCCTTTTTATGGGTCCGATTGAGCTTGATGCACCGTGGGATTCACGTGGTATTGCTGGTATCTACCGTTTCTTGAATCGTGTTTGGGTGCTCGCTCAGGAATTTGCCGATAGCGGTAAGCTATTTACCGGTAACGACGACAAGATAGTTCGCTTGCAGCATAAAACAATCCGCAAAGTGACTGAGGATTACCACCGCTTGAGTTTCAATACGGCTATCGCGGCGCTCATGGAATACACGAACGAACTTTACAAATTAAAGGTGGACGGATTTTCAGATGAAGTCTGGCGCGACGCACTCGGTGCGCTTGTGCGCCTGCTCGCACCACTCGCACCGCATGTGAGTGCTGAGTTGTGGCAGGAGCTGGGTAACAACACGATGCTGGAAGCTGCGGGGTGGCCGGCCTGGGACGATGCCTTGATCGTGAGTGATACGATGACTGTCATTGTGCAGGTGAACGGCAAGCTACGTGCCAAGCTGACGCTTGCGGCGGATGCGACAGAAGAAGTTGTAAAAGATCAGGCACTCACGGAAGACAATGTCGTCAAATTCCTCGAAAACAAACAGCCGACCAAGGTGATTTACATTCCTGGTCGACTAGTGAATATTGTTGTCTAGTTGTTAGTCGTCAAGATGGGCGAGATTGGCTGGATCTGTATGGCTGCTATCTACCTTCTCGACGTGTATTGATAGCTGGTCGACGCCGTTTTCGTTAAGAGTAAACAGGTATTCGTCTCCTTCGTGTACTACGTTGCCCATTTCGTTCGCCGTCTGGACTACCCCGCGTACCGCATTTGGATCAATGCCTTTGCTCTTCGCCATATCTTCAAGCGAGTTTAATACGGTTTCCGTGGCATTACTGCCTTTACCTACGGTTTCGTAGTCAGAGGCGATAGTCTCTTCGTGGAAGATTTCTCCTACGCCTACTGCTGCCGTTCCAGTGAGTGTGGCCGCTGCAAGGACGATGCCGCCAGCTCGTACGAGACGCCCCTTCCGATTAAGGCGAATCTTATCTTTTTTGTCATTGTCTGTTTCTGTGGGATATGAGTACTGATCGATAGTTGAATGTTTCAATTGTTCAGTCATAAAATAATTTCCTTATTTATTCCAACATTATACTACTTATGTTAAGTAATGTCAATAGCGTCATGCTTTTGCCCTTGAGATATTGCGTAAAATTCGCTATAATGGCAATAAGTTTTAGAATAAAATACCTATAAAAGGAGAACTTTACAATGGGACAACCAAAAAAGCAGAGTAGCCCTCGCAAGACCGGCCTACGCCGTAGCCACCTCGTACTTAAGCTTGCGCGCCGCGTAAACGGTACTTCACCAGTCAAGGTTCGCACAACAAAGCGCGAAACTGGCAAAAACCTCACAAAATAATCTCTCATATTTATTGAGAGCGCATCTTAAACAAACCGTAAGTGAAGAAAGAACCAAACCGCTATGGCCTCTAATCGTCACCTTGGACGTATTGTCGCACTCCAGACACTATATGAATTTGAGTTTCGCACTCAATCCGAAGATAGCTCTGTTGCTTTAGACGAAATTTTGGATCGCAATCTTCAGCGCTACGACTCGGCCATTGAAGACAAGGGCTTTGTTCGTGAACTCGTTGAAGGTGTGATTGCTGAAATAACCGCACTAGATGCAGTTATTCAACCGATCGCCCCTGACTGGCCAATCGAGCAGATTGCTCGTGTTGACCGCTCAATTTTGCGCATCGGTTTCTACGAGCTACTCCACCGTGGAGATAAAGTGCCGCCTAAGGTAGCGATCAACGAAGCTGTTGAGCTTGCAAAAGCATTTGGTTCTGATAATTCAAGCAAGTTCGTTAATGGTGTCCTTGGCACCGCCTACCGAACGCTTGTAGAGGGTACCTCAAATGGCAACAGCACCGAAGTTTGATCGATTTAAGAAATACTTCAATCGTAAAAAACCATCTATTCAGGAAATTGTTCGCGAGCCAACCGCGGGTGGCGTTGTTTTTCGACGTGACGAAAAGGGCCAAGTAGAAATTCTACTCATTCAAGACGCCAAAGATCGCTGGACGATTCCTAAGGGTCATATTGAAGAGGGCGAGACAGCCCAGCAAACTGCGCAGCGTGAGATTGGCGAAGAAGCGGGTCTAAAAGACACGGAAGTGCTCGGCTGGCTTGGTAAGATTCATTTTCGCTACCGCCGTATCGATAAACTTGTCCTTATGACAACCCAAATTTATTTGGTACGTGCGAAGGGTGATACTGATGCTATTCAGAAAGAAGAGTGGATGAACGGTATTAAGTGGTTTAAGTTCCACGATGCCTTAGATGCGATCGAATACGAAGACATCGGCAAGTTGATGCTACTTGCTATGAAACGAATCCGTCAGGAGAATCTATAATGAGCGGCATGTTAGTTGCGCCATATCAAGATTTTGCCCGCGAGTATCTTGGTTTTGAATTTAAAGAGATTCAACTTCTTGTCACTGCACTGACGCACCGTAGCTATGTAAACGAGCACAAAAAAAGTGTGAGTGAGCACAATGAGCGCCTTGAGTTTCTCGGCGATGCCGTACTGGAGCTTGTCGTTACTGACTACCTCTTTAAGAACCACAGCGAACCCGAGGGTATCCTGACCAGTTGGCGTGCTGCCTTGGTGCGAACTGAAAGTATTGGCGAAGCTGGCGATAAGCTTGGCTACGAGCCGCTTGTACGTATGAGCCGCGGTGAAAAGAACGGCAGTGTCCGAGCTCGTCAGCAGATCCTTGCTAATGCTTTTGAGGCGGTAATCGGGGCTATTTATCTTGAGCGTGGCTATGATGATGCGGCTGAGTTTATTCACAAGCACATCACGAGCAAGCTCGAGTATATTCTCGAGACAGGTAGCTGGCGTGACCCAAAATCACACCTTCAAGAGGTGTCTCAGCGTATCGATAATCATACGCCGGTATATAAGGTGCTCGAAGAAGTTGGGCCTGACCACGATAAGATCTTTAAGCTTGGCGTCTACGTTGGCGACAAGCTCATGGGCCAGGGGAGTGGGCCTAGCAAGCAGGCTGCCCAGCAAATCGCTGCAAAGGCCGCCCTTACTGCCTATGCAAAACGCCAAAAGGCGTAGTGCGCACATAGCTTAGCCACCGAAAACAGATTGACCTCTGCTCTAAAATAGTGTAAACTTGGTCAAGAACTAATAAAAAGTCTAAGAAGTTTTATAAAGGAAGTTTCATTTATGCTCGCAATTCGTTTGCAACGCGTCGGACGCAAGGGTTACCCTGTCTACCGTCTCGCAGTTCAAGAATCACAGCGCCACCCATCAAGCGGTCGCGTCGTAGCCTACGTTGGTAGCTACAACCCACACACTAAAGATGCTAACGTACAAGTAGAAGTAGCGCAGAAGTACCTTGATAACGGTGCGCAGCCAACTCCTCGTGTCGTAAAACTTCTTAAGGACGCTGGAGTTAAACTTCCTAGCTGGGTAAAAGAAGCTGATCAGAAAACGAAGACTATTCGCAACGCCGAAAAGCTTCGCAAGAATCAGCCAAAAGAAGAAGTAGCTGAAGAATCAGCTGAATAATATCACTCGATATTTTAAAAATACTCGTCATAACGGCGAGTATTTTTTTGTCAAAAAACTACCCCGCTCGAAAGCGGGGTCTGCCGAGTACAAAGTACTCGCGATGATCGCCACAGCGCGCCCTCTTAGTGGGGCAGCTGGCTTGTGAGCGCGTCGAGGGTTGGCTTGTCCCATGTCATTGCCTCTATGTAGAGGCAGTACAGCAGGTTGCTTTGTTTCGGCTTGAGGTTGTTGAACCGCAAACGCCAACTGTGGATGTGCTGCCGGCTGGCCTCGGAGGCTGTTCCGTGTGCCAGGTACTTCACGCATGCGATAGCGGTCTCACAGTCTTCTGTTGACCATTTTGCTTTTCCCCCCAGGCTGTTCACATACTTAGTGAGTGTCGTGCCGATGCGAAGCTCGATCTCTTGTTCCGAAGATTCGGAACTAAAAGCAGTCTCAAGCGTTGCGGCGAATGACATGGATTCCTCCCCAGATTGGAATTCGTTCCCTTTAGGATCAAAGAGAACGTGAGTATACTGTAGTAGAATAGTGAGAAAACGTCAACATATATGAAACTATCGAGCGTGCTATACTAGAAATACGATATCAGTAGTGTGACCGTAGCAATGGCAGTGGAGGGCATATGTCAACAATCGACCAGCAATTTGTAGAATATATCGTAAAATCACTTGTTGGGTTCCCCGACGATGTAGTGGTAGAGCGTATTATCGACGAAAAGGGCGTGCTTCTGACGCTGACCGTCAATCCAGAAGATCTAGGACGAGTTATTGGTAAGCGTGGCGTAACGGCACAGAGTCTTCGCACGCTTCTACGTGCACTTGGCACCAAAAATGACGCTAGGTACAACCTTAAGATCGTCAATAATGATGACGAGCGTGAAAACTATACAGTATCATCAGATGACCTTGGTGACGAGCCTGTGAAAAACTCTACAGATGAGCCTGTGGATAACGGCTCAAGTCTAGCGAGAAACACTCGAAAAGAGCTTGCGGAACTCGACGACCTCGATATATAATCATAAACAGTTCGAAAGCAAAAAATCTTAGAACTGCGAGAACAAAGCTCTATGCGAGCAACTTCATAAGAGTTGAGAGCCTTATATGTCTGAGAAACCACCTGTCTATGGGTGGTTTTTTGGTTGTGGACTTTTTGTGACACTAAGGGTCGTTACGCGGCATTTATCCAGAGCCATGCAGTTGCGACGATGACGAGAAGGATAACTATAGGTGTGACGACGGCTGGCCACGAACGTGTGTCGATGGCGGCGGGTTTGTTACCTAAAGGCTTATCAAGGGCACTTTTACTGGGCTGTAGCAGCTCGGACACGTTGGTGTCCTCTGAGTCTATCGGGATGTTAGGTGAGGTCTCTCGTGTCTTTTGTGCGGCAATTTCCGCATCAGGAATAGGATCCGGCGTGATACCAGCGTGAAGGGGCTGCAGGGTTATTTTCTTTGCCTCCGCGAGACGTCGTTGCTCATCGTCAGCGGGCTGATCGTTTTCAAATTCCACTATGTTTGCTCACCTTATCTAAAGTGATAGTATAGCAGATTGCGTTAGCCAGAACTATCATGCTTGTGGCAAGATACCTCTGGCTAATGCCTGAGGATGCCATCATTTAGGACGGCATCCTCAGGAGGTGATCAACTAAGATCGATCGCCACGCATGGAGCACGGAAGACCCAGCGCGATAACGTCACGATGTTCAAACGCATAGCGAACCATCTTGCTTGCAAAGTAGGCTGTTGCGACCAGGAAAATGGCCACGGCTGCCAGCTTTTCAGGACTTACCTGTGCGAAGAATGCGATCGTAAAGAACACTGTCACTCCGAGCATAATGACTGCCCAGAACGCGTGGATCTGAATATCGCGTCGGATAGCTTTGGTGGTGCGCAAGCTCAACTCCTCTTGTTGGGTGCGTGCACAAATTGCGTGCGGTGGCCTTCATGGGTGCACGAAAGCCTGTACTACTATGATATAACCACTCGAATAAGTCAAAAGTCTACTTTAGATAAAAGAAAATGACCCACCGAAGTGGCTCAAGCGGTAGTGTTCGATTGAACTACTACGACGAGTCATTTTCGATGGGTCTAGAACCCGAGAATGAGGCCTGCAGCGCCCGACAAGGGCACTGCGCCACCATTGGTGAGTGCGTCACGGTGACGCTGGTTGCGCCCTTCTTGAGCGACTGCATCGGCGTACTTCTTGCCAATCTGTTCGGTACGCTCGGTGCTGAGGCTTGCTATTTCTTCCTCATTGACCAGGTAGGTCTTGTAGGCGGGGTTCATCTTGCCTCCGGAGTACGGGATGACGCCCATATCGGCCAGGTAGCACTCGCGGTGCTCCCCGGTTTCCTCGAGGAGAGTAATTGTTTCGTCGCTGACCTCAGTAACGATACCGCACATTGCCCAGGGGCCTACGATAGCGATCTGAGTTCCAGCTGTAAGCTGCTTAATGTCAGTGATGTGCTGCACGGTGTGCTCGTTTCTCTTGGGTCCGATCCAGAAAAAGCGGTAGTGCTTAATGGATTAAAATTATATTAGCATATATAGACAAATAAGTCAATACCATGTACACTAGTAAGAGATGAAAAAAATACAAGTAATTACACTCTTTCCGGAGATGTTTACGGGCGTGCTAAATAATTCCATGATGTGGAAGGCGCAGGATAAGCAGGCGGTCGAGTTTGGGCTGATTGACCTGCGCGAATTTGGGCTTGGTCCACGGCGTACGGTAGACGATACGCCATATGGCGGCGGTGATGGTATGTTGTTGAAGCCTGAGCCGCTATTTGCGGCCGTCGTAAAGGCGAAGCAAAACGATCCGACAGCCAAGGTGCTTCTTATGACGCCACGTGGACAGCGCTGGAAGCAGGCGACGGCGCAACGCTACGCGGACAGCGATAGCGGCTATATCTTTATCTGCGGACGCTACGAAGGCTACGACGAGCGTATTGTCAGCCTTGTTGATCAGCAGATCAGTGTCGGCGATTACGTGCTGACCGGCGGTGAGTTGCCTGCGATGACGATCATTGATAGTATCGTTCGCCTCATCCCGGGCGTGCTTGGCGGTGAGAAGAGTGCGGAGATCGAGAGTTTTAGTGACGGTGAGACACTCGAGTTTCCTCAATATACTCGCCCCGAGGTCTTTAACGATATGAAAGTGCCAGAAGTGCTACTGAGCGGAAACCATGCGGCAATTGCCAAATGGCGCGCCGAGAATTCCTTTAAGGCAGAATAAAATAAATACACCTCGAAAGAGGTGTTTTTAAGTTGTGGTGGGTTATCGTAGAGCGAGCAGTCACAACATTATGTTGGAGTTATGTTTGTTTTCGTAACTTTCGCTGTGTTTAACAATACGGGAGACGGGATGAAAGCGCAAGCAGAATAATCAAAATAACAACATTTTGTGAGGAAGGGCGAATAGGCATATACTACGTATATGACATTTCTTGTTTCAGCTATGCCCGCTTCGGAGCCAAAGGCTCGTATTGTACCGAAGGTTGCACTGTTCTTGGCGGCTATTATCTTAGCTATGACGGTTGCTCAATTGTTTCATTTTGAAGATTTTGTACCACTTGTTGAGGACTTTGGCTTACCAGGTGGGGCTATGGCGACGCATCTTTTTGCTGCCTTTATTGTCATTTTCGAGGTTGCGGCGCTGCCTTTTTTGCTTCGCATGCGGCTCAGCTATGCAATGCGCTTTGTGTCGATGGTGAGCGGCTGGCTGGCGATTGCACTTTGGATAGTTGTGCAGCTGTATTTGAACCTAGCGCACCCTGAGGTGAGTAATAGTGGACTTATGGGAACGATAGTCGAAATTGACACTGGCTGGTGGCCGGTGTATATTCTAGTATCTCTTGCTGCCCTGTCTGCCTGGGCGAGCTGGGGTATGTGGCCACTGGCTCGCGATGTGAAGCATGTGGTTGCGCGCTGATGACGCCAGGCGTATGATAAAAGTACGTAAATGGAGGGCGACGAGATGGAGTCAGTTCGTAAACTTGAATCAACGATAGCACAGTGGTATGAAAAAGCCCCTCATCTACCCGTGAAAGGGCGAGTGTGGCTGACTCAGAACGTATGGTGGATTTGTCTCGTCGGCTTGGTTCTTGGTGTGTTTGGTGTGCTTAGTGTACTGGCGGTGACGCTACTTGGAAGTGCCGCGATTAGTGTGTATGGCGGCGCGGCTGGTGTTGTTGTCGGGAGTCTTGCATTTATTGCAGTGCTGGTGGCTTTGGCGTTTTCGATCTTGCTACTTATCGTGCTTGGTATGGCAATCATTCCTCTGAGGGCAGGTAAAAAGAAGGGTTGGGATCTGCTCTTTATTTCGGCGCTACTTGGCGTCGCATCAACCGTTGTTGGATTCTTGCTCAGTTTCAACCTCGGTAGCTTACTTACTGGGTTATTGTGGGCTGTGATTACCGGTTACTTCTTGTTTGAGATTCATTCATATTTCAGGGTTGATAGGCTAGAGATCAAACGTGACGCGTAGTTGCTTCGTTATCTTTTGCGCATGAAGTAGTAGATCAGTCCGAGCGACGGGACCGCGCTAATGGCGATGACGACCCAGAACATCATTGGCATATGAGCGCCTGGGATGTCGACGTTCATACCAAATAATCCAGCGACCATGGTTGGGATTGTGAAGGCCATGGTAATGACGGTGAGTATGCGCATTGTTTCGTTGAGGCGTGTGTCCATGACGGCTCGATACGAGTCGCGGAGGTTGGTGATGGTGCGCAGGAGACTTGTACAGCGAGCTATGAGTTGCTCTAGGTCGACAGAGAGGTCTTCGATGAGGTCTCGGTCGTCTTCGTAGAGATTGATGATCTTGCCGCTAAGGAGTTTTTCAAGCGCGGTGTTTGTCGGGATGAGGGCGTCGAGGTAGTCATTGAGCTTACGCTCGTATTCGACAAGGCGCGTTATTTCTTTTGGGTTGAGATTGCGGACATCACTCGTTGCGGCGCGCATCTGGCGGTTGATCTGGGCGACGCGAGTGCCGTATTGCCTGGTAATGGCATCGATCATATGCATGAAGAGTTTTGTTTTTTGCGTGGTAGGGATGTGTACTTTGTCGATAAATGGTTGCCAGAGGCGGCCGAGAGGGTCGCGGCTGACAGTCGCGACATGTTTTTGTCCAATGGCAAAAAGAATTGGTGTCGTGAAATCGTTAAAGTCATCATCGGTGTCTGGTAGGCGGGTGATGAAGTAGGTCCAGCCGTTTTCGGAGTCAATACGGGGTACTTCGTGTGGATCAAGACTATCTCGTAAAATGTCTTCGTCGAGGCCGAGTTCTATGAGTGTCGCTAGCTCGTCTTCGCCTGGGCGCTCGCAGCGCAGCCAGCTACCCGAAAGTAGTTCTTCGTGAGGCGCGATTTGCGGTGAATGGCTGACAGAGCGATAGAAAGTAATCATCTATACAATGATAACATCACTTGAGTAATTAGAACTGCAGTATAGTTGCGGCGCGCATGCCGTAGGTTAGTCTTGGGGCGGTCGGGCACCCAGATGTTTCGACTGCTGCAAGATTGGTCGAATCGCTGCTACTCGGACTTTCCAAGAACCAATAGAAGGCGAATCTATCGGTCCCCGAGCACGGATAGATCATGAATGACGTTCTGCCGTCCGTAGGAGTTCCATAGTTTTTGTTTTTTGGAGCGCCCAAGATCAATCCCGCAGGAATAAGATTTTTGCCTAGAAGAATGTCCTCTAGGGAGCAGACGTAGGCACCTTTGTAAATCCATCCACCTGTGCCATCCGAGCAATTCGTTCCATCATACGCTATAGCTGAGCTCCAGCCACCTTTTGGAGCTACGCCAGAATCGGTATTCCATAGCATCATGGCTTTTGTAATCTGACTCGATATGCTTTTCATACGCGAATCATTAGCTCTCGCCTGTACTCCGTTAAATGCCACTATAGTAATAGCCGCTAAGATACCGATGATTACGATAACAATTAAAAGTTCAACAATTGTGAATCCGTATAGTTGTTTCTGTTTTGTACGCATACTTGCCTCAGTATAAAGCAAAATCTTTTAAGCATAAACAAGAACATCATCTAGGGAGTCAATTTTTGCATGGTTGGCGGGTGCGTGAGTCCTGCCTGCGAGTAATTTTAGCCCGCCCAGGCCCGCCAGCCACTCGAATATGCGTACCGTGCTGCGCCGGAGCCGATAAGGTCTGAGCATATCGACGTGTAGCTACCGATGGGGTGTGTTGTATATTCACTGAACGATCTGGCATTCCCGTACGCATATGTCTTGCCGGACTTTGCAAGCGCTACGAGTGCGTAATTTGTGCTTGTCGTGCTGCCGCAGTAGAGAAAGTTGGTCGCAGTATTCGCAATGTCGTAGTTGGTCTTATTTAATTGAATAGCCGCTTCCTCGAGCCCAATGTCTGTTTGGGCAGGGTATGTGGTCAGTTCTGCCTTTAGTAGCTCAAGTTTTTTACCAGCATTTACCATATCGCTGCGAACGCTCGCCTCGATTGCTCTATTTTGTATGCCATTGTAGGCCACGATCGTAATCGCCGCTAAGATGCCGATGATGACAATGGCGATAAGCAGTTCGACGATCGTGAAGCCGGATTGTCGAGATTTTGCGTGGGGTTTGTGGCTTGGGGCGGGGTGCGAAGTTATATTCATAAGGTATCCCAAGAGACTTACTTGACCCATGTTGCCCAGGTGCCATCAACACTATTAAAACCAGATGTTGCGCCTGTGGTGGCTCCAAAGCTGGCTAGTTGATCGCACGTTGATGACCCCCATACGCCCACACTTTCAGAGACGTTGCCGTTGACAAGGTAGAAGTTCTTTCCAGACGTCGATACGGCACCTACTGCGTAGTACACGTTATCGGTCGTTCGGCAGTAGTAGAGGTTGTTCCTCGATTTTTCGTATGACCCCTTGGCCACAGTCAGTTTGTCGCCGGCTAACTCGCCACTTGTAGGGTAGGTGGTGTTCGTAGAAGTAACCTTGATGGTTTCGAGCTGCTTTGCGATATTGGCGAGGTCGCTCTTGATCGCGCTGTCGTTTGCTCGGCCTTGGATGCCATTGTATGCAACTGTAGTAATTGCGGCCAGGATGCCAATGATGACAATGACGATGAGAAGTTCGACGATTGTGAAGCCGGATTGTTGTTTATGTTTTGCCCACATAGATACTTATTAGTATAGCAAAATAATTCGAGGGTTCGGATCCATCAATCGCAGGACAAAGAAAAAAGTCCCAGACCTACAGGTCTAAGACTTTTTTCTTGGCTGGGGTTAGTGGATGTGTTTCAGGAAATTTCATACACCCCCAAGGCAGTGTAAACGAACAGGATAAAATCATTTGAGATTTAAATAAGTATCTTTGAAATATTTGTATCTCTTGTTACGTATAATGAACATGATGGAAGAAAAACAATGCATAGCTCAAATAATTTCAGGTGATACCGAGAAGTATCGACAACTCGTTGAGCGATACCAAACAGGTCTCATTATTCATTGTGAGAACATCCTCAAAGACAGACAGGATGGTGAGGACATCGCCCAAGAAGCATTTATTAATGCATATAAAAATTTATCGGGATTCGAAGCTGAGAAAGCGAGTTTTTCTACATGGCTGTACCGCATAGCAACAAACCTGTGTATCGATATACTCCGAAAGAACAAAAGAAAAGTACATGTCAAAGACATTGAGTTTCATCTTGAGGCAATGCTTCCTAGGCACATTGAGCAAGAAGAAATTGAACACATAAGGAAGTTGGTCGCAGAACTCGAACCTCCGAAGTATGCGGAAATTATTAAAGCGTACTTTTGGGAAGGTAAAAGTTATCAGGAGCTTGCAGAGCGCTACAACACGAGCACCGGCACAATAGGTACGTGGATAAGTCGTGCAAAGTTGCAATTGAAGGAGAAGCTCGTATGAAAGATTTAGACTTCGATGCTCTTTTATTAGCTGCTAAGCCAGATAGCTATTCAAATAACACCAAGTTTACAGATATGATTATGCAGAAAGTGCAGCATTCTGAAATAATATCGTCTGCCGTTCGTAACATGGGCGTCAATAATAAGGAGACATTCATTATGAAATTTAAGCATCTACCGAGAATTGCTATCGTCGCAATTGCATTAGGCTCATTAGTGGTTGTTTCAACCGGTGCGTATGCAGCATACCAATTGCTTTGGGCAAAACCTGAAGTACACGTCATAGAGTCGAAAACGTCTGTAAGCGGACGAGATGAAGCATTACTCTCAACTTCTGGATGCGATACCGCAAACTCTACAAGATACGAGCTCAAAAAGGGCGCAACAATTGGGGTAGATCGAATCAGTGCTGTCGTACAAGCACACTGCGAGCTACAGGCAATTGAGAATTGGGCCCAGCAGTCATATGGAGATCAGGTAAGGCCCGACCTAAATGGCCTTGAAACTGGCAGTAAGCCAATAAGAGAAACCATTGTCGTCACATCCATGGCAACACATCTACAAACGAAGCAAGGAAGCTCGTATACATTTGCTGGCCTAAATAAATACGGTTGGCCCGAGAGCACCTTGAAAGCCAATAACAACGTGATGTATATTGTTGATGGCAAAAACTCTACAGCTGATGAGATCAAAGTAGGTGATCCTGTGGTCTACGTAGCAACGGGAAATATTTCAATGACAAGAGATCAGAATGGAAGTATCGACACGGACAACAATCCTGATCGAACTCTTGTTGCTGTAATAAAGTTATCAATGCCCTTTGAAGATTACGATCATTTTGCATGGCAATCATTGTCCGAGCGAGAGACCTGTTACGGAAATCCAAATGAAGACTGTGTCGCTGGTGGAGCATCGATCGACCTTTACATGGGTGGCGGCAATGCCGGAATTTCAGGTAGTACTATCATGAAAGAGATCCAAGGAAATGTCGTTGGTCTTAATGGAAATAAAACCTCAATCCGATCTTCTAGCGGTACCGTATTTACCGTTACTACGCCAACAGATGTGGTATCTGATTACAACACAAACAAAGCTGCACGATATTATAATAATCAGAAAGTGATCTTAGGGAGCAGTATCAGCGTGCAGTATGCTGAAGATAAAGATGCGCATGCTACAGAAATATCAGCAGCATACATGCGATTCCAAATAGAGCTCGTGAGTAAGGGCGACCCAGTTAAAGCATACTAGTAAGTTTATTTAACTAAGTCCCACCGAATTCATTAAAATAGAACCGCATTTGCGGTTCTATTTTAATTACTCCTGCAAAAGCACGATTAGGGACATGGGTCTCATTTCATGCTGTCGCATCTGGCTGGGGTGGAGGGATAGCGCTTTACTTTGTTTCGCTCCTCCGCTTGCTTGAAAAGAAAATAGCTGACGCTGCTTTCTTTTCTGCGCCGCACTTCGCCGAACCCCCGACTACGTTTTGCTTTGCAAAACATTCGGGAGTTCGGTCCCGATCACGAGCATAGAAAAAAGACCGAGATCAGATGATCTGGGTCTTTTTTCATGGCTGGGGTGGAGGGATTCGAACCCCCGAATGCTGGTACCAGAAACCAGTGCCTTACCACTTGGCGACACCCCATCGGCTTTACAAATTGTACACTATTGAGGCTAACTGCTCAAGTCGTTGTTATAAATACTTTCTTTTCACATATTTTCACGTTTTATACTATAAACACAAGTAAGAACGTAACGTACTTATAGGGGGATTAGCAATGAAACTATCAACCAAAACTCTAGCGTCACTTATGCTGGTGACGACTGTTGCGGCAGCTGTGCCGGGAGCGAGTCGCTTGATGGCACGAGGTAAATATAAAGAGTCTAAATTTGACCGCATTTTACAGCATCACGATCGAAAGGGTGAACTGCGCGCTGATGTTTTGGGAATTGACCCAATGGAGTTTCGCGACCAGCTCCATCGCCAGAGCTTTGAGGCGATTCGTAAGCGACAAGGGTTCTCAACCGACAGGGCATTTCGTATGGCACTACTCGGCAAGCTCAGAGATGAGTTGAAGAGCCGAGGTTGGAGTAAGCAGCGAATGGATAATTACGTGTCAACACGTTCAAGTCGTGTAGCATAGTTTAGTAATCCGACGAGGAGTATACTGGAGAATATGCAGCACGATCTTCTTATACGTCTTCTCGCCGACGCCAGTCTTATCCCGGTCGTACTTCTTGGGGCGTGGGCGCTTGTCTTTAAGATTCCAAAAGGTCAACGATACGAGGCATATACCCGAATTGTCATGGCGGGACTAACGGCGTATTTAGCAGCAAAGCTTATCGGCGTTGTTTATCAGCCGGGTGATGCCCGGCCGTTTGAGTTGCTCGGTGTTGAAGCGGGTGCATCCTCTCTCAATAATCCTGGCTTTCCGTCGGATCACGCACTGTTTGCAACTGCAATTCTCTTGGCGGTATGGTTCGAGACCAGATTGAGGCTCATATCAGTTTTGATGGCCCTTTGCGTTGTACTTATGGGGGTCGGACGTGTCCTGGCTCTAGTCCACACTCCGCTAGATGTGATCGGTGGTGTTGTCATTGCATGCGTTGGTATCCTGTGGTATTTGCAGGCGCCGTCATTCCGTAGTCGGACCGTACCTTTGCAAAAATGACAACTATGTGTACAATGTAAGAAAAGACAGGGAGTGTCAGTATGACTGAAACGTATGTGAATCAACCTCGACCAAAATTTGCAGAAATGACTGTGCGAACGGCTGTGCAAGTCGCCATCCTTGGAGCTGCACTTGGGCTCATTGCATGGCTTGTCTCAGCGCTCGTTAGCAACTATGTGATCGATCCGCTTTTTTGTAAAGCAGAGGGCGGTAACTTTAGTGTTTGCTCTCAGGGCGGGTTGTTAGCAAGTAATATTGCGAGTCTTCTCGTCGGTGGCTTGGCAGTCGTGGGCTTACTTCGACTCGGTGTATTTCGTCCACTGCTCGTTACCTTAGCGGTAATCATAACCCTTTGGGGTATTGGTCCGTGGATGGGGGCATTGCCGTGGTACCAATCATTTTTATGGACAATCTTACTCTACGCTATAGCGTACCTCGCATTTTCATGGCTAGCTCGAATCCGTGTATTTTGGATAGCCCTGCTCGCGACGATCGTCGTAGTGGTTGCAGCTCGACTTATCCCAACCCTCTAATGCTATACTAAAAGCATTTGAGAGAAGAGAACCGAGCTTGCTCGTGTTATTCAGAGAATGCGCCTAGTACAACGAATGTTATACTGAGCATATGGATCAACTTATTCTTGTTATTGTACTTATCGCCGTCGTTCTTGGCTTCGGTGTTGTGATCGCGGTATTAAATCAGCGCTTGAAAGAATTAAAAAGTTCAAGTTCCGTCGACTATTTAAAGGGTGACGTAACAGAGCTGACACGTACGATTAGCAGCTTGCAACAGGCAATGGGTGACACGCTTGAGCGCAATAACCTTTCGATGCAGACCTCAGTTCATAGGCAATTGTCCGAGAGTGCGAAGTTGGTCGCTGATGTTACTCAACGTCTCACAAAGCTCGACGAAACAAATCGTCGCGTAGTTGATGTTGCTGATGAGCTAAAAACACTTCAAAATGTGCTGCAAAATCCAAAGCAGCGCGGAGTATTTGGTGAGTATTATCTCGAATCAGTCCTCGATAACATTTTGCCACCCAAGAATTTTCAGATGCAATATCGATTTGCTGACGGTGAAATCGTAGATGCTGTCGTTTTTTTGGAAAAAGGACAAATACTGCCAATTGACAGTAAGTTTAGTCTCGAGAACTATAATCGAATGGTTGGCGAAAGTAGCAAGCTTGAGAGAGAAAAACTGCTCGCGAAAGTTCGCACCGATCTTAAGATGCGCATTGACGAGACAAGTAAATACATCCGTCCAAGTGAGAATACGATGGATTTTGCATTTATGTTTATTCCAAGTGAATCACTCTACTATGATCTACTGATTGGTGACGTGGGGACGGGCAGTAGTGCGCGTGATCTTATTGAATATGCCTTCCGTGATAAGAAGGTGATAATTGTGAGTCCAACTAGCTTCATGGCGTATCTACAGACCGTGCTGCAGGGGCTGCGCAGTCTGCAGATTGAAGAGCAAGCAAAGGATATCCAGGTGCGAGTCGGTAAGCTTGGGCAGCATATCGGCAAGTTTGAAGAGTATATGCAGAAACTTGGTAACGCGCTCGGTACTACGGTCAACCATTATAACGCCGCTCACAAGGAGCTTGGTAAGGTCGACAAGGATGTAATTAAGATAGCCGGCAACGATCCATCTGTCGAGGCGCTGCTGATTGACCGGCCCCAGAGAGACGAATAATACCTAAATAAAATACCCCGCATAACGCGGGGTATTTTATTTAGGTAACTGAATCTATTAAAGAATTTCTTCCTTAACTGTTTCACGGTTAAGCACATCATTGAGTGCGAAGCCGATAATACCACCAACGAGTGGAGCAAGACCGTAAATAACGATTGGCCATACGTCCTTCATACCATCGAAGGCCTGAAGTGCGATTGCAACCGCAGGGTTAATGATCGCACCGCCGCCAACAAGCACGGCTGCAGATCCGCCGATAAGAAGCGCGGTGTAAAGACCAATACCTACAGTAAAGGCAGCACCGATTTTCTCTTTTGTGCGAAGTGCGCTTGCAACAGCAAATGCAAAGATAACACTACCAAGAAGTTCGGCGAATAGAATAGCCCATTCTTTGCCTTCTGGAATGGCAACAGCCTTAAAGAGCTCTGCTGCGCCTTGGCCAAGCATCGCCATCTGTGGATCGGCTGTAGGTGCTTGGTTTACAAAAGCTGATAGCACGACGAGTGCAAGAACTGCACCAAGGGCTTGAGCTATGACGTAAGCAATTGCGCGAACACCAGTGATCTTGCGAGTTACCCACGCACCGACTGTGAGGAGCGGGTTAACGTGTGCGCCCGAAAATGCACCGATTGCAAGAACGATACCTACGAGGCCGAACATTACAAATAGCGGCTGTCCTGAAGTCGCTACGACAATTGCGGCAAGTAGGAATGTACCGATCAATTCGGCGATAGCGGCACCAACAATTGGTGAGCGGCTAAAGCTGAAGGTCTTAACTGCTGCTTTCTTAGGAGCTTCTACGGCTTTTACTGTCGTTACTTTAGTAGTTGTTTTAGGCTTTGAAGTTGTCGACGTTTTAGCTGTCGATTTCTTGGCGGCCGAAGTGGATTTTTTGGTTGCCATGTAATTTCCCTCCTTAAGTGAAATATGGCTAAAGTATAGCACATCCTCGCCAAGATAAACATGAGTGGTACAATGAGGATATGGCATTATTTGTGAATCAAAAAGACGACAGAAGTGAGCTGCAAAAACGAATTGCAGCCGAGCTTCAAGAGAAGGCAAAGAAGAAAGCTCAGGGCGTGACCGACCGACCGGACGGCGTCAGCGATTCGCAGTATCTAAAAGACACCAAGACGACAACGAGCCTGGCATGGGTATGGGTGCTTATTGGGATTGCAACGGTCGCGGTGACAATTTATCTTATTTTGCAAACAACCTTTTAAATAGTTGGCGAAACAGAGGTGAATTAGTGTATAATAAAGTGAATTATGAATGACACTATTGCATCGATTCAAACTGCGCTACTCGAAAAAGTCGCAGCAAGTACCGAGCCTCGCGAAGTACTAAAAGCAAATGAAATTAAAGCGCTATACGCAGCAATTCCATCACTTGAACCAAGTGAGCGTGGAGCGTACGGCAAGGCGGTAAATGAACTGAAGCTTGCGCTTGAGGTGGCTGTTCAATCACGCGAAGCTGAACTTGAAAGTGACAACGTTGCCTCGCTTGACGTGACGGCACCGTGGGATAGCAATACCGGTCCGGTTTCACTTCTTCCAGTGACGCAGGGCTCTATTCATCCACTTATGCGAGAAATCACCGCTTTGTCTGACATCTTTGCTCGCATGGGATTTGCGACAGAAGAGTCTCGTGAGATCGATGACCAAGAGCATATGTTTGAGGTATTGAACTTTCCAAAAGGTCACCCGGCGCGTGATGATTATGATACGTTCATGACTGTCGAGACCGACCGTAACGGCGAACCACTTATTGCCCCTGCGCATACCAGTACGATGCAAAACCGCGTACTTAAAAAGTACAAATCGAATCTAGAAAAAGATGAGCCGATTGCTGTTGTAGTACCCGATCGCGTATTTCGTAATGAAGACCTTGATGCGCGTCATGAGCATACGTTTTACCAAATCGAGGGCGTGTATGTTGCCAAAGATGTCCACGCTGGCATGTTAGTAGCGACACTGCAACGGTTTTTGGAGGAATATTACGGCAAGAAACTTGATGTGCGCGTGAATCCATTTTACTTTCCGTTCACCGAGCCGAGCTTTGAGTTTGCACTGAGCTGTCCGTTTTGCGAAGGCAAAAATACCGATTGTAAAGTATGCGGCGGCGAAGGCTGGATTGAGCTACTTGGTTGCGGTATGATTCACCCGAATGTTCTTAAGACAGCCGATATCGACCCGGCCGTTTATACTGGCTTTGCCTTCGGTTGTGGCGTTGATCGTCTTGTGATGATGAAGTACGGTATCGAAGATGTGCGACATTTTGAAAGTGGTAAATTAGATTTTTTGAGGCAGTTTTAGATGAGTAGTAATCGATTCCGTATTAAATTTGCAGTGTATCTTATTCCGCGAGATGGAGATAAAGTACTGGTCTCACTTCGCCAAGGGACAGGCTGGAAGGACGGCTGGTACTCGCTAGTGGCGGGGCATGTTGACGGCGGCGAGGCGGCTGAGTACGCGATGATTCGTGAAGCATACGAAGAAGCTAATATGACTATTGCACCAGAAAATCTAAAGCACGTATTTACAGCGCATCGTCTCGGTGAAAATCCCGAAGATGAATATGTTGACCTGTTTTTCGAATGCCATGATTGGCAGGGCGAGATTAAAAATATGGAACCGCACAAATGTGGTGATTTGCAGTGGGTGGGGATCGATGACCTACCTGAAAAGACACTTGATTATGTCGCGCGCGTCGTAAGTGAATATTCATCTGGTAAAACCTACGCTAGTGTGGAGAGAAATTAATGAAAGTAAGTTTAAATACAATCAAACAATACACCGACATCGATCTATCGGTTGATGAGTTGGTACAGAAGATCAACCAACAGCTTGGTGGCGTAGAGGAGGTGATTGACCTCGGCGCTAAGTATAAAGATGCGGTGATTGTAAAAATTGTTGACTGCGAGAAGCACGCCAATGCAGACAAGCTGAGCGTTTGTAAGATCGATGATGGCGGTGTTGTTGCAGATGTGCCACGTGATGAGAATGGCTACGTGCAAGTTGTGTGCGGTGCGCCAAATGCACGTGCGGGTATTTTTGTTGTATGGCTGCCGCCAAAAAGTACCGTACCAGCTAGCTTTGACGACGCAGAGCCATTTGTACTTGATGCTCGGCCGCTACGTGGTATTTTGAGCCAAGGGATGCTTGCAGCTGGTGATGAACTGGCAATTAATAGTGACCACGATGGGATTATTGAAATTGATCCGACTGAGTGGAAGCCGAATGCGATTGAGATTGCGCCTGGTGTGAATTTTGCCAAAGCATACGGCCTGGACGATACGATTATTGATATCGAAAATAAGATGTTCACCCACCGCCCTGACCTATTTGGTCAAATTGGTGTAGCGCGCGAGATCGCTGGTATTTCGCACAAACAGTTCACGAGCCCAGAGTGGTATTTAAACAGCCCTGCGCTTGCGGGCGGTGAGGGATTGGCACTTGAGGTATTTAACGATACGCTGGAGAATGCACCGCGCTTTATGGCTGTGGCTATTAAAAATGTGACGGTAGGGCCAAGTCCACTATGGCTACAATGCGCACTTGTGGCAATGGGCAGTAAGCCGATCAACAACTTGGTAGATGTAACAAACTACGTCATGCTGCTGACGGCTCAGCCAACTCATGCCTATGATTATGATAAGCTGCGTGGCGGTACACTTGGTGTGCGTATGGCGCGCGCTGGTGAAAAAATCACTCTGCTAAATCACAAAGGGTATGAACTGACCGAAGATGATATCGTGATTGCCGATGGCGAAGGCCCGGTTGGTCTTGCTGGTATCATGGGTGGCGGCGACAGCGAGGTCGACGAGAATACTAAGAATATCGTGCTTGAAGTGGCAACCTTTGACATGTACGCGGTACGAAAAACTGCTATGCGTTATGGCGTGTTTACTGATGCGCTGACACGTTTTAATAAAGGCCAGAGTCCATTGCAAAATCCGGTTATATTGAACCTCCTGATGAGGTCTGTTGTGGATGTGGCAGGCGGCGAGCAAGCGAGTGAGGTGTTCGATCAGTACGGCGAGCTGCAAGCTCCGCCAATCTTAACGATTGAAGCCTCGTTTGTAAACAAGCGACTTGGCTTGAACTTGAGCGGGCAGGCTATTGTTGACCTTTTGAAGAATACTGAGTTTGATCTCATTGATAGCCCAGTGGAAGTGGGCAGTCGAATTGACGAGCTTGCCGTACCGTTCTGGCGTACTGATATTGAACTGCCTGAAGACATCGTCGAAGAGGTCGGTCGTTTGTATGGCTTTGATAAATTGCCACGTGAATTGCCGCAGCGCTCTACGACCCCGACTTCGAAGAATGCGCAGCGCGAACTTGCTCAATCAATTCGTGAAAGTTTGTCACGTGCGGGTGCCAATGAAGTATTGACCTATAGCTTTGTGCATAGGAATATTCTTGAGCATGCTGGTCAAAATCCTGATCAGGCATTTCGACTTGGCAATGCACTGAGTCCCGATCTGCAATATTACCGACTGAGTATTACGCCAAGCCTTCTCGATAAGGTACGATCTAACAGTAAGGCTGGGTATGATGAATTTGCCCTGTTTGAAATCGGCAAAGCGCACAGCAAGTTGGCTATTTCCGAGACGGATGGCTTGCCTGCCGAGCTATCGCGAGTCGCCTTGACGTATGCAGCAAAGACAGTCCAGGCGGGTGCGCCGTATTACCGCGCCAAGGCCATGGCTGAATACTTAGCGACATCCCTTGGCCTAGAGGTGATATTTAAGCCACTTCCAGCAGAGACAACACTGGTTGTCGCCGCTCCGTTTGAGCCTCGTCGTAGCGCGCGGATGATTGACGTAAAGAGTGGTCAGTCGCTCGGTATCGTCGGCGAATATAAGCAGTCTGTGATCCGGAATTTCAAATTGCCAAGCTACAGCGCCGGTTTCGAACTGCTACCCGAGGCGATTGAGCTTGCGATTCGGCATGTGACAAACGCCTACCGCCCGCTAAGCCGCTATCCAAGTACTGAGCGGGATATTTGCTTCCAGGTCGACCAGGTTGTGACGCATGCCCAGGTGGTTGATGCAGCCAAGCTTGCACTTCGTGAGGTTGAACTTGAGTCGGTAATTACGACGGTCGATATCTACCAGGCCGATAACGGCGAAACTAAGAATATTACGCTTCGTATTCGACTTACGGCCGGTGACCGAACGCTTACGAGTGAAGAAGTGGCGGTGATTATCTCGGCTCTGACTGAAGAGGTTGTAACGGCAACATCGGCGACGGTAGTCTAACTGATGGAGTCATCCTCTCAGTTTTCAAACGATTTACCGATCTTTGACTACCGGGAGGATATTGTTGCGGCTGTCGATACTCATCAGGTGACGATTATTACGGCCGAAACGGGTGCTGGTAAGAGTACGCAGGTACCTCAATACCTGGCCGATCATGGCTACCAAAAGGTGATCGTGACGCAGCCGCGAATTCTTGCAGCTCGAAACTTGTCGCGACGTGTTCGCGAAGAGTGGGCGCTTCGCACGGGTAAAGATAGCGACGAGATTATTGGCTATCGCACTGCGCACGAGCGAGACGATAGTCCATCGACGCAGGTGCTGTATTGCACCGACGGCTTGCAGCTTGTTCGCGAGATTACAGGTGCGGGTATCAATGAGCGCCAGGTGCTTGTGCTTGACGAGGTCCATGAGTGGAACGAGAATATGGAAGTGCTGGTAGCCTGGGCGAAGAAACGATGCCAAGAAGAGCCACGATTCAAAGTTGTTATTATGAGTGCGACCATCGAGACCGGGCTTCTTGCGGAATATTTTGGAACTGATGCGATCATTAATGTACCAGGCCGAAGCTTTGAAGTGACAAAGCGCCGCGGGACCGACGTGATTAGCGAGATCTTTAATCAACTCCAGGCAAGCAAAAGCAATATGCTTGTATTCTTGCCTGGAAAATCAGAGATTCAAGATGTGGCCGATGCTATAAAAACCAAAGCTGATGCTGCGGGAGTGCCGGTCATCCCACTTCATAGTCAACTTGAGGCTAGTGCCCAACAGCAGGCGTTTACTAAGTATCCAAATGGAAAAGTGATTCTCTCGACAAACATTGCACAGACGAGTGTAACGATTGATGATGTTGATGTCGTAATCGACAGCGGACTTGAGCGCCGTAGTGAAGTGCGAAATGGCGTCGAGGGATTATTTATCGCACAGATTTCACAGGCGGACTGTCTGCAGCGGGCAGGACGAGCTGGCCGTACGAAAGCGGGCGAGTATATTTTAGCTCCCTACGACACGATGCCGTGCCTAGAGTTTGATGAGCGGCCAGAATATGGGACGCCGGAGATACTCCGTAAGCATATCGACAGACTGACGCTGCGTCTTGCTAATGTAGGTATAGACATTGAACTTCTTGATTTTTATCACGACCCAAGCCATAAGGCGATTGCGCGCGCAAAGCGAACATTGATTGCGCTCGGTGCGTTGTCGACGGCAGGCGACGTGACTCGTATTGGTAGGCAGATGGAGCAATTCCCGGTTGAATCGAGCTATGCCCGCATGCTCGTTGAGGCACAGCAGTATGACAAGGTAGTTCAAGCTAAACTCGCGGCTATTATTGGCATTCAAGAGGTTGGCGGGATTGTTAAGGGTGGAACGCGGTATACGGGCTGGCGTGCGTATACTCGGCAGGCAAAGTCTGATCTTCTGGCGCAGTATGATGTTTTCTTGGCGCTGCCGGATATTCCCGACGATCTTTATGAGGAAACGGGGATTATCAGTAAAAACGTCTCCAAGGCGCGCGAGGTGATGGAGCGGCTTGATCGCGATCTTGGCTTTGATACAGCGGCACTTACGGCCGTTACTCGTGAAGAGCAGGAGCCATTGCTGCGTTCAATTGTAGCCGGGCAGATCGATCAGTTGTGGCTCGTAGATGACGAGGGTGGGGCGGAGCATATTTCAACAAAAGCCCGCCGGGAGCTCTCGAGTAGTAGTGTCGTTCGTCATCCAAAGCTGGTCGCTGGTGTGCCGTTTGACCTCCAAGTGCCTACGCGCAGTGGTGGTCTTGAGACCTTGCATCTTGTTCAAGGTTTGACGGCCGTCAATACCGAATGGTTACTTGAACTGGCTCCGCAACTTTTTGCATCGCGCAGGGGGAAGGTTTATTATGATCCGCGCGCAGGTCGTCTTATGACACGTCAGCTGGTGCGGTTTGGTGGTCGCGTGCTCGAAGGTGCCAGTGAGCCGGTAGAAGGTGATTCGCCGAAATATCGCCGTGATTTTAATGACGCCTTCGCGACTTGGGCCTACGAGCAGCTTGAAAAAGAGCGACGTACGCTTGGCCGTTATCATACGAAGCGTATTCCATCTGTGCCACTTCGCCAGCTCCAGCAGCAAGTACGGCACATAGCTGGCCATGTTAGTTCACTTGATCAGCTAGAGTCTGAGCAGAAAGTGCGCCTCCTTAATCTCTCGAAGCTACATGCCCATCTTGGATCAGATTTTATGGCAAGTGTCGGCACGACTTCGAGAAGTTCTTCATTTCGTCACGATGAGCAATCGAGGCGATCATGGCAGCCGCGTCATAAACGGAAATACGACCGAAGGCGCGAGAGGTAGTCTGAATCCATGGAGTACACGCAGCAATCCGACATGGAAGCAGATAAGTTTCGCGGTCGGGAGTGTATTCGAGACGTTCATAAAGGGGTTACTCACGAGATTATACATTGCAATGATGAGTTTAGCGATCGGGATCCTGTCGTGGTATACCTTGGGCTTGGCACGACTGCGCTGACTTCGACAGGACAATTATACCTTGATACGTATGCACAGAAAATGCAGAGACCGATTGTGGCTATCGAGACGCCGGTACGGGCATTCTCAAGCTTTGAGCAGCAAACAGAAAGCCAGCTACGAGCCCTGCGAGAATATGGCATTGATCAGCTTGACATTACAGGAGCGTCGGCGGGTGCTATCGCCGCCTCATACCTTGCTGCGCAGGCGCAAGACGACGTGCGTAACTTGGTGACGGTATCGATTCCTAATACACGGTCTGATGCAGTAGCATATGCGCGCCGAGTGCCGGCTCAATTTATCGATGGGATGCGAGAATCATTTGCTGTCTGGCGGCGGGGTGAATTTCGACAGGTGATTGGTCCGAGTGCGTCAAACTTATTTGATATACGTAAGCTTCCCGAGCTTATTCATACGACGAAAGAGGTATTTGATACGACACTCGATGATATGCCGTCTATGCTGGCGGCTTCAACCCACTGGACCGACATCGTTGGCACGAAAGACAAGATGACTGACTTTCAGGATCATTTGCGTGTTGTTCGCTCGAGAAATGAATTGCATCCCGGATCGTCAACTTCATTTCTCGTGGCAGATCAGGGTCATGCATGGGTCACGCACCGATCATATTTGGCCGATCTCATTGGTATGATACTTCGCGAAAAATAAACCGGATTGGTTTGAGATTGCCTTAGCCCGGTGTATGATAAAGACATACTTATTATGCTTTTAGTTGGTAAATTATGAAACGACTTATTAAGATTGTTGTTGCGCTACTTATCGTTGGCGCGATTGCAATTGGCCTCGCGATGCTACTAAGAGGAGTCAATATTGACATCCTGAACCCGCAAGGTGAAATTGCTAGAAAAGAGCATCAACTTATTATATTCACTCTCCTGCTGAGCCTGGTTGTTGTTGTGCCGGTCTTTGTGATGCTCATAGCCTTTTCACTAAGATACAGAGAGGGTAATAAACGAGCCGCCTATCGGCCAAACTGGGAAGGTAATCGATGGCTCGAGGCGGTATGGTGGGGGATTCCATGCATCATTATCATTATTCTTAGTGTTGTGACTTGGCAATCGAGTCACGAACTTGATCCCTATAAAGATCTCGATTCGTCAGTTGCTCCAGTGAATGTTCAAGTTGTGTCTTTGCAGTGGAAGTGGCTGTTTATCTATCCCGACCAGCAAATCGCCACGGTAAATGAGCTTATTATTCCTGAAAAAACGCCAATCAACTTTACGATTACGTCTGATGCACCGATGAACTCATTCTGGATCCCAAGTCTAGGGAGTCAGGTGTACGCGATGAGTGGCATGTCGACGAAGCTACGGCTTATCGCAGACAAGACGGGCGAGTATCGAGGTTCGTCGGCCAATATTAGCGGGACAGGGTTTGCGGATATGAATTTCTTGGCGAAATCACGCACCAGGGCCGATTTTGATGCCTGGGTACGGCAGACGAAAGACCTGGATACGGGGCTCGATGAAGCAACGTATAAAATACTGGCCGAGCCGAATGTGCAGGAGCAGCCAATGGCCTATTCGCTTAAGGACGCTGGTCTCTATGATAAGATAATCATGAAGTATATGATGCCTCCTGCGAAGGATGATGATAGTCATGAGACTGATCATGATATATATATGGATCATGCGCACATGGAGGGGATGTAATGAATCTGATAGAAAGTATAATGGGCCGACTGAGTTTTGACGCACTGCCGCAAGATCTTATTACACAGGTCGGCGCTGGCGGCATGGTGCTTGGCGGTCTTGGTATTGTAGCTGCGCTGTTTTATTTTAAAAAATGGACTTGGCTCTGGAAAAATTGGCTGACGACACTTGATGCTAAAAAGATCGGCATCATTTATATTATTGTCGCGATCATTATGCTGCTTCGTGGTGTCGCTGATGCGCTGATGATTCGCGCTCAGCAGGCACTTGCGAGTGGCGATAACGCTGGTATTGTCACATCAGACACCTTCCAGCAGGTCTTTTCTGCGCACGGTACGATCATGATCTTCTTTGTGGCGATGGGGCTGATGTTTGGGCTGATAAATCTGGTGCTACCGCTTATTATTGGTGCGCGCGACGTGGCATTTCCGTTCCTCAACTCGGTAAGCGTCTGGCTGTTTGTTGTCGGTATGATCTTAGTGAATATCTCACTGATATTTGGTGGTTTTTCATCGGGCGGCTGGCTGGGATACCCGCCACTCACGGAGCTGGCGTATAGTCCCGGGCCAGGAGTGGACTACTGGATATGGGCGCTACAAATTGCTGGCGTTGGTAGTTTGTTGTCGGGCATCAATTTCCTCGTGACAATTCTCAAGAAACGAGCGCCGGGTATGACGCTTATGAAGATGCCGATATTTGCGTGGAGTGTGCTGGTGACGACAGTGCTGATTATCTTTGCTTTCCCGATCCTGACTGGCACACTCGGTATGCTTGGGCTCGACCGCCTCATGGGTATGCACTTCTTTACGTCTGACTTTGGCGGCAACCCGATGATGTATATCAATCTCATTTGGGCGTGGGGGCATCCAGAGGTGTATATTCTTATTTTGCCAGCATTTGGTATTTTCTCGGAGATTGTGGCGACGTTTGCGCGCAAAAGACTGTTTGGCTACAAGACGATGGTGTGGGCACTTTTTGCCATTATGTTTCTGTCATTTGTTGTATGGCTCCATCACTTCTTTACGATGGGGGCGGGCGCAAACGTAAATGCCTTCTTCGGTATTACAACCATGATTATTGCCATTCCGACCGGGGTTAAGGTCTTTAACTGGCTGTTTACTATGTATCGTGGACGTATCAAATTCTCAACGCCGATGCTGTGGTTTTTAAGTTTTGTGATGACCTTTACGATCGGTGGCGTGACTGGAGTTTTGATGGCGGTGCCGGCGATTGATTTCCAGGTGCATAATAGCCTGTTTCTGGTTGCTCATTTTCACAATGTCATTATTGGCGGTGTGCTGTTTGGGTATTTTGCCGGACTTACTTACTGGTTTCCGAAGATCTTTGGCTTCACGCTCAATGAGCGGCTTGGCCGGTATGCGAGTTACTGCTGGACGGTCGGCTTTTTAGTCGCCTTCTTGCCGCTATATATCCTTGGCCTCATGGGGGCGACGCGTCGACTCGATCATTACGATGAGTCAACCGGCTGGAAAGGCTTGTTTATTGTTGCCGGCGTCGGTGTGATCATTATATGTATTGGCATCGGTTTGCAGCTTCTGCAGTTGGTGGTGAGTATCGTGCAACGAAAAAAGAACCTTGATAGAACGGGTGATCCATGGAACGGCCGAACACTCGAATGGTCAGTGCCGTCACCTGCGCCGTTTTATAATTTTGCTGTTACGCCGGTTGTCCATAGTCGTGATCAGTTCTGGGAAGATAAGCAGGCATTACATCGGGGTGAGAAGCTTGAGAAACTAGCGTATGAGGATATTCATCTGCCGAAGAATAGTGCTTTTGGGCTGGTGATTGCTGTCTTTGCATTTTTGATAGGGTTTGGATTGATATGGCACATGTGGTGGCTAGCCTGTGTTGGACTACTGGGTGTGATTGTTTGTATCATTATTCGCACAAGCAATGACGATACAGAGTATCGCCTGAGCGCAAAACAACTCGAGATATTAGATAAGAAAAATAGGATGAAGGAGCAGTACTCATGAGCCATACTACTGCGGCCGCGCATACGATTGAATCCCAGGAGAGTACGACGAAGCTTGGCTTTTGGATTTATCTTATGACCGACTGTGTTCTATTCGGCAGTCTGTTTGCGACCTATATCATTCTTCGTGACAATACCTATGGCGGCGTCGCAGGCAAAGATATCTTTGACATGCCGTTTGTACTTGCTGAGACGTTGATTCTACTGACGAGTAGCTTTATCTGTGGCTTAACCATGCTGGCGGTTCGACAGAATCGTCGCCGGCTGGTACTTGCAGGACTTAGTGGAGTAGCGCTACTCGGTGTATCATTTCTGACGCTCGAGCTCATTGAGTTTAGTAAGCTCGCAGCAGGGGGTGCGACCTGGCAGGCAAGTGCTTTCCTGTCGGCATTCTTTACCCTGGTCGGTACGCATGGAGCGCATATCGCAGTTGGGCTGCTATGGCTGATTGTGATTGGCTGGCAAGTTGCACATAGGGGATTGACCAGTGGCGTGCGTCGTCGGCTAGGCCTCTTTGGTATGTTCTGGCACTTTCTCGATGTAATCTGGATCTTTATTTTTACAATTGTCTATCTTATGGGGGTGCTATAGTATGGTGAAAAAAAGCACACAGACTTCTGTTCTATCGGCTGTCCGACTGTATGTTGCCGGGTTTGTTCTTGCTGTGGTTCTGACGCTTGCGGCGTATGTTGTGGTCGTAGAACAGTTGTTTGAGCAAAATATTGCGGTATTTATCTTGGTTGGCCTGGCACTTGTGCAGCTTGCGGTGCAGCTCGTCTTCTTTCTTCATCTTGGACAAGAGGATAAACCGCGCTGGAATATGGCAGTATTCCTCTTCACACTTCTCATATTAGTTGTTATCGTGCTTGGTTCACTATGGATCATGTATAACCTCAACTACAACATGAACATGACGCCAGAACAGATGGACGAATTCATGATTAAGCAAAGTGATAAAGGCTTTTAGTGGAGAGGCTGAAACTTTACTACCGGCTCGTCAAGCCGGGCATCGTGTACAGCAATGTCATGGCGACCGCCGCTGGGTTTTTGCTGGCATTTGCGCAAGTATATGAGTTTAAGTGGCTTGCGTTTATCGGGGTGATATTCGGTACGATGTTTGTGATTGCTTCTGCGTGTGTACTAAATAATCACATTGATCGCAGTATTGATACCAAAATGGCGCGTACGAGAAAGCGCGCAACGGCAGCGGGAAAAATATCGAGCAGGGCCGCACTTGTATATACGGCTTTACTCGGCATTGTTGGGTTTGGTGTATTAATAATCTTTACTAATACACTGACAGTTATGCTCGGCGTGCTCGCGTATATTTCGTATATTGTGCTCTATGGAATAGCTAAGCGAACGACAGTCCATGGCACATTGGTCGGTGCGATTTCTGGTGGGCTGCCTCCTGTAGCGGGCTACACGGCACTGACGAATCAATTTGATATTGCAGCAATCTTACTCTTCTTTGTGCTCGTGGCGTGGCAGATGCCGCATTTTTATGCGATAGCAATGCGACGACGAGCTGATTACGCCAGTGCGGGCATTCCTGTGCTACCAGTCGTAAAGGGTATGCGTGTAACCAAAGTGCACATCATTATATATGTAGCGTTGTATATTGTTGTGAATAGTTTGTTTACGGTTACCGGCTACACTGGGTATCTTTTCTTGGTTGTTATGACGATTGTTGGCGTCGTTTGGTTGGTTAAGGGCATTCGCGGGTTTAAGGTAGAGACTGACGAGAAATGGGCACTAAAGATGTTTGTCTTTTCGTTGTTCGTTCTACTACTGCAGTGCTTCATGTTGTCTGTTGGCGGACTGTTGCCATAGCGTGTATACTGGCAATATGATAGTTTTACTTCACGTTATAATTGCACTTTTGAGTATTGTTCTAGCTGGATATGCGCTTGCGCGCCCGTCGCGAAAAGGTCTCCTTGCGAGTTACGGTATGATGGCAGCAACACTAGGTAGCGGATTTTATCTTGTGGCCAGCGCGCCGGCGCATATGATCGAAGCGTGCCTCATGGGCGTGGCATATCTTGTCGTCGTTTCAACGATGACGGTCGCTTCAAAGGTGAAGTTGGCGAATAAGAATGCTAGCATATCTCACATTAAATAAATAAACAGACAAAGGGTAGAGATGAATATAACAATTGTTGGCGGTGGTTTTGGTGGTGTAAAGGCGGCGCTCGAGCTTGCAAAGGACTCGACAAATGCCATTACGCTCATCAGTGACAAGCCAGATTTTCAGTATTATCCCGCCCTTTATGGAACGGCCACTGGGCATAGTCATGCCCAGTCCTGGGTGCCACTCGGTCAAATATTTGCCGGAAAAGACAATATCCGCGTAGTACTTGATGAAATTGTAAATATCGATCCTCATAAACATGTACTAACGAGCATTGAAGGAGTGAAATATTCCTACGAGACAGTCATTTTGGCACTCGGAACAGTGACAACGTATTTTGGTATTGAGGGTCTCGATACCTATGCGTATGGCATCAAATCGGCGACCGAGATTAAAAAGCTTAAACATCACTTGTATAGCCAGTTGAGTGAGCGAGGTTCTGTTGATAAGAACTATGTTATCGTGGGCGCTGGCCCTACGGGGGTTGAGCTTGCTGCGGCACTCGGCTCGTATCTCGAGCGTTTATGTAAGCACTACGGAGTGTCTCACAAAAGTTTTAACATCAGTCTCGTCGAGGCGGCACCGAGAGTGTTGCCAAAAATGAGCGAGGTTACGAGCGCCAGGGTGAAGAAGCGTCTTGAGAAAATGGGTGTGAACGTACAGATAGGACAGGCGGTTCAGTCTGCCACGGCCGATAAGCTTATCGTCAACGGTAAGCCGATCAAGAGCCAGACGGTTATCTGGACATCGGGTGTCGCCAACCATCCATTCTATAAAGAAAATGGCCAACATTTTACACTCGCGCCCAATGGACGTGTGGTTGTCGATATTCGCATGCTCGCCGCTAAGGACGTGTATGTAATTGGTGACAATGCCGCGACGCAGTATACTGGCCTGGCCCAAACAGCGCTACATGATGCGATATTTGTTGCTGGCAACATCGGGCGCATGAAGAAAAAGCAGCCGCTTAAAGAATATAAAGCTGTGATGCCGCCAGTTGTCGTGCCTGTAGGTGAGAATTGGGCGGTATTTGAATGGCGCAAGATACGTCTTAGCGGTTGGCTCGCCTCGATTATTCGTCGCATGGCCGACCTTGTGGGATATTCAGATATTCTTCCGATTGGACTGTCACTTGGAGTATGGCGTGCACAGCGCACGCTTGAGGATGATTACTTTGCGCCAGCTCGTAAGAGCGATGCAGTAAACGACACAATCTAGGCCGATATATGAAAGAGCCCCGAGGAGCACGCCCGGATGGATGTGCATCAACGGGGCTCTCTCGGGACTAACCGAGGCTACCTATAAGCAGCTCTCGGACTTGATGGTGATTGTTGACGTACTCCAGGAGTTCGTCGATCTCTTGGTCGTTGTCGGCGGTACGAACCTGAACTTTACCGCATCCAATTAGGTTTTGGAACAAGCTTGGATCCTCGGTGTCAACGGTAATGATAGAGGCTAGCATCACCGTCTTATTGTTACCGGGTAGTTTAAACGGCGGATTGTAGCTAAGGATCAACCGTTTATCTGTGATGATAATCCAGTCATACGCCCACTCCATCCATACTGGATAATACCGAGTTGTCCAGAAGGCCGTCCAGGCGCTTCCGGCAATGAAGATAACGAGCGATGTTACCGGTGCCGCATCCCAGTTACGATCAACAGACATAAATGCCCAGGCAATGACGCAGGTTCCCATAAGCCAGTAGAGTAGTATGAGAAGTTGCTTCGGCCCGTGTGACCACCAGTTGTGACGTGCTAGATAACGAATTTCATCTTCGTCGTCGAGCGGGATGATCGGTACTTTTCTTGCGTGCAGGTGATCGACAAGACCGTTCTTTAGGAGGTGAAGATCCGAGACTTTGTTGTTCCAGTCTAGCTTGACGCCAAACATGCCTCGTTCGGTTATCTCCGATCTTGAAATGATCAGGTACTTTTTGCCTTCGAAGTTAATGACTTTTCGCCTAGGGCGGGGTAGATACTTGAAACTACTTGGACTTGGAAGCATTGCCTCGAACGCATTTTTCTCGGATAATGCTGGCTTGTCTCTGCCTACGTCACCCTCCTGGTCGTAGACTGAGTCGTCCGCCCGGATAATGGGCAGCTTTTCCGTGCCTGACATGTCTTCGTTGTCGGACATGTTCCACCTCTTCTGTACTTGGTGCCAACGCGCACTCACTAAAACATATTTTATCATGTAAATAGGGTTCTATCAACTATGAGCATGGATGCGTTTGATGCTATACTATATACAATTACTGAATTCACGAATAGGGAGTTATATTTCAGATGGCGACACGAAAAAGTCAACGCATTGGCATATGGGTGATTGCCGGTGCCCTTACTATTGGAACGCTTGGCGGGTTCATGGCGATGGTGCTTGCGCCGAAAAATGCAGCAAGTGACCAAGCTCGCTACCAACAGCTAGTTGCCGACTATCAGAAGCAACAAAGTGACTATCAAGCGAAGTACAAGCCGCAATTTGACGAATATAGCGCAAAGCAAGCCGCTCAAGCGACGGAACTATCTACTAAGTATTTCGCTACATTTAATCAGTACGCATCACGGCCAGCTGCATTTAGTGCGACGGATGTGAAAGAATTGAAAAAAGAAGACCTAAAAATTGGTGATGGCGAGACTATTACGTCGGACTCGAGTTTCACCGCCTATTATATTGGCTGGAATCCATCAGGTAAGGTCTTTGACGGCTCGATTGATGGCGACAAGCTCAAGGCGCCATTTGACGTTATGCCAGGTGGTGTTATTCCTGGCTGGACGGAAGGTGCCGATGGCATGAAAGTTGGCGGAGTCCGTGAGCTGACTATCCCTGCAGACAAAGCCTACGGTGCGACAGGTCAGGGCGAAGACATTCCTGCCAATACACCACTTAAGTTTGTTATCATGATTATTCCGAAACCTGAGGCGATTGCAGCGCCCGATGTTCCGGCCGAACCAACACCATCACAGGAGCTAATGAAATTATATGCACAACAGCAGCAACCTCAGCAGTACTAAGATACGCGACACGGTCATGATCGGCGCTGGCCCAAGCGCGCTTGCGGCGGCAGTGTATACTACGCGCGAAGACATCGATACGGTCCTTTATGAAAAAGGCGTGATTGGCGGCATGGCGGCAATCACCGATAAAGTCGATAACTACCCTGGCTTTCCCGACGGTATTGAAGGCTTGACGCTCGCTGGTCAGCTGGAAAAGCAGGCCGAACGTTTCGGAGCTCAGATTGAATTTGGCGAAATATCTGCCATTCGTGATGAAGGTGATCACAAAGTGGTGATTGTTGACGGCGAAGAGGTGCTTGCCAAGACAGTACTTATTGCAACCGGGAGTGATTACAACAAGATCGGCGTGCCGGGTGAAGCCGAGTATTACGGACGCGGCGTACACTACTGTGCTACCTGTGATGGTGCATTCTACCGCGAAAAACGACTTGTGGTTGTCGGTGGTGGTAACTCGGCCCTTCAAGAGGCGCTCTTTTTGACGCGCTTTACGACCCATATCGATCTTTTGGTGCGAAGTACGATCAAAGCCAGCGAGGTTTTACAGCACGATCTTGAAGAGGCAGTGAAAGAGGGTAAGATTACCGTGCATCTTAATACTCCGACTGAAGAGATTATGGCTACTGACGGTAAGATTACGGGAGTACGCGCAACTAAGGCTGGTCAGCCGCTGGTTTTTGAAACCGATGGTGTTTTTGTGTTTGTGGGCCTTAAACCAAATACTGGCTTTCTCGTAGGCAGTGAGATTGAGCTTGATGAGCAGGGTCTTATTAAGACGAATGCGCACCTACAAACATCTATGCCTGGTGTGTATGCGAGCGGCGATGTGCGAAGTGGTGCAACCATGCAGATTGCTAGTGCGGTTGGCGAGGGTGCCAGCGCAGCGCTGAGTATACGCGAATATCTTGATGAAAAAAAGCGCGGTTAAGCGCTTTTTTTCTGTATTTTTTTCAGTATTTTATCCGGGTAGTCGGTAACGACACCGTCGAGGCCTTTGCGTGACAGGAGTACTGCTGCGTCGGGCCTGTTGACTGTGTAGGCGTAGGTAAATAGATTTGCTTGCTTGGCAATTTCAAGCGCAAGATCGTTGATATAGAGGCGATGAAAGCCGACGCCATTAAGCTTGATAAGTCGGGCATAGGCGATAAAAATAAACGGATTGCGATTGTGGAGGAGCCATAAGTTGGCTTCTGGTGCTAGCTTTCGCAGTGCGCGCAGTTCAATCGCAAGGAATGACGAGAAGACGAAGAGGCCCCAGTCGGATTTCTTCTTTATGTATTTTCGATTGAGTAGCGCGATGATCTCCTTGGCAGTGCCGCGCTGCTTGATCTCAATATTGAGGAGGACTTTGCCGAAGAACTCATCGAGTACTTCTTCGAGCGTGACGATAGGACTGTCTGTATCGGCAGTCGCTTCGCGTAGTTCGGTGAGCGTAGAGGAGTGAATATAGAAGCGCTTTTTATGGGTGCGCCTAAGATTGTTGTCATGAATAAGGACCGGGATGCGGTCATGTGTGAGGTGAATATCAAACTCAAGCATATCAGCGCCAGCTTCGACGCCGGCATGCAGGGCCTCAAGAGAATTTTCTGGTGCTACTCCGGCAGCACCGCGGTGACCAATTATTAACATCGTTGCTCTTATCATAACAGATTTGATATAGTAAATGGAGTAAACAAAGGAGAATACTTTTATGGCAGATTTTAACCAAATCCTGACGCCAGGTGATGTTGACGGCGGCGTAATTAACGTTGTTGTTGAAATCCCAGCTGGCAGCTCACACAAAATTGAATGGAATCGTGATCTTGCAGTTATGCAACTCGACCGAGTGGAGCCTGCGATTTTTGCAAAGCCGACGAACTATGGCTTTATCCCGCAGACGCTTGATGAAGATGGTGATGAGCTCGACGCACTGATTCTTACTGATCAGCCACTGCCGACTGGTATCTTTTTGGAAGCTAAAGTCATTGGTGTGATGAAGTTTGTTGACGACGATGAGGTTGACGACAAAGTTGTAGTGGTGCCGGCGGATGACCGTAGTACAGGAAACGCGATTAACTCGCTTGCGGATATTCCAAAGCAGAAGATCGATCAGATCACGCACCACTTCACGCACTACAAAGACCTCAAGAAGCCAGGTAGCACTGTCGTAAAGGGTTGGGGTGACGCTGAAGAGGCGAAGGCTATTATCCACGAATCAATCGAGCGTTGGAACCAAAAGTAATGGAGCGCGAGACGGTTGCAAAGCTGTTCTTGCTCAATGAGAAAAACGAAGCGTTGATGCTTCGCACGGGTGAATATAAAGAGCATCCCGAGAAAGCTCACAAGCCAGATCTCCCTGGTGGGCTTGTGGATCCGGGTGAGTCTGAGCGCGATGCTGTTGTCCGTGAGCTGTACGAGGAGGCGGGGATACAGATCGACCCAAATCTCGCTACAATGGGCTACGCTGAAACGGCTTTTTATGCCGACGAGCACAAATCTGTAAGTAAGCTCCTTTATGTTGCCCGCCTTGATTACACGCCCGAGGTGGTGATCAGTTGGGAGCACGAAGGGTATGAATGGCAGTCGGCTCAATCGTTCTTGGAAAAGTACGAGTTACGCCCGTTCTACAAGAAGGCAGTAGCTCACCTGCTAAATAACCAGCTTATCTAGCTGGTTATTTTTTCTTTCGGCTGGCTTTTTCTCGTATGATAGCTGCGGCGTTGCTGATGCCTTCGATGAGGCCGAGCTGTTTGAGCTGAGCGCGAAGTTTGTTTCGAGCATGTGTTGTCGTGACAAGGTCGAGCCAGGCTTGTTTTGGCTGAGGTAGTTTACGCGTGACGACTTCGACAACGTCGCCGTTTTGGAGTGGCTTGTCAAAGGCGTTGATACTGCCATTCACGCGGAAGCTGTAAGCGTGCTTGCCGATGTCGCTATGGACGAGATAGGCAAAATCAAGTGGCAGCGCGCCTTCGGGAAGATTATATAGGTCACCCTTTGGTGAGTAGACAAAAATCCGACTGCCAAATAGATCAATATTGAGCTGATCCTGCGAGATCTCTTCATTGTCTTTTAGGCGGGAGGCGATCTCCTGTAGCTGGGTGATCCATTGGAGCTGGGCAGGAAGTGTAGCCGATACGCCCTTTCGTTTCGTATAGTCCTTGCTCGATTTTTGCTCATGGTAGTGGAAGCTAGCGGCGAGTCCGCGTTCGGCATATTCGTGCATGCCGAAGGTACGGATTTGAAATTCGACGATCTGCTTGTTTGGGGTGATAACGGTAGTATGGAGACTTTGGTAGCCGTTGGGCTTTGGAATGGCGATGTAGTCTTTGATGCGTGAAATCATCGGCTGGTACATACTATGCAAGATGCCGAGTGCGCGGTAGCAATCTTCTTTTGTCTCTACGATGACGCGAAGTGCCATGAGGTCGTAGATATCGTCGATGCTGCCACTCACTTTACTGAGTTTTTTGTGGAGGCTGTAAATACTTTTTACACGGCCATTCACTTCGAATTTAATACCTTGCTTTTTGAGCTCTGATTCAACTTCGTGACGCACAATACCAAGCTTGCGCGTGCTTTTGCCGAGACGTTTTTGCATGAGATGCTGTAGGTGCTGAAATTCTTTCGGGTTAAGGTAGCTAAAAGCCAGCTCTTCGATCTGCATGCGTACGCGGCCCATACCAAGACGATCGGCCATTGGGGCAAACACTTCCAGGCTTTCACGGGCAATCTTGATTTGTTTTTCTGGCTTCATGTGCTGAAGTGTAGAGAGGTTGTGGAGACGGTCGGCAAGCTTGATGATAATAACGCGCACATCTTGTCCGACGGCGATAAGAAGCTTCGATAAGTTGTCTTTTGTTTGCGGCAAGTAACTGGAAAGATCGCGCATGCCGGCACGAGCTTGTGAAACTTTCGTGACGCCATCGACAAGGAAGGCGACATCCCGGCCGAATAGATTTTCGATCTCGCCAAGCGTTGCAGACGTATCTTCAACTGTATCGTGCAGGACACCGGCCAGGATGGTATCAATATCCATGCCCCATTCAATGAGCGTGTGAGCAACATGGAGTGGATGAATGATGTAGGGTTCGCCGCTCTTTCTCGTTTGATCAACGTGGGCAGCTGAAGCGAAGTCGATGGCATGCTCGAGCTCGAGCAGTTCATTCTCCTCGTAATGTGGCTGGGCGTAATCCAAAAGCTCACTCTTAGTCATCTTGTCTATTAGTATAGGGTAGATAAGATAATAAAAAAACCACCAGAAGAGGTGGGTGAGGTGGGGGGGGG
>JALDYI010000011.1:0-18090 GCA_032154105.1 Candidatus Saccharimonadota bacterium
ATAATGTTTTCGTTCGCTTCGCGTTCATCTTTACGTGTTACTTGTACCATATGGAGACTATTGTAACAGAGATGCAATTATAGCGCAACCATCAGCCTATCCAGGGCAGCCACACTCCGTCGCTGAAGAACCATGAACCCCCAGTCCCAGGGGGCATGTCGTTACCTGGACAAATGCCCGTATGCGTTGACAGTGGTCCAACACCCACACTCACGTTTCCATTGCGAAAGACGTAAACCGTTCCAGACTTACTCGCAGCGACCAACGCAAAGACTGATGAAGTTGTTCCTGGTGAGCAGTAAATAAGATTATAGCCACTTGAAGTTCCAGGTGTATAGTGCGCACCGTATGCATTCCGTGCGACCTTAATGTTCATTGGACCAAAGTCAGTTAAATTAGCAGATGGCTGCGCACCATTGACAGCCTTGAATTCCATAATCTTACCACCGATATTACGAAGATCGGCCTGCACAGCCGTATCATTCGCCCGGTTCTGAATGCCGTTATACGCAACGACTGTAATCGCGGCCAAAATACCAATGATCACGATGACAATCAAGAGTTCGACAATCGTAAACCCTTTTTGCTTTTTAGCCCACGCCTTCATATGCCTCTATTTATACCACAAGCGTCATAGACATAACAAGGAAAGGCGCCGTCGTCGAGACATACTAATCTTTTACATACGTACGCCAATTATTAGCATCGTAAAAGAAGTCTCGCTCGCTACCGGTATCCATCGTATTGCCAGCACTCGTGCAGATTGCAATACTACCTCCACTAAATGAATAGCTAGCCTCGCTGACGCCGTTCTTATACTGGAAAACCTTACCTGATTGCGAAGATGCAATCAACGCAAAAGACTCTGGCGCGGCAGTGTTCGGCCAACAGTACAATAAATTATAATTCAAGCCACCGCTGATCATATTGGTTACCATATGCCGCTTTTGTCGCCTTTATCTGTATTTTAGTCGTGTCATTCAGGTCGGAAAATCCCTTAGGAAATACACCTTCACGCGCATAGTAAAGGCGTATCTGCTTTCCGATAGCGTCGAGATTTGACTGAACGGCGGCATCATTCGCCCGATTCTGTATGCCGTTATACGCAACAATCGTAATGGCGGCGAGAATACCAATCACCACAATCACGATCAAGAGTTCGACAATCGTAAAACCGACTTGTTGCTTTTCCCACCTACTCATATCTGCCTCTATTTATAACACGAGCGCAATCATCCCGACAAATTAATGCGCCTCGAGATGTAACAGCCGACCCTCAACGGTTCGGCGCCCCATCCATTCATTCACATCCGGCTGGTACCATACCGTCACGTATTCACCCGGCTCCACAAAAAAGCTAGCCGGTGCATTAAATGCCAACATCTGCAGCTTTCGGCTCGTGCCATCTTGCAACTCAAGCTTCACATGTTGGGCGTCGGCTCCCATACGGCGTAGGCTAGTTACGAGCACGTTCTCGCTCTTTAAAATCGGTTGCGGATTACCACTGCCAAATGGCTCGAGCGTATCAAGCAGTGTAATCAAATCATCAGTGACGTCCGCAAAATCAGTTGTCACGTCGGCCTTCGGTAGCAGTAGCGCTGCCTGATTGAATAAATCTTTTGAACGATAAAATTCATTCACGCGCTTTCTAAACGCATCTATATTTTTCGTCGGCATCGTCACTCCGGCCGCCAACTTATGTCCACCGCCCTTGGTAATAATATCGTCACTGGCGCGAATTGCATCAGCCGCGCTGAAGTCGCCATAGCTCCGCGCCGAGCCCTTCGACTCCTCGCCCATCTCCTCCAGAACGTACGTCGGCTTTTTGTACCGCTCCAGCAGCTTGGCCGCCACGATGCCGATGATGCCATGGTTCCAGCCAGGTGAACTCACCACCAAGACATCATCGTCTTTAAATTGCTCCGCCTGAATAATCGCAGCCTTAAAAATCTTATCTTGATCCGCACGGCGCGCAAGGTTCATTGCATCCAACCGTTGCGCTTTCTCGAGCGCCTCCATAGGATCGGTTGCTCGGAGCATATCAAGCGCATACTGTGCCGTTTCAAGTCGGCCAGCTGCATTCATACGTGGCCCTAGTCCAAAGCCAAGGCTGCGTGCATTTACCTTTTCCGGCTCAACGCCCGAAACTGCCATCAATGCCTTTAATCCTGGCCGACGTGTCCTTGACAGCACTTTTAAGCCCCAATATACGTTGGCGCGATTCTCATCGACAAGCGTCACAACATCACAAACCGTTCCAAGTGCGACAAGATCCAGGAGCCACTTTTCCTGCCCCGTCTCAAGTCCATCAAGGCGTGTCTGCAACGCCTGCACCAGCTTAAATGCTACGCCAACGCCCGCAAGATCAATGAACGGATAATCATGATCCGGACGCTTTGGATTAATCACGGCAATCGCCGGCGGCTGAACCGGCGCTACGTTATGATGATCGGTCACAATCACATCAACGCCTAGCTCATTGGCCCGCACAATCTCTTTCTCACTCAAGCTGCCGCAGTCAACCGTCACAATAAGCTGTGCGCCCGCGGCGGCAATCTTCTCAACCGCATCAACCGTCAGGCCATAGCCTTCAACAAATCGGTTTGGAATAAATGCATCGACAGATTCGAAACCAAAGCTCTCGAACGCATCAAGAAGAACGGTCGTTGCCGTCAGGCCGTCAATATCATAGTCGCCATAGATCGTTATCTTTTCTTGCCGCTCACGCGCCAGCACCAGCCTTTCAACCGCCTTATCCATATCGGGCAATAAGAACGGATCGTGCTTCGCCTCATAGCTTGGTGATAAAAAAAGCTCCCGAGCCGTACCACTAAGGCCGCGAGCTTTTAGAATTTCGTCAAATAACTTCATCTATAGATCAGTGGTTGGGCGTTTTGGTCGGCCAGCTTGCTGTTGTGACTTAATCACGATACTCTGGAGTTCTTTAAAGATCGGGAACTGTTTATTAGTCGAGTAGATCTTTGTATTACCCTGCTTCTCACTCGTCAGAAAGCCAACTTTTTCAAGTCGCTTTAGCTCGCGCTGGATATTGCCCGGGTCTTCTTTGATAAGCTTTGCAAGTCCTCGTACGTGAGTGTGGAAATCAGGATATTTGGCGTACACCACTACAATTTTTCTTCGCACCCGAGAGGTAATAAAAACGTCTAACATAAATTCCCTTGTTTACTCACTGACTCTTCTGTTGTTATCTATTCTACACTTTTTAGACGCTAGTTTCAACGCCAATTCAGCACAATCTGGTTAATCTTGGCGATCGTCTCTTCGTGAGACGGGATGTCATTTTGCTCGTAATAATGGTTCGTCCCCATGAAATTTTCTTTCACATCAAGGATATGGAGTTCATCGGCCGCCATGTGTAGCTTATCAACCGCTGGGATAGTCGCAACAGGAGTGGCGACAATAAGCTTCTGGATGCGAATTGGCTTGAGGAAGTCGAGCGCCACGTCAATCGCAGCACCATTATCGATACCATCAGCTACCAAGATCACCACGTGGTCTCGAAGCATATCACTATCAATCACACCGCCATCACCAAGTAGCCGATTGATCCGCTGAAATGCCTCGCGCTTCTGCTCCTCAAGGTAACCATGGAACTCGCTCGTATATTCCTCCACCTCGCCGGCGCTAAACATACCATTGTATGTAAAGCCACCGCTCTGTGACACACCACCAAAGCTCAGCCCCTCACCAGGAATCTGAATATCTTCAATCAAAAGCATCGTCAGGATGCAGTGAAGCGCTTCAGCGATCTGCTCACCTACCTGAACAGCACCATCACTTAGCGCAACAATTGCACAGTTCTCATAGCGATACTGCGGAGCGAGCTGTCCGGCCAATATCTGCCCCGCCTGGGCACGACTTTCAAAATACATATGTTTTAGTTTAGCAGGTTATACGCAGTATACTAAAACGTATGTACTACTACGAGGTGGCACCAAATCAGATTGTTCGCGCAAGCAGCGTGTCTTTTACGTATAGCTCATCCGAACCGCTCTTAGTCGGACAAATTGTAAACATAGAGGTGGGCAAAAAAAGCCTTGTCGGCGTCATCCTTCGTCGCGTGACAAAGCCAGCCTATGAAACAAAGCCGATTAGTTCAGTCATTGAATCTACTGCACTACCACAGCCGCTTGTTTCGCTGGCACTCTGGCTTGGCGAATACTACGCCACTCATCTTGCGACAGTACTCCAGACAATTCTTCCTCGAGGTTTGCAAAAAACGCGTCGCACCCGAACCATTTCACCTCGAGAAAATCTCCGGGATCGAACAACTATTGTGTTCACAAAAGAGCAGCTTAAAGCCCTTGATACAATTGAACACATGACCCCCGGATCGGCACTGCTGCATGGAGTTACCGGCTCGGGAAAGACGCACGTCTATATCGAACTCGCCAAGCGAGCCATCGCTCGTGGCGAATCGGTCATCGTGCTCGTGCCAGAAATCGCCCTCACCTCGCAGCTGGTTGATGAATTCTCACATCATTTCAACAACATTACCCTTGCCCATTCAAGGCAGACAGAATCCGAGAGGCATCAGGCGTGGCGCGAAGTACTCACGAGCACATCACCTCGCGTTGTCATCGGGCCACGCTCCGCCCTTTTCCTTCCACTGACAAACATTGGCCTCATTGTTATCGACGAGGCCCACGAGCCAAGCTTTAAACAAGAACAAGCCCCGCGTTATTCGGCACTGCGTGCCGCCAGCATGCTCGCCCGCTACCATAACGCAAAACTCATTCTTGGCAGCGCTACGCCGACCATCGCCGACTACTACCTTGCCGGCGAGTCAAACCGCCCAATTGTCCGCATGCATGAGCGTGCCAAGGACGGCGCCGTTGCCCCGACCATCAAGCTGGTCGATATGACAAAACGGCAGTCATTCAAGCGCCACCGCTTCGTATCCGACCTGCTTCTTTCCCAGCTTGAAGAAACATTCGCCGATAGCAACCAGGCGCTCATTTTTCACAACCGACGCGGCAGCGCCAGCTCAACCCTCTGCGAAAACTGCGGATGGCAAGCGGCCTGCCCTCGTTGCTTTGTCCCACTCACCCTTCACGCCGATAAGCACCACCTTCGCTGTCATATTTGCGGTCATACCGACAAGGTGCCTACTAGCTGCCCTGAATGTCATCACGCCGATATTATCCATAAGGGTATCGGTACAAAACTTATTGAAACCGAACTACGAAAACTATTTCCGAATAAAGTGATTATGCGCTTTGACGGCGACAGTGAATCCGGTGAATCGGTTGAACAAAAATATAGTGAACTCTACGACGGCACGATTGATATGATTATTGGCACGCAAGTTATCGCCAAAGGACTCGATCTTCCAAAGTTACGAACCGTCGGCGTCATTCAGGCAGATGCAGGACTCAGCCTTCCCGACTTTGGCTCAAGCGAGCGAACGTTCCAACTACTCGCCCAGGTTATCGGCCGCGTCGGACGATCCCATCACCCTACCAATGTCGTTGTTCAAAGCTACCAGCCAACTCACCTAGCCGTTGTTGATGGATTGGCGCAAAACTATGAACATTTCTACCATGCAACAATCGCCGAGCGCCAACACGGTCACTTCCCTCCGTTTATTCATCTCCTAAAATTAACCTGTATCTACAAGACAGAGGCTGCAGCAATTAGAAATGCTCAAGCCGTCGCTAAAGAACTACGACAAAAGGTCCACGCCGACGTGCAGATTCTCGGCCCAACGCCGTCGTTCTATGAGCGCCAACACGACACCTATCGTTGGCAGCTCACGCTAAAATCCCCAAAGCGACAATACCTCATCGATGCGCTCGCGCACGTACCAGCAACACATTGGCAGTCCGAACTCGACCCTACCAGCCTGCTCTGACATCTGTTATACTAGTGGAAATGAAAAAAGAAGCCATCATCACCCTGCCGAACGCCCATTTGCGTACAAAATCAACAAAAGTTCACGTCGTAACCGACGATACCGTTAAGCTCATCAACGACATGACCTCAGCCGCCCTCGACTGGGAAGATTCTCGCCCACATGAGATCAGTGCCGCCCTTGCTGCCGTGCAGATCGACCGGCTCGAGCGTGCCGTCATTGTTCGTAGCGACTTCGACGACAAATCTTGCCGCGATTTTACCACTTTGATTAATCCTGAAATCGTAAAATACGAAGGCGAAGTCGAGTACGACTATGAAGGCTGCCTCAGTGTCAGCCACGTGTACGGCAAAGTACCCCGCTATACGAAAATCCGTGTCAAAGCCCTCGATATCGACGGCAATGAAGTACGCCTCCGCGCCGAAGGCTTCCTCGCCCGCGTTATCCAACACGAAGTCGACCACACCAACGGCATTGTTTTCATCGACCACATCCGCGACAACACCGAAGCGTTTTACACCCTCGACGAGAAAGGCGAGCTACAACCACTAAGTTATGACGAACACATCAAAGACTCTCGTATTCTTTGGGACTGAGGAATTTAGTCTCACCGCCCTCACTGGCCTTATTGAGGCTGGCTACACTATTGCGGCCGTCGTTACCAAGCCCGACAGCCGCAAAGGCCGCGGCCAACAGCTCGTGCCACCAAGCGTCAAAATTGTTGCCGAGCGACATAATATACCAGTCCTACAACCACAAAAGCTCAGCGACATTGCCGAGCGTATTAAAGCGTTTGATCATCCCGTTGGCATACTTGTAAGCTACGGAAAAATCATTCCGCAGTCCATTATCGACCTATTCGAACCGGGCATAATCAATCTTCACCCCTCCCTCCTACCGCTCTACCGCGGCCCATCCCCGATCGAATCAGCCATTAAAAATGGCGATGATACTACCGGTGTTTCAATTATGCAGCTATCCGCCAAAATGGATGCCGGACCAGTTTATGCGGCAAAAGAGTACCCGCTCGCGGGCACTGAAACCCGTCTTGAACTCTACCATACGCTCGCTACACTCGGGACCAACCTCCTCCTCGAAACGCTTCCGCGCATTATAGACGGCTCCCTAAAGCCGCTCAAACAAGACGAATCAAAGGCGATCTACTGCCAGCTACTTCAAAAAGAAGATGCACTACTTAAGCCTGATACCATGTCCGCTCAAGCCGCCGAACGTCTCGTTCGTGCCCATATCGGCTTTCCAAAAACAAAGATCGACATAAATGGTAGCCCTATCATCATCACTAAAGCTCACGTCTCGCACGAAAAAAACACACCGCTCGACATTCTCTGTAAAGACGGTGCATCTCTTTCAATTGATGAACTTATCGCTCCAAGCGGCCGCAGCATGGATAGCGCAGCTTTCCAGCGCGGCTATATAGCCTAGCTTAGAATTTTATCACGATTACTTGTGATCTCTTTCTTGAGCTCATCAAGAACCTGAGCTACAACCTGTCGATAATCAGGACGATTCACTTCAAGCCATTTTGTTGCTGCATACTCGGCACGCAGCGCAGGATCGTTCGGATCCGCCTGTGTTGCCTGCTGCAATCGAGCAAACACTTCGTCGGTATGATAATTCGGCACGTGCTGATTCAGCCAAGCGACAATCGCCTCATCTTTTCGGTCAATGATTGATTCGAATTCCTCGAGCTGAGCATCACTCAAACCATCAGATAGCTTCGTCCCAACACGCAGCTCAAGCTCTTCATAAATATGCTGCAAAAACGCCTGCTTCTGCTCTTCCGGAAGTTCATTAAGGCCAATGTCTGCTAAAAATTTATCGTCTAGTTGAAACATGAATATACCGCCGTTTATTAATTCTATTCTCTTTTGATTATATCACCTACTTAACATGAAGGCTTTGGCCAACTGATAGCCAACCATTAGCTCCAACTAGTCCGCGGGCCTGGAGGTCGGCCAATACCGTGTCTTTTACGGCATCGATCTGATAAACGCTCGGATTAGCAACACCTTGGGCACGAAGATAGTCCTCGGAAATACTCCAGATAGAATCACCGGAGCGAACCGAATACCCATCCACCCACTGATGGAAGTTACCAAGTCCCACCGCAGTAAATTCCGTCCCGCCGAGACTGCCTGTTACGTAATTCTCAACACCACCCGGGGTCCAGCGACCATCTCCAGGTAGTGGCCCTCGAGGAGCTTCACTAGATGTTTCATCGGCATGATCGACAGCATTCGGGCTAGGCCCATGCTCGCCAGCTGGCGGCGCTTCCGAGCGAGGCGCACCACTGTCACTAGGTGATGGCAATGGGGCGCCAGCAGAGGCATCCCATCCGGCAGATTCTCTAAGATACTTCCAGGCACCACCAAAGGCATCCCGTACGGTCTCATTGTGTGATGCGATACCAGCTCCGAGCGCAACGGCAGAGATGGCCGTTATGATGCGTGTCTTCTTGTTAATCCTGTCTGTTCGCTCAACCTCTTCCTGTCGGTGCTTTGCGGTAATCTCTCGTGACTCATCTTGAATCTGGCCAATAGTCTTCGCTATTCCGTTATGGTCGGCGGTAATTTGATCCGCAGCATCTGTCTTAGTATATAATTCAGCACGAGATTGTGCATACGACTTATATACCTTCGCGCCAACAAGACCAGCCGCACCGGCCGCACCAAGAGCACCACCAGCTACGAGACCCACTAGTCCACCAGTGGCCGCAAGTGCTGCAGACACGCCAATGCCAACGGCAATTTTCTTACCCCTTGAGAGGCCGGCATATTTCTCCATCGATTTAGCAAACCAGCCCTTGGTCATTTCTTGATGGTTGTTCAATTCCCTGACAGCCAGACGCTCATTCTCAAGTTCAAGCAACTTAGCTGAAATCTCATCAGGAGCAATGGATGGATTCTCGTGTTTCCATTTTTCGATCTGCACTTCATTGAATAACTCAGTCAAATTGCTGAGGTGGTCGCCCGTCTGTTCGTAGTCTTCGTTTGCAGCTTCGCGCGTTTTCTTAAAGGCAAATGCACCTAGCTTCAAACGCCTCGCACGCTCCTTACTATTGAACACCTCCGCTTGTTCGTATAGCGACTTAATCTCAGCATACTCAGCCTCAGAATAATCATCAATACTATTAGCAGCATTTGGATTGACTGCAGAGCTACTTTTTTTCTTCTGAGCCCTTCGTCGCTGAGCGTGCGCGCTATTAGCGGCGCTAGTAGCACTCGCTGCGGAGGGAGCAGACATAGTTGCAGGCGCCGCGGTCGTAGGTACTGAAACCGCTTGAGCAGCCGACTTCCTAGCTCTAGAAACGCGTCGGGCACCATTATTCCCCGGTGGCCGCGGCTGAATTTTTGGCTGATCAATGGCATCGATATCCACGACTAGAACCGTCTTATCGTCTTCCTTCTTGCCTTCACTTACTTCCATGAAGCGCTGAGCTGCTCCGTCGGGCGTCGATTGGCCAAAGGCATCCCCAAACTCATCGGCGCTTAAGAACTGATTTGGTATATCATGGATATTATCAGGACCCCAGTCTCCTGTAATACCGTCAGAACACAACATAAGCCTATCGCCAGGAAAAACATCAACAGTGAGATACTGGTCACGATCAGCGGCAACCCAAGCTTCTTGAGTAAATCCGTTAAAGACCTCATTACCCCTGGACTGATCTTCGGTTATCGGTTCATACGTTTTGTCTGCTTTTGAGTACCTAAATAAACGAGTGTCGCCAGCATGTGCCACGCCGAGAACCAACTTACCCTCAACTCTATATAACTTAGTGGCAGTAGCGACAGTAGAGCCTCCTTCGCCGTCTCGGATTACAGCCTCTCGACCAGCAGCAAACGCCAATCGAAGCTCATCGATAATCACATCACGATCTGGTACGTCGTTGCCAGTTCGGGACAATGTCTCACCGACAGACTGCGCAGCCACACGTGCTGCAGCAGCCGCATTGCCACCTTGTCCGCCCATACCATCAAACACGCCAAACACTCGACTATTAACATCGACAAACGAAGCGTCCTGATAGTCTAATTGGCCTTCTTTACGCCTTTCGCGCCTACCAAACGAAAGCCGCACCTCTTCACGCTCTTCGATTGGTGCCAATTCCACATTATTAGCATCGGTAATCACTTCGGCATCAACTATTTGATCGAGTCTTGCGTCAGTATAGACTGCTGGCTCTGAAGATTTCATGCGGTCTGGATTCATTGCAATATTTCCTAGCTTATACTAGTTGTCTTATGTAAGTATATTAGCATAAATACAATAAAAAAGCAAGTGCCATAGCATGGCACTTGCTTTGACGCAACTATCGTTGCACTATTACTTCAGCGTTCGCTTCACCAGCTCTCGTGTAAAGAATTCGAGCGTATCGCCCTCTTCGAGAAGAAGCTTCTTGGTTGTCTTTAGTGAAATACCACACATTTCACCCTCAAAGACTTCTTTTGCCTCTTGCTGCTGGCGCTGGACCTTGGTGATTTCAACTTCACCGAGCTGTTCTTTGCCGCGCTTTACGCGTACAAGTACGTTCGGTACGGCCTTGCCACTAGTCACTTCACCACCAGCGATCACTTCGTCCTTAAGCGTACGGAAGATACCCTTGATTGTCATCGTACCAATCTCAGTCTCGACAACTTCAGGCGCAAGCATGGCTTCCATTGAATTGCGAGCATCGTCGAGAAGTTCGTAGATAACCTTATAAAGGCGAACCTGCACCTTGTCGCGCATCGCAAGCCGCTTTACAGCTGGCGGAAGGTCGACGTTGAAGCCATAGATGATTGTATGCTCGTCAGATGCAAGGCGAATATCATTTTCCGAGATACTACCTACACCGCTACCAATGATGCGAAGAGTAATCTCGCCCTCAGTATCGACAAGACGAAGACTATCCATAACAGATGTGAGTGAACCCTGTACGTCGGCTTTAATAATCACATTGAGATCTTGTGAATCGTGCTTTTGGTTCATCATCTTAAGAAGATCGGCGCCAGTCACATTTGTGCTCGCAGCGTTTTTCTCGCGCTCGATGCGAGCGACCTCAGTTGCGTGGCGAGCTTCTTTTTCGTTCTTTACGATCGTGAAGACATCACCGAACTGTGGCAATTCCTTGAATCCCGTCACTGTTACTGGAGTCGATGGACCAGCACTCTTCAGCGCCTTGCCAGTAAAATCAAGCAGTGTACGGACTTTACCGTAGGCTGTTCCGGCTACCAGGAAGTGACCCGGCTTTAGTTCACCTTGTTCGACAAGTAGTCCAACAACCGAGCCTCGACCTGTTTCCATGTGTGACTCAATCACAAGCCCTTCTGCTGGCGTATCAATGTCAGCCTTGAGCTCTTCGATATCAGCGACAAGTAGAACGGTGTCCAGCAATGACTCTACGCCCATGCCGGTCTTGGCACTCACTTCAACCATCGGTACGTCACCACCCCAGCCTTGTGCATCAGCGACAACGCCGTGCTCGGCAAGTTGGCCCATGACAAGTCCTGGATTGGCGGCTTCTTTGTCCATTTTATTGATCGCGACAACCATTTTGGCATTCGCTGTTTTTGCAAAACGAATCGCTTCAATTGTCTGTGGCATCACGCCGTCATCGGCAGCAACCACGATAATTACCACGTCGGTAAGCGTCGCACCGTGCTGACGAAGTGCCGCAAAAGCTTCGTGACCAGGTGTATCAAGAAGTGTAATTGAACGTTCTTTGCGAACCGTTTGATACGCGCTAATGTGCTGGGTAATACCACCCGCTTCGCCGTCAACAACCTTTTGGCCAAGGATGGCATCAAGGAGACTGGTCTTACCGTGGTCGACGTGGCCCATAACAGCCACGATGGGTGGACGATCAACTGCCTTATCAGACAATACGTGTGTTTTACGTTCAGCTGCAACTTGTGCGGCTTTCTTTTCGAGCTCTACATCGAGGCCAAGCTCTTCAACGATAATTGTTGCCGTCTCAAAATCAATTCGTTGGTTAATAGTGGCAACAATACCGTTTTTAAACAACTCACCAATTAAAGTAGTGACGGGCAAATTAAGCGTTTCAGCTAGCTCACCTACGGTAATTGAGTCAGCGACAACAACTACTTTTTCTGCCATATTGAAAGCTCCCTTCGCCCGTCACTCTTTAACGGGATTGTTTTAGTTTAGATTGCTCGGAAATTATTTTTTGCCGAGGCTTAGTGAAATCTTGCGATTGTCTTTGTCGATATCAAGAACGACAAAGCTTTTGCGCTCGTTCAGGGTAAAGACTTTTTCAGGGTCAGTATCGTCACCACCAAGCTCACTTACGTGAACGAGGGCTTCAACAGCTGGGCTGATTTGCACGAACGCACCAAATGGCGTGATACGAGTAACCGTACCTTCGACATCAGCACCTGGCTTGAACTGGCCAACTTCTTGGAACCATGGGTCTTCAGAAAGCTGCTTGATGCTAAGGCTAAGGCGATCTTTATCGATAGCAATAATCTTCGCTTCGATTGTTTGACCAACCTTTACGTAGTCACTTGGATTATTGACACGCTCCCAGCTAATTTCTGAGATGTGAACCAAGCCTTCGATACCTTCGACGTTAACGAATACACCGAAGTCAACCACACCAGTAACAACACCTTTAACGGCGTCGCCAACGGCAAGTTTTTCGAAACGAGCAGCAAGGCCGTCTTTGATAGCTTCTTTTTCAGAGAAGATCAACTTGTTTGCCTTACGGTCTGCATCAAGGATACGAACCTTGAGTGATTGACCAATAAGAGCGTTCAGGCGCTGAAGGATTTCGTCCTTGTCGCTTGAACCAACACGCGGGTAATGTTCAGCTGAAAGTTGAGATACCGGTAGGAATCCGCGAACACCTTCGAACTCAACAAGCAGACCACCACGGTTTGCATCATATGGAGATACTTCGATGATTTCACCACTCTCTTGACGAGCAGCAACATCTTCCCAGCCACGGTCTTTTGCAGCCTTGCGAAGTGATAGTAGTGAATAACCATTGTCGAGTTCTGAGTCAACAACACTTGCTGTTACTTCATCACCTACCTTAAGGGCACGTGAAAAACCAACTTCACGGCGAGGTACAAAACCAACACCCTGAGCGCCAAGGTCGATAAGGACTTCGTGTTTGCGAAGTGTTAATACTGTTCCAGTGATCATGTCACCGGCTGTTATTTGCTTAACGCTGTCATCGGCACCAGCGAGCAAATCATCCATTGTTATTGTGGCTTTTGCCATAAGTCTTAGTAAGACTCCTTCCTTAATTGATATTACTGGAGCACATTAAATACAGCGCTCCCAGACTATTCACTATTGTACCTCAGATATACCTGCAAGTCAAAGAGGTGAACTAGAGTTGCCACGAGAGATGACGCGAACGAACGTAGCTCACAAGCGCCATGGTTACAAGTGCGACGATGAGCGTACCACTCGCTATATCAGCCAGGCCTGTCTTTGGTAATTCGGACGCCGTAGAGGGCGCATTATTCGATGACTCGTCACGAGGCGATGAATTTTCCGATTCCGGCTTAGTACCTGTCTGAGATGGAGCGCTATCGGCACCCTCTTTGCTCTCATCATTGCCATTTTTATCAGGCGTCGCCTCCGGAGGCGCTACGGGTCCCATAATTGGCACCTGCGTCTGAGCCACTTCACCCTTATTGCGAATGAACAGCACCGCCCCTACGAGCGCGAGCGCTAATACAACTGCAACGACAGTAAATATAAGTATCGAACCACCCTGATTTGTTCGTGTACTTGCTTGTTTGATCACCTCAACACCTTTCGTCTTTTTTATAGTATACCACCTTTTCAACCGAGGGCAACAACGGTGAATCTATGCTACACTAAAGACATGTTAATTGCGGTCGATACTGGGGGCACGAAGACACTTGTTGCAAGTTTCTCGGAGGATGGCGTACTCGAAAACTCGCAGAAGTTCCCTACACCCACAGACACCGATCAGTACATCGCCCAGCTCGTGTCGGCAATTCGCGATATCGCGGGCGACTCGGCAATAGATACAATCGTCGTTGCCCTGCCCGGTATCGTGAAAGATGGTATCGCACTCTGGTGTAATCATCTTGGATGGAAGAATTTTGACGCTCGCGCAGCGCTTGAAACACACTTCCCGAACACCCCCCTACTTGTTGAGAATGACGCCAATCTGGCCGGCCTCGCTGAAGCCCGCAGTCTCGCGCCTACACCAAACTCATCACTGTACGTCACGATAAGTACGGGCATCGGCACCGGCATGATCACTAGCGGCATCATCGACCCAGGCCTTCGCCTCAGCGAAGGCGGACGTATCATGATCGAATTCGACGGCATGGTCCGTGAATGGGAATCATTCGCCTCTGGCAGTGCCATTCATGCCACCTATAAACGATTTGCACGAGACATTACCGATAGCTCGACCTGGAATCAAATCGCCGACCGAATCAGCCGCGGTTTCCTTGTTCTTATTCCGATGATTCAGCCAGACATTATTATCATTGGCGGCAGCATTGGTACCTACTTTGAGCACTACAGCGATCAACTCTTGGCGCTACTTGCCGAAAAATTACCACCTCATATTTCTGTACCCCGCCTCATACAGGCAGCTCACCCAGAAGAAGCCGTTGTATATGGATGTTATTATTATGCCCTCGATAGCCTCGCTCGTACATAAACTTGCACGTGATTATCCAGAGTATACATTTAGTCCTGGTGATCACTTTCGCTGGGCATCGGGCTCTCTTGAGATCACCTACGACCCTTCGAATAAACACGCCAATGAGCACACGCTTCATGAGCTTGCCCATGCACTACTCAAGCATACTGACTATAGCCGAGATATCCAGCTCATCACTATAGAGCGGGATGCGTGGCAATGCGCACGAGATGAGCTTGGCCCGCAATATGAGGTCGCTATTACCGATACCGTTATTCAAGATTCACTTGATACCTACCGCGATTGGTTACACGCACGAAGCACCTGCCCAAACTGTCAGGCAACCGGCATGCAATACAAAAAGCATCACTATCACTGCGTGGCCTGTCAGCACACATGGCGTGTCAATGATGCTCGAGTTTGCGGCCTCCGCCGCTATAAGGTAGCCAAATAAAAAACGCCGCGTTTGCGGCGTTTTTTATTTGATCAATAGCAGCTTATGCAGCCAGTTCTAGATCAGTCTGTGCAACTTTCTTGCGGCGTGAAATGCGTCCACCCTTTGCACCAGCAATACGTGCTAGCTCAGGGTTGGCGGCGAATCCGCCAGTGCGGCCATTCTTGCCACCTTTTGCACCGATACGGGCATAGAAGTCCGCACCGTGAAGTTCTTTGTTACGCTTTGCAGCCAATTGGCCGCCGGCTTTTGTTCCTGCCATGATTGTTCTCCTCTTGATTACCTCACATATGACATGTGTATGTTTTTAATATAGCATAGCTTATGCTTTTTGTCAATATGTACATAAGCATCTTTTTATTGTATTTATACTATTGCACTTATTCAGCTCGTGCTATATTATTAGTAAGCACCTGTTTGAATCCCAAATTTAGATTCAAATTAAAAAACGACCACATCTGCGAGATTGGTCGTTTTTTTATTTTACCCTACGGCACCACCAGCCGAAGCAGCCCATAAAAGAACGACTGGCGCTGACGCCAGTCGTTGTTCTACATAAATGCCCTACCCGCCTTCGGCTACCGCTACCAGGAACCTATCCGCGCGCCATCGCCCATAGCGCAGCTCTATTCTGCGTAAAATGATACCCGCCATCTGTATTTAGCTCAATAAGTATAGCTGGGATCCCCTGTTCGATCAGCCAGTCCTCATAAGTACCCGTCATCGTAAAGCCAAATGTCTCGTTGGTTGCCGCATTCGATATATAGCTATACCCTGCCAGTCGAGCATACTGTTGGCCTAGGCCAATTGAAATACTTACATCATTGGAATTCACGAGCGACCCCTTGCTATGGTACGTGACAATAAAGCGCGGTCGCAAGTTGAGCGTGAAGCTCGCAAGTGCTTTTGATTCAGGTTCCGATAGCGACGAAGGGCCACCTGCACCCTTTTCGACAGATCCACCCGATACGGCAGTGTCGGATGTCCAGTTAAAGGTCGGGAAGTTGCGGTTCAAGTTGACATTATGGGCGTTATTCCTGCCCGAACGTGCAATGCCATCGGGGTTCACTATTGGAATAACGACAATCTGGCGATCGGTCGGGATCTCACGAGCTTTTGCCTCAAGCTCGTTTATCCACTGTTGCGTCAAGTAGCGACTACTTTGCTCATTGCCATGGATCGCACCAGTATACAAAATAGTCGTCGGACCATTGCCAAAGTAATAGGCATTAATTGGCCTCCCCTGAACGGAATAGCCAATGGTTGAAATGGTGTGACAGATTGTGCGCGAAGTATGCTGCCAATCCGCAAGGCTTTCAATGTCATACTTACTCTTCAACCCCTTGACTACCTTTATCGTAAAGTCAGCACAACGAGGAAGCCCCGCCAGCTTCACGATTACTTTATCACCCGACTTAGTAATTGTTGCGCCGCCGCCCGCGACAGTAATAAACTTAGCCACATCTTGCGCATCCTGAATTGGCTGATCAAACTGGACAGTGATTGCCGCACTTGACGAAACGCCCGACGATCCAACACTCACGCCCGTAACCTTCGGACCACCCGAAACTTTAAAATTCACACTATGCGGCGCGGCAAGTGAGCTACCATCGATCGCTTCCACCTCTTCCAGTGTAACAGTATAGTCACTGGAGCGCGGTAGCGGCTCTTTGAACTGAACAGTAATCGTTTTATCATTCACCTCTGTGGTTACGGGTAGATTCTCGGCAGATTCAGACCCAGGGTTAAATGATAGCGTCGTCTTGGCCGCCACCAAGGACTTGTCCATCGTGAACGTGAGCGCCGTTGGCTTATCATATATCGTCTGATCATTCGCGACCGACGAACTCTCTACCTCGACGGCAGGAAGCGTCCTGATGTCTTTTTGAATGATTGTTTCGACCTTTTTGCTATTGAAATAACGATCAATACCAAGCGTGTATTCATTCCCCTGGGCGAGCCCAACCTCTTTCAGATCGCACAGTACCGCACTGCCAGATGGGTCGCATTCGGTTACCTTCTGGTTGGCTGTGGCTTTATATGTAAAAACAGTGTCAGGCCGAGATAATACCAACTTAAGGGGCTGCGCAGTCGGTAGTGGCTTGTCTAGCTGCTCGAGGGCGATCGTAGAGTGATGATCGGTTTTAACAACAAAGCTTTGCTCCGCAACGCTCCAGCCAAACGGCGCAAGACCGACGCGCACTTTACCCTGTTTTGGCGTGTCAGTAGGCTCGGCACACACCGCGTGCGCGATAAGCGGGTAGCCAAAGACCATCGTCTCGTCCTTAGGTGTTAGTGTATACGCCGCCCCACTGTCGCTCTGCAGAACCTGTGGCAAGAATGTGAACTGCGATATACAGGTTGGGCCGGCATACGAAAAGTGCATCACGCGCGGGAAGAAGGCGATCGCATACACAACTAAAAAGAGTACGAGCAGAGATAGTATAACCACCCTTTTCGTTAATTTAGCACGCAGCTTATGCCATAACGGCATTAGTTTTTGTGTCAAAAACATCTACTACCATTTTACCATAAGCTCAATGCCACACTCGAAGGATACTTAGGTAATTGGATTAAGAATAAAAACGACTACTGGGACTGCCACAGCAAATACTATTGCGACACCTAACGCCACGACGATAGACGCAAGGCCACGGTGGCGCTTACGCACACCCTTACTATAGATACGAGCTCGCACAATCAGCCTGATAATAACGTAGAGCCATATAAACACCATGGCAATCAGCGCGATGCCCAGTACGGTAGCTGTCGTTTGTAAGGTGATAATTCTACTATAAAGTAAGTCTCTTAAAACAGGCCACACGACCATACCCAGACCCATAGTCATAAGAGACGTAATGATAACACCGGCTACTGCTGACCGAAAACGAGATCTTTCATACAGAAACAGGTCATTACTTAGATGTTCACCAAGGCGCATTTCCATACTGGCATTGTAGCACACGCTGGCGGCATAGACCGCACACCACTCAAGCATAACTATTTTACGATAAAGAAAAAGACCACCCTATTCGGATGGTCTCTTTATAATTCGGCACCGTGCTAGTTTCCCACTTGTGGCAGTATAATCGCCGCTGC
>JALDYI010000005.1:0-63373 GCA_032154105.1 Candidatus Saccharimonadota bacterium
CCCCCCCCCCGAACCGAATAAGGAGTGAACTACGGCGTGCGTCGCTCGAAAGCAATGTTGCCGCAGTTCTGCCAGTGTCGAGGTATTGAGTCGCTGATGTAGTGGCCGTGCTTGGCTTTTTGGTAGCCGTGTTCTGCCAAGAATGCAACAACCTCCTCTTCGACCCATTGAGTATTGAACCAGAGGTGAATCACGAAGTGATCTGTGTCTCCGGTGCCAACGTACTCGCCGGTGTTGTAGATTTCTACGACACCATTCCTCCAGCTCTCTGCAGGAATGGTACGTGAAACCTTTTTCCAGGGGATCCAACTGTGTGGCTCTTGGATGATAGTGGGGCTGGTCAAGAATGATTTCTTATAGTATTCATTCTTATCGCAGGCCTCCATTGCATCGACGAGGGATTGCTTGACCTCGTCAAGGTAGTTCATCTGGATATCTGCTCGTGGCGTACCTACTTCGGGACGATTGTAGTGATCGTGTCCGCAGTGCTGGCTCATTTTTCTCCTAATTGTGTGGTCCGAATGGATTGAGTGCCATCTGTATTTATTATACACTAAACATGACTAAAAGTCAATTACCATGAGTGTAAAGTGAATGAAAAAGCCCCTGGTATGTCAGGGGCTTGCTAGCCGAATGTGGAGGTATATTTACTGGCCTTTTTCAGCGTAAGCAGCTTCTACTTTTGCTTTTTCGTTCTTCCACCATTCTTCGTTTGCTTGGTACCATTCTATAGTTGCTTGCAGGCCAGCGCGAAGGTTGGTGTATTGTGGCTGCCAGCCGAGTTCGCGAGTTAGCTTGCTGTTGTCGATCGCATAGCGTTGGTCGTGACCTGGGCGGTCAGCCACGTGCTCGTAGGCAGTTTTTTCTTTGCCCATAAGTTCGAGGAGTGTCTCGATGATATATTTGTTGTCTTGTTCACCATCGGCACCGATTAGGTAAAGTTCGCCCGAAACGCCCTTGTCGAGAATAGCGTGGACGGCAGAGTTATGGTCATCGACATGAATCCAGTCACGGACTTGCTCACCGGTGCCATATAGCTTTGGTGTCAGACCACTAAGAATATTGGTAATCTGGCGAGGAATGAACTTTTCGATGTGCTGGTAAGGACCGTAGTTGTTTGAGCAGTTTGAGAGAGTGGCGTTGATACCAAATGAGCGTACCCAGGCTTTCACGAGAAGGTCAGAACCGGCCTTAGTACTGCTGTATGGACTAGAGGCGTTGTAGGGTGTATTTTCGGTAAACTTAGTTGGATCGTTTAGTTCGAGGTCGCCGTATACTTCATCTGTAGAAATGTGATGAAGTCGTTTGCTATGTTTACGAACAGCTTCAAGGATAGTTGCCGTACCAACGAGGTTTGTTTGAATAAAAGGCCATGGGTCGCGAAGGCTATTGTCGTTGTGACTCTCGGCGGCGAAGTGTACGACAATATCAGTTTCACCAACAAGTTTATTGATAAGTTCCTGGTCGCAGATGTCGCCAGTGACGAAATCGATTTTATCGAGCACGCTATTGAGGCTGTCTGGATTGCCGGCATATGTGAGCTTATCGATAACGGTAATTTGGTATTCTGGGCGATTTTTAAGCGTGTAGTGTACGAAATTTGATCCGATAAATCCCGCACCACCTGTAATGAGTAACTTAGTCATAGCTATAGTATAACAGTTTCAAAACAGCTAAATATTGTATAAATAGCCTAGTTGATTATATGTAATAAGTACAACGATAATAATGAGGTATAATAGAGACTTGAGTATAGATAACAGGAGTTATTATGAGAACGTATATAGTTAGTGGTTTTTTTAATCCCCTCCACGGAGGTCACCTCGATATGATCGAGGCGGCAGCGGAGCTAAGTGATCGCTTGATCGTTATTGTTAATAACGATATCCAGCAGGTTATTAAGAAGGATAAGATTATCCTTAGTGAGCAAAATCGAGCGCGCTTGATCGGTGCACTTCGTGATGTTGATGAGGTAATGATCGCAGTCGATGATGATCCGACGGTAATTCATTCTTTGCAGGAGATCGCACGTAAATATCCCGATGACGAGCTGACATTTGCTAATGGTGGTGATCGCGATTCTGAAAAAGCAATTCCCGAAACCGAAGTTTGTCGCACTCATAACATCAAATTGCTATTCGGTGTTGGTGGTAATGAGAAGGCTGATTCATCAACTCGAATTAACCAAGCACTTGGTCACAAAAAGTAGAAATAAGGAGTATATGATAATGAAGAAATTAATCGCTTTTGACCTTGACGATACGCTGTCGGTGACAAAATCTGCCATCTCGCCGCGTATGAGTAATTTGCTCATGGGCCTACTTGAGCACTACGATGTATGTGTTATATCTGGTGCGAATATTCATCAGATACAGAGACAGGTGACTGACCTTTTGCCCGTTGAGCCGCATCATTTGGAGCGGCTACATCTGATGCCAACTTGTGGTACTCGATATTATCGTTTTGATCACGACATAAATGATTGGAAGATGCAGTACTCCAATGAGCCAACACCCGAACAGAAGCAGCGCGCAACAGACGCGTTGACGCAGGTGGCGAAAGAGCTTGGCCTGTGGCCGGAAACGCCATATGGTAGCGTGATCGAAGATAGGGGATCACAGATTACTCTATCGGCGCTTGGGCAGGATGCTCCGGCTGAGGCTAAGTATGCTTGGGACCCGACTGGCGAAAAGAAACTCGCCATCCGTGATCGAGTTGCACCACTTGTGCCGGATCTCGAAGCGCGAGCTGGCGGTACGACATCGGTGGATGTAACGCTTATTGGTATTGATAAGGCGTATGGCATGAAGCAGCTGATTGAGCATACTGGCATAACAAAAGACGAAATTCTATTTGTTGGCGACAAGCTCGAAGAAGGTGGCAATGACTACCCAGTAAAGGCAATGGGAATGGATACGATTGCTGTTGAGAAATGGGAAGATACTGCCCTTGTGATTGAAACTCTTGTGAAGGTTGCATAAGTGTTTTAGTATTTTTTGTCTAAATAAAACGAGACGTAGTATTTGCCGCGGCTCGTTTTTATGGTGGTTAGCGTGCAATAATCAACACATCGTCAATTAGTCCGGTCATATAACTCCCCGTGCGGTGAGCACCAATGTTAACGCCCGGGTCACCAAGCGTGACAGTTGGATTGCCTGAGGTACTTGCAACAACTTTGCCATCTTCATATAAATTATAGGTGCCATCCTTAAATTCGACAGCCACATGATACCATTTATTTGTAGAAAGTATATTAGGAGACTGAATGCGGTTATAGTTACCAGAGTGGCCGGCTTGTAGTCGACAGCTTGGCGCGTAAAAAGGAACGTCGGTACCGGTAGCCGAGTCTGGCGAGGAAATGATATTATTCGTGCCGCATGAACTTAGTTTGATCCAGGCACTCTTGAGGTAGTAGTTTGCCGCTAGTTGCACCGGTGTGGTGACGCGTGTACTTCCATTGAGCTGAAGTGAACAACCGCTGCCACTTGGCGTATCGGTTGACCATAGTGAAGTGCCTACAATTTGGCCAGTCACTTGTTCTTCTGCTTGGCTCTGAATGGTGCCGCCACTGCATTCATCCATCTTCCAGTAGGCGGCGGCATCGGCAAAATTTCGTCGTGCAAGCTGAGAGGCGAAGGCCTTACCAGCTGAAACTCGAGCACGTTCTTGAACTCCATTGAAAGCAACCACGGTGATAGCGGCCAGTATGCCAATGATAACAATCACGATGAGAAGTTCTACTATCGTAAAGCCTGCGGTTTTTTCTTTTGAGAATGTAAATCTTGTCGTTACCATGCTGTATTTTCTGATTTATAGCCCCATCCAGTAGTGCTAAACGAAGGGCTTGCAAGTAATGGGTTGTTGGTTCGCTCTATGGTTGAGAGGCCGGCTGAGTCCGCTTTATAGCGCATTAGACGATAGGCTGTTCCTGTCGTCGATGAGTAGAGGTAGGTGTTGTTTGAAGCATTGGCAGTGGGCAACTGAGGGGTGCTGGCAATATACTTTGGAACCAACCCAGGAATGAAGCTGTCGTCGGTCGCTTGGTCCCACCCGCACCATCCATTGGTGCATCCGCTAGTGGATGACGGGTAGCTGCCGTTATCTGCATAATATAACTGAATCGCCTTGTTGAGTGCATTAAGGTCGCTTTGCGATTTACTGAAGTTTGCTCGTTCTTGAATGCCGTTGTAGGCAACGACGGTTATTGCGGCGAGAATTCCAATGATGACAATAACAATAAGGAGTTCGACGATCGTGAAGCCTGTTTGTTTTTTGATATCCATACTGCTCATGATTATATCATTTTATTATTAGAGGTAGGCGGCTCGGGCAATTATCCCGCCAGCGGAAGTGTAATCTGGCAGGCTCTTGATACACTATCGTTCCAGCGCGGGGTGCCGACTGGGCACGGATCGGTGCCCTCGATCCAATAAATGATCTTCACTATACCCGATTCTAGCGTTGCCGCGGATCCTAGACGTGAAGTCACTCCGGTGCCGGGGACTGGTTTGCGCGTTGAATTAGGCAACTGAGCGGCTACTTTCTTGAGTTCAGTATTGAGAGTGGTATTCACCGAGAACCGATTGCCTCCTACGTGCAAGTCCCAGCAATCACCAATACTATCGGCATTCACGTCAGGAAAACCTTCACCGAGGCACATAGACGAGTTGAGAACATCGGGGTATTTGCCGTATGTAGCGGCGTAGCTCATGAGGATTCTCTCCCATTGTTTCGCCTCATTAACACGAGCGGTATTGTTGGCTCGTTGCTGAATGCCATTGTAGGCAACCACGGTGATTGCAGCCAAGATACCAATGATAACGATGACGATGAGAAGTTCGACGATGGTGAAGCCGTTATTCTTCTTCATGCTATTGTCCTGTGCCTCCCCACCAGCTGCCATTGAGTACCAAGAACCATTGCCAGTTGGAGCTATTGATACCGACCGCGGGGCATATTGTTGCGCCACTAACCCCGCCGACAGCTCCTGTGTATGGAGTAGGGGTCGAAGTTGTATTGCTGATGTAGTATGCTTTGTTATCTGTTGTCTCTACGACGACCGCCCATGCCGAACCAGCTGCACCGCTTGATAAGAAACAGTAGATGGCCGCTTGGTAGGCCGTTCGTGTAAATTTTATCTTTAGATTCTGTACGTCAGTAGCGCTCTTTGGATATGATCCAATGGCGGGGTCGGTATTGGCTAGCTCTGTTGTACGAAGGGCTTGTTGAAGATCTGTTTTTACTGCAGCTTCACGTGCCCGAGTCTGAATGCCATTGTAGGCCACGATCGTAATGGCCGCCAAAATACCAATAATAACGATGACAATGAGGAGTTCGACGATGGTGAAGCCTCGTTGGATTGTTTGTTGATACTTCATTGACGATTAGTTCCTTGTCCAGAGGCGCCACGGCCCCGTACTTGTATCGGCACTATAAAAGCCAGCTATGACACGTGAAGTGCCCGCAAGTAGGTCGGCACATGAAACTGCAAGGTTCGATGGGTTGCCGTCATTTATTTGGGTACTTGGGTATTCTTGTACGCCAGAAGCAGAGGTGATTGAATATTGTTTGCCGGATTTACTAATAGCACCAAGTGCATAAGCTGATCGATCTGTGTTCGCGCAGTAACTGAAGTTGAGGACGCGGTTTGTATTGTATGCCGATTGGTTCACCTTGAGCTTCAGGCTTTCAAGATCTGAAGTAGTAGCAGGGAATTTAGAGTAATCACCGTAAAAGATATCAAGTTTTTTTGAGAGGGCGGACAAATCTGACTTTACCGATGAGTCGTAGCCATTGTTTTGAATCCCGTTGTAGGCAATGACGGTGATCGCGGCCAGAATGCCGATGACGACAATAACGACGATGAGTTCGACGACGGTGAAGCCTGTTTGTTTTATATTCATACTGGGCTTAGTATAAAGCATAAGAAATATTACGGCCAGTGTTGAGGTGGCTGTTGTGAGGCGCTGGCCTGTGCTTTGTTGCGACGCTTTTTCCAGAGAATGGGAATAAAGAATAGTAGGCCGATGACTAGGAGTGCCGAGCAAATAATTACCCAAACAGGCCAAGCTGTCATGTTTTTCGTTTCTGTGTTTGCGACGACACTCGCGTGACGAGGGATGTTGACGTGGGCGACACCGAGAATAACGCGGTTCGTTCTTTTGCCTATTAAGACGGCTGCGACGCGGACGTTGTAAGATCCTTCTGGCAGGGTGATTGTTGCTGATGTGTAATTACCCGGCACGCCCTTGAGCTGCTTCCATGGTGTCGTCGTATCGCTGTCGGGTATGGATGCGTCGCGGTACTCAATAATATAGCGCTCTGGTTCGATGTCACTCGGGGTTTGCCAGGTGATCACGGTATCGTTATTCGTCGCAGGACTAGCACTGACTTTCGGTGTGTTCGTGCTGCCGGTGTTGGTCGACTCTTGAGAACTTGTGGTGTTGCCTGGAGCTTGGGCTGGGGTTGTGGCAACTCGTGGTGTACCTGTGGCCGGTACCGGAGAGGAGGTTGGCATTTGCGTAGTAGGTGCTGGAGCTGTTGGTGTCGTTGGCGGCGTGACTGGAGGTGTGGGCGGTATAACGACAGGGTCATTGACCTGAGTACACCCTATGAGTACAGGGGTGCTATAGCCATAGGCATTGCCTGCGCTGATCTGAATGTCGTGGCAGGTTGCCTGAAGGTCGGTCAGGGTGTATTCGTGCAGAGACCCGCTAATGATAGAGGGCGTCCACGCTGAGGAACTTTGGCTTGATAGCTTGTGCTCGATCTTATAGCTGGTAATTGTACTGCCGCCGTCATTGCTCGGAGTGTTCCATGCTATGGTCAATTGGTTTGCCGTGTCGTTGTTAACAGCTACGCTCAGCGGCTGCGAAGGTGGGTCTGGATCTGCGGCGGGCGCTGCTGTTTTTCCTGTATAGCTCAGTACTTGAATGTAGGGACTATAGCCATTAGGAAGGTAGATGTCACCATTTGCCGTTTGGACGAGAGACATATTGTCGTCGAACGTGAGGTATTCTCCCTGATCACCGTACCCACGCCCAATCACTTGAATGAGGTCGCCGTTAGAGTCAAAGATCTGAAGCCGGCCGTTATAGCTATCATTGGTGACGAGTTGGTTGCTGGCATTAACGGCCATGCCGTATATTTCGTACATTTGTCCTGGTGCTTCACCCTCGCTGCCAATATGATCAAGGCGCGTTGTGCCATCTGATGCATATTTAATAATGCCATGATCGTCATCATACGAGGCATTAGCAACAAAGATATTGCCGGCTGCATCCATGGTCATGGAGACTGGTGCCGCTGCATCGGTGGCAATTCGCCCTAGGTAGACTCCGTCCTTGCTGTATTTTTGGATATTACTATATTCACTGACAACATACAGGTTGTCGGCCGAGTCAATGTAGATCTCAACAGGGTAGGACATTTCGCCGTCACCTGTACCTCCTGTGCCAAATGAGCCAACGTGCGTACCATCAAGTTCGAATATCTGTACGCGGTCGTTGCCTGAGTCGGGAATGTACAAACGGTTGTCGCTACTGATCACACCTTGGCGAGGGCTATATAGTTCGTCGTCGCCACTGCCGCTTGTACCGAAGCTGCTCTCATAGGTTCCATCGGCGCTGTAGACATTAATGCGGTCGTAATAGTAATCGTTCTCGTAGCGTTTGCCGCTACTGTCGAACTGAATACCCTGAATATATCCACCATCGAGAACATCTAGCTTGGTCTTGAAGCGATAGGTATTATCAACCTGAAGATTGTCATAGCTGGCAGTGGCTCCCGCGCCACTGCTATTCACTGCGCTCACGCGGAAGTCGTAGGTGTCGTCGAGGAGGCTAGTGATTGTTGCCGCATTGGTATTGACGGCGCCACTATAGGGGAGCCACTGGCCACTTGCCTGGGGCTTGTATTCCACTTTGTATGTCGTAATTGCTTCACCGCCGTCATCGGTTGGATATTGCCACGTAAGGTTTGCTACACCGAAGGCTGGGCTAGTGGCCGATAGGTTGAGTGGTGCTGATGGGTTGGAGACACCAGTGACGGAGATATTACTTACGGTGGCTGGCGCACCAAGTCCAGCAAGGTTATAGGCAAAGACGCGTACGTCGTAGGCGTCGGTTGGTAGATAGATAATTGTATCGGTAGTATCTGTGGTCGTCGTGTGTTTGATCCAGCTTGAACTACTGTGGGTCTTGTAGTCGATACGGTAGCCGAGTACGGGACCGTCGCCACTACTGCTTGGTGCTGTCCATGAGGCAGTGATCTTGCCTCTGGCGGGACTGGTAGCTGTAAGGTTTTGAGGCGAGCCGGGGCTATGCACAGTGCCCGTGGTGTCGTATATACCAAGGTAATCAAATCGAGATGACCAGTGTTGCAGGCTATTATTGGCCGAGAAGTGGACTATGTCTTGTGTGGAGTCGAGTGATTTTACGTAACGGAAATCAGCAATTCCAGGAACATCAAGATTGATTGCTGCCAGAATAGGACGCTGCAGTAGCGAGGTGGCGGGCGAGTTAGTCTCGGTACCGATAAGATAGAGCGTGTCATTACGGTCGACATAGAGGCGGCTGGTGCCGCTATAAAACACATGATCTTCGTTTTCACCAGTCAGGTTCTGAAGTGGTTTTTCATCTATGAATACCCCATTGCTGCTAACTCGCAGTAGTTTATCGGGAGAGCCATACAAAACAGTAACAAGTGTATCGTCGCTCATGAGCACAAAATTAAGAATCTTAAAGCCAAAGTTTACAGTTTGCCCATTCTGCTGGTAGCTGGTAATATTTCGCTTGAACGCATTTGTGTTGTCGAAGACGATGATTCGGTCGGTTACGCTGAATCCCGTGGCGTTATTTGAGACATATAGATCGCCGTTGGTTGCAAACTGCATGCGCCCTGGTGCGTCGTAGCCGAATTGCCCGTCACTGTATCCGGCCGATCCGAACTTGCTTACAAACACGCCAGCCGTTGAGAACACCTGTATGTCTTGGCGAAGGGCGTCGGCGACATAGAGCTGGCCGCTCGGGCTGAGGGCGATATTGGTAATTCGTCTAAATTGTCCATCGGCACTACCATAGGTACCAAAACTCGAAACATACGCGCCACTACTGTCGAATTTTTGAATGCGATAGTTGCCGTCGCTATCAATGATATACGAGTTCCCACTGCCGTCTTGCACAATGCGGTCTTGTGTATAGGTAGAGTCGCTCAAGAAGTTGCCTGGAGCGAGCCGATAGCCGATATCATCAATGTATGTTCCAGTGTTACTGTAGCGCGACAGGACGCTTGATGTGCGAATCTCCTGGGAGTATAGCGTATTTTGGGCTCGGTTCATTTTGACACGCGATGGTTGACTCTGGAGTGAGAAGTTGCCAAGGTATGTGCCGCTCGCATTGAAACGCTGAACATAAATGTTGCATAGACCGGTCGTGCTCGCTCCAACATAGACGGTGCCGCTACTATCTATAGTGACTGACTTGAGCGTATTGAATGATGGAAACGCAGGGCAGCCGAGTGCCGTATTAACAGCTCCAAACTGTAAAAGATATCCACCTGTGCTGGTAAATTTCTTAACGCGATGATTGTTTCCATCGGCAACGTACAAATTGTCACTTGGATCAATTTCAAGGTCGACGATCTGATTGAACTGACTATTGCCTGAGCCGGTAGATCCAAATTTCAGGAGGAAGTTGCCACTACTGTCGAATTTTTGAATGCGGTTGACAGTTTTATCAACAACATAGAGATTGCCGCTGCTGTCGGTGGTCATTTGTCCGATGGTGCCGAATTGTCCATCGCCAGTTCCTGCACCTCCTATTGATCGTATGAATGTGCCACTGCTGGTGTACTTTTCTATCCTGTTGCCTCCAACTGCGGCATAAACATTATCTGAAGGGTCAACGGTTACAGTACTGAGAGTTGTTGGTGGGGCGAATGATCCCCAGGCGAGATTCTGTTCATACGGGGTGATGTCTCGAACGAAAGTGTTTGTAGGTGAGATGACGCGAATATAGTTATCGCTTCCTCCGGCGACGGTGAAGTAACTGTTGCCCGCAGAATCGAAAGCGAGACCTGGCGAGCCGTTGTAGGTGGTGCGGGCACCAATTGTACTTGATGTGGTCTGAGAAAAAGTATCATAGCTAGCATTGGCAGTTTGCCAAGGCATGGTAGCAAGAGAGGATAGGACTAACGTAAGGGCGGTTACACCGAGGCTTATCTGCTTGAAATGTTTGCGTGCTGAGAGAAAAGTATATTTCGCTGAAATATGGAGACCCATGACCACTCTTTGCTGTAATGAATAGCTATTTATTATCAAAACTAGCGAAGGTGGTGCTTTTGCCAGCCATACATCTTGTATTGCGCTTAAGCATAGCAAGCTTCAATATGAAAGTAAAGGATCTATGTCCTAGACATTCTGAGTGCGAGATTTATCTAATTGACGCATAGTCCAGGATGATTTTACGCAGCTTCGTTATGAATAATATCTTGTCAAAACGTTTTGCTTTGCGGCGGAGGGTACCTGGCAGAGAGTTTGTGAGTTCTGCTTTTTTAAGCGCCGCAGTCACTGCATTAATATTTAATTCCTGAAATAAGACACCAGTCTCATCGTCTTGAATGATATCGGTCTTGGCATGAGGGCTATAGGCGACAACGAATGCGCCGGCAGCGAGCGCTTCGATCTGCGTCGTTTCAAAATCTACCGTACGCAGTGATATATAGCCTTTGGCAGCAGTAAGAGCACTGCGGAGAGTGGCCTCGCTATCAGAAGGAGTAAGAATTCTTAGCCTAATACCAAGTTTTGTAACACTCTCTGTTACGAGGTTGATATGACTACCGGGTAGCTGGCTATCGATGACGACATAATAATTATCCCGTTGTCGTGCGGGTTCAAAAAGACTGGTGTCGACTGGGGGGTTGAGGACAGTCGCAGGCCGATCGTAGCGGGTTTTAATAGCTTGCTGAGCTTCAGACGACGTAGCGATAAAAACATCTATAGTTTGAGCCGCTCGCATATCGATTGATTGTAATGCGGGCTCAATGGCCGTTCCATGGCTGTAGTGAATATGAAGCTGGGTATCGCGAGCCTTGGCGATGTGTTTTGCATTGTTGCCATATGAAATAATGACGTCAAAAGGTGACAGGTCTAACTTTTTGAGCCAGCCAATCTGTAGTTTTGGAAAAAGGCGATGAAGTGCTTTGGTGATCTTCGAGCTGGTAACTGGTGACTTGTATAGCGTAGCACTCGGAAAAGCTTCGTGTAGTCCTGTAAGAATATGAACATCACTATCTAGGACTACCGATCGGTCGTAAATAAAGGCAATATTTGGTGAAGTCATGGGCGTGGCTTCGGAGCTGTTACCGACAGATATATGGCGTGCGTTTGCTCGGCCATACGCAGCCATGAATAGGTAGCAGCTTGCTTCTTGCCGCGAGTAATAAAGTCGGCCCGGAGTGTCTCAGATTGTAGGAATGAATCGATGACACGGGCGATATCTTGCGGGTCCGACGGGTTAAAGTACTGAGCGGCATCGCCATATACTTCCGGGAGGCAGCTAGCGTTGCTACTGGCGACCGGTGCACCTTCGACCATTGCCTCAAGCCCAGGTAGACCGAACCCTTCCATAAATGACGGGAAGACGTACGCTTGGCAGTTTTGGTAGAGCCAGGCCAGCTCTTGATCGCTTACAAAGTTGGTAAAGATGATATTCTGGTAGCCTTGTGTCGCTGCCCAGTCTTTATTTGATTGAGCGTTATTATCAATCTTCCCCGCGAGAACAAGCTGCAGGTCGGGATGGGTCTTTCGCAGTAGTTGGTGGGCGGTGATGAGGTTGCGGACATTCTTGTAGGCTGGTTGGCGACCGACATAGAGGATGAATTCCTTATCAACCAGAGGCTCATATGGCTCCGAAGGCGATGGTAATGTGTCGGCAGCTTCGTGCGTAACACTGACGCGGGATTCGGGGATGTGAGCAAAGCGAACGTAATCATCTTTGGTGAACTGTGACGGGGTGATGATATGAGCAGAGGTGCGGCCAACGACAAAAAGGACGACATGGGCAACAAGTTTTTTAATGGCGAAGATAAGCTTATTTAGGCTTGTATCGTCAATGCGTAGGAAGGTGAGGTCGTGGATGGTCGTGGCGTGCTTTTTGAAATAGAGCAGCGGCTGATGGAACATGCAGAAGTGAACAAGATCAAAGTTGTGTTTATACAGGAAGAACAAGAAGCCAATTTGCTCGGCAAAAGAATGGGGTGCGTAGTCGGCGACAACAACCGTGAAGTTGGATGTGGTTGGGCGCCAGTAGTCCCTGTCTTTTTGGCGCACCAAAATCGTGTATGAGTTGGTCGTGTCAACCTTTTCGAGATAGGTGATGAGCCGTTCGACATAGCGGCCGGTTGAAGTACTGATAATGCGGGCGTCGATGGCTATGTTCATATGGTATGTTACTCCAAGGTCCTAGTAATGGTCTTAATATAGGTTAGAATCGCCTGCTTGAAGGCGTTGACCGAGAATTGCTCGGCGGTAGCGGCGACTGTCATAGCGTCATACGCGGTAATATCAAATGCGGTGATGGCCGCAGCCAGGCTATCGATAGTTTGGTCGTCGAAGAGTTTTCCATTGACGCCGTCTATCACGTAGTCTTTTGCCCCGCCAGCATTGAAGGCGATGACGGGTGTACCGGCAGCAAGTGCCTCGACCGCCACGATACCGAAATCATCTACGCCTGGAAAGAGAAACGCACCGGCTTGAGATACTTCCAGGGCAAGCTCCTGGTCGCTTGCTCCAACGACGAATCGAATCGTATCTCCGGCGATATCTTTGAGCTTTTGATGATCTGGACCATCACCAATCACAGTAAGCTTTTCATCGAGCTTTGTGCAGGCTGCAACGGCAAGGTCAATCATTTTGTATGGCGTCTGACGTCCGGCGATGACAAACGATCGCTTACGTGCAGCAGGTGAAGCGGCGGAGGCAAATCGATCAAGCTCAACTGGCGGATAGATTACTGTACTCTCGCGTTGGTAATACTGTTTAATTGCAACCTGGGAGTGGCGGGAATTGGTGATGATATGGTCAGGTCGTGCAGCAAACCGCTTGTCCCATGTACGTAGAGGGCCGACAAGGGCACGAAGACCGATTCGTGCGAGCCAGTCGAGCCTACCGAAGCCAGGGTTAGTAAGGTATGCTTCGTAACGACTCCAATAATAGTGAGTTGGCGCATGCATGTAGCAGATGTGAACGGCGTCTTTTCGCAACTTGATGCCTTTTGCCTCCGCGCCACTTGATGAGATAACGATATCGTAGTCGCGTAGATCGAGATTGTTGAAATAGATCATGCGAAGGACGGGAAGAAACTTCTTAAGGCTAAGAGGTAGTTTTTGGAGCCAGCCGGTACGGACGTCGATATCCTTAAACCATGTCAGCTTTACCGGGTCATATTGGGATGTGTAGACGGGGGCATCCGGAAAGAGATGCTGTAGCTCGAGTACTACTCTTTCAGCACCACCAACACCGGTAAGCCAGTCGCAAACAATTGCCACCTTTGGGCTAGAGGAGGTTGTCATTAGCGCGCACCTCGCTGCATGATCACTGAGTAGGCAGTTTTGAGGATGATTTGGATGTCGAGTAGGAGCGTCCAGTTTTGGACGTAGTAGATGTCGAGTGCGCGGCGGTCTTCAAAGCTAATATTGCGACGGCCAGATACTTGTGCGAGGCCAGTTAGGCCGGACTTAACACTGAGGATAAGACTTTTATTCGGGTACTGGTTTAGTTCTGATGGTACAAGTGCGCGCGGCCCCACGAGGCTAATATCACCCTTAAGGACGTTGAATAACTGTGGAAGTTCGTCGAGACTAGTGCTGCGCAGGAAGCGACCGAAGGCGGTTACACGGGGATCTTTTTCGAGCTGATCGCCATTGTCCCGATACTCCTTTGATAATTCTGACTTGCCCATTTTTGCAAAGGCATCCTCGGGGCTCATGCCAGAATATTCCTGCTTCATAGTGCGGAACTTATAAATATACACTGGCTGGTTGAAACGCGAGAGTCGCTTTTGTTTGAAGAAGATTGGTGCATGCGGTTCGCTGAGTTTGGCTATGAGCGAAATGAGCATCATGAATGGTGAAGCGAGCAAGATAATCAAAAAACCCATGCTAAGATCGAGTGCTCGTTTTGTCACTCGGCCATGGCCAATAAGAGGAGTGGTCATGACGTTGACAACAGGCAGGGTGCTGAGAATTTCGATGGTGTTTCGAGAGCTTGATAGGGCTTGGTGTTCGCTGACGTATTTATACGCGGCGTGATGATCGACGGCTGCTTTATATACCTCATCCTGACGTGCGGCGTCGGTTTGGATGATGACATCTGGCGTCGAATCTTTTAGTGCCTGGGTGAGTGACGTAAATTTCTTATCACTGAGCGCTTCGGGGATGAACTGATTATTGGCGACGATGCCAGTGATGAGGTAGCCTGAACGACGATTGTCCCCGATGTAGTCGGCTAGGCTGAGTGTCGCTGGACTATTGCCGATAATCAGTAATTTTAAGGCTCCGCGGCCGCGGTCGAGCAGCATCAGGCGTATATGTTTAATGATGGTGCGGATCGAGGCAAGGAGTACGAAGCTAATCCCGAAGGCGTAAATCGCAACCAGTTTAGCCGGGAAGATTGGTGTCGAGGCGAAGAAACTGACGGCGATCATGATGAGGATGCCAAAGGCAGCGGCAATAATTAGGCGACCGAACTCTTTCGGGCGGTATTCGTATACTTCTCGTGAGTAAAGCCCAAGAATGTAGAGCAAAATGATCCATAGGGGGAGTAGTGCGGCAATGGTAGTGATGAACTCGAAAGAGGTGATTGCTGTGGGAAGGGGGCGAGGGTCGACAGATACGCGTAGAATGTACGCTGCGGTGAATGATAGGAGCAGGGCAAGGATATCACCAAATGCCAAGCACAGCCTGTAGATGAACGGTCCGTTATTTCTCATGGGGGTGCGCTACGATATAAGTCATTAGTTAATGAATGAGTCTATTATATCCCAATCTGTACACAAGGGAAATACGAGAGCGATGACTACTGTATACTAATAAGTAATGAAGCAAACGCGACTCTCAATGCTGTATCTTGGCCTCTTGCTGTTTATATTTGGCTTTATTGTGCTACATGCACCATTTACGGTAGTTATCAGCACGCTTGAGCCAGCTATGGGCGATCTTGCAAAGTCCTGGAAAGAGATGTTAATGGTGGTGGCCGGAATGTGTGCTATCGGACTGATCATCAAGCATCGAGCCTGGAAAACTTTCTTGCACGATAAGCTTTTGTGGATCATTGCGGGGTACATGCTGCTTCATATTACGACCATTGCGCTGTTGCCACAAGGAACCGCTTCAACCATGGCGGGTTTGGCTATCGACCTCCGTTACATTGCCTTTTTCGTGTTGGTCTATGTGGCCCTGCAACTTTACCCGGCTACTCGTTCATTATTTGTACGCGTTGGTACGATTGGGGCGGCTATTGTTGCAGGATTTGGAGCCCTCCAGTTATTCCTGCCGAAGGATATCTTAAGCCATATTGGGTATGGCAAGGATACGATCGTACCCTATATGACGGTCGATCGAAACCATGATTTTATAAGGATAAATAGCACACTCCGGGGTCCGAACCCACTCGGTGCGTATATAGCGATGGTACTGTCGATTGTCGTAAGCTTTGTGCTGCTACAGTATAAGCGACTATCGAGCCGCTCACCTCGCTGGCTGGTGGGAGTATTTACCCTTTGTCTTTTGGTGACACTTTGGGTAAGTTATTCTCGAAGTGCACTGCTGGCTGCTGTCTTTGGTTTGGCGGTGATCGCGCTATGTCTATGGGGCAAGAAGGTGAGGGCGGTAAAGCCAATGTGGTGGTTACTATCTGGATCTGTGGTGCTTGCTTTGGCATTTGGTGGCTATATGATCGGAAAAGACAGTAGCTTCGTGTCGAATGTTATCTTGCATGAAGATCCGGCTGAAGGTAATGATAGTGGCTCAAACGATGGTCATGTCGAATCACTTCAGCACGGCATCCAGGCTATGATTGCGCAGCCATTTGGTGCGGGTGTCGGCAGTACCGGAACGGCTTCGTATCACGGGGACTCGCCGCTTATTATTGAGAATCAATACTTATTTATAGCGCATGAGATAGGCTGGCTCGGGATTATTCTCTTCCTTATCATCTTTATTGAAGTGATGCGACGTTTATGGCTGCGACGCAAAGATTGGCTGGCGCTTGGCGTGTTTGCGAGCGGCGTTGGCCTTGGGCTCATTGGTATTTTGCAGCCAGTGTGGGTAGACGACACCGTCAGCCTTATTTGGTGGGGGCTTGCGGCAGTTGCTATTGCATCAAAGGAGGCATATGTCAGATCTACGACCAAGTAAAAAGCAGCGCGAGCTACTGAATTTTATCGACGGGTTTATTAAGGGTAATGGCTATGGGCCAAGTTACCGTGAGGTGATGCGTGCCCTCGATTACAAATCGGTGTCTACGGTCGCTACGCATATCGACGGCCTAATTACTCGGGGGTACCTTCGCAAGAAAGATAATTCGGCTCGTTCACTTGAGGTGGTTTCGCAAGATGTGGCCGCGCCTGTTGCCTCAAAAGCATCTGCGCACATTAAGTGGCTTGATAGCGAAATTATTGCTCGTGAAGCGATTGATAGCGACGAATCTCGCCAACAAGTTACCATTTTAAAACATGCCCGCGACATACTTGACCAACCCCAGGTATAACGGGTATAATACTCCTTGTATTCCGACGTAGCTCAATGGTGGAGCAAGAAGCTGTTAACTTCGAGGTTGCTGGTTCGAGTCCAGCCGTCGGAGCCAAGAAAAGAAGAGTCCTTGAGGCTCTTTTTTTCTTGGCTATGAACGTCACGGCACGAGAACCAGGTCTTTTGCATAGGCAAAAGTGGTTCGGTGTAGTGCGGTGAAGTTCTGGAAAAGTTTACTTTTACCAGAACGAGCAAGCGAAAGAGGCTTTAGTCAATGTCCAGCCGTCGGAGCCAAGCTATAATCAATAAAATCAGAACTGTTAATTCGGTTCTGATTCTTTATACCTCAGAATGAAATTGAAGTCAGTACATTGCTATTATTGTATGACAAAATAAAGTACTAACGATCATCTGTTATGATTGGGGTATGAAAAAAGCACAGAAACAGGAACCAAACATAGGGCTACGTATTTTTGCTACGATCGTGATAATTATTAATATAGCGATCTTGGCTGTTGTTGCGATGAATGTGCCCGGCCTCGGCTGGTGGGCACTGGTTATTGCTCTTGGAGCGATTTCATCAATTTACTTTGCGGTCATAGCGATAAAACGAAACGAGCCAGCATGGCTACTGCTTGATCTTATTCTGCCAAATTAATTAAGATCATTGCGATAGAGAATGGAATAGTCCACGCAGGATTCCTTTTTGCTATACTTAAACTAATATGTGGGCAAAACATAAACAACATTCTGGCTTTACAATCGTCGAGCTACTGATTGTTATTGTAGTGATTGGTATCTTGGCGGCCATAACGGTCGTTGCTTTTAATGGCGTGCAGGAGCGTGCGAGAAATGCAAAAACGATATCGGCCGTTAAAGATTATATGAAAATTTATTCGTCGTACGCCGTTGATTATGATGTCTATCCCGTAAGTGGCAGCAACTATTGCCTAGGCGTCGGCTATCCAGGTGGTTTGTGTTGGGATAATAGGACATATACCGAGAGTGCAACTGCAAATACCGGATTGCAGAATTACGTGAAAAATTTACCAAGCCCAAGTACTGCTCGCGTGTATCGTAACGCGACCGATGGCTATAGGGCAGGAATTCTATTTGTGAACCCTAATAACTTGCGCTACCAGCTCGAAGGAGTTGATACGCAGTGTGGGCTGAACGGCGCAACGCGCGCTTTTACCACCGGCGAGTCGACAGGACCTGAGTGTAATATCACCGTTCCTGACCCTGCACTGTAGTCGCTACGCAAGGTGCCTTTATTGCTCAATTGTACTGATAGATCGGGCATGTGTCGTACAAAAAAGCACAGGTAAAATGACTAAGTGCTACGAAAAAGTTATAATAAGATATGGATGAAGCATAAACGTAAGCTATACAAAACCATTAAGCGACGACTTAAGAAACAAAGCAAGTCTTTTGTCTCTATGCTACGTAAACCAAGAAATCTACTAGGAGTTCTGGTGATTGGTGGTGTAATTTCGCTTATACTGCTAAATATGCAGGATACGCAGAAAATTTATGCAGCAGAATTATTGAACACAATTGCCAAGGTTGAGAGCAAGGATAATTACAACGCGCACTTTAGCAACCCTGCTAATACATCAATCCAGTTTACGTCTATGTCGGTGAAGGATGTGCTGGCGTGGCAGAAGCAGTTTGTTGAACAGGGGAATCCGAGTTCTGCTGTTGGGCGATATCAATTTATCAGTCCGACACTGCGTGGCTTGGTGCAGGAATTAAAGATTGATGAGAATGTGAAATTTGACGAGGCTTTGCAAGACATGCTGGCAATTGCCCTCCTTGAGCGACGGGGTATTCGCGACTATGTGAATAAGAAGATGAGCCGCGAGGCATTTGCACACAGTTTGTCGAAAGAGTGGGCGGCGCTACCACGAGCTATCGGTGAAAACCCAGAGCAATCCTACTACGCAGGGGATGGATTGAATAAAGCACAGCTACCTCTCGACGAGATGTATAAAAGCATCGAGACTGTGCGTAAACTCTAGGCGACTAGCCGCGTCTTTGTGCTTGTGGCATTTGTTTAGGTTGTAGTATTATTAAATGGTTTGCTTCCACTAGGAGCGTAGGAGAATCTATATATGCAACTTGAACTCACATCAGTCTTGGCACTGTTCACATTACTGGCGCTCTCGACGGGTGTATTTTTTATCGCGAAACGGCTGAAGATGCCATATACAATTATGCTTGTTTTGGTCGGTTTGCTTCTCGTACCCTTGGTGCAACTGCCAGGGCTTCACCGGGTGTTCGGCTTCCTTACCGAAACGGCATTGACACCAGAGTTGCTATTTTATATATTTTTGCCGATTCTTATCTTTGAGTCCGCTTTTAATATGAATATTAGGAAGGTTGTTGAGAATGCATGGTCGATCGGCCTACTCGCCGTTATCGGGCTGCTTATATCTACGGCATTGATAGCTGTCGCGCTACACTTCATACTGCCGCTTGTCGGGCTCAATATTCCTTTCGTTGTGGCGCTGTTGTTCGGGGCGATCATTTCGTCGACGGACCCAGTTGCGGTATTGGCGTTATTTAAAGACTTTGGTGCTCCTCGCAGACTTTCGCTCATATTCGAAGGCGAAAGCTTGTTCAATGATGGAACCGCGGTGGCGCTTTTCATGGTAGTGCTGGCGGTAGCTGGATCTGGTTTCCACGGCAGCAGCACGATTCTTGAGGGTGCAGGGACGTTCGCCGTGATGGTAGTAGGGGGTATCTTACTCGGACTTATCATGGCAGCAATCTTCTCCCGGGCGCTGCGCGTGGCAAAATCTAACGAGTTTGTATCTGTCACGCTGCTTATCATCTCGGCACACCTTGTGTTTATCCTCGGCGAGGCAATAAATGAATTCGGACTACTCGGTCCTCACGTGCATGTATCTTCGATCATTGCGACAGCCGTGGCCTCGCTATTTCTCGGGAATTACGCCCGACATTCGCTCTCTCCGCGAACCGATGAGTACCTTGCTAAGTCGATCGAGCACCTGGCGTTCGTGGCAAACTCACTGGTTTTCGTACTAGCGGGTATCTTGTTTGCGACCGTTGATGTCGATCTTTCACAGTTATGGCTCCCGATCTTAGTGACGGTAGTGATCGTAGCAATTGCGCGCATTATTGCGGTGTATGCGGTGGTTGTGCCGCTCAATGCTTCGAAGCTAGAGGCGAGGATACCTAAGACATGGACGCAGCTACTGGCCTGGGGGAGTTTGAGGGGTGCGCTAGCTATTATCATCATCCTGCTTGTGCCAGCTGATTTGCAGGTGTCGGGCTGGGAGTTGCCGTATACGCCTCGTGACTTGCTCCTCGCGCTTGCGATTGGCTGTATTTTGGCGACACTCTTTGTTAAGGGGCTCACGATCGCGCCGTTTATTCGACATCATGGCCTCAATAAGCCACCATTGATCGATGAAGCGCACGCAATTGATCTCGGTATCTACTATCTGCTAACGAAAAAATCCCGTTTTGTTGTTCATAAAACACGAGGCTTTGTACGTGATGCCGAGTACCTGCTACTAAAAGACAAGATCGATCGCCAGCTGCAAGAAACCTACGCTGAGCGTCAGAAGCTTATTGCCGAACAGGGTCTGCGTATCTTTAAGCAGTCGCTCCAGTTGACGGCAATTGATGTTGAGGATCATTTCCTAAAAGAGCTCTACGTCAACGATGAGGTTTCCGAGCGAGTATATCGCAAGGTTCGTGGCAAGCTGACGTTGCAACGCGAGAGTATCGAGCTTGCACAAGAAGATAGCATTGACCCATCGAAGTATCGCGATCGTCGTGATGTCTTTGATCATTTAGTAAACGCCATGCAGTCTATTTTTGATCGCAGGGCAAAAGAGTCAGATCCGGTTGTTGAGCGACTTCAGTACTACCGTGCTCAGATGATTATTGCTCGTAAGGCGCTTAAGTCTTTGGATGAAATGCAGCATCGTTATGATGAGCCTATTTTTGATGAAGAGGTGTACGATCAGATCGTCAAGAAATACGAAGGCTTCCGCGCCAAGTCGGCCGCGATGGTTGATGATATTGTTGCAAAACACGAAGAGCAGCTTGCTGGCTACCTTGCGACCCTGGCGGAGCGCTCAATGGGCGCATCTGGCGTGCGGGCAATCGACTTTCTGCGGGACCGCGGCATCGCCAGTGAAACCAGTGGCCACGAAATCGAATCTCGTTATCGCATCGATACGATATAGGCGGTGTCGATTCTTGCCACTAAGGCAGAAGCACACGCCAGGCTGCGGCATTTGGCCCTCATTGTGCCGGCTCTTCTATCTTTGCTATTATTAATACAGAAGACAACGTAATGAATCGAGGAGGTGTGTATGTTACAGAAAATTACCCCAAATCTATGGTTTGATGGAAATGCAAAAGAAGCAGTCGAATTTTATGTATCGGTCTTTCCGGATAGCAAGATCATAAGCACCTCGTACTACCCAGAAGAAGGCTTGCTTGATTTCCAGCAGGATCTTGCTGGTAAAGAGCTGGCGATTGATTTCGAGCTAAGTGGGAATCGCTTTACTGCCATTAATGCTGGGCCAGAATTTAAGTTTAACGAATCAGTTTCTTTCTCGATTGCATGCGAAGACCAAGAAGAGATCGATCATTACTGGAGTAAGCTCTCGAGCGTACCCGAGTCCGAACAATGCGGCTGGTGTAAGGATAAGTATGGCCTTAGCTGGCAGGTGGTACCAAAAGACATGGAGAATCTTATGAAGCGTCCAGATGCATTCACTCACATGATGCAAATGAAAAAGATTGTTATTGCAGACTTTTAATTTTCGTTGATACTTGTGGCAATATTTTGACGCAAGATTTTAATCTTAAAGATATACCAAATGCCCTCGTCTAGCAGATTGCTTAGGGGTGTAGCTGCTTTTTGTATGTCGTAGCTATGACAATTATTCGCATTTTTTGCAAAAAAGTAAGATATATTACAGCTAGCCGCCTAGGTGAGTTGATATTGTCTTTATAGCACAACGAGTAAAAAGAAAGGAGGTGCTAGATGAGACATTTATTGGTTATCGGAACTATCACCCTGCTTGGATGTATGATAGCTGGGCAGCAACTTACTAGCGATAGCTTACTTTCGGTGTTTTGGTCCTCGGCGATTGAATACCAGGTGACTCGAGTCGTTCTCGTCTCATTACTACTTGGTTTATTGTTTACCACGCCGCCGCGAAGTATGCGTTTTCGCATGGCACTCGGCCTCGTAGCGGGAGCGTTATTCTGCGGATCGGCGGCAATGCTTCTTGGGTATCAGATGAGAATACTTGATGCGGTTATGTTTATCCAGATTGCAATCATTTTCGCGATCGAAGCACTTGAATCTCCAGCTCACCTGCGGCTTTCGGGTAAAAAAGAGCAGGTCGCACTCTAGCTGTAAGATTGAATTTCACACAGGGAATATCCGCCAATCGGCGGATATTTTTTACTCAGATTTTTATAAAGAAAATGTCATTTTAGTAATATATTTAACAGGTTATGCGGATAAATCCGAGTATTGTAGGTGTATAACATAAACCAAAGGAGAACCACAATGTTATTAGATATCGTACTATGGATCCTATTCGGAGCATTAGCTGGATGGATTGCCTCAAAAATTATGAAGACAGACGCGCAGATGGGTGCACTTGCTAATATCGTCGTAGGTATTATCGGTGCCTTTATCGGTGGGTTCCTTGTACGGACACTGACTGGCAATGATGTCGAGGGATTCAGTATTACGAGCCTCATCGTTGCAATATTGGGCTCAGTGATTCTACTTGCAATCGTGAAAGCGTTCAATAGGCGTGGCACAAGTCGCGTTTAGTGCAGAAGCATAGAGCATGCAATAGGAGATCCTGCGAGATCTCCTATTTTGCGTGACTGGGTGTTAATAACAATAGATATACGTATAATTACCATAGAAGGGTGCGCCGTACTTGAGTAGACGCAATTATTATCCATGAATCAAACTGCCAGCCCACCGTTAGATTTTGAAGAACTATTCCGCTCAGTCGGAACAGCATATATTGTGTTTGGCGCCGATGATCCTGACTTCGCTATAGTCGACGAGAATCAAGCCCATGCTGAGATGGCTATGGTTGAACGCTCGGCCATTATCGGTAAGCCAGTATTGGAGGCGTTCCCCGACACCTCAAAGGAGTATCTCGAGACTGGTAAAAGTCGACTGCTTGAATCAATTCGCAAAGTAATACGAACGGGCAAACCCGATATGATGCCCGATCTTAGCTATGACATCAAAGATCACAATGGTGTCATGACCACAAAATTCTGGCAGGTGACCCACTATCCGGTATTTGAGGGTAAGAAAGTGCGTGCAGTGTGTCAGCAGACAAAAGATATTACCGAGCGTATTGTGACCCACCAGCAGCTTACACTGGCGCAACAACAGCTCGAGCAAGCGCTCACGTATAGCGCCGTTGGTACTTGGATGTGGGATCTTACAAGCAATAAGATAGTGGCCGATAAAAATCTCGCAAAATTATTTGGTCTTGCTGATGGCGCGGCTCAGGTTGAGGTATCTCTGGATGAGCTTATTGAGTCGATACATCCGGACGATTCGGCCAGGGTAAAAAAGGATATTGATGACAGCTTGGCCGGCTCGGCCTCCTACGAAAGCGAATACCGGGTGTTTGATATAACGGGCGCGACACGATGGGTGCTCGCAAGAGGGAAGGTTGAGTTTGATGCTTCGGGTCATCCGGTTCGTTTTCCTGGGCTTGTGGTAGATATTACCGAGAGAAAAATAGCCGAAAGTAACCTCCACTTGCTTGCAAAAGCAAACACTCAGTTTTCGGCATCACTTAATTACAGGCAGACACTCCATACAATTGCTTCAATGATTGTGCCGAGCGTTACCGATTGGTGTTCAATTTATATCCTAGAAGATGGCAAGGTTGAGCAGGTAGCCATCGCGCACAAAGATCCCGAGAAGGTGAAGTGGGCGAAAGATCTCCAGCGTGAACAGGGTGAAATGGATATGAACGCTCCTACTGGGGTACCTTGGGTTATACGAACGGGTGAGATTGAGCATATTCCACATATTACCGACGAGATGCTGCAGGCGGCCGCAAAGAACCAATCAGAGCTGAAACTACTCCGCGACGTGGGTATTCACTCGGCTATTACGGCACCGTTAAAAATTGACGGCAAGGTGATTGGCGCGATAAGTTTTGTGTCTACTGAGTCGCATCGACATTATGGAAAAAATGACGTTGAGATAGCGCAAGCTCTTGCCAACCGTGCATCACTGGCGGTATACAATGCCAACTTATTTACCGGTGCGCAGGCTGAGATTAAGCAAAGAAAAAAACTTCAAAAAGAGTTGGAGCGACTGAATGAGGCGCTTGAGACACGAGTAAAGCAGCGCACTAAGCAACTCGAAAAGACCAATCAGGGTTTAAGCGATGAGATCGTACAAAGGCATAAGGTCGAGGCTGAGCTGCAGGAGTATAGCAAGAGCCTTTCACGTAGTAATCAGGAGCTTCAAGATTTTGCCTATGTTGCTTCGCACGACCTTCAAGAGCCACTGAGGAAAATCCGGGCATTTGGAGATATTCTCGAAAGCGAGTACAGCAAGGAATTAGGCGACGGCGTTGAGTATCTTCAGCGGATGCAAAATGCCGCCTCGCGCATGAGTGTTCTCATTGAGGACTTGTTGGCATTCTCCCGTGTCAGTACAAAACAGCCTGCGAGCGATGTGGTTGATCTAAACTCAATTGCTCACGATGTGATCAGTGACCTTGAGGCTCAGATTGAACGAACGAGAGGAATTGTCACGATCGAAGAGCTACCGAGTATTAAAGCTGATGGAACCCATATGCGCCAACTTTTTCAGAACCTTATTGGCAACGCATTGAAGTTTCACAGGGAAGGTGTTGCTCCTGTCGTAAAGGTGTATATGTGCGCTGAAGATAAAGCTAATGGACTACAGACGATTTGTGTTGAGGATAATGGTATTGGCTTTGATGAGAAATATCTTGATCGTATCTTCTCGGTTTTTCAGCGATTGCATAGTCGGGATAGCTATGAAGGAACCGGTATAGGCTTGGCTGTTGTGCGCAAGATAGCGGAACGATATGGTGGTACAATAACAGCATCGAGTAAAAAGGGCGTTGGCTCAACGTTCAAAGTTACATTTCCAATGATTAAAAAGGAGAAAAAGGCATGACAGAATTGAAGAAGGATCCGATCGTTATTTTGATGGCGGACGATGACGATGATGATTATCTGCTTACGAAGAAGGCGCTTGAAGAAAGTAAGTTGCTTAATACACTTATTCGCGTCTCCGATGGCGAAGAACTACTTGATTATCTGAACGAGCGTGGTGATTACAAAGGGGGAACGGTCCGCCCCGGTGTCATTCTACTTGACCTTAATATGCCTCGAAAGGATGGCCGAGAGGCGCTTAAGGAGATAAAATCCAATCCAAAATTGCAAAATATTCCTATCGTGATCTTTACGACATCAAAGGCAGAAGAGGACATTTATCGATCGTATCAGTTGGGAAGCAATTCATTCATTACCAAGCCTGTGACATTTGAGAATCTTATTGCCGTCATGAAGACACTCGGTGCATATTGGTTTGAAATTGTTGAGCTGCCGCACGCCAATGAATGATCTAGCAAGAAAAAACATTTCCGTCCTGCTTGTCGATGATGACGAGGACGATTATATTATTATCAAGCGGATATTTTCAAAAATTCCCGATTCGCCTTTTATATTGCAGTGGTGCTCTAACTTCGAGAAAGCAAAAGAACTTGTAAAGAGTCAGGAGTATGATATCTTCCTGATTGATTATCGACTCGGTGCTCATACGGGACTTGAACTTTTAGAACTGGCAGAGGCAAAGCGACGATCTGAGCCATTTATCTTGCTGACCGGCGCGGGTGATGCAAAGATTGAACATAAGTCCATGGAACTAGCCGCAGCCGATTACCTTGTCAAAGGTTCGATTGATCCCGACGGGCTATCGCGCGCGTTGTACTATGCACTTGGTCGTAAACAAATTGAAAGCCAGCGTCTGCAGCACTTTATCGATCTCAATAAGACAAAAGATGAATTCATTTCATTAGCTTCGCACCAGCTACGTACCCCGGCAACGGGAGTAAAACAGTATCTTGGCATGATTCTTGAAGGTATGGCAGGCGAGGTTACTCCGGCGCAACTTAATCTGCTGGAAAAGGCATACGAAAGCAACGAGCGACAACTGACTATTGTCTCGGACTTACTTAAGGTGGCTCAGGTGGACGCAGGAAAAGTTCATCTTCGTCAAAGAGAAGTTGATATTGTTGAGCTGCTAGAGGATGTCATAAAAGAGCAGCAAGATACGTATATGGCTCGCCGACAGAATCTACTGACAGAAACAAACGTATCTCAGGCAATTGCCTATGTGGATTCCGATAAGATACGTATGGTGTTGGAAAATATGATAGATAACGCTAGTAAGTATTCAGATGCGGGCAAAACGATATCAGTGAGCGTGATGGATGAGGGTGATATGGTTCGAGTTGATGTACGGGACAATGGGGTCGGTGTCGCACCAGAGGACATTGAAAAGTTATTCGAAAAATTTAACCGAATTCACAATCACTTATCAAACCATGTAGGCGGAACAGGGTTAGGACTTTATTGGGCAAAAAAGATCATAGATTTACATGGTGGTATTATTAAAGTAACTTCAGTTTTAGATGTTGGGTCAACGTTTAGCGTGTACCTGCCTAAAGCGGAACGTAGCTCGGTTTTAGAGGAAAGCGACACGAAAAGGAGATGAATATGAAGAATAATCCACGAATATTGATAGTTGAAGATGATATTGCGTTAAACGAAGCGTATAAAATGATCTTAACTAATGCGGGATACGATGTAACTACGGCGTTTAATGGAGAGGAGGCACTGGAGGTTGCTGAGCAGCATAACCCTACTATTATCTTTCTTGATCTTCGCATGCCAGTCATGGATGGTATCGGCTTTTTAAAGCAATATCAGCATACTAAGAATCATCCCGATGTGCACATTGTCGTGTTTTCAAACTATGACATGCAGGCGGAAGTTGATGAGGCATATAACTTAGGTGCGGAGCGCTATGTACTCAAGGCTTGGGCTTCGCCGAAAGAGCTACTCAAGATCGTCAAAGATCTGTCCTAAGATTAATGAAGTGATATATCTTTAAAGCTATCTTCGCCGACAAAGCGTTCTAGGTTTTGCTTGTTGATGATGTAGATAAAGTTGCTGTAGGTGACAACGCCTCGTTCTTTGAGCTTTGCTAGATTCACTGCGGTACTTTCTCGCGTGAGGCCGACGAGACTTGCAATCATGGATTGGGTCATTTTAATATTGATCGTGAAAAGGCCAGGCTGACGTTCTGATCCATGGCGTATAAGAAGGTAGTAGAGTGTCAAAGCTATCTTCTCTGCTGCATTTGATTGTTCTAGTGCCGTGATGCGCATTAACAGTGCCGTATGCTCGACTACAGTAAATTTAAGTATTTTTTCTGTAAGAGAGGGCGAGCTTGCAATAGTGGACACGAGTGTATCTTTTGCGACACACGCAACTTCGGCGTCTGAACCCGCTTCATAGTAAAATAATGTATTTTTAGTCTCGCCGTATATCCATGAAAGAGGAAATATATCACCCTTTCCATGCAGTGCGACGATGCGCTCATCTCCAGAGGAAGTGATGGTATAGGCTCGAATGAAGCCCTTGTGAACTATAAATGCTTGGCGAGGAATTTCACTTTGATATAGCAAAGTGGTACCTTTTTTGATAGAACGAATTGTAGTATTTGGGCGAATAGCGCCTAGTAGCTCTTCCATTGCGTCTCTTTATTAGACTGACTTCTTCTAATGATACAGGTAAATGAATAATGCGTATAGAATAATGCATTTATGTAAGATATTTCATACCTGCCTCCGGCTGCGATGACTATAGTAGAGGATGTATAAGATGTAAGGGGGTACTTATGAAACATGCGAACACTCAAGAGCTCGATATGCGAATTAATTCTTTTCTAAGCAAGAAGAGTGAGAAGTATCCGGAACTTATGCTTCGGACGGAGCTAGCGGGCAGTGTGCGAGACGAATATGGTGTAATAAAAAGGATCTCACAATCGTTAGGTCTTGACAGGCTTCAACTTTTCACGGGCGGCGCTCATAGATAAGCTCTGGATGGTGAAATTATCGCCCCCGTACAACTGAAAAGATCATCCTCATGGATTTTTATGTGTCCCCTGGTCTGGTGTTGCCCCTAGGTACTTCCTAGCGGTGGTATACTGGAAGACATGAAACATTTCTATCAGGTCTTAATTAACACGCTCATTGCCAACGTCACAACGAGCTTCTTGTGGTTTGCGCTGACGTTTTGGGTCTATCTGGAAACCAAGTCAGTACTAGCGACAGGTATTATTGGCGGCTCGTACATGCTTCTCGTTGCAATTTTCAGCATTGTATTCGGTACAATTGTTGACCACAACAAGAAGAAACGTGTCATGGTGCTGTCGAGTATCATCACCTTTATCATGTTCTCGATAGCTGGCGTGTTCTACCTCCTTTTCCCCGAAAGCACCCTCGTCACCCTTACAGGTCCGATGTTCTGGCTATTTGCTGGAACTATTCTTATCGGCGGCGTGGTGGAAAATATGCGCAATATTGCTCTTTCGACGACCGTGACGCTACTGGTGCCAAAAGAGCAACATGCCAATGCCAACGGGCTTGTGGGTATGACGCAAGGTATTGGATTTATCGTCACGAGCGTGTTTTCCGGCTTGTCGATTGGCTTCTTGGGCATGGGTTGGACACTTGCGATTGCTATCTTCTTTACGGCGATTGCTATGATTCATTTATTCTTTGTGCGCATCCCCGAGGAGGGTATTATGCATGATCCTGAGCTTGAAAATAAAAAGGTGGATATTAAGGGGAGTATTGCAGCAATCAAAGTTGTACCTGGCTTGTTTGCACTCTTGATTTTCTCAACGTTCAACAATCTGATTGGCGGCGTATATATGGCGCTGATGGATCCATATGGCCTGACGCTGTTCTCTGTCCAGGCCTGGGGAATCGTCTTCGGCGTGGCGGGGACGGGCTTTGTGCTTGGTGGGATGTTGGTGGCAAAGTTTGGCCTAGGCAAGAACCCGATGAAGACGCTACTTATGATTATTGTCGGCATGGGTCTACTTGGTGCCCTGTTTACGATTCGTGAATGGTGGTGGCTCTACGCGCTCGGTATCTGGGTCTATATGATGATGATTCCGGTGGTTGAGGCTGCTGAGCAGACGGTTATTCAGCGCGTCGTGCCGTACAAGCGCCAAGGTCGAGTGTTTGGATTTGCGCAGGCATTTGAGGCATCTGCAGCACCGATCACCGCCTTCATGATCGCGCCAATTGCCCAATTTGGCATCATCCCGTTCATGAATTCCGACGCCGGCAGGAATACCTTTGGCTGGCTCGTAGGTGTGGGCGAGGCGCGTGGTATTGCGCTGGTATTTTTCGTTGCTGGACTTATTATGGTGATTGCTGCATTTTTGGCATTTTTCACAAAATCGTATCGCCGACTGTCGAGTTATTACGCCGCCGCCAAGTAGGTGTACTGGAGTGGATGAACAGCCCGGCTGAGATAAGTTTCGGGATGCGCGCTACTGAAATGTTCTACAATGACAACAGGAGGATATAACAATGAACCATCATGACAACCGAACGGTAAAAGTAATCGATCGAGCTGGACCAACTGGCTTTATGTTCTTTCTGGCGTACGTAGGTGCTGCAATTTATTTCGTCCAGCAGTCGACAGGCGGCGGCTGGGAGATTATTTTGGCCTTACTAAAGGCAATTGTATGGCCAGTTTTCGTGATATATCACGTGCTTCAGAATCTGGGCGTGTGAGTTTAGCGAAAGCGTGCCGCGGAATCGGCGTCATCGAGCGGTGAGCCGGCTTCCAGGTGATGACGCACAAGGTCATGAATCGCTTTTGTGCGAACATTCGACCATCGTAGATAGCGACCGATTTTCGTGACTAACTCGGCACCGACCAGCTCATGGTCGGTGTAATTACTGTAGCCGTGTTTGTTGACCTGTCGTACATATGGCTTGCCAATGTCGTGGAGTAGCGCCGCCCATCGCAAGTTGATTCCGGGGTGTACGAGCCGGACTGTTTTGATGGTGTGCTGCCAAAGATCGAGTTGATGGTAGGGACTATCTTGATCATATCCAACCTGAATCCCTAGTTCGGGTAGCATGAAGTGTAGCAGGCGGGTCTCGGCAAGAAATTCAAGGCCTACCGATACGTGCTCACCTACGAGTAGCTTGTCGAGCTCCTGTACCCATCGCTCCTGGCTAATTTCAAGAATCTTATGGGCCTTTTTTGTTGCTTGTGTTGCCGCCTCGCTATCAATCGTGGCGTGTAGTTGAGTAGCGAAGCGGGCGGTCCGTAGCATGCGTAGCGGATCTTCATTGTAGCGGTCGTAGGCTTTATTTACCGTCCGAATGATTTTATTGTTGAGGTCGGTATATCCATGAAATGGATCGATAAGCGTGCCGTCGCTCTTGAGCACCATAGCGTTAATTGTAAAGTCACGCCGTGATAGATCGTAGGTGAGATCGTTGATAAATGTAACCATCGGCCTGCGCGATCCGGCTATATAGGTCTCGGTGCGAAACGTCGTAACTTCGATGAGATGTCCCTGAAGTTTGAAGCCAATAGTGCCGTAGGCTTTTCCTATAAGATACGGACGTTTACCGGCCTCCCGGACAGCAAGCTCAATTTCGTCGGGTAGTAGTGGAGTGGTGAAGTCGTAATCGCTTGGCGGTATGCCCAGTACGAGATCGCGCACGCTGCCACCGACTAAGTAAACGGGCGAGATGATCGACTCGACCTCATGAAAGAGATGCTGTATGGGTGATGGAATAGGGATATTCATATCACTGCCTCCGCTTCTATTATGCGCCTATAATAGAGAGTATGAATAGGATTGATCGCGCACTGCAGGCAACTCCCAGGATTGAATTTCTGCCACCGACGGCAAGAATCAGGGCTGCTAGTGATGTGCCACTATCGATTGGCTTTGGCCAGACAAATAGTCAACCATCGGTAGTCCGACAGATGCTAGAGTGGCTTGATCCAAAGCCTGGTGAGAAAATTCTTGATGTCGGCTCTGGGTCGGGTTGGACAACGGCGCTTCTGGTATATTTAGTTGGCCCGAAAGGCATTGTGTATGCTGTTGAAAAAATTCCACAACTGGTTCGCATTGGTGTGAAAAATTGCAAGCGGGCCGGCGCGTGGAATGCTCATTTTTTCAAAGCGGGTGCAGGCTATGGACTACCTCGATTTGCGCCCTATGATCGGATCTTGGTGAGTGCGGCGGCTACAGAGTTACCCAGTACACTCCTGGATCAATTGAAGATTGGTGGCCGTATGGTTATACCGATAGAAAATAGTATTCACGTTATAGAAAAAGTTACTACTACTATCATTGAAGATGTCGAACATCCTGGATTCCTGTTTGTGCCGCTCGTTCCGTAGTGTGGCCCGACCTCTATTGAAGGTACGTAATCTCACTTGAAATGTGATATTTCTCACATGCAGTTTCTAAATACTGAGCTATGCTAGAAGCGTCACTAGTAATAAAGGAGGTAGATGATGTTACTCGATATCGTACTATGGATTCTGTTCGGAGCATTAGCCGGATGGATTGCTTCTAAAATAATGAAAACCGACGCGCAGATGGGCATGCTCGCAAATATCGTAGTGGGTATTATCGGCGCATTTATTGGTGGCTTCATCGTCCGTCTCTTTACGGGCACCGAAGTTGAAGGCTTCAGCCTTATGAGTCTCGTTGTCGCTATCGTTGGTGCGGTAGTGCTACTTGCAATAGTGAAGGCTGTGTCGGGCAACCGCCACCATCACGTTGGCGTTTAGCGATCTATCTTAAATGATAAAAATAGGGGCGAAAGCTCCTATTTTTTGTGGGATCATACCGTAACGCACTTGACATACTTTTCATACATAACATACAATAGAGGGTGAAGGAGCATATACTATGCACGATAAAAAACTATACGGCACCGCGACGGTTGGCACGAAAGGCCAGGTGGTTATTCCCGCCGAGGCCCGTGAAGCCCTGGGCATCGCGAGTGGTGATCGCCTCTATGTACTTGGCTCACAGCAGGGTAAATGGATTGGACTTATCCAGGAGGAGCAACTCCGCTCTATGCTCGAGCACCTCACTGATAACATTGAGCTCTATAAAGACGTTCTCGACAACAATACAAAATAATTTCACTAAAGGAACCTGTTATGCATCATCACCTTAGCCTCAGGGGTAAGCTTATTATCATGGTCTCAGTTATGGCCAGCCTCTTCTTGGTTGCGCTTGACCAGACAATTATCTCAACGGCACTTGGCAAGATCGTCGAAGATTTTCATGCCTTTTCAGCGCTGAGTTGGATTGTTACTGCCTACCTTATCACCACTACTATCACCGTGCCAATTGCCGGTAAGCTTTCGGATCTATTTGGGCGCCGACTGCTTCTTTTGATTGGTGTCGGTATCTTTACGATTGCCTCGCTCTTTAGCGGTACGAGCGCCGATGTGACGCAGCTTATTATGTGGCGTGCGGTACAGGGTATAGGTGGCGGTATTATTACGGCAAATGCCTTTACGATTGTCGGCGACTTATTCGCTGCCCGTGAGCGTGGAAAATGGCAAGGACTAATCGGTGCAGTCTTTGGTCTATCCTCAGTAGTTGGTCCGCTCCTTGGTGGGTGGCTGACTGATGGTCATGGTCTCTTCGGCGTGACAACTGACTGGCGCTGGACGTTCTATATCAACGTACCTATAGGCATTGCGGCTTTTATCATTATCGCTATCTTCTGTCCGGCATTACGCCATGCGAATAAGCCGAAAGTCGATTATATCGGTGCGGCACTCCTTGCGTTCATACTTGCCACCCTTGTGTTAGCCGTTGATAATACCGAATCTATCTTTGCCGGCGTCCTTTCGGCGACGGGCATGTCAGTCGACTGGCTCCGGACGATTATGTTTAGCTCGGCCGCAATAGCGACGGCTGCATTTATCATGGTGGAGCATAAGGCAAAAGAGCCAATTCTGCCACTCCGGCTCTTTAAAAATCGTAACTTCGTACTGGTTATGTCGGTTGCGATGCTGTTCGGGTCGGCGTTTATGGGGTCGATTCTATATCTCACGCAGTTTAACCAGCAGGTATTTGGTGCAACTCCGACCGAGTCAGGCCTAATGTTACTTCCAATGGTTGGCGGTATTATGGCGGCAAGTATTGGCTCTGGCCAGCTCATTTCTCGCACTGGTAAGTATAAAATCTTCATGCAGGTTGGTTTCGTGGTGGCAACGATCGCCATCGCCCTCCTTTCGACGCTGACGCCTGAGAGTAGCTACCTTCAAGAGGCGATCACCATGGTCTTCCTCGGGCTCGGTATGGGTGTGGCGATGCCAGTCATTAATCTAGCGGTGCAGAACGAATTTGAGCAAAAGGACCTTGGTGTAGCCACGAGTTCGAGCCAGTTATTTCGTAGTCTCGGGTCTACTATTGGTACGGCGGTGTTTGGTGCATTGCTTACGGCGGGTATCATCTCGGGGCTTGGAAATGTACAGCAGGATGCGTACGTTCAGACACTGTCTCGTAACCCTGAAGCTTCGCAGATCGGCAAGCTCGATGATGCCAATACACTCTTGACGCTCAACATGCCCGATGTGAAAAGTAAGATCACCGATGCTGCTGATAAAGGTATCAGTACATTGCCTGAGGCTGCTCAAAATAAAGCCAAAGAGCAGTTCGTAGGGGATCAGGATGGCTTTGCCGATAAGGTGACGCATGCGTTTAGCGATAGTTTACATACTATCTTCTTAGTTGCAACCGGCCTTATGATCGTGGCAACGGTACTTGTATTTATGGTAAAGGAGCGACCACTGCATTCGGCCAAAGCTAGTGAGACTCCTGGCGAAGCGTAGGAAAACACGCTATACTGCTTATGTATGATTCGCTACTATGCTAAGCACTCGCTGAATGAGGATTTTCAGCTATTGAAAAACCCCCGCCAAGACAATGTGTGGTTGTTTGCGAATGAGGTTGATCTCGTAGAGCTTGAAGACCTGTCGTCCCGCTACCAGTTTGATCAGAATATCACACGAGATGTTCTCGACAGGGACGAGCTGCCGCGTATCGAATATAAAAACGATGCCCTGTATGTATTTTTGCGCACAGCGACGCGCAATAAGCGCGGTGAAGTGATTACGACACCGCTGCTTGGTGTTGTGCGGCCAACGGTTTTTGCTACTCTCATGCCTGGAAGTGCACTCGATCCTGAGTCGATAATGCAGTCCGAGTTAGCGCTTGGGAGTGGTGAGACGACTGTTTTACTGCTCAATACATTTGCCCGCGTGGTGGCTGATTATGAAAAGCTCATCCACCGTACTGCACACTACATCAAAGATACTGGCCATCGGCTACGAACCCACGACGTAAACAATAGAGACTTCATTCGATTTGTCACTATCGAGGATAATCTCAATGAGTATCGTATGAATCTCGACGGCATGTGGGCGGTGGCAAATCGTCTACAGGAAAATAAGCACGAGTTGTTTACGGCAAGTGATGTCGAGGCGATTGAAGATATTATGTTGTATCTCAAGCAGCTACTGGTGGCCGTCGACAGTCATAGTCAGAGTATTACAAGTATCCGCAATGCCTACAGTACGATTGCCAATAATACCCTTAACCAACGCATGAAAATGCTGACGATGCTAACAGTCTTAATTGCGCTGCCGAACGTGTTTTATGGCATGTATGGCATGAATATAGACCTTCCTTTTCAACATGAGGCGTGGGCGTATCCGGCGATCATTGTGTTTACGTCAGTACTTCTTGTCGCGATCGCTCTTGTTGCCTTTAGAAAACGTTTTTTCTAATCCGTTAAGGCCATCTGCTATCTTGTTATAACCACAAGAGAGATGTATAGTTTGTAGTAATATGCGCATCAGGAGGGGAGTGAGTGCTCGAGTAAGTACGTGGCTTCAATATAAGCTCTTATTTAATATGCCAAGCTGGATCTTCATTGCTGTCATTTGCCTGCTCATTGGCCTGACTTCGGTACTTATTTTTCGCAGCATGAGCCGTGCGGCACCACCGTGCCCGTGTACGATATTTACAGCGGAGCAGCCGGCTGTGCAGCCGAACTTATTTAGCGAACCTGGCGGTATTGAGCTTGGTGTTAAAATGCGGTTTGAATATGACGGATATATTACGGGAGTCCGCTTCTATAAAACACCTGGCATGGGCGGTATTCATAGTGCATCGCTCTGGAATTCAACGGGAACCGTGAGGATGGCGAATGCCACATTTGTCAATGAGTCAGCTTCTGGGTGGCAAGAGGTTCAGTTTGCCCCGGTGGCCGTGATGGCCAATGCTATCTATACTGCATCGGTCTTTATGACCGATGGTAACTATACTGCTACGGGTAATTACTTCACGGCACAGATTAATAATTCGCCGTTTATCATCCAGAGACATGGCGAGGCCTGGGATGGTACTGGTAATCCAGGGCAGGGGTCGTATGCAGGTTCATCGACGAGCGTGTACCCGAACGGTTCGTTCAACGCCACTAATTACTGGATAGATGCAACATATGTCAGCTCGCCGGATATCTCGGCGCCAACTATCACTACTCAGGCGCCTGCTGCTGGTGCTGTTGATGTGGCTGTGACGGATGCTATTACTGCTACGTTTGATAAGCGGCTGAATCCCGAGAGTGTGTCGCTCAGTACGGTACTCGTGACCGATGAACAGCAGCAGCTGGTCCCGGGGGCGGTCAGTTATGACACGGCAACATCGAAGGTTCAGTTTTCCCCTGATGAATTGTGGGAAACAGGCAAGACCTATACCATTACCCTCAAGGGGTCGAGCCCGGAAATCCAAGATTTTGACGGGCATGATCTAGCAGCTGATTATAGCTGGTCATTTACGGCTTCGACGACCCCGTTGAATTGCCCATGTAGCTTGCAGCAAAAACAGATTCCCACCGGCTCAACAACCTACCGGGAGGCAGCGCCTGACGGGCTTGAACTCGGGCTAAAGATCGTACCAAGAATGAACGGCTATATTACGGCGCTGCGCTTTTATAAGCCAATTGTCACTGCGGGCGCGAGCCGTACGGCGCATGTCTGGGATGCGCAGGGCAATCTGCTCGCAACAACCACCACTAGTGAAAGTGACTACGGGTGGCAAGAGGTGGCATTACCATCACCACTACACGTGAACCGAGATGAGCTCTATATAGTATCGTTTGGGTTTGCGACTGGTGAGTATCAGGCGACATTTAACCAATTCACTTCGCCACTTACTTCACCGGGCTTTGCAGCATATCCATCTGGTGATTCTCGAAACAACGCACTCGGTAGCGGGCTAACTAATTCGGTGTATGCATCCTCGGCCGGAAGCTATCCTTCAAGCCCGTCAGCGAACAATGCGTATTACTATATTGATGCGCTTTTCGCGGCCGAAGCACAAGATAGCACACCCCTTGATATCGTGAGCGCTGAGCCAGCTAATGGTAGCTATGCGGTCAAACGTTCAACGCCAATTCGATTGGTATTTGACCAGGCCATTAATCCAGCAACGGTAACCGCAGCTAACGTTCAGTTGCGAGATGAAAATGGCCAATTAGTGCCGCGTACCGTTGGCTTCGATCAGGCGACGCGCGCGGTAACAATTACACCTTCAGCACCCCTTGATGCAGACACTCGCTACGATGTTATGGTGACTTCGGCTGTCGGTGATGTCCGTGGCGTACACATGTCTCAAGATTACAACTGGTCATTTACTACCGGCGTGACAACATCGGCGGTGGATATGAATCAGGGCGGCGGCGGGCCGGTTCTTATCGTGACGGCACCAAATGACACCTACGGTAAGTATTATGCCGAGATTTTGCGTACTGAGGGTATCTCATATTTTAGCGTCAAAGATACGAGCGAGTTATCACCAAGCCTGCTTGATCAATATATCACAACTATCGTCGTCCAGACGAGCCTTACGCAGCCGCAAATCGACACGCTACGAGCTTGGGTAGAAGATGGCGGCAATTTAATCGCGATGCGCCCAGATAAAAAGTTGGCCAGCTTGCTTGGTGTAACTGATGTTGGTGTGGCGAGCCCCAATCAGTATCTGCGCGTTGATCCGGCTACTGCCATGGGTGCTGGTATTGTTAGCGAGCCGATGCAGTTTAAGGGCGTGGCAGATCACTACGCCTTAAACGGCGCGACGGCGGTTGCTCAGCTATATAGTGATGCTATGACGGCAACGACTTTTCCGGCCGTTACCACCCGAGTAGTCGGTCAAGGAACAGCGAGCGCCTTCAGCTATGACCTTGCACGTTCGGTAATCGCACTCCACCAGGGTAATCAAGCGTGGGCGGGGCAGGATCGAAACGGCGATGGTGTTGTACGAAGTAATGATTTATTTTACGGGGCAAAGCTGGGCGATGCGCAACCGGATTGGCTCGATGCTGATAAAATGGCAATTCCTCAGGCAGATGAGCAACAGCGGTTATTGGTAAACATCATGACCGAAGTGACGAAAGAGCAGCTGCCGATGCCACGTTTTTGGTATCTGCCCGATGATCACAAGGCTGCTCTTGTTTTAGCTGGCGATGATCATAACCTGAACGATTATGAAGGTACGCGCCAAGCAATGAACAATTGGCTCAATCAAAGCCCGATTGGCTGTTCGGTTGCTGCCTGGCAATGTGTGCGCGCGGGCCATTATGTATACACTGGCTCTGCACTGACTAATACTCAAGCGGTCCAATTGGCCGGATATGGCTTTGAAGTTGCCAGCCATCCATCAGATAATGGCCAGTGCAGCAATGATGCGTCGTATGCCGAGCTGTATTCGAAATATGCAGCCGACATGGCAGCCTGGGGGGCAAAGTACGTAGGCCTCATGCAGCCAGTGTCGTCACGCTACCACTGCTATAGCTGGGCAGACTGGGACATGATGCCACGCGCCGATCAGGCGCTTGGTGTGCGGTATGATCTTAATACCGTTGCCTATCCTGCAAGCTGGGTGAACTCACGCAGCCCGATGGTGACAGGCTCTGGCATGAATATGCGCCTGACTGACACATCGGGTGCGCTACTCGACGTCCACCAGGGAGTCACCAACTTTGATAATACGACCGCCGATACTACAGCGATTGCAGCCATGCTTGATAATGCGATTGGCCCTAGTGGCTATTACGGCTTGTTTGGCAGTCATTATGACATGGCGCCGAACGATACCTATCATCAACAGCTTGTGGATATTGCCACGAGTCGTGGGGTGCCGGTTATTAGCGCGGCGCAGGCGCTGCAATGGCTGACGAGCCGTGAACAGTCGAGCTTTGAGAATCTGTCGCGGCCGGCAGTGGGTCACATGACGTTCCGTGTAGCTGCTAGCGAGGGTGCACAGGGGCTACGAGCTATGGTGCCCCTGCAAGATGGTGGCAGTACGATGACGAGCCTGTCACGCGGCGGCCAGTCAGTAAGTTATCAAACACAGACCATCAAAGGTGTTTCGTATGGCGTATTTGAGGCGCGTACGGGTGATTACGAGGTTCGTTATAGTGACTACGGACAGCCAGTAGTACGGCAGCCGTCCGAGAATGGCACCTCGCCGCTCATGGCATCGTCTTCCTTGGCGGCTCGGCAAATGGCTACAGCAACAGTAGATGGTGATAACGCATCCATAGACAATCGGCCTGAGGGCAGTATTCGGTCAGGCGGCGGCGGATCAACTCGTAACACGAATAGCCCGCCCCTCTCAGCTCCATCGGAGAATGCGCCCTGGTATCAATCGCCGGCGGCTATTGCAACGACTGCCAGTGTCGCAGCGTTGTCGGTAGCAGGTACAGGTGGATGGCTATTTTTGGCACGTCGTCGTAAAAACAACGGTAATTTCTAAGAAAGTCCTTGCATCGAGAGGGGTATCTCGGCTATAGTATTAAACAATAAGCGTGATCAGATCACGCCTGACTTGACGTCTTTGGTACGTACTGCTATTATTGTTTATGTGTCTCGCGCCAAAACACGAAAATTTTAATTTAAAGGTCGAAGCGCGTGAGGCTGTACATAGTACAAGGAGTACAATAACACATGCCAATAGCTATCGAATTTGTGTCGACTCGACGCAAAAAGATTGCAGTGGATGTGGTGCCTGCCGAATGGCAACTGTATATCGCACATTAGAACCCAACTGCGGTTCATGCCGAAATCTCTCCCCGAGATTTCATCCCTCAAAAAAGGAAACCACCCCAAGGCACCGGGGTGGTTTTAGTTTTATTGAGACTGAGCTATTTTGTCTCAGCGGGAAGTTCGATGTTTTGTTTCTTCATCTCGGCCTTTAATAGGTCCTCGAGTTTTGCGCTGTCGGTGAGTGTGCTCAGCTCGACTGTTTGGCCATTTAAGAAAACGGTCGGTGTACCAGATACGTTATCTTTTTTGCCAAGTGCTTGGTCGAAGCTGATCTTTTTTGTCACGTTCGTACTGGCCATATCGGTGTTGAATCTGTCGGCATTCAGTCCAAGCTCTTTAGCAGCGCTAGTGAAGTAGCCGCCACGGTCTGCTGCAGAGAGTGTACCCCACGCAGACTGGTTCTCGAATAGCTTATTGTGCATGTCCCAGTACTTACCCTGGAGGCCGGCTGCTTCAACGGCTGCTGCGGCAGCGCGTGCATTCGGATGTAGGGTGGGGAGTGGAAAGTTGCGGAAGACGAATGCGATTTGGTCTTTGTATTTTTCGGTTAATGGTTTGATAATTGGGTGGGTGGTGCCACAGGTCGGACACTGGAAATCACCATATTCAATCAGTACGACTTTACTGTCAGCCTTGCCGTATACTTGATCGGCAATATTGCCAGACGCTTCACTCGCGCTCAAGATACTGTGTGTATTAATACTATTGACGTCCACCTTACCACGGCCGGATACGACGACAAGCGCTGCTAGCAGGCCGACGGCCACAACTGCAAAGATGATCCATGCTTTGTTACTCACTAAAAACTCCTTATGATTACTATAGTAAGTGTAGTAGAAAGCGAGTGTTGTCACAAGCCGACATGGGGTACAATGGGGAAAGAATGTTTACGCTTACAGTAATTATCCTTGTTGTGGTTTTTGCACTTCTGCTTCTCGTGGCCGGTGCGCGACCGGTGCGGAGTGCGATGAGCCAGTTCGAGCTAGTGCGTCGCCAAACTGCGGGCGACAAAACAGCAGCAGCTATCATGCGCCGGGAGGCCTTATTGGATGACGTTATCTCACTACAGCGTACGCTTGTTGCGCTTTTTCTGGTTATTTCCGTGGCACTCGCCGTGGTTGCCTTTGGTTGGCTGCTTGGCATTATGGCCGCAGTCATTATCGCGCTTGAGTATGGGGCGATCGCCAAGCTCCACGTCATTCAGACGAGGGCTCAGGCATTGTACGAACGGTATGAGGCGCATATTCTGAATTTCGTCGAGAAGTTCCCGCTCGTTGCACGCCTGCTGCGCGGTGTCAGTGTCGAAGCCTCCTCAAATACGCAGCTTGATTCGCGCGAGGAATTGGAGCATCTTGTTGCGGAGAGCGGGACACTGCTTGATACAGATGAGCGCAAGCTTATTCTCCATAGCCTCAAGTTCAACGCCCGCGCGGTGAGTGAGATTATGATACCAAAAAGCATGATCGATAGTATCGATAAAAAGGAGCTCCTTGGTCCGCTCGTGCTTGATGATCTTCACAAAACTGGACATAGTCGTTTTCCGGTAATTGATAAAGATATCGACCATGTTGTTGGTATGCTGTATATTCAAGACCTTCTGACGGTTGGCGCAAAGCGCTCCGAGACAGTTGAAAAGACAATGATGCCTCGAGTGTTTTATATTCGCGAAGATCAAACACTTCAGCATGCGCTATCGGCCTTTTTGCGCACACACCACCATCTATTTGTGGTCGTCAATGAATTCCGAGAAACAGTCGGTCTCATCAGCCTTGAAGATGTCATTGAGGCACTTCTTGGGCGTAAAATTATTGACGAGTTTGATGCGCATGACGACCTGCGTGCCGTCGCGCTACGCAACCCTCGCGGTAATAATCATGCCGCTACGGGTAAAGACGTCTAGCCCTATTGCCTTTACAGTGGTAAAATGGCCATATATGACATGGCAAGTAGCAACTGATAATAATCAACGGGTCGGCAATTAGCTCGGCGAGCTTCTTGTGATCGACCCTTATCCAGCCATCTACACTATCTAAATCCAAAGGAATATTATTATGACACGAACACTTGTGCGAGAACTAGCCGCTAAAGTTGGCGACATCGTTACTGTGAGCGGCTGGGTGCACGCTCGCCGTGACCATGGTGGCCTGATTTTTATTGATCTACGCGACCACACTGATATCATTCAGCTCGTCGTACAGCCTGAAAAAGCCGAGGCGTTTGCGCTTGCTGAACAGGTGCGTGATGAGTTTGTCGTTTCAGTTACCGGGCGTATCAAAGAGCGCGACGAATCGCTGAAGAACCCGAACATTCCAACTGGCAGTATTGAGCTTGTCGCCGATGCACTCCGAGTCCTTAACCGTGCCGATGCACTTCCGATTCCGATTCATAGTGAGGCAGCCCAGGCCAGTGAAGAGCTACGCCTCAAGTATCGCTATCTTGATCTTCGTCGCTCAAAGATGCAAGATATGCTCAAAAAGCGCTCGGCGTATTATCGTATTTTGCGTGACTATATGGAGGAGCGTGAATTTATTGAGGTGACAACGCCAATTCTTGCAAACTCAAGCCCCGAAGGTGCCCGTGACTTCTTGGTGCCGTCACGTGTTCACCCGGGCAAGTTCTACGCCTTGCCGCAAGCCCCGCAGCAATTTAAACAGCTCCTTATGGTTGGCGGCGTGTCGCGCTATTATCAGATCGCAACCTGTTTCCGCGACGAAGATCCACGTGCTGATCGCTTGTACGGTGATTTCTACCAGCTCGACCTTGAGATAGCATTCGCCGAAGATGGCGAAGAAGTGCGCTCGACAATGGAGCCGCTCATTAAGAACTTGGTTACTGGCTTTGCCGGCAAGTCGCTTGTGAGTGAAGCTATTCCACGCATCCCATACCAAGAGGCGATGAACCGCTTTGGTTCAGACAAGCCAGATTTGCGCTTTGGCATGGAACTTGTCGACCTGTCCGAAACCCTTGCCTCGACCAGTTTTGGTGTGTTTGCCAATACTATTTCGAGCGGCGGTGCCGTAAAGGCTATTTGCGTGCCGGGCGGTGCGTCACTGAGCCGCAAGCAGATCGATCAGTTTACCGATACTGCTAAAAGCGAAGGGGCTGGTGGCCTGGCGTATATCATGTACGAAAACGGTGAAGTAAAATCTCCTATCGCGAAGTTCCTGTCTGGCGATGAACTGTCGGCTATTCAGGCGAAACTCGACGCTAAAGACGGCGACGCTATTTTCTTCGGTGCCGACAAACGCGAGGTAGTCAATAAAGTACTGGGACGGCTTCGTTCAGACTTTGCAACTCATTTTGATCTAAAGGACGCGAGTAAAGTCGCCCTGGCATGGATCGTAGATTTCCCATTTTACGAGTGGGACGACAAGGCTAAGAAGGTTGACTTTGGCCATAATCCGTTTAGTATGCCGCGCGGCGGTGCCGATGCGCTTATCGCGGCTGATACCGACGAAAAGAAGCTGGCGATCGTTGCCGACCAGTACGATATGGTCATGAATGGATATGAAATTGCCTCTGGGGCAGTGCGCAACCATAACCCTGAAGTGATGTATCAAGCCTTCGGCGTCCTTGGCTATAGCCGTGAGTATGTCGAACAGAAATTTGGGGCTATGCTAAATGCCTTCAAGTTCGGTGCGCCGCCACATGCTGGCATGGCCTTTGGCGTTGACCGTATCTTCATGGTGCTTACCGACGAATCAAACATCCGCGAAGTTGTCGCCTTTCCAAAGAACGGTTCTGGTGTGGATGTCATGATGGACTCGCCAAGTGTTGTCGATGATGCTCAGCTTGCAGAACTGTCACTCAAAATAAATCTATCCGAATAGAGGAGGTGCATGAGCCAAGCATCGAGTAGACTCCATCTTGTATATATTCCCGGTCTCGGTGATGGGTGCGATGGACTACGCCGCATCGGACTTTTTTCGTGGCGTCTCTGGGGTGTATCGACAGAGCTTGTATCGATGCAGTGGTATGGCGGCGGTGATCTTGCGACTCGACATGCCATGGTCGTGGCGGCAATTGACCGTGCGCAGCGACGCGGTCGCCGGGTAATACTGGTTGGCGAGAGCGCGGGTGCAAGCCTGGCGATTAATGTGGCTGCACGCCGCCCTGATATAGATGGGTTGATGACGATATGTGGAATTACAAATCATCGAGCGGAAGTTTCGTCGCTGATCCGAAAAAAGTCGCCCGCGTTCAACCAGTCGCTTGCTCGGTTGGAGGCGGATCTGAGCGAACTTGACCTGAGTAGGATATGTAATATTCGAGCTGCCGTTGACCATATCGTACCCAGGGAGTCGAGTGTCATACCAGGCGCAAGAGAGCGCATCATTTGGAGCGTAGGTCATGTTGCGACGGTTGCTCTTTGTCTTAGTCTATACGGCGGTCTCATTGTACGCTTTGCACAAGGTGTCAAAAAGTTTAATCAACACTAGGACTTGCTTTTATGTCAAAATAATGCTAATGTATAAAAGTTGAGTAATCAAACACAAACAAACGGTATACATAAACAATCTGAAAGGAACTTGCCATGGAAACGCAGACCATTGTAGTACTTTTGACCGTTACGGTCATCCTACTGTCTATTGCTATTCTTGCACTCCTGGCGGCAATTATCGCCCTCCTTGTGAAGGTACGCAAAATTGCCGATAGTATCGAGCAGGTCACTGTCAATGTAGCCTCAGCTACCGAGTGGCTGTCTGTCGCTAAAGTTGTCGGTGAAGTCACCAAATTATTTCGTAAATAAAAAGGAGAACCATATGCAAAAAATTATTAAGATCGCTTTCGCTGCCGCTGCTGGATTTGTTGCCGGTGTACTTGTCGCCCCAAAGAGTGGCAAAGAAACTCGTAGTGACATCAAGCATAAAGCTGAAGAACTAAAGGATAAAGCCGAAGCTGAGCTGAAAGTAGCGAGTCGGGTTGCTAAGAAAAGCGCCACGACCATTAAGGCTGGCGCCAAAGAAGTGGCTGAAGAGGTAAAAGATCTTGGTGATGATGTCAAGAAGTCTGCCAAGACGGTTGCGCGTAAAACCAAAGCAACCAGCAAGCGTGTTGCCAAGACAGCAACAAGCACCGCTAAGGCCGTGAAGGCCGACGCAAGTCCGGCTAAGATCAAGTAGATAGCTAGTAATAAGTTACAAAATACACACCCTGCATAGGGTGTGTATTTTTATGATTTTGGCATATTGCTGAGAGACTGCCAGACATACCAGCTGGCGACAGACTCGTAGGGGTGCCACTTGTATTGCTCGGCGACGATTCGAATAGTTTCTGCCTTTGGCAGTGTCTCAAGTCCGTAGAGCCGCATGATGCCAGTTCGTACACCCAGATCTCCGACAGGGAGCACATCGAGACGCCCCATGCAGAACATTAAAAACATATGAACGGTCCATTCGCCAATGCCTTTTACTTTGGTGAGCTCGCCAATAATGTCGTCGTTACTGAGTTGATCGAGCGTATCAAAGTGTACGCTGCCATCGAGAATGCGCCGGGCGAGGTCTTGAATATAGCCGGCTTTTTGATACGACAGTCCTGCGGCGCGCAGCTCCTCGACATCTCGTTGGAGAATCTGCTCGGGCTGCGGGAAGGCGTCACCGAATAGGCCTTTGAATCGCTTCTGGATAGTAGCGGCGGCCTTGACGCTCAGTTGTTGGCCAATAATACTACCGATCAACTCATGATAATAGTCAGTATGAGCTACGAGTGTTGGAGTGGCAGACGTGCCGGCAATAATAGTGGCCAGAAATGGATCATGCGTACGAAGATGTTTGACGGCCGATTGGATAGCGGGTGTCATTTACAGCTCGATCGGTTTGCTTAGGCGGCTATAGACGACGCCGTGCGCACTTGCTGTTGCGCCAATGAGTCGATCGACAAGGCTTTTGCCGATATGAGAGGCGATGGCATCGTGTGTAGGAAATGCGATGCGAGGATGGACGGCAACGACAAAATCCATCACTTCGCCGATCTTTAGCCACGGTGCGGTAACAGGAAGGGCGAGCGTATCGACAGAAGCATCAGGGACGAAAAGTGAGTCACCAGGATAGTAGAGAAGGTCGTTGATGAGCACGCCAAGGTTGGCGATATGTGCCAGGCTGTCGTGAATACCGGCATGTTGCCCACCAAAAAATTGCAAATCAAACGCACCGATGGTATATGATTCACCGGCGGCAACCTCCTTGACCGGAAAGGCTTGTATTTTGTTTGTAATGTCGGCGTGGCCGATGATGACGGCGGTAGGATTTTTATCGATGATTGCTTCGATCTGCTCGTGGCTGAAGTGGTCGGTGTGTTCATGGGTAATAACGACGGCTACGACATGATCGGGGGCGATAAAGTCGGTCGTGAAGTTGCCCGGATCAACGACGAGTAGCTGACCTTGATTTTCAACGGTAAAGCAAGCATGTTCGTATTTAGTGAGTTTCATGACGTATCCTCCTTCTTGAACCATCGATTATACGCGGCCCTCGCCTTGATAATCTTTGGCATGATTACGATTGAACAATAGCCGCTTTCGGGCTGTTTCGAGAAGAAATCTTGATGTTCGTCTTCGGCAATGTACCAGTTGCTGAGCGGTTCAATTTCGGTGGTGATAGGATCGTCCCATAGGTGTTCTGCGCGCGAGACGGCTGCTTTGAACGCCTGCTTCTGCTGCTCATCGCTATAAAGGAGACATGATCGATACTGAGTGCCGACGTCGGCACCTTGGCGATTGAGGGTTGTCGGGTCGTGGATTAAGAAGAAGATGTCGAGGACAGTGTCGGTCGGAATGATTGTCTCGTCGAACGTGACGCGTACGACTTCAGCGAAGCCGGTGTGGCCCGATGCTACGCGGTAATAGTTCGGAGTGCGGTCATCATGGCCATTGGCGTATCCGCTTTCAACCAAGGTAACACCCTCGATGCGTCGAAAGACGGCATCGATACACCAGAAGCATCCACCGCCGATAACAAAAGTTGTCATACTTTAAGTATACGCCGTTATACTAAGGAGGTGAACAGTGACGAATTTCGAGAGCTAATTTGGCAAAAGGGCAGAGAGCTGTACCGTGATATGCCGTGGCGGGCCGATACTAGGGCTTACTACGTGCTCGTCAGTGAACTAATGCTGCAGCAGACGCAGGTTGACCGTGTGATACCGAAATTCGAGACATTTATAGCGCGTTTCCCAGACGAAAGAGCGCTTGCTTCGGCGAGTTTAGCTGAAGTGCTGACACTTTGGAACGGACTTGGCTACAATCGGCGAGCGAAGTTTTTGCATGATGCAGCTAAGATGATTTTGACTGATTTTGGTGGCGTATTTCCTGAGACATACGAAGACCTCGTGAAGCTTCCAGGCGTGGGGCCAAACACAGCCGGGGCGATTTTGAACTACGCATGCAACAGGGCGACCGTGTTTATTGAAACCAACGTACGAACGATCTATTTTCATCACTTCTTTCCCGAGGGCGATAAGGTGAGCGACGCACAGTTACGTCCGCTTATAGAGCAAACACTCGATCCAGACAATCCGCGTGAGTTTTATTGGGCGCTCATGGACTACGGATCATGGCTCAAACGTCAGGGCGCGGGCAAGATTACCCAGAGTCGCCATTATAAAAAGCAGTCTGCGCTAGTGGGCAGTGTGCGCGAGATTCGAGGTCAGATTATTCGACAGCTAGCAGCTAGTGATATGACGCACAATCAGCTCCAGCGCGTCGTGACGGTTGACGAGCGATTTGGTCGGGCGCTGGCAGGCGTCGTGCGCGATGGGCTCGTGAGCCAACGCGGCGATGTGCTTCATTTGACGAAATAGCTCCTTTCGAGGGATAATAGAGCTATGATAAAACGATCCGTACTCGTAGGTATGATCGCTGGCGCAAGTTTGCTGGCACTGTTTGTATGTTCGCAGGTGAGCCGTGCTCAATCGCCGCTTATGAGCGAGGCACACATTGAGCGTATCCGCAGTAATTGCACCGAGACAAAGGCAACACTATCTCAGTTGCATGCCAGTGACGGGCTCCTGCGTGTGAACAGGGGGCAGGTCTACGAATCGATCTCGACCAAACTTATGGCGACGTTCAATAGCCGGGCAAGTTTAAACAGGCTTGATGCAGTGCAGCTCGTAGCGGTGGCAAGTGCCTATGAGCGTGAGCTGATTGCCTTTCGAGTTGACTATAAGGCGTACGAACAACAGATGTCGGATATTTTGAAGATTGACTGCACCAAGCAGCCAGTCGCTTTTTACGATGCTATTGCCGAGGCCCGCGATAAGCGCATGAAGGTGCGTCAGCGCGTCGTTGCGCTTACGAAGCAAATCAATGAGTACAAGGTGGCTTTTGATGCCTTTGAAAAACAGTATGTGGCGTCTTTGCAGACGACACAGGAGGGGCAATAGCATATGACCGAAGAGACACATACTCCTGAGGCGCAAGTCGTAACTCCTTGGAGTCAGCACCGCTTTTTGATTATGATTGCAAGTGCGGTTGCTATCTCTTTGTTTTTGGTAGGTATTGGCCTTGCACTATACTCAAGCAGCGGCGCGGCCCAGCTTGATTTAAGTCGTCCGGGGTATGCTACTGTACGATCGGAGGCTACGAAAGCAGCCGATAAGTATGAAGGCTTTTCGGCTAATGGTCCGATTGACAAGGAGGCGCTCGAGCAATTTCGTAAACTTTTCGATGAGCAATCGTCGAGTGCGACCAATTTCGATGCGTTTGCAAACGATGTCCTGAGTGATTCTGCGTTAAAGATCGACAGTCCATCGACTGTAAACGAACAGTAGAACAGCCTACTTCTTGATAGTAGGGGTTGGCAAAAGACTTGGCGCCACGGCAAGCTTTATGTTGGCATCCTCGAGTGCTTCAAGTAGGCGCTTGCGCATCTCGGCAGTCACTGACCATTGATCGGATGGCTGTGTTTTTCCAGCGATCAGCAGATCAACTGCAGTACCAGTAAATTCGCCGATTGAGACAAAAGCGGGCGCTTTGATAATTTTGTTTTTCCACTCGCCTTCACTGGCAAGTTCGATGCCGATGCGATTGATAATTTCAGTTATGGCATCAATATTACTTGATGGATGAACGGCAATATTAAAGCGCGCCATGCTGTAGCCCATAGTTTTGTTGATAACGTGCATAACCATACCGTTTGGGAAGTAGTGCACGTTGCCATCAGCGTCGCGCAGTACGGTTGAGCGCGTGCCGATCCGCTCCACTGTGCCGCTCGCCCCCTCGATAGCAATAATATCACCGACACGATATTGATTTTCGGCAATGATGAAAATGCCCGACAGGAAGTCCTTGATGAGTGACTGGGCACCGAAGCCAAGTGCGACACCAATAATACCGGCGCTGGCAAAGAGTGGTGCGAGATCGAGCCTGAATAGTTGCGTAAGGATACTGACGGTCACGAAGATAATGATGGCAATACGCCAAATCGAAACAAACAAGGCGGACAGCGTTTTTTGACGCTTTTCCATATCTTTTCGATGCCAATCACGGTGTCGAGCGGTATTTTTTACTGCTTGCCTGACGAGCTTTGCGAGTAAACCGCTGCCGATATAAAAGAGTATCGTGGCAATAATGATGGTCGTGAGTACACTGAGGCTAGATTTCTCGAGCCACTCTGGAATACCGAGTGTTTGATACGCATCCATGGCTTGGTTCATATGAGCTTAGTATAGCACGAGCGTGATGGTTGGATCATGTCTCCGGAGAGACCATAAAAACTAAGAGTTGTTCGTTAGAAAGTTTGTAATGGTAGGTTCAATAGTAGAAGAGCTGTAATTTTCGACTCTGTTGTAAGGGTTTCCAGTAACCATTGCTGAGAGTTTTTTGTCTGAATGTGTATCAGAGAGACAGAGGATAGGCTTATGTAACGTTTCGGCAAATCCAAGCTCGTATCCAACGCCTAGTGATGGATTTGTCACTTCGGCAATGACAACATCGCATTCTTTTATCATGTTGATGTCGCGCTCGTAGATCTGTTCTTCTGGCAACGGGCTGCCCCCAAGATTGAGGGCATCGTGAACAAATATCTCGCTCATCAATGTGGCTCCAGTGGATTTTATGGCATCGACAATCGCAATATAGTTTGACGTGTCGCCGCCGCCGCGTATCGAACAGGCGAAGTAGACCTTCATGCCGTTATCCGTTCGCGTAGCCACCCGTCGATTGAACCTGCGCCCATGCAGAGAACGAGCTTGCCTTCAGTGCGGGCTTTTTCGATTGCTTGCCAAAGTTCGCTATCGAACTGAGCGACATGGACGTGCTCGCGGTTGGTGAGATTGCTGGTGAGTTGTTCTGGTGTGAGGATTTCAAGCTTTGGATCTTCGCGTGAAAGGTAGGTAGGGAGCCAATAGATTTCATCGGCAAGCTCAAATTGATCGGTGTATTGGTCGCGGATTTCGTGCTGGCGTACATTTTGGTGCGGCTGGTAAATAAGTACGACATGGTCGGATAATTCGCGGGCCATCTGTAGCGTAGCGGCGATTTCAACCGGGTGATGGCCATAGTCACTATAAAGATTATCGGCTAGTTTTTCGAAGCGTCGATTGGTGCCAGGGAAGGTTTCGAGTGCCCTGCGATTCTCACGATTCTCGCCTAAGCCTAGGCGCTCCATACCTTTTAATACTAAGGTGGCATTGCGGCGATTGTGCTCGCCGGCAAGAGCAAGACTCATTACTTCGTCTTCCTGGAGAGACCATGCATTCGGGTAGTGGCTCTTGATGAAATCGGCATCCTTTTGCCATAAAATAGCACGCCCCGATTGATGGATAAACTGTCGGAAAGACGATTTGTAGTCATCCTCTGTTGGGTAGGTGTCGGGGTGGTCGTAGTCGATTGATGTGACGAGTGAGAGGTGAGGTGAGAAATGGAGGAAATTGCGGTCAAATTCATCGCACTCGTAGATAAAATACTCGCTCGCCGGATCAAATTTGCCACTTGGGCCGAAACTAAGTGTGGTACCGACTGAGTAGCTCACAGGAGTGCCGAGCTCTTCAAGTGCCCAGACGAACATGCCGGTGGTGGTTGTTTTGCCGTGAGTGCCGGCAACGGCGATGAGCTTGAGGTTTTTCTCGGCGATGATGTGGGCGAGGAGTTCGTCGCGCTTGGCGGTACGAATGCCCAATTCTCGTGCTACGGCGAGCTCGGGGTGATTGGCTGGCAGCGCAGCGGTGTGGACGAGCCAATCGATTGGCTGTTCTTGGTGGCAACTTTCAAGGAAGCTGCCATCTTGTCCGATGGAGATGGCGATGCCTCGGGTTTGAAGTTCATGGGTCGTGAGGCTCTCGCTAGTATCCGATCCCTGGACTTGGTACCCGGCATCATGTGCGATCTCAGCCAATGGACCAATACCGACGCCTCCGATGCCCGAGAAATATATATTCATACTAGCTAGTATACCACTTGCTCAGAGGCAGCAAGGTGTGGTGTAATAGGGGTAACCTTAAGCAATACAAACAATATGATAAAAACGCTTATTCACCGTATATTACTGCGCCGCCACTTTTGGCGTCATGCCACCTTTTCAGAGGTGGCGGAGTTATACGCCTCCAGCATGCTGCGCCGCCTGGCTATTAATATATCGGCAGCGTTTATGTCGATCTACTTGTTGCAACATGGCTATAGCATTTTATTTATTGCCGGCTACTGGGCGTTGTACTATTTTCTTAAAATCTTTATGGCGTTTCCGTCAGCTATCTATGCCTCAAAGTTTGGCCCAAAGCACGGCATTCTCGTATCGAATTTGTTATACATTCCAGCCATGATTCTTTTTACGATGGTGCCGCATTGGGGGTTGGCGGCCCTTGCTGCATCGGCGCTTTTGCAGGGTGCATCGGCCACGATGTATAACATTTGCTACTATATTAATTTTTCAAAAGTGAAAAGTGTTGAACATGCGGGCAAGGAGATCGCCTATATGAACATCGTCGAAAAGATTGCCACCGGGCTTAGTCCGCTGATCGGCGGACTACTGGCATTTGCTGCTGGTCCTGAGGCGTCGATGTGGGCAGCAGCGGTGTTGTTTGCTGTTGCGGCATTGCCATTACTTCAGACCGCCGAGCCACCACGATCACGGCAGAAGCTTGTCTTCCGGGGCTTCCCGTGGCGTATGGCATGGCGCAGTTTGGTTGCCGAGACTGGACTCGGGTTCGATGTTGTTGCCTCGGGTATCGTATGGTCGCTTCTTGTGGCTGTGGCAATTCTGGGGACAAGTGGCAACGAGGTGTATGCCAAGCTTGGCGCGTTGCTATCTATCGTACTACTCGCGGCCATCGCATCGTCGTATATGTACGGCAAGCTTATCGATCGGCGCCGTGGTGGTGATTTGCTGCGTATTGCCGTGATCGGTAATGTACTCGTTCACTCGGTGCGACCATTTACAGGCACGATTGGCGGCGTATTAGCGGTGAATGCGGCCAACGAAGTGGCGACAACTGGTTACTCGATGGCATTTATGCGAGGCATGTTTGATACGGCCGATATATCTGGCCATCGCATTACGTACCTGGCGTGCATTGAGGTGATGGCAAATCTGGGCGCAGCCTTGGCTGGAGTGGTTCTCGCGATCTGTGTGCTGTTATTTGGTGATATCGATGGTATGAAGTCGTTCTTTTTTGCCGCCGCCGCTGTCGCGTTGATTATTGCAACGCCAAAGTTTCGTCTCTACCGAAAATAGTGCTCATGCTACAATATAGGGAGTATCACGAGGTGGGATATATTTTCAGTGACAGACAAGCACAAGGTGAGGAGTACGCTTAGATTTCTACAGCACGCGAAGACGTGGCAGCTCTTTGTGGTGCTTATTTTATGTGCGTTCATAGCAGCTACCTTTTTACGCCTCAACAATATCGGTATGATAGAGCGTCGAACGGCGGTCATTGCGGCTGATGAAGCGGGCAATGCTGCTGTTACGCAACAAAGGTTGTTTGCTTTACAACGATACGTAACAAGCCACATGAACACCGACCCTGGGCGCATCGCATTCATCGGTCAACATCAACGCGATAGCCAGAAATTAAAGGACCAGGCGGCCAGTCAGGGCAGCTCTGACGGCAATGTTTACCAGAAGGCAGCCGCGGTCTGTGATCCGATCGCCAGAGATGAGGGGTGGCGCTGGCCTGACCCCCGTTATACGCAGTGTATTGATACTGAGTTGAGTAAGTATCCAGCAGCGAGTGGACCGGTGATGAGCATTAAGGTTCCTGATGTCAGCATGTACTATCACACCTATGTCTCCCCGGCTTGGTCGCCAGACTTTGCGGGCTTTTCATTACTTGCCTGTGTCATCTTGGTGCTTATGATCCTGGTGCGCCTCGTAAGCCTATTTGTCCTTCGTTTACTACTGAAACATCACTATAAGAGTGTGTAAGGTGTTGACAGTGGTGGCATGAGGGGGTAATCTTACCCTTGTAAGAACTAAACACTTAGGAGGTATAAGATCTTATGGCTTACAGTCACACAAATTCGAAGGGTATCACTTACTACTTGCACAAAACCGACGTAACACTACGCGGTGGCAAGCCACAAACTATCTACTTTTTCGCTAAAGTAGAAAAGAACGCCAAGGGCGAACCAACTGATCTTCCAGAAGATCGCGAAGTTAAGGAAAACCCACGCAACGGCTTCCTTACTATCAGCAAAATTAAAACTGCTTAATAGGATTTTCCTATTGCACCATAAGCGCGTTTGGTAGTATAGTATTATCAAACAAACAGGTGCCAAAATAGCTCCCGAGAATGCGCAAATCATTCGAAGGGGCTTTTTTGTTGGTTTATCTCTTTAAAATGTCATTTGGGTGTAAAATAGAACCTATATGACAGTTATGATTAAGGTAGAAAATCTGAAGAAGCGCTACGGTGACAAACAAGCCGTTGATGGTATCAGTTTTTCGGTGAAAAAAGGTGAAATATTTGGGATTTTGGGCCCGAATGGAGCCGGTAAAACAACAACACTTGAAATGATGGAAACACTCCGCCCGATTGATAGCGGTACGGTGACTATTGACGGTATTGATGTGGCGGCCGAGCCAGATCAGATCAAGTATGTTATCGGTGTTCAGCCGCAGACGCCAGCGTTTCAGGATAAAACCAAGCTCACCGAGGTGATCGAAATGTTTGGTGCGGCGTACGGAGAGAAAGTCGATCCAATGAAGTTTCTTCGTGACGTCGAGCTTGAAGACAAGGCAAACAGCTACGTTGAAGATCTTTCAGGTGGGCAAAAGCAGCGTCTTAGTATTACCACTGCACTCGTGCACGGGCCGAAAGTATTCTTTCTCGACGAGCCAACAACTGGTCTTGATCCGCAGGCGCGTCGTCACCTGTGGGATCTCATTGAGCAGGTCCGCGCAAAGGGCATAAGCGTCGTGATGACAACGCACTACATGGATGAAGCGGAAATTCTCTGTGACCGTATCGCTGTCATGGATAATGGCAAGATCGTCGCTATCGATACGCCAAAGAATCTTATTAAACAATTACTCGATCGCGGCTTTAAGAAAGAGCAGCATGTCGAGCAGGCGAACCTCGAGGATGTCTTTATTGATCTGACAGGCAAGGACTTGAGGGAAAACTAAGCTATGAACAAATCACTCTATACAATCGTCACCATGGCCAAGATCAACACGCGGCGCGTGTTTCGCGATAAGGTAGCATTATTTTTCACGATTGGCTTCCCTCTCATCTTTTTATTCGTCTTCGGCGGGCTTAATAGCGGCGGGAGCGATATCTCATTTAACGTAGCTGTTATTAATGAATCGGATAGCTCATTTGCCAAAGAGTTTACTGAAGGAGCTGCAAAAAATGAAGTCCTGAGCGTTGACCAAGAGATTACAACGCTTGATCAGGCGAAAGAAAAGATGAGTCGTTCGGAGCTCGATGCGGCAATCGTACTTCCAAGGGGCTTTGGCGATATTGCATCGGGCGCGCAATATCCAACTGGCAAGGCAAACATTGTTTACACGCAAAATAATCAGCAATCTGCTCAGGCGCTGAGTTCGATTCTGGATGCGCAGTTTAAGGGGATTAACAGTCAGTTTGTAAAAACAGACGTGCCGTTTACTGTGACGACTGAACAACTTAACGAGCGCAGCTTATCGGCTTTTGACTACACATTTGCTGGCCTTCTCGGATTTGCCATTATTGGTATGGGTATCTTTGGTCCAATCAATGTCTTCCCGGAGCTCAAGAAAATGGGCATACTTCGCCGTCTCAGTACGACACCACTGAAGGTGTGGCAATACTTCATGGCGACCATGATCGGTCAGGTATTCATCGGGCTGATCAGCCTGGCGGTTATGTTTATCGTGGCAATACTCGTCTTCAAGTTGAATATCGTCGGTAATTACTTTGAATTGGCACTGTTCTTAATCTTAGGTATCATTACGATTCTTGGCATTGGCTTGGCCCTCGGTGGCTGGGCGAAAAATGAGCGTCAGGTGGCACCTCTGGCGAATATTATTGTCTTTCCAATGATGTTCCTCTCGGGTACGTTCTTCCCACGCTTCCTTATGCCAGAGTGGTTGCAGAACGTGTCGGCATTTTTGCCGCTCACGCCAATCATCGACGGTATTCGTCTCATTGCCACAGAAGGCAAGCATCTGATTGATATTCTGCCGCAGGTTGGCCTTATCGGTCTCTGGATGATAGTTATTTATGCCATCGCCTTCAAAGTCTTCCGCTGGGAGTAAAATGTCTACATATTGACTACTCTTCGTATTTATATTATAAAGATACATAATGAATGCTGAAAATTCAATGGCCAGTTATGATGTTGTCGATGAAGAAGGAGATGTTGTGTCGTCTCTTGATATTGAGGACATCCAGGCGAGTAGTATCGCCCATCTTGATAGCGACCTCGACTTAGTATATGCACTCACTCTTGAGAGTAGTCTTCGAAGTCATCCGTCTACTCAGGATATGAGTGAGCCCGAGATCAGTAAGCTAGGTCAAGAGCTTATCAATGAACTTCTGCAGAAGCCTTTCCGGAAAGGCCAAGCTATACTGACGGTTTTACGAAATCCAGATTTGAGCTCGAAAGATCGAAGTGCGATTGCCCTAGAGGCGGGTCTGCCGGCTGATATCTTCAATGAGCAGCCAGAAGCTCGGGAGGTGCTAGGCTCAAAAAAAGGTGCAAGTGGCCGACGATACGAACAACAATCTCCCGATTTTATCGATATTGGCAAGCTAGCTGCAAACGATCGTGATTAAATAAATGAGCAAGTCTTATGCAGTGTGAACTGCTAAGGTGAACGTGTCATAACCAGATCATCGATCCATATGTTGCCAACCGAACCATCATTTCCGACGGTAACAGCAACTTGGGGTGAGCTGGCGGTCAGTGTGAAACTACAGGTGACTTGTTGCCAGCTTGTCTTGACGCCGCCATATCCGCACGCCGTCAGGAGGGCGCCGGTATTCGCATCTCCAAAACGAATTTTCGAATTATTGCTTAGGCCATTCCAGTTAGCATCTGTTTTCACCCACATGCTTACTGTATATACCTGTCCGGCCGTGTCTCCGTAGGGATTCCCCGCGAGCGGCAGGCTGGTGCTTGAGGGGCCTATTCGCATGGACGATACTGATGTCCTGAAGGTTGAAGTATCCACGGTGGCGCTCGGGATTGGAACGGTAGCACCTGGCTTTGTTTTGTTCCAGGCAAGGAGATTGTATCCTGTGCACACGCCTGACTTTGGTGCGCCTCCAGAGTTATCGAGGTAGTAGTTCAATGTGCCGTACGTTGCGGTCAGGCAGTATGTCCCTGGATTGGTGCTATTGTCACTCGTGTACTGTAGCGCAACATTTTCGGACTCAGTAATGCCCGCATCTGTGAGAGAAGATGGAAATTGATCTGAATTGCTCGCCTGCCATACGCGTATCTTTTTATTTGCCTGGGTAAGGGCACTGGTTGTTGCACTGACCCGCGCTCTGTCTTGGATACCGTTATAGGCAACGATCGTTATTGCCGCCAATATACCGATGATAACAATAACAATCAGAAGCTCAACGATTGTAAAGCCGTTGCGGTTTTGTTTGCTGCTGATTTGTGTTTTCATAGTCGCCCACATTGCTACACGAGATTATGAAGCACGAGCGTAATCGAGTCAAATATGACGCGACTCAATCAAGAATGTCTACTTATTGAATAATTATAATCAATTCTGGGGTATTACGAACAAGGTTAGAGTGGTTTTAGTCGTGCTCTGTAATCGCGAACTGCTGTCGTGAAATCGAAAGCCTCGTAATCGATAGTCGTGCTTATTCCTTGTTTATGCATCGTTAGCTCTAGGGGGGTGTTTAGTACGCCGAGCAGACCTAACTTTCGTGGCAATGTACGTATATGTTCCGTACCGATTAGCATGAGAGAAGTATCGACGTGGCGGCCTTGTTGCTCTGCATTACTTAGGCTATTGCCAAGTGATCCAAGCATCTGCCACTCACGAAGAATGGTGTTGCCGGCTATGTTAATGAGTGCAGCTCGGAAAAGGTTCTTCTTAGTCTCGCCGTGTTCATATTTTGCTTGTATGGCCATTTTGCGTGCAAAATCACCCCACTCTATTAGGGCCGTTTCGTAGCTAGTGCCGTCATCTGGGATATCGGCGTAGGTAACTAATTTTTTGTGGCCACTAATGGCTGCTAGCTGCAGTAGCTTGTACCTATCGGTAGTAAAATCATCAGGGATATCGTCCCTTCCTTCTCCAACTTCTTTCACTATTTTTCTGTGATAAGCTGTATGGCCAATCCCTTCTAGGAATATGGTGTCATGTTCACCAACCATATGGTGCAATTCTGCCATATTAAATTCCGAATCACTAGAGTGCTGTGCTCCAGCGATGGTAATTCTATGGTTATGGTCGTGGCCAATCCGAGCGAGGTGGTTGAGGCCTGTGCGTAGGTGTGGTTGTGCTGCTATAGATGCAGGTACCTTGTCGGGGTGAAGGCGTTCGCCAATAAAGGGGTCGTGAAAAATAATGTCGCGTCCGTCAGCGGCATCTTCGTAGGAAAAAGATGCATTATGCAATTCCATACCTAAGCTCATTATAATCATATTATAACAATAAATAATTAAAATGTCAATCTGGTGGGGCTGGATGGAAGGCGGTCGGCTAAAGCCTACCTATTTCCGCTTGTTTGCAAAATGAGCAAGCTAATTTTGCTGCTTGGCGCTACACGAACCACTTTTGCACGGCAAAAGATGGCTCGCTTCCTATCCACCTAAGCAATTAAAAAAGCAGATCGCAAGGATCCGCTCTTTTAATTGGTGGGGCTGGATGGAATCGAACCATCTACCAAGTGGTTATGAGCCGCCTGCTCTAACCGATGAGCTACAGCCCCGTCTGCACAATTATAGCGTATTGCCCCTTGTTCGGCTATAATATCTTATAGGTCACTATGAAAAAAACAAACATTCGCCGGCTTTATTATCACATCACTCACACCTATTTTACGTTGAATAATTTGGTGATAGTTATTGCGTTTGCCATTGCAGCGGGGTGGGCCTGGGGTTCGGTTAATGTAATGCAGCGAAACTATGCCCTGCAGGCGGAACTCGACAGCAAGAAACAGCAGCTACAGGTTGCCGATCTTGAGGCTCAGACGCTGCAATTTGAGCAGAAGTATTACCAGAGTGATGAGTATAAAGAGCTTGAGGTGCGAAAACGCCTTGGCCTTGCCGCTCCTGGCGAGCATGTGGTCGTGCTGCCGCCAAATAGCCAGGCGGTAATCAGCAGCGATAAGCAGGTGGGCCCATCACCTGCGAAGCTTATCGAAACAAGTAACTTTCAGCAGTGGATGAATTTCTTGTTCGGTGGCAATACCAAGAACTTGCAAAAATAGTTTTCATCTGTTAATCTTGTATATGTATCGCGGGGTGGAGCAGTCTGGTCAGCTCGTGTGGCTCATAACCACAAGGTCGCAGGTTCAAATCCTGCCCCCGCAACCAAAATTATCAAAAGAGACTTCTTCGGAAGTCTCTTTGCGTGTGTAGACATCCAGCCTCGTTCTTTGATCAGCTTATCTTCAACTGAATAGACAATGATAAGGGAGTGAATATAAATAAAAGCGAAGGAAAGAAGAGCTGGATTCCCGCTGGCCTGTTCTTTCTATTGGTCATCTTAGCTACGGTCTACCTCGGCTCTACTTCATTGAGACGGCCAGCGGCCGACAGCACGAGTGTCGCAGTGGTTGCTGCCGGCCCGGATTCGATGATTGCGGATATTGATACGGCAAACCTTAGTCCTCTTCAGTTGAAGATCCTTGATATTGTGAAGTCGGAATATGCCAAGGCACCTGCGAGCTATGATGAAACGGTGTTGCAATACACCGAAGGCTTTGAAGAGAGTTGGTGTGCTGATTTTATTAGTTGGGTACTGAATGAAGCGGGTAGCCCTAATCTTAGTAGTGAGACGGGGTACTGGAGAATTCCGGGAGTGCTAAGCTTGCAAACCTACTACAAGGAGATGGATGGATATAAGACTGTTGATGATAGCTACGTACCGCAGCTTGGTGACGCAGCGTTTTATATTGGCCAAGAGACTCCTGACGCAAAAAGCTCCGAGCATGTCGCCTTTGTACTTTCCTACGATGGCAATACACTTGTGACTGTTGGTGGCAACGAGGGCGATGACGGCACGCTACGCGTGCGGTCTGAGACTCTCGATGCAAATAAGGCAAAGGGACTTGTCGGTTTCGGCGTTCTTGAGTGATAGTGGAGTGGCTCGGGGCCTGGAGCTAGGTAGTAAAACGACACCAGACTTTCGTTAGGTGTCGTTATGCGGAGAATCTAGGAAATAGAGAAGGGTGTCTCGATGATGGGCTGCAGACCGCAGCCCATCATCGTCAGTACGACTTGTCGATTACGACAACTCGGCTTCGGGCGTGACTACTATTGAAGTGGTCAGCTTCCCCGATCTTCCGGTTACTGTCGTACTGCCGTCGAGGTTTTCTTCAAACTCAATCCGATGGGGTCCCTTCCCGGGACCGATTAGGCGGATGAGCTTTTTACTGCCTGGCATCGCTGTTGTTAGTCTTGCACGCTCTTTGTCGGAGCAGCCTTCGATAATAATCGTAATAACATCGGTAGTCGGCATAGACAACCCTTCTCATGAGATGTGCCGTGCGGCACGTGGAAGTTCTGAAATAGAACTTATATACTATAATAGCATATTATAGTATATAAGTCAATTTCTAACAGGGGTAGATTGCTAGCTAAGTCGAGTTGCGGCGACGCGAATTGCCTCACTCCAGCTCAAGAAGGCGTGCGGCGTCTGGGCGACATCGCTCGCGGTGAGTCCGTGCCTAATAGCAAGTGCGAGTTCGTGTACCATCTCGGCGGCGTGGGGTGCAACGATGGTCGCGCCAAGAATGACACCCTTTTTGTCGGTGATGATCTTTACGAAGCCATCGCGGAAATCCGAGGTGTTGCTGCGTGCAATGATATTGAGCGGGGCAATTGCTTTATCGATCGGTAGATCGCGCTTTAGGCAATCGTCTTCGCGTAGACCGACAGATGCAACGCCGGGATAGGTGAAAGTAATACGCGGCGTAGCGGTATAGTCGGGTGTGGCTTTCTCTTTGTGAAGCAGATTGTTGGCGGCAATACGACTCTCGAGAAGAGCTGAGTGGGTGTAGCTGTTGCGGCCAAGTACGTCACCGGCGGCATAGATATGCTTGGCGGATGTCTGCAATTGATCGTTTACTTCAATGCCCTTTGGTGTGTACTTAACAGTAGCATTTTCAAGGCCGAGGTCGACACTTGGCGCGCGGCCAGCGGCAAGAAGCACTTCATCGACGCGAACCGACTTTTCATGACCACCACGAGAATAGGTAATGCGCTTACCTATGCCATCTTTTTGAATGGAGATAACCCGAGATTGCGTGAGGCTGGTGACGCCCTTTTGTTCTTTCAGGGTCCGCTCAAGTAGTTCGCCCACTTCACTGTCTTCGTGAGGTAGTAGGCGTGAGGCAATCTCAGCAATGTAGACTTTTGTACCGAAAATAGCCATGAGCTGGGCGAGTTCGAGTGCCACGCTGCCACCACCGATAATAAACAGGCTTTTTGGCGGGCGCGTCAGTTGCAGGAGGGTGCGCGGCGTTAGGTATGAGACAGTGTCCATGCCGATAATATCGGGCACTTCCCAGTGCGAGCCGCTGGCGATAAGGAATTGTTGCGCAGACAGGTGGCGGCGGTTGACGCTGATTTCGTTTGGACTAAGGAAGTGTGCTGTGCCATTAAACGCACTAATGCCGTGGTCTTCGTAGTAGCGGCGATTGCCACCCGCGCCCGTACGCTTGACCGCAAGATCTTTCCAGTTTTGGAGAGATGGGTAGTTGTAGCCGATGGTGGCTGAGCGCAAGCCAAAACGTGCGCCGTGCTTGGCTTCGTCGTAAAGATGAGCGGCGTGAAGAAGGGCTTTTGTCGGCACGTCACCCCAATTTGGTGATTCACCACCAAAGGTATTTTCTTCGATGATAGCAACGCGTTTGCCAGCCCTGGCGGCAATAGTTGCAGCCGCGCTTCCGCCAGCACCGCTGCCGATGACAATGAGATCGTAATCAAATGTTGGTTTCTTTGTTGCCATAACTCGTTCTCCTTATATGACCAAGCGATGATGTTTGTATAGATAAGCTGCCTCGGGGTGGTGGCGTTCCAAGGTGTTACTGGCAACTCGGCGGATATCGGCACTGGTTACTTCGGGTTTGGTTTCGAGCCAGATGATGACGGCATCACATACGTTCTTGGCCGTTGATTCGGCAACACCTTCCGGGCTGCGCACGCTCAGACAGGAGGCGACAATGCTGGCGTGGAGCTTGTCGCGCTGGAAGGCTTCGCTTGGCCGCCTGCCAGCTCGTTTGACAATGTCGATTGCCTTCATGTCTTACATGCCTCCTAAAGAAACGGCATTCATAGCCAAAACCTGGTTAACGTAGAGATAAAAGCCGAGGATAAGGAGGCCGGCACCGGCGCAAAATTGAAGGAAGTTTTTGTTTTTTTCTCGCCACTTTTGAATCGTGCTTAGTTTGTGGCCGCTGCCTACAAGAGTGCTGACAATCAGTAGTGGCAGAAGAGAAACGACGGTGTACATGCCGATACCGGTCAGTTGCCATGCGGATGGGAGGTGGATAATCACCAATGCGCTGACGGCGATCGGCGCAATAATGAACAGAAGTTCGCTGATGACGCTCGTGAGGCCTAGGCCAAAGGCCTCGGCGCTTCGTTTGGTGACTTTGGTGCGTTCGCTGAGGTATTCGGCAACTCCACGAGGAATCCAGAGTGTCGTTCCGCTCTGGCGGCGGTAATAAAACAGCCAGACAGCAACTCCAACGCCCAGGAGTAGCCCGCAGCCAAGCACCCATGCGATTTCCGGAGCAGCTTTGCCGTCAAAGATATGCAGTAGTACGAGTGATACGAAAGAAATAAGCAGCGTGGTCATAACACCAGCACCGAAGATAAAGCCGCCGATAAGACGCATGAGCTTGGCGTGTGATCGCTTGGAACCGATGGCGTGGCCGCTCATGAGGCTCAACATACTAACGCTCAGCTGAAAACTGGCGTGGATGAGGCCGGCGAATGCGACGATAGCGAGCGAACTGACAGTGTCCATATATGTTTATTTTTTGTCTACCTTTACCCTTATTTATACCATAAGCGAGTCATGTGGGTCAAAGTATCTAAACTAAATACACAACCAGGTGCATGAACGGCGACTTTCCTTGCAAAATACTATTGCTTTTTTATAACTTTTATGCTTAAATAAATACATTAAACAATAAAAACAAACAGGACACAACAACATGGAAATTGAGCAGAACGTTTCAAATGTCGAAGCCGTTACGATTAGTGATATCTTGGGTCTCGCTACGTGGAGCCGCCAGCGTAGTAGCCAGGAATTGCAAGATTTTATCAATACTCGTCATGCCATGTTGCCTGATGATACCGAAATTGAGTAAACGTTTCCGTTCAACCATCTAAGGTGGTGGGGTAATGTTGTCCTTTTATGAATCGTGATATTCTATAGGTACAACGTAATGCAGGAGATCAATTCATATGAATGAAGATCAAGAACAGCAAACGACCGAAGTGCGCGAAACAACTGGGCGGCAAGGCGATACGAATGTAACACGCCAAACAATCCAAAGTTCCAACACAGCCAGTGGCTCGGTAGTCCTCAAACGGATAGTGTGGTATATCGCAGGCGTTATCATTGCTCTGCTCGCTATCCGTGTTATTCTACTCCTTCTTGGGGCAAATAGAGACAGCGGATTTGTCGATTTCGTATATGCCTTGAGCGAGCTATTTGCAGCGCCATTTTATGGCATCTTCAATTATGTACCTGCTTATGGGCAGTCAGTGCTCGAGCTTAGTAGTCTTGTCGCGATTGCGGTATATGCGCTCATTGCTTGGGGAATTGCAAAGCTTGCAACCCTCACAAAGACAAACCCATCCGCCGCGTAGACCGCTGCGCTATGGTAATAAAATAAGACTCTCTGCGTGTGAGTCTTATTTTATTGGCTGTTTTGTAGCAATGCGAGACATAAGGTTCGTCGATTGTCGCTTATAGAGGCGCTGAAGCGAGTGCGTTGCAATTGTGGCGGTGAGTGCATTGTGGTCTGAAATGCGTTCGTCATCGGAAACACTAAATGTCTTGAACGAATATTGCTTTGGGATGAGGAAGTAATCATTGCGCTTTTCCATGCTTGGGTAGGAGATATAGGGGAATTTGGTGGAGGCTTCGTAGGTGTCACCCCAAAGTTCGACTGATTCTTCAAGATGATTTAGGTTGAAATCACCGACGATAATACGCTCTTCTCCACGGGCTTTAAGGATCGCGAGTGTCTCCTCGAGCTGTGCGGTGGCAAAGTCAACAAAATCGGTAATCGAGAAGTGAACATGCGCAAGTTTGACGACTTCGCCGTTTATAGTGACATCAAGCAACTGAACAATGCGCTGATGCTCATCGCCCGGCGCCTGCTTCAGAACGACAACATCAGAGGCGACAATTGGGTAGCGACTGAGGCACCCGAGCCCTTCTCGATACGTAGGATATTCAAGCCCAACTTGTAATCGGCTGATGGTTGTTTGCTGGTGTGGGTATCGCAAATGGTCGTTAAGGAGTTGTACTTGATTGCGGGCGTTGATTTCTGGCAAGAAGACAACCTCTTGAAAGAATATAAGATCTGGCTTCTCATGCTTGAGATGGGCAGTAATATGCTTCACACGTCCTTCCCAGTCATCAAAGCCTTGGAGATTCAGTGTCGTTATTTTCATATGATTAGCGTAACAAATATAGAAGTAGAAATGGAGCTGCAAAACGATTTTTATTACGTCGCTCCACCGGTAGTGCGATAGGTTGTATTCACA
>JALDYI010000006.1:0-57065 GCA_032154105.1 Candidatus Saccharimonadota bacterium
CCCCCCCGCCCCTATTAAATGTCTGCAAGTAATAGACAAAAGTGCAACAACGTGATATAATAGAATAAGTATGAAAGATCACTTTAGTGATAGTCTATTGACTAATCACAATGACTCTCTTGAAGCGCTAAAAAACCGCAATGGTCTTATTCTCGATACGTCAATTTATGAGCCGATAAGCGGGCGTGAGGACGTATATCGGCCGTACGAATCTATTCCCCTTCTTAGTAACGAATTGCTAGAGGAGCATCAGCATGATGTGCGCATCATGATCGATGCATTGATCGATCATGAGTTAAAGAACAGGGTGTCAAATAGCGTGTTAAAGTTTATTCGTCATAATATTGAGATGCGCATGATACAACGCGACGGATCTAATGGGGCTAGTTATGCAACGCGTCTATATGACACTATTCCTGACTCGCTCGACGACAATACGCGTAGCGAGCTACTAGCGGCCCGCCGTGCATCTGAGGATGGTACGGCGACTATGTATCAAAATGACATTACACGTCGAATCTTGGGTATGGCATCGACTGAGTATGGCAACCTGACTATCGTTGGTAACAAGAGAGCTGATTTTCTTTCGGGTATGTATACTGAGGCAAGCGAGCTTCTGGTTAAGGATATAGCTGAGATTGAACCATATCGTATAGAAGTTATCGGGTTTGATCGTGAGCCGGATGGGCGCAAGAACAATCATTTGGGTGCAATGCGTATCAAAGTGAAACGTCACTTAGGCTATCTGGATGACGGTACGGAAATGAAGCAGCGTACACTTGCGATCATTGACATGAGTCCGAAGTCTGGCGTCGACCCATCTATTACAGCGGCTATTTTTAAAGCTCACGAGAAAGAGCGCAAAATTAAAGAGCAGAATAAGCTTGCACGTGCATGTATGAAGATAACCGCAGGCAATGACGAAGAGACGATCCTTAATGCCCTTAATACTGGCAGTAATAAGATTGTGTCTGCATCGTATGAAGCTGATTACGCTAAGCTGTTCGAAGTTGATGTGATGATCCGTGAGCTACTGAACAGAGGCATGTCAGATGAACTCGTACTTGCTCGTAATGAAACTATCTATGGCTACAATAAAAATGTGGATGATATGATTCACCGTCGAAATGCGCCAACTGATGCTGCGCCTGTCAAGTGAGTCGGCTAGCTTCCATGTCGAGACTTAAGGAACTGCAGCTCACTATGCGTGAGTAGTAGAGTGAACTTTGCTGTAGGTGGTGTTCTATGTTATATGGCGAGTAGGCTGCGGATTTCAGCTTGTATATCGTCGATTGAGCGGAGTTTGTCGCCGTCCATGCAATCAATCGGGATGAATTCATCTGGGTAAAGTTCACAGAGCTCTTGGTAGTTGCGTTTTGCTTTTTCAAGATGGTCTATGTCGGCCTCATGAATGTCTCGCTTGAGGGTCGTGTAGCTTCGTGCTGCTTTTTTGTCGACATTTTGTTGGGCGATTGCACTTGGCACAAGAAGGACGATATTTTTAGCCGGACGAGGGATGCCAAGAATTTCATACTCAGTGTGTTTGATGCGATCATAAAACGCATGACGCTCTGCGATGTCATCAATTTTTGCACCTTGATGGGCTAAGTTTGAACCTACGTAGCGATCAGAAATGACATAGTGCGCTGTGTCGGCTAACGCTGCTTCGACTTGGTGTTTGGTGGCGAATCGATCGAGCGCATACGTGAGCGAGCCGAGATCTGGATGGACGTCTTTTGCCTCACCGTACTTACCGTTCAGATACTGTTCGGAGTAGTATGCAGAGGGCTCGCCGTATCTTGGAAAACTTAATTTTGTTACCTTTTTGTGAAGTTGCTCGGCTATGTAAGTTCGGAGTATTTCTGCTTGCGTGCCCTTGCCTGATCCATCGCCACCTTCGATTGCTATGAAATTACTGTAAATCTTGGCCATTATTTTAGTCCGTTCGGGAGGCCTTTAATAACTGGAGGTGCTTTTCGGGTGTCTTTGTAGGCCCTAGGTAGCATTTGGTCGGGTGACCATGTGCGAATAAGCTCGTCGAGATCGTCGGTATGCTGGTACTTGCCACTCATGCCGTTTCGGCCGTCGCTATAGTCGCCATCGACTGGCCCAGTTTTATGAAAAATGAGTTGTCCGACGCGTTCGCCCACAGGCAGAACGACTGATTCGTGCATATTGAGATTGTAAATCTCGAGGGTGATGCGGTTAATATAGCCCGGATCGATCCAGCCAGCGTCGAAACAAATAGCGACGCCATTACGGCCCCAGCTGCTGCGTGAGCGTACTTCACTGGCGCCACCATGAGCGCGGATGCCGACAAACTCATGAGTATGCGCTAAGATTCGTTCGCCAGGGCGAAGTACGATAATCGGGTGGTCTTCGGGAATGTTATCGAACAATTTGTAGCCGTACTTTTCGCACCAATCCTTATGAGGCATTGCTTCAAGCGGACCCTTGAAGTAGCGGTCGACATCATCTTTATCGAATGGGTTGTAGACTTTGGCGTTCTCGTCATATTCTTGCTTGTAAAAATAATGCCCAAGCGTAAAGTCGAGGCTTGCTTCTGATACGTGTGATTCATTGTACGGCACGGAAACGATCGTTCCATCTTTAATAGCGGCTTTAATCTCGGTATTGCTATAGACGCTCATTCTTGACTCTCCCTAACGCGCTCGATTGCATATATAGCCGAGCTGATAATACTACTATTAGTGTCGCCGAAGGTGCGTAGTTCGTCAACAGTAAACCATTTGAATGTGTTGGATTCCCCTGGGCCTGGTTCAACATGGCGAGTCTTACTCTTTAGGGCGTACGATAAGTTTATGTGTCGGTGCGTATCATCGACAGGATGATGCTCAAGGTCGAACGGTAAGGGCATTGATACGGCTGTCTCCGAGCTCACAAAGCTTGCTGGTCGCGGATGTGTTTCGATGAGCTCGAGCTGTGAACTATCGATCCCAGCCTCTTCTTTGATTTCCATGTAGAGGGCGTCGATTGGTGACTGACTGAGCTCTACGTGACCGCTTGGCGGCGTCCAGATCGGTAACTTTTTGTGCTTAATAAGCAAGGTTGAGTCATTGTGAACCACATAGCCGGCCACAGTTAAATCAAACTCGCCCACGTTTGTGTGAATGTGTGGCATATTTTCACCTCCCCAGGTAGAATATGTTTGTTTTTGTTGATTTGTGAGTTTAGTGTAGCATGAGCAGTTTCGGCCTGCAAGCGAGCTCGCTAAATCATTCCGAATAGTTTATGCTAAAGGGTATGAAAAGTATTGTAGTGGCAATGGATAGGCGTCGTGGCATTGGTGCCAACAATACGCTCCTTTGGCAGCGTGATGTGCCGGCGGATCTAGCGCATTTTAAACGACTCACGACGGGTTCGTCGATCGTTATGGGGCGTAAGACCTACGAAAGTATCGGCCGCCCCTTACCTGAGCGCGAAAACATAGTTCTAAGCCGTGGCAAGATCGCGGGCGACCAGGTGGTGACAGTCGCATCGCTCGATGAGGCATACGAAGCTGCGCGCTACCCTATTGCCGTCATTGGTGGCGGTCAGATTTATCAGCAGGCAATGAGTGACGTGGATGTCATGTATGTCACTGAGATCGATGCTACCTTTCCTGAAGCAACGGTTTTCTTCCCGGTGATCGATATGAATATATGGCACGAAACAGCGCGCGAGCATTTTGAAGCTGACGAGCGCAATAAATACGCCTACGATTTTGTAACGTACCAGCGGCGCTAGACGGCAATCGGAGCTTTAATCGGAGGGTGTGGGTCGTAGCCATCAAGGCGAATATCGTCGAAGGTAAAGTCGTCGATACTTGTAATGGTGGGATTGAGCCAAAGCATAGGCAACGCGCGCGGCGTACGGGCGAGTTGTTCATCGACCTGCTCCAGGTGATTGAGGTAGATGTGTGTATCGGCGAGTGTATGGACAAATTCGCCCGCTTTGAGTCCCGTTACTTGTGCCACCATGGCAAGTAGGAGCGAATAGCTCGCGATATTGAACGGCACGCCAAGGAACGTGTCGGCGGAGCGCTGATAGAGATGGAGGCTGAGTGTGCCATCTGCTACGTAAAACTGAAAAATCGTGTGGCATGGAGGCAGACCGCCGATTGTGACGATCTCATCGATTTCAGCGACATTCCAGGCACTTACAATGATCCGACGCGAATCTGGAGTGTTTTTGATCATGTCGATGGCATTAGCGATCTGATCAATAACTCCGCCTTTACCATCTGGCCAGTGGCGCCACTGAACACCATAGACTGGCCCTAGGTCACCCCACTTTTTAGCGAAGTTGTGGTCGGTAGCAACGCGCTCAATAAATTCCTTCATGCCAGCTTTCCATTCGTCGCTATTTACGACTGGCATAGGCAGATTACTTTTTTGTAAGTATGCTTTGTATGGCCACTCATCCCAAATATGGACATTATTTTGCGCTAGGTATTCGATATTGCCGCTGCCCTGCAAGAACCATAGTAGTTCATGTACGACTGAGTTAAAATAGAGTTTTTTAGTAGTAACAGCTGGAAATCCATCGGCAAGGTTGTAGCGAAGTTGTCGCCCAAAGACGCTTTTCGTGCCAGTGCCAGTGCGATCGGTTTTGATCGTACCATTTGTTCTGATGTCTTCCAACAGGTCCAAATATTGTTTCATTGTTCACCTCCCCAGGTAGAATATGTTTGTTTTTGGTGTGTTGTGCTTGCATTGTAGCACGAGCATTTTATCAATTCAAATAAAACACTGAGTAAATGATGTAATGTATCTGTCGGTGGCTATTTTACAATAAATTTGCAAAAATACTATATTTCGTATACCACTTATGATATTATGTTCGCAAGAGCCGTTCCAAACAAACAGCCCGTCGATAAAAACATAAGCAAAGGCATGCTATATGAGTATTGAAACTTTATCTACTCCAACTTCTGTCGTCGAATCTGATGCGACGTACTATCACACTGAGGAGATTAAGCTACGACATTATTTTGGTACGTATGCCCCGGATTGTCTTGATATGCTCGAAGATGCTGGATTGTCAGAGAATGATCGACAGGCTCTTCGTAAAGTAAGTGCCGACTATGTAATCGCCTCGGCTGCGCGGGATGAGGATGATGAAGCGGCTCGTCGTACAATTTTGCAGTACGCATCATCAGAGCTTGTTGATTATGATGAGGATAGTCCACAAGGATTGAGCCGTTATATTTCTGACGAGGGCGATGTGTCGGTTCGTATTGATAATCGCACACTCACAAGCATAGAACTTGGAATAATGTACCAGCTTATTGAGCCTTCGCCCGCCGTACTTGACAGAGCCGCACAAGATGCTCAGCCAGTTGAACTGACCGACGACACCTATATGGCTGCATTTATTCATGAGGTTGCCAGGGTGGATGGTGATAAAGATGAGACAGATGATTTGGATATCTATGAGGCCGAGTCGGCTTATGAAACGCATACACTAATGGACGAACTCCGACCTCTGACTGGAACTATATTGAAATTTGGTAGAAAGGTCGCCCATATGAGCGGCGTCCGAGTTGCTTATGATGATCAACAAAAAATCGCCTCATAACGAGGCGATTTTTTAAAGGAGATGGCGTTATTAGCTAACGACGTTCTCTACCTTGATGCCAGGACCTTGGGTTGTGCTAATTGAAGTAGACTTCACGTAGCCGCCCTTTAGGCTTTGTGGCTTTTGGCTCTGGAGGCTGTCGAAGAATGCTTTTGCATTTACAGCGAGCTTATCAGCACCGAATGATACCTTACCAATTGAAAGGTGAACAATTGCCTGCTTGTCGACACGGTACTCTACCTTACCAGCCTTAGCTTCAGTAACAGCCTTGGCAACATCGGTTGCAACAGTACCGCTCTTAGGGTTTGGCATAAGACCGCGTGGACCGAGGAGACGTGCGTACTTACCAAGCTTTGGCATGTACTGTGGAGTTGCAACGAGGACATCGAAGTTAAGCTCTTCTTTGTCGAGCTGCTTGATGAACTCTTCGTCGCCAACGATGTCAGCACCAGCTTTTTTGGCTGCAGCGTGATCAGCTTCAGGGGCAAATACGGCAACAACGATCTTCTTACCGGTACCGTTTGGAAGTGAAACGGTAGTACGGATGTTCTGGTCGGCTTGGCGTGGGTCAACGCCAAGGCGAACGTGTACTTCTACAGAAGCGTCAAACTTTGCAGGGTTGGTTTTTGTAGCAATTTCAAGCGCTTCGGCAAGTGGGTATACTCTTCCAGCCTCAATATGCTTAGCGACGTCTTGGTACTTCTTGCCACGGCGTTCGAGACGTGGACGAGTAACTGGCTTTGGACCCTTTGTCGTACGAGCTTCTGCTTCTTCAGATTGTGGAGTTGTATCACCCGCTTCTTTACGAGCTTCTTTTTCAGCTTTTTCTTCAGCTTCTGCAAGTGCTTTGTCGCTGCGCTTACCAGCCTTAGCTGTTTTCTTCTCTTCTTTTGGTGCTTCAACTTCAGTCGTTGCAGCGCCTGCAATCGCAGCTTCGATTTCTGCAATTGTGTTTTTATCTGTCACTTCAAGCTTTAGTTCTGCAGCTTGAGCGAGCAAATCGGCTTTCTTTGCCATGATTCGTGTGAATCCTTTCTGTGGTAATAGCGGCTTTTCTATGGCCTTCCAACATTGATTAGTGCTTTCTTATACTAGCATGTTTAATGCTATTTGTACAGAGGGGCTCTTCATATTACCGGTTGACGTTGGCCTATGGCCTTATCCGCATAGTTATGTCGTGCTCTCGCAAGGCTTAATGGTAAAATTGCCAAAATGGTCTCAGTATGGTGCAATGTTTATGATGAATTGCCGTTAGAATTAGTCCTTTACGGAAAGTCACGTACATAAGGTGGTGATGACACATGACTCCATCCAGGTGGATTCTGCCAAAGCGAAAGATGGGATCCGGTAGGTTAACATGGGCTGACGCCTTCCATCGTGGTAAAAAGTATCAAAAATGGCAACGAGTAGCAAAGGGATTTGTTATCGTCAGCACTATTGTGCTGGCAGTAACGATATACTTCTTTGAGAAGACAGCCATTTTACCGTTAATTGCTTTTTCACTGCTTGTGATTGCAGTCGCGGCCTATGCCACGATTTACTTCGTAGGCGTAAGACCAGCTACGAAAGACCGGGATGACGCCAGCGATTCCTAAGGGGTGTTGAGAATGGCTGCAGCTGCTGTTAGTCCGCATTTCCAGTAAGTTGCCTCGCATCAGAAACGCATCACTCCTGCCGTTAGTCCGTCCGAGCGCCAGCAAGTAGAACAGGTACGTTCTAGTTGCTGGCGGCTTGGCGGACTTTTTTCATGCATAAGATAGTAAATGATATAAAATAACCGCACAATGTCGTGCGGTTATTTGTTAGCGAAGTGCAGAGGCTTAGCCTTCTACTTCAACACCCATTGATCGTGCTGAACCAGCGATGATCTTTACGCGTGCATCAAGGTCGTTAGCGTTAAGCTGATCCTTTTTAGCTTCTGCGATAGTCTCAAGTTGAGCGCGAGTGATCTTGCCAACTTTCTCAGCGTGTGGCTTGCCACTGCCCTTTTTGATACCGATAGCTTCGCGGATCATGTCGTCAACTGGCTGACCCAGTGACTTCCATGCGAACGTGCGGTCATCGAATACCTGCATGTGAACGATAACGTCCTTGCCCATGTCGGCTTTTGTTGCGTCGTTAAATGGATTAATGAAATCCATCATGTTAAGGCCCCATTGACCGAGAGTTGAACCAACTGGAGGACCTGCAGTCGCACGTCCGGCTGGGATACGGAGTTTGAGGTTACCGATTACTTTTTTTGCCATAAAATTATATTTCCTTCTTGTACTAAATATTATTGAAGCGATATTTAGTGCGTAACTAGTCAATTTTACCTCTTTTTATGTATATTTTCAAGAGGTAGTTACTGTGAGGGCTCAGCGTGCTGCGCTGCCCAGGTGTATTGTGGATCGACAATACTGTCTGGTGAAACTGGTTTTGTGCGGTAACGAAGCGTATTGGGGCCGCTAATGCCAAGCCCCTTGTCGACACCGAGACTTATGCCAGTAGCGCGGCGTGCAAGTTCGTGAAGTGTACCTTCGTATGTTCTATGTTCAGCGCTATGCTCGATGATCGGTAGCTCACCTGTCTCGGCAGTCACGAGAACGCGTGGTGGTTGCTCGTTGCTCGGTATGACGGCCTCGACATATGCTGATAATTCATGATTCATAGATTCTCTCCTTTTTAAAAAAACACCTCCCGGAGGAGGTGTGAAAATTTGAATTAAACTTTTTTTACTTGCAGCGCGTCGAGTTCGACTGGAGTGTCGCGGCCAAACATACTGACCATGACCTTGAGCTTGCCCTTGTGGGCATCGATCTCGGAAATCGCACCGTCAAAGCCTTTGAATGGACCGTCGGTGATACTGACAACTTCACCTTCTGAGAATTCAATGTTGTACTTAGGGTCTTCGACGCCCATGCGCTTCTTGATCTTGGCAATTTCAGAATCAAATACAGGTGTCGGAGTGGTGTCGGCACCTACGAAGCCGGTGACGCCAGGGGTGTTACGAACAATGTACCAAGTTTCGTCGGTGAGTTTCATTTCAACGAGGGCGTAGCCTTGGAAGATCTTCTTTTCGACAACCTTGCGCTTGCCGTTCTTGATCTCGATTTGCTTTTCTTTTGGTACCATGACGTCAAAGATTTTGTCAGCCATGTCGACAGCGTTGATGCGCTGACGAATACTATCGGCTACTTTTTCTTCGTAGCCGCTGTATGTGTGAATGGCGTACCATTGACGGGTACTGTCATATCGGTTTTTCATAATTATCCTAGGATCCTTTCAAATAGTAATTTAAAGCCAGCGTCAAGTAATACAATAAGTACGATAAAGAATGCGGTAAATGCAAGAACGGCAAATGTAAGGCTCCATGTTGCCTTGCGAGTTGGCCAGTGCACTTGCTTAAGTTCTACCCATGCACCCTTGAAGTAGCCACCAAATGCTACGAGTGGGTTCGTCTTCTTTGTTTCTTCTGGGATTGTTGATTTTTGCGGAGCTTTTTTGCTCGCTTTTTCGGAGGTGACTGCTTTTTTCACGTCATCAGATGCTTTGATGCGCGTTACTTTCGTCGTTGTTCCGGAGGTCTTTTTACTTGTCGCCACGGCTATAGTTGTCTCCCAAATTAAAAAGCCTGCTGTTGCAGACTGTCAAGTACAGTATAGCTACTTAAAACACCCTAGTCAAGCGTGGTATAGCTCCGCTGAAACATTCGTCATCTCGGAAAAGATTGCAAGCAATTTTTTCACTCATCTCCTCATGGTATAGTACTAGTAATGCTTGAGCTTAGTTTATTGATTATTTATATCGCTATAACAATAGTCACCGTCTATTTTGCATGGAAGTTAATGGGTGCATTTCACCGTTTTACTATACGTAGCTTCGTGACACCAATCGACCATATAAGCGAGTTGCCTAGCGTATCGGTATGCATACCAGCACGCAACGAAACGCACGCCATGACACAGTGTCTAGAGTCGGTGGTTGCGAGCACGTATCCAAAACTTGAGATCATCGTGCTTGATGATGCATCGGTCGACAATACCTCTATCTTGATCAAATCATTTGCACACGCTGGCGTTCGGTTTGTCGAAGGCTCGCCGCTACCAGGTGGATGGCTCGGTAAGAATCACGCCCTACAGGGTTTGCTTGAAGAAGCGAGCGGGCGGTATATCCTGTACATGGATGTTGATACGAGGCTAGAGCCTGATACGATCGGTCAACTGGTCGCATATGCGAAGAATGAGGATGCCCAGATGGTGTCTGTATTGCCGCAACGTTCGGACGGATGGCGCTTCAGTGTGCTACTTAGCCCGCTACGCTACTTTTGGGAGCTTGTGTTACACCGTCAAAAATCACCTGCGACTTCGAGCTCGGCCTGGCTGATCGACCGACACGCACTTACTGATAGTGGTGGTTTTTCAACTATGTCACTCGATGTGCAACCCGAGGCACGACTTGCCGCAACAATGGCGCTGAGCGACCAATACCGCTTTCTCATAAGCACGCCAGAGCTTGGCGTGACCTACGAAAAGAAATGGTCATCGCAACTCGAAACAAGCATTCGCCTTTTGTATCCTCGCTTTGGTCATACGGTATGGTCGGCGATTGTTGCCGTGCTCCTATTGGTTATTCTATGGCTGCCTTTGCTCGCTGTACTGTCGGGCCTACTATATGACTGGACGATCATTCAAGCGCTTGCGCTCTGGAAGTTGAGCTTGTTCATGGCGCTGTATGCCCTGTATACCTCGCGCATATGGCGTAAGCATTGGTGGACGGCGCTTTTTCTGTGGCCGATTGTATTGACTCAAGAAATCGTATTGCTACTTGGAAGTATCGCTGGCTATGCCCGCGGAACGATTACCTGGAAGGGTCGTCCTGTTCGTGTTCGCCAGGCGACCTCACCTATACAGTCTGATATTTCGCAGGCGTAGCTGCCTTGCAGGTGTCTGTGTTTTACTGTTAGTCAGTCTTCTTCGCAATAACAGGGAGTTTGAAGCTGAAGGTTGATCCATGATTGAGGCGGCTTTCAAGCTCAATCGCACAGCCTATCTTTCGGGCTAGCTTTGCAGCCACGTAGAGCCCAAGGCCTGTACCACCTGTCTCGCGTGTACGATAATCTTCGGAGCGGTAGAACTTTTGAAAGATCTTCTTCTGCTCGTTTTTGCTAATACCAATGCCGGTATCGCTGACGGCAAACTCTACAATACCCTTCTTTACGTGTGCGCGCAGTGTGATTGACCCTTCGTGCGTGTACTTAATAGAATTGGTGATGAAATTCTGCAACAGCTCTTCGACATACAGTCGGCTGGCGCTAACAGTACCTAGCTTTACGTCGGCATCGAGGTTGAGATGGAGTTTCTTGGCTTCGGCCTGAGGGAGATACTCGTTGTAGAGTTTGTCGATAAGTGGCCGTACTTCGATCTCTTCGGTAACATCAGCAACTCCGCGCTCGGCGCGAGATAATGTCGAGAGATCATTAACCATCTTTGCCAGAAATAGTACTTGGTCGTGAGCATTTTTGATGGAATCAACCAAGACCTCTTGCTTGGCGTCTGGCCGCGACAGGATGAACTGGGCGTTGCTGATGGTACCTTCGGCGATAGTAATGGGGGTACGCAGTTCATGACTGACGACACTGATGAATTCATCACGTTCCTCTTCGAGGCTTTTGGCCTTGGTAATGTCACGCATGATGATAATGTAGCCGTCGTGATCCTCGCTGTCCTTGCTACGACTGTAGCTGCTGCGGATCGGCGAATATGTCACTTCGAGCCGGACGGTTTCATCGCCATCGAATGTTATGTGAAGATCATCGCGCGCGGTCACACTACGAGACTTAAGGAGTTCATTGAAGAGGTGGACTCTGGTGTCGTCTTTATCTTTTACCGTTAAGATTTCATCGATATGATGACCATTGAGACTGTCGTTTGTATCGAGAAGATTAAGGCTGGCAGCATTGTAGACGCGGATGATGCCATTTTTATCGGTACTTAAGATGGCGTCAGCTAGGTTGTTGACGATAGTGAGAATACGATCACGCTGGAGGGACTCTTGTGCTTGTGAGCGTGTGAGAGCACTACGCTCGACTTCTTGAGTGCGTCCAATAGCGACGACCGCCATACCGGTTACAAGAACAGAGATTGCTACCATGAAGTCATTCAAGATTGCTGCTGGGTTCGATTTTGTAATCACCTCGATAAACATGTCTGCGCCAATCGTGGCAATAAACGCCATGATACTCAGCATGAGGCCTCGGCGTGAGAAATAGATGTTTGAGGCGACAAAAAGGAGGATCCAAAAAATCGTGAACGGAGCATTCAAGCCCGAGACAAAGATGAGGTACAAACTCGAGAGAATATGATAGCAGATGAAACGAGCCGCTACTATCTTCTTGGAGTTGCCTGGAGATAGGAATTGCCAGGCGCCAAGGAGCATCCAGACGAGCGCTATAGCAATAAATGCGAGCTCGTTTGAATAATACGGGGCCGGCAGTAGGTCGTATTGGATAAGTACTCCATAGAGCACAAGTATAATTGGCATAAGTAGCCCGGCGTAGCGGACAATTTGTGCCGCACGTTGATTGTATGCAATCCCACCTTTAAACATCTTACCGTGTATTATACACGAGACATAAGCTTTTTAGATAGATGGCGTCTCATTTTTTAAGGCTCGCTTATGCTGTATGTAGTGCGGATCGCCAATTGCGACAAGATCCCAAAATTCAGGACTGTGGTTCATCTGCTTTGTGTGGCTAAGTTCGTGAACAAGAACATAGTCGATAAGTTCAAAAGGTAGCTTCATCAGGGCGATATTGAGACTAATAGTACCGTTGCTACTGCAGCTTCCCCACCGCCCGCTCGCATGCGAAAATCGCACTTTCTGGTAGCTGAATTCGTATTTTGTAGCAAGGAATTGGAGTCGCTTTGGGAGGTAACTTTTCGCTTCGCGTCGTAGCGCTGTAATGACTACCTCACGAATGGCAGAGATGACTGTTGTGTCGTCGAGCGTATGCTTGGCCGGTAGATTGACGAGGATCTGCTGTCCATGCCGGGTAACAAGCACTTGGTCGTTTGTAGACGGTCGGACAATGAGCGTATGGCTTTTCCCTATCGCCATGCCGTTTTCAAATGAGGTATCTGGCTGGTGGTCGAGCAAAATAGTTCGTAACTCTTCGCGCGAGTTTTTAAGGAGGCGCTTTACAAGAAACAGCGGCGCGTAGAGTGGTAGCGAAGCTCGAAGTGTGCCGTCTGGCGCAACACGAATACGAACCTGTGACGCACGGGCACTGCGGCGAATCGTTATCTTGCCAAATTCGACGTCAGTAATGATTGGCACGTACTATTCCTTTTACCTAACGAACCGTAATTGAATGCTTTGAGCTGGCACGTCGATTGACGGGTGCTGTCGTGTGCACACTAATATCTGCACGTGGCTCTGCTAGTTTTCGCAGCACCATCTTTGCCTGTGTGGCATACGTGTGCTTGCCGCTAATGACGATCGGCCTTTCGGTTGTGTGCGGGGCGCTAAAGCGTCGAACGGCTGTGTCGTGCTGCTCGGGAGTTGTCACTCGTCGGTGTGGTTCGGTCTTGGCTGCCTTTAGCGAGCGTTGCTTTGCAGTAGTTGGCTCTGTTTGAACCCAGATGACAAGGACTTCGTATCCGTGTTTGCGTGCGGTTGTCATGAGTGCAAGGCGCTCAGCTTTTGTATCGCTATGTCCGTCAATAATAAATGATTGGCGAGTCTTAAAGAGCTGCTTCATCTGCTCATCTATAAGTGCATTGGTGATTTTTGCAGGTAACGTCGTCTTGCCGAATACCTTATTAATTGAAGCTGTGCTAATAAGTGGCGCTTGGAATGTTTCAGAAAATTGCTCGGCAAAAAAGCTCTTGCCTGCACCCGATATGCCGACCATAAGTATCAAATGCGGCGTAGATAGACTTAATGATTTCATATATGACAGTATAGCAAACGTGCGAAGCAATTGGATAGTGTGCGGCTACAACTCGACCGCTTGGTGTAGTATTATGGAGATATGAATTCAGACACAACACCACTTGAAGGTACGAAACTGGCAAACTTTGAGCCACGTAAAAAAGTAGAACAACTTGAGATTATTGATACAGTCGCTGGTACTGGTGATGAAGTGGTGCCTAGTCAGACCATCACGGCACACTATACCGGTGCGCTCGTGAAAGATGGTACTATTTTTCAAAGCTCAAAAGACTTTGGTCAGCCCGCAACCTTCGGTCTTGAGCAAGTTATCGAAGGATGGACAAAGGGTGTTCCTGGGATGAAAGTTGGCGGTACTCGTCGGCTTATTATTCCTTCGGCACAGGCATATGGCTCTGTGCGTGCCGCGGCTAATATCCCGCCAAACTCCGACCTCGTGTTTGACATCGAACTCGTTTCTATCGGCTAGTAGCTATACTGATCGATAAGATTGCTGCCGCTAAAGAAATAGTAGATAGCGCCGTAAATAATAGCGGCAAAAATAAGGTAAACAATAGCCCACTGCCAGAGTGGGCGTTTATTATACCCTTTTGGTAAAAGATTAGGGTGTTTGCTGCTCATGATCACCTCCTGTTGATTGATAACTTTAGTATGTAGCAGGTGTGATACGCGTGTATGTGATATATGTCATGGTGACGCTAAGGATCCGCGCTATAGCTAGCGCGGATCAGGTGGATGGAGTCGGACTAGTTTTGGTACCAGCGGATATCGTCGTAGTAGCCAGTGATGCCTGAGTTTGCTGAGATAATAGCCTGCAGACTGGCAGTTTTTACAGCGGCCGACGTCGGCTTGTATTGGAAGTTGACATCACCGGCGCTCACTCCGCGAATGCCTGTAATGTATTTGCCGGATACCCAGTTGCCGTTTGTATCGTATTCATCGACGTAGAAGCCAACTTCGCCACTTGTGAGCTGCTTGACGTTTAGGAAGCTTGTGATTGAATAGTTCTTGGTCGCGTCTACTGTCACCCTTGGGGAGAAGAGGTGTGTATTCTTGGTTGTTGACTTTAACGCTATTGAATTGACAACGTTATTCGGACTGCCATTGCTGGCGGTATCTTTGACGATATTAGCCGTATCATCTGTCGTCCAGCCGTTCGCTATGCCGTTATCAAAAGCACCATTGGCTACTAGATTGGCTTGCGCTGGAGGAGTGGTGCTACTTAGTGCAAACCACTGTGCGTTATCAAGATAGGCCGTGATGCCTGAATTTGCCGATGCGATAACTTGCAGGCGTGATTTCTTGACACTCGCCGATGTCGGCTTGTAGGTAAAATTGAATTCTTCGACGAAAGCGGATCGCTCGCCGTTCTTGTACTGCCCAGAAATCCAGTTGCCACTTCCGTCATACTCATCGACGTAAAAGCCAAGTTCGCCGCTCGTGAGTGCACTCACTTTGACGTAATTCTTAAGCAGATATGTTGTATTCGAGTCGACGGCAACTTGTGGCGAGAAAAGATGCGAGTTGGTCGCGCGGCTAGTGAATTTAATTGAATTGGCTGAGCTCGGCATACTGCCGTTATTTGCCGTATCCTTGACGACATTGGCGGCTGCATCTGTCGTCCAGCCTTCATCTATTCCACTATCGAACGTACTGTTTGGCAAAAGATTAGTATCACTTGTGACGACTCCTTGGCTAATATTGACGGGTGTCATCAACCCGGCTGACTGCTTTGTCTTTACATAAGCGGCGATCTGATCAAGATTGCTTGTTGAATATTGGTAGTCGTCAGGATTGGTACTCGGTCTTACTCGGATGTCGTGCATCGTCAGAATAAGCCATTGTCTATTCGCTATAGCGGCATCAATCTTAGCCTTTACCTGCGCAACGGTTACGCCTGCTTGTACTGGCATATTGTTAAGCAGGTAGTCGTTGTATGGCCAGATGTTATTTGCCTGATCGGCAAATCCGCGATGGGAAGTGTAGTATTTAGCGATTTCCGAGAGTGTCGCAGGATTGTAGTCGCCATAAGGTGATGCGAAGGTGTTGGCGGTAATGCCCTGCGCGGCAAGGTCGGCTTTACTGCCGCTCAGTTCTTGAGTCACCTGCGCAGGAGTAAGGAGGTTTGGCTGCCCGTCGTCTGCATCACTTGACGCTAGGTATGGATGGGTCTGGGTATGTGAGCCGATCTCCCAGCCGGCGGTTTGTAGCTGTTTGATCTGTGTCCATGTCATATATCTCACATCGTTGTCTGCTCGGCAGGTATTTGGCACTGTCGTCATGCCGACACATTTTGTCGTTACATAGCTTGTGCCAGTCAGCCCGTACTTCGCAAGTGTTGGCTGGGCTTGTGTAGCGACGCTCGCAAAGCCATCATCGAATGTAAAAGATATCTTAGCTGTCGCTGTAGGGTTCTGAACGAGCGCATCGCTGTTCCGGCTTAGCCATAATGGCGATGCTATGGCCAAAAGCATTGCGAGAGCTATTTGCATATAAATACGTGGGGTGAAGTGCTTTCGTGCTGAATGTTTTGGAATGAGTGTGTAAAGTTTACGCATATGTACCTCCTTGCCGATTTGGCGTGCGTATATGGTTGACGTCACTGCTGCTCGCTTATCTCCTGCATGGCTTCGGTGACGGTCCTCACCGTCAGTCCACTCTTTTTTACAGTATCAAGCTGTTGCTGAAATTGAACGGGACTAATAACTGGCTCGCCCTGCGTATTGGTGTCGACGCGGTGATAGACGAGAATGAGCCAGCCGTTACTCGCCTTTGCTTCTGCGAGAGCATCTGCTAGCTTGCTCGGCGTAGTGTCGTTTCCAATATAGAGGATGAGTAGACTGTATGGATCGTAGTTTTGACGAGTATTCACCCCGCTCTCGGTTCCGCGCAGCGAGTTATAATACGTCCGGGCGTAATGATTCACTTGGCTATCGGTACCTCCAAACGGCACTGATAATTGAACTTTCTGCATGTTGTGTACTTGTTTAAAATACTCACTCGCGTGCTTTAGCTGATAGTCGATAGATGGTGTGTCGAGAGTCGTAAAGTTTAGATGTTCGTAACCGTGCGAGGCGAGTTCGTGTTTGCTCTTGGCTAGTGCTGCAACTTGATCTGAGTTCATGAAGCTTGCTGTGTCGATAGCGGCCGGATTGAGATAGAAAGTGGCTTTGTAGCCATACTGGTCGAGTAGTGGTACTCCGTTGTTGTATGCAGACTCCCAGCCGTCATCGAAGGTAAGCGAAACGAGCGGCCTTTTCCATGCTCTTGCTCCGGGCTTTGAGATGTCGTATAACGCGTACTCCCTTGTATCGAGCGTGCCGTTGCCGTGAAGTGTCGGCGTGGCCATTACATGAGTGGCGCTGGTCGGTGTCTCGAAGCGTCCTGTGTATGTCGTCCAGTCCTTTGCTGGCAGTAGTGTCGCAAGTGTATAGAATTGTCGTTTTCCAGAACTAAGAAGGTACTCCGCGACAACATCAACAGGTACGCTACTCCGATAGTTGACTGTAAATAAAAATGCTTGATTACCCTGTACTGACACTTCGGGATATTGCCATTTTGCTTCACCAGCTTTATATTCACCGACGCTACTGCGGAAGTAGGCGGGACCGTCATTGGTGATGTAACTCGAGGCTATTTTGTTGTCACCTACAGCGAAACTACTCCAGCTTAGGGGTAACGAGGTGTCATCTTGCGGTCTATCGAGCTGGGGGATGAGGTTCTTGCCCAATGTCACATCGGGCGGATTGTAAATGTTATTGGGGTTTGCTTCAAGATAGTTATTGTCAATTTGAAGCTCGCCCTTGTCGGAAAAGCTATAGATGATTTGAATACTTTCAACTCTAGGGTCCGGTGTAATCACATGGCTTGCTGTTGTCCATTGCTTGTCCGGTGAGTACCGCTTAAGAATTACGCGCTTTTTGACTCCATCTTTGTAATTGGATTGCAAGATTAAATCAAAAGCGACGGTACTTTTGTAGAATCCTTTGTAGAAGTATGTCGCATCATCAGTAACGCTCACGAGCGGACTTATTAAAGTAGAGTTGATAGTAGGATCGTCGCTGCTGTTGGTCAGGACGAGAAGCATCGGGCTCTCGTGTCCCGCTATGCTCGTAGTGGTGACAGATGGGCTTGCTGGTATGAACGCCCATCCTACTGGAAAGCCAGATTCATCGAGCGTATCAAGCCCGCCATTTGGCAATATATTGGATTCGGATATATTTATCTGCGATTCGGCTCCTGTGTATTGTTGCCATAGTACCAGGAGTAGTAGGACCGCTGGTAAAATAATGAGTAATGGATTTTTAAGAACCCGAGCGATTTTATTCATGAACTTCTCCTATTGTTCTTGGTTGGGCGGTTGTCGAAGCGATACCGGCAAGACGGCCACCGATGCGGTCTGGTGATATCCATGTCGAATCGGTGTCTTTATGGCGAGTTAAGTCGCGCGCCTTGATTAGGCATTTGATGACAGCAATGATTTGGATAAGATCCATGACATAGAATACGAAGTATGCAACGGGTACGTACAAGGTGAGATACAGTCGCTCGAGGCGACGTAAATGTTTGTTATACCATAGCGTCACGAGTGTGTACGCTGAGATCGTCAGATATGCGCCGACGACTAGTAAAAGACTCTTCTCCATGAATGTCAGATAGATTGCATACGCCCAGGTTATAGGCAGAAGCAACAATGTTATCTCAGTCATGATTGCTGCAGGTAATCGGTAGACGGTGAGCATAGATGTATACTCCGGTTTGCTGATGCCAATCAAATTACGGTGTTTCATTAGATTTTGAAGGCTGCCGTACTTCCAACGAAAACGTTGACGAAATAGCGCGCGCATATTCTCTACCGGCTCAGTCATGGCTACAACATCGACTCCATAAATAATTCGGTGGGTTTTATTTCCTTTTGCAACTACTTTCATGCTAAGACTGATGTCTTCTGTCATGGTGTCAGTATCGTAGAAATGGACCGACCGAATAGTGTCAACGCGATATGTCGACGCTACGCCACCAATAATGTAATCGCAATTAGTGATGGAGTATGCCTTCTTCGACTGGTAGCTAATCATGTGCTCAAATTTCTGCAAAATACTAAGTGTCGTATGTTCGTTGAGTATCTGAATATTAGCGGCGACACCCGTTACGGTAGGGTCGACGAAATAACTTACCGCTCGCTCAATAGCATCGGGCGCTAGAATAGAATCCGCATCAAGCGTCATCACCAGCTCACTTTTGACATAGCGCTGCAACGCATAGTTGAGCCCCGATCCTTTGCCGACATTAATGCGTTTATTGATAATGCGAACTGGATACCCACGGTGTGTGTGCATGTAGTTACGTAGTACGCGTCGCGTGGTGTCGGTCGACGCATCATTTACGACAATGACATCGATGTGCGCGTAGCTGTTCGAGAAGATCGAATCAAGACATCGAACAATAACACTCTCCTCATTGTGAGCTGGCACTAAAACGGTAATATGCGGGCTATAGTTGGACGGCATGCTTCGCTTTCGCAGTAGATAGAGTCGCCGATGCTGCCATATGTCGTACGCACTGGCGCCAATGAGGTAAAATCCCAAGTGAACAATATAGAGAATACTCGTAATCGCGAATATATAAAGGATGATAGTATTAACGATCATGGCTTTTACCTATATTTTTTGTGGTCTGTAGCCGATGTCTATGGGTAAATGCCTGCAAAACGAAAGTTGCCAGGTGCCTAACAACGATGCTTAATGCGATGACCGCCCATACTGCTATGCTTACGAGTCCTAGTATTGTCAGTAGAGTGGTGACACGAACGTGCTCAAAACCAGTAAACTGATTAAAGTCGAATATAGTCGATAGAAATTCTAGTAACATACCACCCTTGCCTTTCTCGTTATACGAAATAACATCTTAGAGTTCTGCTCAAGCGAGCTTTCCTCTAATTCCCATGAAGAAATGATGACGTCGTACTGTCGGTCTTTCGGCCTGCGAGACCATTTTTTCTAATCGCTTTATGTCAAGCATGAGAAATTCACGTTCGAGTCGACGAATTGATTGTACGTTTTTTGCTTCATTTTTGTTTTTCAAGTCGCTACTGACATGTTCGTAGCGCGTTTTAAGACGGTCAAGCTTTTCGCGAAGATCCTGGACGGTAAACATCGCTGAAGCGGTTGCGTATTTTTCCATTTTCACCTCCTATTGCCTTACTTTCCTACAAAGTAATATATCTCACGTATGTGAGACTTGTGCGTGATAACTATCAAGCTGGCTCTGTGATATTGCGCACAGATGGATTAAGAGTATGATATATGATAATAGTAGGAGAAAAAGAGCATGACAAAGATACGTGCCGTTCTATGGCATTCATGAAGCCCGCGACCCACCAGGCGATAGACGACTTCTTCAGCGAATACCCTGTTAAACATTACAAGAAGGGTCATATTCTTATTCTTGCGGGCGAAAGAACTCCGAGCGCCTTGTATCTCACTGAAGGAAAGATACGGGTTTACGATGTTACCTACCGAGGCGAAGAGATTGTTATTAATAGTTTCCAGCCTCCAGCGTTCTTCCCTTTGTCGTTGATTATTAATTCGTCGGTAACTCGCTATATTTACGAAGCGAGTACGGATATTACGGTCAAGCAAGCTCCAGTTGCTGATGCGATGCGGTTTCTCGAGACTCATCCGCCGGTCGTGTTTGATTTACTCTCGTATCTCTACAAGGCGCTCGACGGCGTGCTTGAGCGTATGGTGCATTTTATTTCTAGCGGGGCAAAGAATCGACTGGTCTATAGTTTGATCGCCGAGTGCAAGCAATTTGGTGAGCTGCAGAATGATGGTAGCTATGTCGTCGCGATCAGTGAAAAAGAGCTTGGATCGAGAGCTGGCCTGTCGCGCGAAACAGTAAGCCGCGAAGCGAGGGTGTTGAAGATCGCGAAACTTATCGAGGTGCACCATAGTAGTATCGTGATTCCGAATCTTAAACGGCTTGAGCGCTACCTGGAAATTCACAACTAATCGATAACGATCATTTGCTTGATGTGATCAAGCGCACATACTTATTTATTTTCTCAGCGTAAAGTTGAGATAAATGGAGGATATGTAGGTGGCGAGAGGTGCGATAACGACATTACGGGGATTGCCTGGCTATAAGTACCTTCTGTTGATTTTGGTCGGGGTTCTTGTGTTTTTTGCGTACTGTATTTTGAGCGGACGCTCTTTTTTAAACGTTTCAGCACAGGACAAAAAAATTAATCTTCTTCAGTCTGGTTGGAATTATTTACCGGGCACTTCGCAGCAGTCTGATGGTCTCCATGTGTCCTATCTTGGTCGAGCGATTGTTCGGCAAGATGGCTCTGATGGCCAGAAAAATCCACCGCTAAATATATACGGAACGCATCTACAAACATCCGGTAATTTTACGCTTCATGCGCTGTTGAAAGATATTAAGGGCGAGGCCGTTGTTCGTCTGTACGACCGTGTTCCGATAGTCCAAGACGAGTTTCGTGTCGAGACAAGTGGCGTGGAGTTGAAATTGGCAAAAGGAACAGCCACTGTCTCTACCTGGGAGAGCTACAAAAACCAAAAGCTTTCTGAGCAGCAACCGACTACGAGCACGAGCTATGCAACCACTCAGGTCGATGCCGCTTCGATTTCCCTGTCCCGTCAAGACGGCAGAATAACGATTGATCTTAATAAAAAGCGACTGGCGGTCCTGCCTCAGAGTGATCTTTTGAAAGATCATGTATGGTTTGGACTATCAGCCGAAAATCCAGGCGAAAGCTGGACGTTGCATCAGCTTGAAGTGGACGCAACGGCGGATATAGTAGCTGTAAATACCCAAGACGCTACTTCAGCGAGCAAGTCGGCTACTGCACTCCAAACGATGGCGAGCAGAAAGCGTACAGGCTTTATAGTAGGTGCCGCTTCCGCACTTGGACCTATGATTGAAGACGAAAAGTATGCAGCCATTGCTCTTGGTGGTGCTTTCGGTCAAATAACCACAGAGAACGCTCTGAAGTGGCAGTTTATTCATCCGCAGCCTGATACCTACACTTTCCAGGAGGCTGATGCGCTAGTAGATGTAGCGCGAAAGAATAATCTCTCAGTTCACGGCCATACGCTCATATTTGGCGAGGCGAACCCGGCTTGGGTGCAAAAATTAGCAATAAGCACGCCACTCGACAAAGAGCGTTTCGAGCAAGTCATGACTGACCATATCGCACAAACTGTCGGTCACTTCAAGGCAAAGGTCGCATCGTGGGACGTGGTTAATGAGCCATTGGCTGATTTTGATACGGATGCTGGCGTAGATGGCCTGCGTAAGCATGTTTGGTATGAGGCGCTAGGTGAAGGTTACATAGCGAGCGCTTTTGCAGCGGCACGGCAAGCTGATCCGGGAGCAAAACTATACATAAACGAGTTTGGCCTTGAGTCGGATGGTGATCGCTGGGAGACTTTCTTGGGGTTGGTAAAAAGACTTACGTCTCAGGGGGTGCCTATTGATGGTGTCGGATTTCAGGCACACGTATACGATGCTGATGATGTAATCGATCCGATTGTTCTGCGAAATCATATACGTGAACTTGCTGCGCTAGGACTCACCTCTCGTATATCCGAAATGGATGTATATAGCGATGACGGGGTTGCTGTGCAGGCCAAACAGTATGCCGACGTGTTCGGCGCGTGTCTTATTGAGCCAAGCTGCGTATCATGGTCGACATGGGGCGTGACCGATCGTTATAACCTATGGCAAGATGAAAATGGCCGATTGCGGGAAGGTCGTGACTTTCTCTGGGATAACGCGTCACTCCCGACCCCTGGAGTGTCAGCCATACGAGAAGCCTTACTCCGCTAGCTAAATAGCGTGCGTAAGGTGTGCGGTACCCGCAAATCTATAGACAAGCTGCTCGGAGCGGTGCTCGCTGTTTTTAAATAGATCGGGATTTATGAAGGCTACCTCATCGGCATCGGCACCAATGCCGTAATCGAGATTATCAACATCTACCTCGTATACAAGCCAGAGTAGCCAGGCCTCTCTTTTCTCTAGGTATAGTGACGCTGTATTCACAAGCTTTTCTTTAAAATCTGACGTAATAAGGGCCTCTTCGTAGAGTTCTCGTTTGAGAGCCTCGTGTGTTGTTTCGCCGTGATCCATACCGCCACCAGGCAATGTCCATTGGCTGCCATTTTCTTTAACGACAAGTACATCGCCGGCGTCATTGCGAATAATCGCCTTTAACGATACTCGATAAAATGCATCAGGATACTTTCCGCTCATTCAAGTATTGTAGCAGATTTATCTATCGGAATAGTCGCTCGTACCAGTTCAGGGCACGTTCACGATAGGACAATGAATTGTTTGAAGGTGGTTCGACTGGCTCGACTCTGTATGCGGAGAGTACGCTGGTTGCTATCGCATGTTGTCCTGCTGCGGTAGGATGGAACGGCATGCTGCCAGATGGACCTTGTATCCAGCTATCCGTCGAACATAATTCATGTCCCGCAAAGCTAACAGGCGCAAATTCAGCAAATGAATATTTGGCGACAGTGCCACTGATTGCTGCATTGAGACTGCTGGATCGTGCTGCCAACCATGAGGCTTCGTTTGCCGTAATCCCCTCTGTGCTAGCGCAGGGTGTCATTGCTAATGGCTCGTAGTACCCTGTCACTATGACTTGCGGTGCTCTGCCATTGCTCAGCGAGTGAATTTTTGCCATGATGACGTTGAGTTCCAGTTTTAAGTCGACGAGGTATGCATTGAACCGTGCTGTATCGATACTATACCCGCAGGGTATGTAGTAGCACTGTCGTATAAACTGCGTCCATCGTGTGTCGTTGGCACCGATAGTAAGTGTAATAAGACTCGGCGCTCCGCTCGAGTACGCTTGATCGAGTTGCGCGGGAATGCTCACGGAATCTCGTTCCTGTATGCCATAGATACCTTCGTCGGCCTTTGCGCCGGTACAAGCGAGATGAGAAAGTGCTAGGCCAGTAGATTGCGCCACAATGTATGGGTATGCTTCCGTGGAGCGGTCGCATGTCGAGCTAGTGACACTTAGCCCCGCTCCTGCTGCAACCGAGTCGCCAAGCGCCGCATAGCCATTACTAGCGGCAAATGTAGGCATTGAAAACAGTATCGACGTTCCTAGCGTTAAGAGTGCAATGATAGTAAAGCGTTTCATACGGGCCCTCCTCTGCATTACATCGTCTACTGCGACGAATCACTATACCTATTATAATCCCTGCGCTAGCTATTCGGCAATATAACCGTAAGCCGACTCAAGGTATGTAATAAGATGATATAGAGCTAGTAGCCTATAAAATAATCTGTTGTAATCTTCTTCGCATGCATCTGCTTTGTCATCCGTTTGACACTATCAACAAGCGCTGGCGGGCCGGATATGAAGGCATGACGGTCTGCTATATCCGGGATGATCTCTTCAAGTAGTTGTTTAGTGATGCGCGGTGCGTGTATGTAATGCCAGTCGTTTGCTGGAGGTGCGTTACGCTTCTGCGCAACTATATAGATGGTAATACCTGAGGTTGCGAGCACATCTGCGTACGCAATATCCTTATCGCTACTGACCGCATATACAAGGACAATATTTCTCGTCTCGCCGCTACGTTGAAGATGACGTAAGTGGCTGATAAACGGAGTAATGCCAATACCGCCTGCAACGTAAAGCAAGGGTGTCGCCGGATCATTCGGAAGTGTAAAGTCGCCGTTAGTGCCGGTGGCTGATATGACCGCACCTTTCGAAAGAGCGTTGAGCTGACGTTTGAATGTACTGGAAGGATTGTAAAATTTAACAGCAAATCGTATTTCCGAGTCTTGCGGAGCTGATGTTATACTAAATACTCTTCGTATTCCGCGCATGTCCTTCTTTTTGTGCGGAAGCGCAACCTCGATGTACTGGCCTGGTTCAAAAGATACTTTATCAGGGCTCGAGAATATGAATTCGCGTGCACTTGGTGTAATCTCTTTACTCCCCTTGAGAGTAAGAGTGATGGCTCGTCGACGACTAAAAATAAACGCCAGTAAGTTACCTGCAAGCAGAGCAATTGCTGGGTTTGTTGCAATGTTTCCGATGTGAATAGGTATCGCAAATAGCAACGCTATAACAATAGCCTCGACTATTTGTTGCCATCTTCTTCGTGGCAATGTGAGGGGTTCGCTTAGCATGAATCCTGCGAAGAATAGTAGGGGCCATGATGCAAGTAGTGAGATACTTTGCGTGAAATCCGTTCCGAACGACAGCATATTACCAACAATAAGAGTTGATGCTAGAAGTATAAACACTACACCTATAAGTAAGCGGCGAGTCTTATAGAGAATGAGTGCTGCAAAAAAGAGTGTGACTGGAAGTAGCGGGGGTGTTGCCACCCACCACGAAGCAAACCCTAGGCCGGTCAGACCGATAATGAAAGCGGCGGCAGCGGCTGGATTAAATACATGACGACCTCGAACCGCGAGAATAAACTTTGACGCTGCGGCAATGCTACCAGTGAGGCCAAGTGCGACGAGTCCCGGGAGCTCAAGTGTCGGTGTGAATATGAAAAATAAAATGAAGGCTGTGATATAGGACGATTCACTATGGACACGAACGCCAAACAGTAACCCAAACAAAAGACTCGCAAGGTATGTACTGGCAATAAGAACGGCGATACTAGCAACGAATGCCGGAGGCTGGTATGTCAGTATGCCGGTAAACGAAAGAATAATGGATACCGCCCAAAGAAGCGTCAAGGCAATGGAAACTAGCCTGTACATCGATACATTGTTGAGCAAACGAGTAATGACGGTGTGCATTAGAACAATTCTCCTCTAAGATCATATGAATAGTCAAGATGTCCATCGGAATGCATACGGACATATTGAAATGTATAGATGTCGTTGAGTGTTGATGGATGCACAAAGAAAAGTGCGGTCGCAAGACCGTCGGCTACCATAGCTTCCTCGGCTACCACCCAAGTCGCAAGTATATCCCGAGTAGGTGCGAGTGTATCAGGGTCATATATATGGTGCTGCTCATTACCCCATCTCCTTCGATTGACAGCAGAGGCGGCGAGGCTTTCGTTTTGTATATCAATTACACCGATTACCTTTCCTGCTTCAAGGGGGTGCTCGAGTCCTATTCGCTCCCCTACAGAGCCCTTGTGTCGAAGGTCACCGCTTGCATCGATAATATAGTCTGTTAACGATGCGTCATTCAGGATACTTGAGACGATATCAATCAAGTAGCCTTTACCAGCTGCGCCAACATCCAACACTACGGGCTGTGTAGTGTGTAATGATGAACCCCGCCACACGAGCGCCTCATCCCATATTGGTAAGGCATGTTGCGTGCTTGGCTTAAAGGAATAAGAGGCGTCATAGCCTGCCCGTTCAAGCGCCGCACCGACAAGAGGAGTTACCTTGCCTGATGTTTCGTCATAGAGTCGCCTATAAAAAACAAATAGATGCCGTGCATTTTGCGGAAAATTATAGTTACCTGCCTCCTTCGCTACTTGCGCGACGAGCGAATCGGCTCGAAAGCGCGAATATGTACGATCGAAATCGTCAATCGCTGCACGAAGACTTGCTAGTACAGTGCTGGATAGTGGCTGTTCGGTAGCTATACTCCAAGTAGTACCGATAGCCTCAAAATCATGGCTATGCAGCGGCATCTGTCTTGATTTGCTCAAGTGCAGTATTGAAGCCGGCTGATGTGAGGGATGAACCTGCAACGCGAGATAGTGATACGTCATTAACGCTCTTGCCAACGACAAAGTCTTTGTAGCCAGATGCAAACTTCTCTTGATACTCCATCGCTTCGCCTGTTATTGCATTCTGCTTGAGGCTAGTAGCCGATACTGTATCATTCACGATCTGCACAGTGAGTTCAATTGACTCTCTACCCCCTGGTGTTGAGTAAGAGCCGACAGCCGTATAAGTACCGTTTGCGTAGGATGCGTTTGAACTGTTTGGTAATTGGCTTGTTGTGTCTTGTGGCGTGTCTTGTGCAGAGGGTGTTGGTTGGCTAGTTTCTGTCTGTGTCGCATTGTTATTGTTATTGACGGCAATGGCGGCTGCGACAGCGGCACCAATAAGTACGATGACTATTATTGCCGCGATTGCTGGGCTAATCTTTTTTGCTGGCTCCATAGTTCCCCCCTGATTAGACTATTTGCTCTACAATATCCATTCTAGCTGATGTAAGGCTTAAGATCGAGTAACCATCCCATTCATATTTAGTCAGTCCACTGATTAATCAAGCGCCGTAATGGTCAGCTGTAAGTTGCCTTTGGGCGTGGTAATCCTAACTGTATCGCCCGCCTTGCGGCCAAGTAGCATTGAGCCTACTGGTGATTGGATTGATACAAACCCTTCCAGCGGGTCAGCCTCAAGCGGGTCGACGAGAGTTACAGTGCGCATACCCTCTGTCCCCTCCTGTTTGTAGGTGATCTTTGTTCCTTGCTCTGCTTGCAGCGAAGGTGCGTGCTTTTCGATAATAATTGCATGGGATAATATTGTCTCTACTTTGCGCATATCCGAGAAGATAATCTCTTTCTCGATGCTTTTGACGGCGAGGATGTTGTGACTCTGCGTCTTGTCTTTTAGCTCCTGGGTGAGGTGTTTGTATCGCTCTTTCAGACCCTCGAATTGCGCACGAAGCTTTTCGGCGCCGGACATTGTGAGTGTGGTTGTGTGGTAGTACATGGTAGTAAATCCCCTATTGTTTGCTTATGTTATGTCGATAGTACGCCACATCACGCCAGTGGTTCTGTGGCTCAACTTAACAATTATGTGTGATTTTTCTCACACATTTGACTCGCGTATGCTACGCTATGAACATATAGTTGTACGAAAAGGATAACGATGGACAAGAACGCCGAAAAGAGTCTAGACGATTTTTTCTCACAATACCCTGTTAAGCAGTACAATAAGGGTCAGCTTCTTATCTACGCACACGAAGATCCTAGCGGTGTTTTCTATCTCGAGAGCGGCAGTGTGCGAAAGTACGACATCGGCCATGAGGGTGACGAAGTGGTGCTAAATGTCTTCACATCAAAGATATTCTTCCCCATTTCATGGGCAATCAACAAAACGCCTAATGGCTATTTTTTCGAGGCGGCAACTCCGATTGAGGTTCGCCGCGCACCAGTAGATGCGTTCAACGCTTTTCTTCATGCGAATCCAAGTATTGTGTTTAGTCTGCTCAAGAAGGTATATAAGGGACTCGAAGACGCACAACATCGAACCGTTCTTCTTATGGATGGAGATGCGCACGACAGACTTCTGTTCGAGTTGTTCATCGAAGCGCGACGATCTGGGCAGATGCAAAGCGACGGCTCCTGTGTTATCAATGTGAGCTTAGCGGATCTTGCTCAGCGAGCCGGGCTCACGCGTGAAACCATCAGCCGTGAACTGGGAAAGATCATACAATCGCACGAGCTAATATCACGTCAAAATCGTTCTCTGGTAATTAGCGACCTTCGCGCGCTCAAAGAGCAACTGAACTAAGATTGATGCGCTTGCTGCCCGCTGCGTATCATATATGCCATTATTATGTAGCAGAGGCCAAAATGAGTGATCGTCGCCATTAGAAGCAAGACAAATACGTCGAGTCCTAATATCGAAAGTGAGAGAATGCCGTACGCGAGTGGCGATGCAACTACGCAGTAGACGAGAATAAATACAGTGAGGTTGAGGCCGGTAAGATAAAATGGCTTGGCTACAGCGGACAGTTGCCACCATGCGGTGCTCATCCAGATAAGCGCAAGGAGAAAAGTAAAAAATACTCCCGAAAAGACACCCAATGCCAGTACGCCGGGAACGAGAATTGCGACGATGAGGAGAAGCAACGCTAGCAAGGTAAATGTGCGCATGGCCACACTGAAAGTTAGTTTGTGTAGATTGATTTTTGGCTTGTTCTGTTCTCGCTGATGGCGCTCATTTAACTTCTCATCGTACGTTTTGGCCGTCGGATAGATACTCGCCATTTGTTCGGGAGATAGTATGGTATCATGCGGTGTCGTGGAGTCTTCTTGTGTTGTCATAGATGTGTATTCAGAAAATGATAGATGAGCTTTGAGTGCTGCCTTTAGCCTGATACGTAAGCTTGCCAGTTGCTACTGTAATAGAAAATATCACGATCGTTTCCGTCGGTCTGCATGATTCCTGCATCTTGACATATGCTCTGCGTGCCTGTTCCAGCCCATGCCGATGATTCTGTAATAAGGCCCGTCGCAGATTTATAAGTGAACAGTTTTCCAGACTTACTTGCCGCCACTAGCGCAAATTTATTAGGCCCGTCCAAAGTCACTCGACAGTAAACTAAATTATGGATATTATTGCCAAACCCGTTTCCGTAAGCAGATGTCGCCACCTTGATGCCGAGTGTTGCTAGTTGGCTATTTCCTACTGGGTACACGTATTTTTCTGCATTGTATAGCTCGAGCTGCTTGGCAATATTCTTAATGTCATTTTGCACCGCGGTATCATACGCCCTATTCTGTATGCCGTTATACGAGACAACGGTGATCGCCGCTAGTATGCCAATAATAACGATGACAATGAGGAGTTCGACGATTGTAAAGCCGGCTTGGTGGTTATTTCTTAGTCGCATCTAAGCATAAGTATATCAAACTTCGTCACGACCCAATGCCTGTTATCTGCTAAATGTTAGGTATTGAGGCTAGCTTGCCGCAATAAAGACTGTTAGAGCTGCAAGTGCAAAGGCGATAGGTGTCATTAGGTTTCGTTCAGGCTTACTTCGTGACACACCGTTCATTACTACACCAACACAGAAATACACTGCCAGCACCCAGATTCCTGTATTTACTACCGTAGCATTGCTAAACGATGCAATGATCCCAGTTTTAGTTAATATAATGACAGCAAAAAGACCGTACAGTAGGATTGAGATACCGCTGCCGATCCTAAGGTTTGTAGGAAGTACGGCGTGTGCTCCGCCCCACGCATATCTACCGATAGGTACACCGAAAATAAGTGCTAATTGAAATAGCGTGAGCCCGGCCAGGATGGCGCATGAAGTGATTGCAGCGATTTCTATCATAGTCTAATCATAGCAAATGAAAGTCATAGGAGTGCTTATTTAAGTATAAAGTGTGTAGCCGTAAGCGCAAACAAATATAATGTTCAAAATGAATACATTGTATATTTCGGCGATACGGTGCGCTTCTTCTTCGCGGTGCCTATAAGTTAGGAAGCGGCACAAGGCACATGGTTGAATTATTATCAGACCACGAATACGATGTCGTGCTCGTCTTCATGTCCGGGAATACTCTTCCGCCTCCGTACTCTTCGACGACACTCGCATCGCCGCAATTCTGATTTTTCCCAGGTAGTGCGTATCGTATCATGTGCGGTGTGATGATGTCATTCACTTTAAACTGATCCCAGTTTTCGATATAGACGCCGATCCATTGGCTACTCGAGAAAGGTGCTTGAAAACTATACCCCAGCGCCGCGGGGATCGATATGAGCGTCTTAAGCTGATTGTTAAACGTGGTGTCTACTTTTCCGCCGCCGTCTGCAGCTCCACAGTCTGCGATACCGTCACTGTTTCTGTCGACGTAGCCAGTGCCGAGGCAGACACCTCCTCCGCCAACCGCGGGATATGCCGAATTTACCGAGCCATACGCCATTAGTGCTTGTTTGTACGCCTGCACTGTCGATACTGTTTGGCTCACGTAGGCACGCTTCTGAATGCCGTTGTATGAAACGATTGTAATGGCAGCGAGAATACCGATAATGACAATAACGATAAGAATTTCTACAATGGTAAAGCCACTTTGATCTCTGTATTTCGCTCGCATAGTAGATTTAGTATATTTGATTATTGAATACAGGTCAAAACGCTTATTCTTGTGGTGATACGTTCTCTATGGTATAACGTAAGCAACTATATCCTCCACTGGTACGCTCTGTGCTTGACAGTGTCAGAGCATGTGGCGCACCTCAACAAAGAAAGTGATCACGATGATTACAAATGCAGACTATAAATGGATTGGTAACGCGGTGTTCGTGGCACTGGGAGTGGCAATTGTCATCCTGGTCGTAGTGGGCGCATGCTCTGATGTGCCGCGTCGCAAGAAAATAGCATCCGACCGCGCATGGACGAAGCGACGCATCAACGAGATGCGTCAGCGTGAGGGCGATCCGGCGTACGCTGAACTGCGAGCGGTTCTTAAGGCTCCTGATGTATTTTCACTCCTCGGTGAAAAAGATCGCTTATATCTAGAGCATCTGTCCCAGAGTGTCACAAAGAAGCATGCCGAGGAGTTGTACCGGAGAGCCTGCCGAGGCGATGTGGACAGCCTTGATCAGTTGGTTGATCTGGTTCTGGCGGATCATGACGAGAGGGACGCGCAGATTAGCTTGTACAGTGCGCAGACAGGCGAGGCATACGCCTTCCCTGCGGACTGGAATAACTTAGTTGCGAGTGCGTTTGTCAGCCCATCGCTCGGATCCTTTATCGGATGCGAGCGGAACCCCGAACGAGGTTCTGTCCGTCTACGAGCAGCTGGGGCACTTCTTCCTAGCCAATCATGGATGCAGCAGCTCCTCGATGCCAAGATCGTTTTGGCATATGCAAATGAACGCGGCTACGACGGTCGGTACACATGGCGAGATGAAGTCGGCCCGGTATTACTTGCGGAAGTAAGTAAGCTGGTCGTTTCCATTCATAGAGCTCAAGGCCCGGTCATCGCGCCCGTGACATCGACGGAATGATCGCTTCTTTTACGCTCCCCATTGTCCGCAGACAAGCAAAAGCTCTGCGTGACAACGGGGAGCTTTTGCTTGTCCGGGAGTTTTCCATCGATACGGATAAGTGGAGCGTACTACGAAGAGGTGTCTTGTTGATTCGTGTGCCACACTCGCTTTTTGTTTATCTCTTCTTTGTCTCGCAGCGCTTGCTCGAGGTTGATATCGAGTCTATTGGCAATAGAGCAAAGATAGATAAGGATATCCGCAAGCTCCTCCTTTGCATTGCCGACTTGGGAGTTGCTATCCAGTTTCATTTTTTGTTGTTTGCGAACTGCTTTAAATAGTTCGCCCACTTCTTCGCCGAGGAGAAGGCATGACTGCTGAATAGTATTCTCAGTGAAGCCTCTCTCTATCTCGAGTTGACGTACGTAGACCTGAAGATCATCCAGATTAGGCTTGGTTGTTAGTTGGGGCATATAGTGTATCTCCTTTTCTATAGATGTAATTTTCCAGCGGCGTGACTATTGACGGGTCTGGGTTGTCGTTTTTTGCCTTCGTCTTCTTCTTTTCCTCACGCAAGCTTCGCTGATCATTATTACTGCGACTATTACGGCAGTAGACAGCATGGTGATGAGCAGTGTCATAACTCCTTCAGTAACATTCTGGTGCGTATAGTCGTATGCCCAGTAGGCGAAAGCGCCGATGGATATATATGATACGATCGCAAGTCCAACTGCGCCCCACTTCCCCCATTTGAGCATTATCGCTCCAATCATACTGCCGAAGGTTGCGATTACGATCAGCCACAATGCCTCCGAGAATACTGGTGAATATCGACGTGATGAGACCTGTTCTATAGATGCACCATTATGTAGAGCGACGAAGCTATCGAAAGAATTATGTATGATAAAAAATACCATAGCACCACTAGAGAGTATCACCCAAAGACCTGGCTTACTCTTCAGTATTCGCTTCAAGTGTCGTGTTAGCTTACGCATTCGTTGCTTGAGTGTTTTAGCCTTGGGTGTTTTCGCCTTCATGATGGTGCGATTATAGCAGATGATACGCCCAGCTCGTCGGTAATACTAGTGAGTCAGGCTAGGCAACTTCAGGCCTGATCTTTTATTCCTCTATAGACCAATTCAGCCACTCGCGCATGTGCTTCGGCGTCAATATGAATGCCGTCAACACCTGTAGAGATAGCACTAAGAGCAACAAACCCAATGCCGAGCTTGGTGGCGAGTCGCCCATAGACATCCGTAAGGTCGCGTGACTTTTCAGCCGCATGTAAGTACTTGTCGCCAGCCCTGCAGTAGCCTGTCTCTTCATTAATGAAAGGTGGAGATACAAGTATCACCTTCGGACTGGTACTGCGGAATTGAGAGGGACGATTAATAATAATGTCGAGCAACTTATCCATACTCTCGCCGACCTGGTTAGCCGACATGTTCATTTCGTGCTTCAGCTCATTGGTGCCGAGTAGGACGATGACGCGATCCAAAGGATCCTGGCTGTCGAGACAGGCTTCGATATAGTCAAGCGCCCGCCTGCCCTCTTTGCCCGGGCGAGCGTCGCCGTTTTCAATCCCTCGAGAGTTTAAATTCTCTTCAATAATTTCGTAGCTGTCGCCAAGAAGCTGCTGCAGCTTCCCGGGCCAACGAACATCCGCAGCAAATCGTTGATGTTTAGATCCAGGTACATAGCCCCAAGATATAGAATCTCCAAAGACCATTATTCGTTCGGCGGAAGTATTGACATTCATAGACGCTAGTATAGCAAACGTTTCATGTTTTAGAGTGTGAATCTCGTAGCATTGGCATACTAATTAAGATGATTTGCCTGCTCTGGTGTCCACTTGAGGCTTGCTGTGCTATTTGATTTATCTAAAGATAGACATCATCGCAAGCCCCGCGCTCAGTACTGGAATAACAAGAAGTCCGGCCACGCCCCATCCGATCCAGGATGCAATAGATTCATCGTGCTGAGATCGATGAAAAATAAAGTAATATGCAGCAAATTGGAAAGTTAATATGATTACGTCACCCCAGCCCATCAGATGAGATATATCAGAGCCATAGATAAGGCGAAGTATAAGCGTCATAATAAACGGAGTTGCGATAACGAGACTAGCTGCAACTCTAGGAGATATGTTTACACGGCTCGATAGCTGATATACCGCAAGAAAGGCCAAGACTAGAATGTGAGTTTGCATATAGTGAAGGGTGTCTACTGCCGAGTAATCGAATTAGTAGACTCTTAGTAATTCTTTATCATTTTTGCGACTTCGGCTAAAACTTTTCTTGTTTCATCATAATGCGCCCAGCATGATTCTTGCTTATGCATGAAAATATAGCGAAAATCATCTTTGGTCGGCTGTAGTGTGCCGGCCAAATCCCAATAAGAACGGTTAGGTTCATCGGTCTGACTTAGCGTGATTATCTTGTCACACGACGCATCGTGTTGTTCAGATTGGCGACCAACAACTGAAGCTGTGCTCAGATAAAGCGTTGCCGGTTGCTCACCGTTAGCCCTGTAGTCATATCGCATGTCCCTACTCGCGTCGTTCAGCGGCATATATATTCGCGCTTCTGGGATGTAAACTCTGTTTTCTGCGACATCAATGACAGGCTGCCTATACCGACTTTCTTCCGATCGATTCACAAGTGTATATAAAGACTCTTTTGAAATGGCTTCAGTATTATTCCATAGCCTTACTAGATACCACGCCGATACAATGTGAGCGACAAGGAGGATGCCGATTGCTATCCAAAGAATGAGCTCTTTTTTACTGGTAGCTTTCTGCTTTTGTGGAGTTTGTTTTTTTGTCATATAGCAATCATATCAAACTGAGGGGTATCTGTAAGTAAAATTATGTTTATGCTTCACGTCACTAGCTAAGGCGATCTGCATCCTGGCTCAGTGCGCTACCTAGCTTTCCCTTTCCAGACTTAACCACGCCCCGGCCTATCTGTATGACAACTACAAGATTAACAATAAGGCCATTGAGGACTGCTGACTTGAGTATCAACCACAAAGTCTTAAACTGTGATGCAATGAGCGACCTCGGTGCGTGTTATACTTGCGGAGGTATATAACATAAGGATAATTCGTGTTACTTTCTATTACGCTCTCAGTTTTCGCGCTCTCTGCAATATTCGTTTCTGGTATCCTGTATGGCTTCTCTGACTTCATTATGCGTGGCTTGAATAGCTTATCACCCAAAAGTGCAACTAGGGCTATGCAGAGTATTAACGTCACGGTCTACAAGTCGCTATTCATGGTTATGTTTATGATACTAGCCGTAGGGTCGCTTATTATTGCAATATGGTCGGTCGTCGTTTATGACTGGCAGGATTCAGCGATGACGATTCTAGGTTCTGCCCTATATATCTTTGGCATGTTTATGGTTACAGGCCGAGGTAATGTTCCACTTAATGAAGCCCTTCGTAACGCGGATAGTTCGGTACGCGATATTGATGCAGTGTGGTCGAACTACTACCGCAAGTGGACAAGGCTCAACACTCTCCGTTGCATATTCGGAGTATTAGCAGGTATCTGCTGGCTGATATCTAGCTATATGCTACGAGGGATGTCGTAGATAGCTGAGCTATTTTCGGCTATAACTATATCGCACTAATACTGCTCGGTGGATAAATTTTAAGACTATGCTATTGTAGATATGAAGTAAATCCGCCGAGCGGTCTGGTCGTTTAGCCTACGACACAAGCAGACTTGCGGTTTCTATCGAATATTGGCTGGTCGATAAAATTAACAAGGAGATCACTATGGCTGATCACAATGAAAAAAGCGAAGAGCAGCGAAAAGAAGAGTACGACCAGTGGCGAGAGCTTTCTAAAGCTCACTGGAGTCACTGGCGCGCCTGGGGCTCTTGGTTTAGCTGGGGCTCACCAGTTGGGTTAGGACTGTTCGTTGTCCTGCTTGCAGTAGCGTTCGCAGTCTTTAAGTTTGCAATCAATCTTTAAGGCTGTGCAGCACAAGAGAACACCGTCGATAAGGCGGTGTTTTTGGTGTTGTCACGTCATGTACGCTGAGACTACGCGAATCAATCTTTGGATATCGTCGCGGCTTAAAGTTGGGCCGTTTTGCTTCGTAACCATCCCGCCACTCATCAACCTTATTTTTGAGCAATCACATTAAACACATGCCAATGTTTCGGGTTTCCATTTGCCATAAACCCATCTTCGTTCACCTCGTCAATCTCTACTACTTTGAAATTACTAAAAATCTTGTCAATATATGCACGCTCACAAAAAGACATCTCAGCTTCTGGCGTATTCCATTCGTCGTCGATACCAAAGAGCTGTCCGACAAATAGTCCTCCTGGATTTACTGAATCAATGACTTTACTCATGACACTGTCGAAACTGTCCGTTTTGGTAAAAGGGAGTGCGTAGTGCGCGTTTACTAAATCGTAGTGGCCAAAGACGAAGTCTTCGAAGCTAGCACAGGTAAATTCCAGTCTATTTTGATGCGGCAACCGGGCCAAGTGCTCCCCTGCTACGTGGTCTTTATCGACCGCCTTTACCTCAAATCCTTTTTCGAGCAAATACCGCGTATCGCGACCAGCTCCACAACCAAGATCTATTGCTAGGCCTGGCTGCAATTTAAGTGAATCAAGCGCCTCGACGAGGAATCTCGATGGTTTAAGCGTCTTTGTGTTCTCGTAGAATTTACTCCAAGATTTTGACATAGAAGTAGTATATAACAAATGACTCTCGTAGAGATCATACCCTTGTTATTCTTATGTGTAACAGGGTCTTGAGGATGATTGCAGCGCCTATTGTGTAATAATGTAGTCATATGCCTAAATTGATCATTATTCGAGGAAATTCCGGAAGCGGCAAGTCTGTAATTGCAAAGCAGCTGCAGCAAGACTTGCAGCCTAGATTCGCAAAGGATTTAGGTCACGGCACTATGCTTGTCTCACAAGATGTTATTCGTCGTGATATCCTCCGAACGAAAGATGGCCCAGGTAATCCATCTGTTCAATTAATAAAAGACACCGCGACCTATGGGCTGAATATAGGCTTCGACGTTATTATTGAGGGTATTCTAGTTCGAAACGTGTATGGCACAATGTTGCGTGAGCTCTCGGCTCTCTTTACTGAGACGCACGCGTATTATTTTGACATATCGTTCGAGGAGACCCTGCGCCGTCATCACACAAAGCCAAACGCGCACGAGTTCGGAGAAGAAGAAATGCGTCGATGGTATGTGCCGAAAGATCTATTGAGCCTACCCGATGAAAGAATTTTTAATGATCACCAATCGCAAAATGATATTTTTCGATCAATCCTAAGTGACCTGCAAGACAAGTAAAGTAAAATTACTATATTAATCCACGTTTGCTTATGCATCAGCAAACTATCACGGACTAGCCATGGAGCTTACAGCCTTGTCTGAATGCTACTTATGACATCATCCAGTAGTCTATTATTGTCGATTACGATCTCGTATGGGTGAATGTCGATGGGGTTATCGCGCATCCAATCTAATGCATGAGTTTCGTCAATCGTAGGATTGAAATCCAATTTTCGCTCGGGGTTTTGAACTCGTCTTATTAGCTCACTATCATCAACGCTAAGACGAAAAATCTTGGTCTCAGTGTCAACATCGCCTGCCGCTTTTTCGTATGGCGCCAAGCTAGATAGACTACTAAATCCGCGAGCAACAATAACATTCTTACCTTCACTGAGCAGCTTCTTGCATATCGCTAGCTCCAATTGGGCTATTTCATCATAAATCCCCTCGTCGTCACCGGTAACCCTTGCGATAAAAGTAAGGATCGCGTTATGGTCAATGAACTCGCCGATGCCGTTAGCCTGTAGTCTCTTGCCGATAGTTGTCTTGCCCGAGCCTGGGTAGCCGCGAAGAATAATGAGTTTCGTCATTATTTAATGATAGCAATAGCCCCGCGAAGATGAAACTCCTCTAGATTAATCCTTGTCGCGTCAACTCCGGAAGTAGCTTATGGCGTAGCCTGCCCGAGACTTTTGTATTATCACCTCTTTGATACCAAATGAAATCAGTAACTTCATTACCAACTTTCAAGTCGTCGCCCATCTCAACCGTGAAAGTTGTCACATGCTGAGCATTGTACTGAAATGTCATATACTCCTCGAGGCTAACTATTTCTACGCCTAATTCTTCTTGCATCTCTCGGCGCAGAGCCTGCTCTGGCGACTCACCCTCCTCGATACCACCGCCAGGAGTCCAGTAGTAGCCGGCGTTATGACCGGTAACAAGAAGTAACTTCTTATTCTTTATGATAATAGCTCGGGACGTATGTCTCATATAACTAGTTTATCAGCATATGATAAGAATAAGCATCTACGTATGCGTTGCCACTTCCATACTCTATTCGCAGTTAGTAGGATGATCGCCGTGCAGAGGGTCTCTATTCATGATATTTATGCTTGGCAGCACCTAGTGGACGAGTTTAGAACTTTACCTTACGAGAAACGGTGAGTTAACGTCATTGTTATTTACTATAATGTCCGCATTATGCTCTGGCTTTTCTTCGTCGTAATAAATAGCTTGACTAGCAATGTAGCGGTCGATGTATTTTCGCCTTGCCTCTTCGTAGCTACCTATGCGCAGTTCGTCTCGCTTTGCGCCACGCTCAATAACTACCTCATCATTTGTGCGCAAGAGGATTTTGACATCCCAATAATCCGCTAGGTCTCTTTTGTAAAGAAACACGCCATCGATAATGACGATTGCGTCTGCGTTGGCAACTTTGTCTGGCGAGTCAGTTGCAGTGTCGGCGGCATGGTCAAAAATCTTGTCTTTATAGATCCAGCTGTCACTTTGATGTAGTGGCAATAATACATACTTAACAAAGCCGTCGAAGTTAAACGTATATTCATAGCAACTTCGTCCGGCAGACGCAGCTGGAGTGTACCTTATGGCTCTCTCGTTCATAAAATCATCAATACTGATACGGATAACCTGGCGATCGGTCCTTTCTGTGAGATACTGCGCAAGAATGTCAGCCATCATTGTTTTGCCGGACGCGTCTTTACCGTTAATCGCCACCAGCAACGGGCGGTCGATCGGTTTGTTGAGAATTTCATTCGAAATAGCCTGGTATACTGCTCGTTGAGAATCGGTCATTTTTATATCATAACAAAAATAGACCTCCTAGCGGAGATCTATTTAAACATGAGCCCTATAGCAGCCGCTAGTGGGTGATTTGGAACTTTCTCAACTAAGAATCTCTAATATATTAATTAAGTCGTCATTAGTTTTATTAACTTCAACGATGGGTTGATGATATTTTGTTGCTTCTTTTTTAATCATGCTATTAAAGATCTCGACCCATTCAAGCTCATACTCTTTTAGTTCATCCGCGTATGAATCTGCTTTGCCATACAGCCCGCGCGTAAAGATAACACTTCTTGTTCGCACTACGTCCTGATCTGAAAGAAAGACGGATTGAACATTGCTTCGCTTGGTTTGCTCGTCAGCAACTAGCTTAGGTAGTATATTAACGCCCTCGAGAATAAAGCCATCTCGCCAGGTCCAATCATTATTGATCATAAAGCTAATACCCGGCCAAGTGGCTACGCCCTGCTCGTATTCCATTTCGGCTATTTGTTTTGGGGTAAACTTTTTGAAGTATTCCTCGGCAGCCACGCCGCCTGATATCCGCAGTGGCGAGCTTGAGCTTGGATCAATCGCCGACTTCATAATTTCACGCACCTGATCAGTGGACATCCATGGTAGGCCAAAATGCTCCGAGAGCTTCTTTGCAATTGTTGATTTACCAACCGTCGGCATCCCACCAATAAGAATAATCCGTCTTGTCATACTTCAAGCATAACAAAAAGTCTCCAGAACGGAGATTAATTTAATTATACTTAAGCTTGGCGGCCCCCTGTGGAAGAATTACGAACTTATTTCAATCAAAGTGCACCGGCTACACGATAGCCGTAGTATCGAACATCGCCAGTAACTTCAGTTAGACCAATCGAGAACTTTGCAGCGTCAAATGAACTCCTGTCTTTTTCAGTATCTGCATCGGCTTCTAGAATGAGTAGGTCACTTTGGGCAAACTCGTCGAACTTAATAGAAAAAACAATATCGTTTTGAGCATACTCGAATTCATGACGCCGCTTTTCTACGTGAAGGATCGATGATTTAATAAGTTCATCATACTGTTCCTCGTCGATTTTTTCCTTTGTTGAAGTTCTATTTCCAGCTTTAGTCACTTTTGATATCAAAAGTATCTGAACTTCCCCGTTATCAAATTTTTTATAAGCAAGCTTTTTCTCATTATCTTCATTCAACCCCAACCAATCTGTAATTAAGTCATAAGATCTAACATCGTTTTCTTTGAGGAAATCACGTTCAGAATTGGTTACAATAAATTTTCGTGCATTATCGTCAATAATTTCCTTGTTCTCTGATTTATTTATAGGTATTTCGGCTGACATGTCTATGATTATAGTCTATTTAATAACACATTTGAAAAATAAAATAGACTATAAAAATGCAGTATATTCAAGCATAAGCTCTATGGCAGGGGCACGTGGAATCGAACCACGACCCTAGGTTTTGGAGACCCATATGCTAACCTCTATCGGACACTCATTCCTAATCTGTCGGTAATTTCAATAATGGTTTATTTTTCCTCCTAGTCTATAGGTCTCCAAAATTAATCAATACGTTTCTATTTAGAGCGATTGATCCTACAGCCCACAGTGTAGAATAGAAAGAGTACATGGAGTTTAAAAAGTATATTAGGTCAAAGCGGTTACCTATCTTGGGAATGGGTCTATTAATTGTCGCCGCTTTATTTTTTATTCGCTATACTACCAACGATTCAGTGGGTCTTAATCTGCCGAATCAAGCACGAGACCTTTTTACAATCAGTATTAGTGTTATTTTAGAATCCTTGCCATTCATCGTGCTTGGGGTGCTTCTTTCTATTGCCGTGCAGGTTTGGCTACCTGAAGACTTTATAATTAAGCGACTGCCAAAGAACCCGATTCTGCGTCGAATGACCATCTCATTTTTAGGGATGCTTCTGCCCGTGTGTGAATGCGGCAACGTGCCACTTGCCCGAGGATTAATAGTTAAAGGCCTCACCGTGCCTGACTCCCTGACGTTCTTGCTAGCCGCGCCAATTCTTAACCCAATTACTATTATTACAACCCAGCAAGCATTCGGCGGCGATATGACAGTTCTCGTTGCGCGACTCTTAGGGGGCTTTCTTATAGCAAATATTATTGGAATGATTTTCAGTAGGTATCCTTCAAACAAAAGCATGCTCTCAGACAGTTTCCAAGCTATTTGCGAGCAACCCGATCCTCATAATCATACACACAAGAAGCACATGAAGCGAAGTGCCAAGATTTTACTCCAGGAGTTGAACGCAATTATGCCCGCCCTTTTCATAGGAGCATTCATCGCCGGCGCCGTGCAATTGCTTGGTCCTCGCGAGTTACTTTCTATTCTCGGTGCAGATCCGATTCTGTCTATTCTTGCAATGATGCTACTGGCCTTTATAGTATCGATTTGCTCTAACGTCGATGCTTTCTTTGCCCTCGCCTTTAAAAATACCTTTACTACTGGTGCAATTGTCAGCTTCCTTACGTTTGGTCCTATGATTGATATTAAAATGCTGGCTCTCATGAGGACGACGTACCGGCCGGCGGTAATTGCGCAAGTTGTTGCGCTAGCTGCTCTCATGAGTCTTGTCTTAGGACTGGTGGTCAATTATGCCTTCTAAACTAAAAACATTTCTAGCGAACTGGACGGGTTTATTCCTAGGTCTCATTTCTGCAGTGTCTACTATTTGGCTTGGCGCAACAAATCAGCTAGATCTATATATCCATCCAAGGTATATCATTTTTACGATGGCATTTGCCGCAGTACTTCTTGTCGGTATTGTGATCGCTATTTGGCTTAAGGTAAAGACCGATACACCCGAGAGTGCGGGGCACGTATACTGGATAAGTGTTTTGGCGCTACTCTCATTTGTTATTATTCTTATTCTTCCGCCGGCAACGCTGACAACCGCAAGCGTCTCTCAGCGCGGGTTAAACGCGAGTGGCACAACGCAAATTGATGCCTCACTTGTTTCGGGGGGGCTTTTTGACAATACGGACTACAAGCAGTTAAGCGTTAAAGACTGGTCAGCGCTACTCTTGCAATCTAAGGATCCGTCATTCTTTACGGGTAAATCGGCGGATCTTATTGGATTTGTGAATCCAGATAAAAATGATCCTGAAAATATATTTTACGTAGCCAGGTTTGTCATTAGTTGTTGTGCGGTTGACGCACAGCCGATTGGAGTGCCAATCTATATGCCGGGCTGGAAAGAGCAGTTTAAGGAAAACGACTGGGTACACGTCGAAGGTGAGTTCATCTTGAGGCAATATTATTCCGATAAGCTTCCTTCGATCCTGCAGCCGAGTAAAGTAGAGGCAATCGCGCAACCGGAGAATCCTTATGTCTACTAAACTAACATTCGGACGCGTGCTGCTTGCGACATTTGGAGTATTAATTCTGCTTGCAGGCATCTTTATTACGCTCATTACTCTCCAAGGTCAACGCGTGCGCTACGCAACAATTGACACCGAACTTATTACCCAAGAACGAAATCAAAGAATTGTCCTTTCGCTTGCTCAGCCAATTGAATCGATCATCGAGAGTCAAGTAACCCTTACGCCTACTGCTAGCTTTACTACCCTGACAAATGGAGAATCGATTGTCATTCAACTAAAGGAGAGGCTTCGCTACGATACAAAGTACGAGGTCAAGTTGTCAAACCTGAGTAATGTAAGTGGCAAGCAAAATGACAAGGAGTTAACGTATGTCTTCAAAACAGCGAGTCCAACTCTTACCTATTTGAAGCGCAACTCTCAAGAAAAGCAAACCGATGTCGCTTTCTTCACGTCGAAAATGAATGATGAGATTTATAGTACCGGATTAGACAATGCCAAAGATGACGTAATCTTTAGTACACCAATGATTCAAGAGTATTGCCGCATAGATAATAAGCTAATTGTTGCAATACTCAATGAAGACGGCAGCAATACTTTGAAGTTAGTTGATGTATATACTAAAAGCATTCAAGACATTTTACTTCCTGAAAATCAAGGCACAATATCCTTGCTTCACTGTGCACCGTCAAGCGGTAATTTCGGGTATCTACTTAATAGCGAAGGGACGTCCCAACCAACTTTATTCACCGCAAACATTTTAAATATCTCAGAGCCAAAAGCGATAAATGGCGTAGACGGCAAGCCATTGCAGCCAGGTGAATGGAATTATGCACCAGATGGAACCTCAATCATAACCAATGACTATGAATCCGGCGGGCTTCTCATTGACGGTTCTGGAAAGCAAAAGCCTGTTCCTCTTGGTCAGATATATTCTTTACACAATTTCACGTATGACGGCCGTGGAGTTGCAGTAACCGATCGAACCAACGGTCTGTTTGTCCTCGACATCCCGACATTGAGAAAGTCACCCATCGCCGACCCTAACGATCAAGAAGGCTCTGTCGATGTAGTCGCGCTTTCAAATACCGAAGGATGGATCAAGAGGACTGCAAAAGTCAGCTCTGATACATTGAGGCTGGAGACGCCGTCGGTAAAAAAGGAAATCTATAGTAGTAGCCGTGACAAAAGTTCCATCTTTGCTTATGCTACTTCACCGAATGATCAGTACTTGCTCGTAACATATGAACGTGCGTCTGCTATGTACGATACGTATGCAGGACGAGCCGTGCCAGAGGATCTTTATACGGAAATTTACGATCTAAACACGCGACAAATGATTAAACAAATCCCTGGATTCGATCCTCTGTGGTACTAGAATTTTCCCGTTTTACTGCTTTATTGTCAGCCATGTTAGATTCGTAACTATTCCACTGACATTAGAATGTCTTAGGGTACGCGCAATGATCCTCCAGCTTTGCTGGTACCGACCATGGCTCAGTTCACAAGTGTCAATCACGAAAAACGACCAGCAGATGCTGATCATTTTTTTATGGCAGGGACACGTGGAATCGAACTACGATCCTAGGTTTGGAGACCCATATACTAAATTACGTTAGACTATAGTGGACACTCGCTCTTCGAAAGCCACACAAGTCGCTGATAGTTTTTGTTAGTAGGTAACCTGCACTTCATTAAGCCATAGCTTTGCTGGTCGCGTGAGCATGAATAGGACTACATCGGCAAGATCGTCAGGATTTGTATATTTTTCAACTGGCATAGGTTCGTCGGTCTTGGCGAACATGCGCGTGCTTGTTCCACCCTGGAAAATTGCACCGATGCGTATTGGGTCTGCAAATGTCTCATCGCGCAACGCTTCGGTGAAGCCCCTCATGCCAAACTTGCTGGCGGCATAAGCTGTACGGCCAGCTTTTCCCTGCATGCCGGCACTTGAAACGATATTAACGATTGCCGTTTCTCGCCCTCTCATATCTTCTACAAAACGACGCGTCAAAAGTATTTGTGCGGTAAGGTTCGTATTAATAACTGTTTCGATCGTTTCAGTTTCTAGCTGTCCCAGTGGAGTAGACTTGTGCCACACTCCGGCATTGTTGATAATGATATCAATCGGGCTATTAACCTTAACAGACTGAGCCATAGAATTAAGCGATGCTTCGTCTGTTAGGTCAAAGGCATATATCACCGCAGTCGATCCGTGCGACTCGCAAAGGCCCTTGACCTCATTCAATCTTGCTTGATCGCGACCCAGGAGGATAAGGTTCACATTATGCTTGGCAAGACAAAGAGCAATACTCCGGCCAATGCCGTCGCTCGCACCGCTAATAAGGATGGTTTTATTGGCTATATTCATAGCCTGATTCTAACAGATGCAAGCTCGCCGTGTATACAAGAACTGATCGCGTGGTCATCAATAAAATTGGAGACCACTTAACTTTATGGAATACGTATCAATGCTAAATGTGCTAACAGATTATCTAGAAACGAAAAATAGCCCAGAAACTGCGCTATTTGTCTTGGCAGGGGCTCCAGGACGATTACCGAACCTATTGTAGTATAGCAAGTTTTTTTAAGGAGGACTCTGATGCTTAGCATTTAATCTTCACAACTCCACAACCAGACGACATCCTACAAAGCTTTTACACGCAACTTTCCGCATGCACGATCACATGTTGTTATTGAAGCCATTCATTACGAAGAAGCGTATGACTATGCTCTTACCTGTCATACGAAGATTGAGAATAAAGAGAGGTGTTGTCGTTGCAAATATGTACATAATATTATAGAATATACCTTGTTGCCATCTCAAAGTGGCGATCGTCAATTGACAATACACCGTTTATGCACCATTCGGACACGCGAGGCGATAAGTATCACTTGTCTACTTGCGTGTCCGAATGGTAAAGCCGAAGCCACTTCGCCTACTTAACCTTTGGATTTACCTTCAGATAGAGGGTGATCGTTTCTATATACTAGGAGTACAGATGGGACCAAGCGATATTGGATATCTCTTGCTTACGCTCATCCTACTGGGTGTGTGTGTCTACCCGGTCTATGTCTGGGTAGCCACTCGAATTTCACCTAGATATGCGTCGAGGCGTCAGCAGAAGTCGAAAGCGCAGTCTGATCATCGGTCTAAGCGAGGTCGAAGGCGGCGATTCGTAAGCACAGTTCATTCTCAGCCTCGACCGGGAGAGCAAAGAGGTTTTTTGATCAATCTTCATCTCGATCGAGACAAGGATAGAGAGCATCAGCCTCACGCATCTACTCAACAGCCCGAACAGGAACAGTATCCGCGTTACGTAGAGGATGGGATGCGTGAGCACCCGGAAGTCCCTGCGCTACGTCGTTATCTCGAATAAAACCCTGAAAGGTCTATGTATCTTGAACAGGCTACTGCGATGAGCTGCCAGTAAACGGTGTAGCCGATGCGGGTAATATCGGTCTTCGGATTGATATTACCCGCTCGGATATACATAATGGATATTATTTCTTCAAAGTCACAAAGCCTCAAGCAGCATATCCGATTAACCACATCAAATAGGCTGCTTTATTATACAGCGCCTACTGCAATACATCTCATTACTTAAAAATACCTTTGACTTTCCAAGATGTTATGTTGTATAATCCTTTTTATGTCTATGCACACGCTAGACTGTACTGCGCGTGAGAGGAAAAACAATGACTACTGTCATTGAGGAGACTGTCGTTCTTGATCAGGAGCTGTCACGCTTCTTTCAGATCGGCAAGCAACTTTTCGACGAGACCGGCAACCTGGCTATGATGCCCACCTGCGTGGTGGACGAGCACTGGCACCGGCTTATCGAAGCCAACAAGATCGACTCCTTCGCTGCTGAGCACCTCGGTGATGACATCGAGGTGACCCACATCGAGGCAGGCGGCGTCAACCCTCTCAACTGGGTCGACCGCTACGAGGCTACATTTGGACCGTTGAACCCTGTGTGGTTCACCGGCGAAAACGGACTCAACGCGGAACTCTACAACGAGTACACCGGAGGTGCGCTTCCGGACATGTCCTGGGACTGCACTCCGGCGTTTGCCTCGAGAGAGGGATTCACCAGAGGTGCGCTTCCGGACATGTCCTGGGACTGCACTCCGGCGTTTGCCTCGAAGAAGGATAAGACGGCTCGGGGCTGAAGTCCCGTTCTCGTATCAAGGTCAGGCTTCCACGTCTAACCTTTCCGTGCGCGGGTGGGTGGAATGATATATTCCACCCACCCGACGACACCTTAAAAATCCATGTTGAACAACAAGATAGGAAACGCTATGTCGTTTCGTGCACACGAAGTCCCCGATCTAAATGGTCTTCGGAACTATATCGACAACATTGCATCAGGGTTTTGCCCATACATCACTCCATCGACAAAAGCGAGTGCGATGCACAACACTACGTACACACTGAATGACAAAGAGGACCTAGAGGCCTCTATTTTTTATATGGGGCTATTACATACCGAGATCCTGAGGGATTCGAGGTTTAAGAATCCGCCAAGGGTTGCCGTACTTTCGTGTGATAATTTGATTTTTCGCTTCAGCAATGAGGCGGAAATCGACGGAAAAGCACTTTTCGCCTGGCCGCACTGGCTACTAAAAGTCCATTACACAGAAGTAGGCGTCCTGTTTGGTAAATTCTGGCTTGGAGAGGAAGAAAACTCACGGCTAGGGATACCCATTCCGCCGCCGCCATATCACGTGCTGTCCATACGAAGCGCAATCGTCAAAAGAGATCCAAAATTCTTCCAAAAGGCACCAGATCTTTTGGGGGATATGCTGGAGTCGGACGACGACGGCCGCGATATCATGGAAGCCGTCAAGCTTCTCCCCGACCGCCCTTCAAACGACTGGCAGATAGATAATGTACACCATGCACTCTGCATACTGCAAAGTAGCGGAGTCTATGAGACAATGAAGGGCGAAGCACAAAAGAAAATGGAGGCTAAGTCATGATTGACACGCACATGATTTGCTCGCAGCTAGGCGCTGAACTCATCGAGGCTGTCGCACAGCGTCGTGGTTCTGTATTGCTGAAGGCTCGCGAGAATGATGGACGAATAGTTGCCATCAAAGGCTATGACCCCGATGAGACAGATACCTACGATCGAAAGGACCTTCTCGACAAGGAGGCTCAAATCCTTAAGGAGGTTAATCCCTTCCTGAGTACTGAGCTTTTCGTTGCGTACACACCAATCAAAGGATCTGGCAACTGGCTAACCACGAAGTGGATTGACGGTGCTACAGCATCGGAGTTCTCCCGTGGCCTGGATAATGGAAGCAGAATCCACCAGCTTACAGAAATGTTCCGCTCTATTGCCGAGATGCTCGGCAAAATACACGAAGCTGGTTACTTGCACGGAGATATCCAACCTGCGCATGTAATTATTCCGCCCAACTCATCGAATCCAGTTCTTATTGACTGGGGTCTGGGGCGCCGCATCGATGATGCGACGCCGTATTCGGGCGGCTTCGTTCATTACGCAGCACCCGAGATTGCACAGGGTATGATTGATAAGCGAAATGACATCGCCTACACAATCGGTGCGGAAGTCTACTCGTTTGGTGCTCTAATGGCACTTTGCTACAGCGGTAACACTGCCGTGGACTATGATCTCGGCGAGCCATTGTCCGAGAAGCTGGCGAAGGTCGCACAAGGTAACTTGCGAAAACTCGGCGATCCCGAGTCGTCTGAGGAGCAGCGGCTTCTCTCGGCAATCAGGCAGTGTTTGTCATTTAGATCAGAAGACCGCCCCGCTTCATTCCGTAAAGCGGAAGAGCTTCTGGCTCTCGAAAAGTAACCGAAAGGAAGACAATGCACCATAACCTACACGAGGTAGCAGAATTGCTTCGCTCAGGAAAAGTGAAGTATGTGCTTTTTGACCTCGACGGCACACTTTACGAGTCGAGCGCGGGAATTGAGGCGCAGTTACGAGATGCGATGGTGGCACAGGCGGCCATCGCACTGAACACTTCGCGTGAAGAGTCGCGCGTATTGCTACGGCAGTACCGCGGTTTGTACAAGGCGAGTGTCTTAGGTCTCCAGGAATATCATGGGGTCGATCCAGTGAGGTTCTATGAAGATGTATATAATTCACTGGACACTTCGAGGATGCAGGTCAGACCGGGGTGTGGCGAGGTACTTTCAGATCTTGCAAAGCACGTACCGATCGGGGTTTTCACAAACTCCAATCGTACATTCACAGAACAGACACTGTCCTTTCTGGGTCTTTCGGGGATCTTTGATCACGTAGTGACGGTTGAAGACCATGGCTTCATTAGGAAGCCGGAAGTCGAAGCGTATCACAGGATCTTTGAACTTCTACAGCTTGCCCCAGACGAGGTTGTGATGTTCGACGATATCGCCTCTAGTCTAGAAGTGATGGGTTCGCTGGGATCAAATGGCATACTTGTCAGTAATGGCCTGAGACCATATCCCAGTTTCGTTGATCTCCACACCGACATAGAGTACGACGGACCACCGTCGCATGTCGTTGCATCGTCACATGACATTGTCGGTTTCATCTCTGAACTCAACAGGATGCTCGCAAGGGCATAAGGTGTACATAGGGGCGTGGCCAAAACCACGCCCCTTCACATCACTATGAACAAATATATTTCTGAGTAGAATCTTGAATTAGTCGAGATTATACTTTGGCATATATTGGAATATCGACAAGATTTCTAACATTAAAAACTCAGACTATAAGGGATATTGCTTAAAAAAGTACTTTCGAACTCGCAGCTAGACGGCAAACAACCGAGGTGGAAATTAAAAAAACCATACGAATTGATGGCTTTTTGTAATGATAATTCCACTTGGCAGGGGCACGTGGAATCGAACCACGATCCTAGGTTTTGGAGACCCATATACTAACCGTTGTACTATGCCCCTTTACTCGAAATATTGTAACAGATTGCAGTAGATGAATCTACTCTATCTTATTCATATACATATTATAGCAAACGGGTTGCGCAACACACATGATTACTATACAATATATAGTAATTACAATTTAACGAAGCAAGGAATATTTTACTCATGTCAAAAAAAGTACAACTTATCATTGGCAGCACTCGCCAGAACCGTCTTTCGCCTAGCATTGCTAGCTGGATCGAAGGCCAAGTAGCAAAGAATGAAGAACTAGAGCTTGAAGTTGTTGATCTTAAAGACCTCAATCTCCCTCTTTTTGATGAGCCAATGCCACCATCAATGGCACCGGGTGAATCTGAAAGTGCGAAAGCATGGGCAAAGAAAGTATCAAGTGCAGATGCGTTCATCATCCTCTCACCCGAGTATAACGCTGGCTACCCTGGCGTTCTAAAGAATGCTATCGACTATCTCAAGCAGGAATGGCACCACCGCCCTGTCACTTTTGTCACTTACGGCTTTGGTGGTGGCGTATCATCGGCAGCTCAGCTTCAGCAGGTCTTTGCCCGCATCGGCGCTGAGATGGTTGAATCTGGTGTTGCGATCGACATTGGCACTATCCTAAACGAAACTGGCGGTATTACTGATACCGACGCCAGCCTTCAACCATACGAAGAAGCACTTCAGTCGGCACTTGCTGAAACTGCGGCGTATGTAAAACCAGAAGCTGAACTCGTAACAGTCTAGTACATAATCATCCTCCACTAAAAAGAAGCTAGATTTGCGCTAGCTTCTTTTTATTTCTGTGGAAACATTAGTCGTCTTTATCAGTGCGGATGGCGCGCATGAACTTTTTGTCGGCGACCGGGTCGGCAAAGCGTGCGATAGGTTCGTACACAAACGTACGCTGACTCTTCTCTTTAACATCTTCGTCGACTTCTTGAATAGCATTGACAAAGAACTTTTCAATCAGCCACTCGCGCCCCGGAGCTGTCTGCCCGATCACTGTAATACGCCACAGGTCATCACTCCATCTTTCGGTGGACTTGATTTTTAGTGGCCTTGCAAGCATCGTCGGGCCGGCTGGCACGGCATTGATGAGTTCCTGTAGCTTCTTTTCGCCCACTAAACGATCACGCACAAACACATCGACGGCCAAGGTGCGCACGCCGCGAGGAGTCACATGAACAGCATGAATTTGCTGGTTATTGATCCAGACAACCTCACCGCTAAGGCTACGGAGCTTGGTGGAGCGCAGCGTAAACTGCTCCACGACACCAGTTACGTCAATAAATGGCTCGATCTTTACATAATCACCGACATGAAACCACTGCTCAATGATCATCGTGGCGCCAGCAGTAAGGTCGCGCAGAAGCATGCCCAGCGATTGACCGGCAAACACAATAAAGAAGGCACTTGCACCGATGGCCGCAACACCGCTATTTGCCGACTCGCTCAAAAAATCCCACGCAAAGTACGCAACCACCGCAACGACAACCGCTCGCACAGCAGCAACCGCAATACTTAGATATGTTTCTATCTGGCGAAGCCGAATGTGCCGCTCTTCGTTTGATTCGGCGTCACTATGCACCGAAACGATCTGCGCGAGCTTGATAATTGCCCGCGCAAGATATTTACTTGCAACATACGCTACAATAATCGACGCTATAAGGATTAATATGGATCGATAGGCATTCGGTTGAGTGAAAAAGTCTGTAATTTCATTTAGCGTGCCTTCTAGATTAAATACATTGTTCATATAGTCCAAGTATAGGTGATCGCCCCGGGAATGACGAGACTTTTCACTATACATCTTATCTGTTACCATAGGCGTAACGTAATCATAAGAAGTAAGGTGTGGGTTACATGAATACCGTAGTTGTCGGTGGAGGGTTCGCAGGTGTAAAAGCCGTGCTTGAACTTGCAAAAAAGAAACTTGGCCGAGTAACGCTTATCTCAGACGAGACCTTCTTTCTTCATCATGCTACGCTCTATGCCACCGCAACGGGCCGCGCAACGGCAGAATCGGTTGTAACGCTCAAGCACATCTTTTCGGACTATAAGAACGTCAAGATTATTCACGATAGCATGATCTCCGTCGATCCGGATCGCAAGCTTGTAGTCGGGAAAAAGAAGAGCTATGAGTACGACAGCCTTATCATTGCCCTAGGTGCGGTTACAACCCACTTTGATATCGATGGCATGAATAGGCATAGCTTTGGCGTCAAGACGCTAGTAGAAGTGCGCGAGTTTAATACTCATCTTCACCAGGAGCTGATCGCCGATAAGCACCTCGACAAGCACTATGTTGTCATTGGTGCCGGACCGACAGGAGTGGAGCTTGCCGGTATGCTTCAGACCTACCTGAGTGAGATTGCAAAAGCGCATCATATTAAGCGAGCTAAGGTAAATATTGTCCTGGTTGAGGCGGCGGATCGCATATTACCTCACCTGTCAAAAACGGCCAGCAAGAAGGTGCAACAGCACCTGGAGAAGATTGGCGTTAAAGTGATTACCGGCCACAAGGTTGAGGCGCTTGGTAAGGATTTTATTACCGTGGGCGGACGTAGGGTTGCGACCGAAACAGCCGTATGGACATCAGGGGTAGCGAACAACGAGTTCTTCTCGCGTCATCCTGAGCTCTTTCAACTCGGCGCCAATGGACGGGTTGAAGTCAATCAGTACCTTGAAGCATATAGGGATATCTACGTCCTGGGCGATAATGCCGACACGCGTCATGCTGGCCTAGCTCGAACAGCACTAGAAGACGGCAGATTCATCGCTCGCCACCTTGCACGAAAAGCAGCCAAGCAACCTCTTAGAATTCGTAGGTCATACTCTCCGCCGACTGGCATTCCTGTTGGCGATGATTGGGCCTATGTGGAGTGGCTTGGCGTATACGTAACAGGGCGAATTGGCTCATGGTGCCGCCGAATGATGGAACTTAGTGGCTACAAAACCCTCCTTTCTCATGACAAAGCACTGACGGCCTGGAAGGCACACTACGAACGCGAAGAAACCTGCGAACTGTGCAAAAGATAACCCATCTTCACTGTTGTAAAAACATAAGCGCCTCCCTATAATGAAAGATAAAGTGAAACAATAACAAGGAGCGTTCGGGTTGTGCATGCGTGCAATCCGTAAACAAGCAGTATGAAGATACTAATGCTCGGGTGGGAGCTTCCTCCGCACAATAGTGGCGGACTTGGTGTGGCATGTTACCACATGTCAAAGGCATTGGCGCTGCAAGGCTCTGAGATTGATTTCGTCGTTCCCTACTCTGCACCGCATCCTGATATTGATTTTATGACTATTCATAGCGCCACAAAGCTAACTCCGCTCGAGCGCTATGGCCTGGGCGCATACGACAGTACTATGACACTGGAAAAGGAGCTATCTTCAGCCGACGCCAACGACCTTAAAGATATGCGCGGTGTTCAGAAGCGGTATGTTCAATTCGTCGAACAACTTGTAGAGACAAACAAGCCTGATGCCATCCATGCTCACGACTGGCTCACGATGGAAGCTGGCGTACGCGCCAAGGAACTTTGCGATGCCCCTCTTATTGTCCACGTCCATGCAACGGAATTTGATCGATCGGGCGAAAAAAGCGGCAACCCTGTCGTTCATGATATTGAATATCAAGGCTTGATGATGGCCGATCGTATCATCGCTGTTAGTAACATCACCAAGAATATGATCATCAGCAAGTATGGTATTCCTGCAGATAAAATCGAGGTCGTCCACAATGCAATTGACACAACCTCATTTGACGATGGGCATAAATACGACGTCCGCACCTACCGCTACCTCGAAGCACTCAAGAGTGAAGGCTATACCATCGTTAGCACCGTGACGCGCTTCACTATCCAAAAAGGCCTCACGCATTTTATGGCGGCTGCAGCTCGTGCCTGTGATAAGTACGATAAGCTCGCCTTTCTCCTGGCTGGTGATGGTGAGCAACGCGACGAACTCATTCGCATGGCGGCTACATATGGCATCTCTGACAAAGTCTTCTTTACAGGCTTTGTGCGAGGTAAACAGTGGCGCGACGCGTATAGCGTGGCCGATATCTTTGTGATGAGTTCTGTCAGTGAGCCGTTTGGCCTTACTGCCCTCGAAGCGGCTCATCACGATAGCGCACTTATCATTAGCCGCCAATCAGGCGTTGGCGAGGTACTCCATAGCATCTTCCGCTACGACTTTTGGGACGTAGATAGACTTGCCGATCAAATTGTCGGCATAGCGACATCGCCAGCATTGTCACACGAGCTAAAGACAAACGTCAAAGAAGAGTACAGTCGCATCTCATGGCATGACGTTGCGCGAGACTGCCTGCGCATCTATAAACGATCGAAACAAGGGGCGATAGTATGAGTAAGCGTGGCATAGTTCTCTATCTTCATGTTCATCAGCCTTTTCGCGTTCGTCAGTATAGTGTGTTTGATACCGCCGATGCGCATGATTATTTTGATGAGCCTGATTACACCACCGATCGCAACAATGAGCAGGTTTTGCGCAAAGTAGCCGACAAGTCATACCGACCAATGAATGCGCTCCTGCAACGACTACTTAATAAGCACCCTGAATTTAAAGTATCCTTGAGTATAACAGGCACCTTCATAGAACAGGCCGAGCGCTGGGCGCCCGATGTACTCGATAGCTTCAAAGCACTAGTAGCAACAGGTCGAGTTGAGATTGTATCTGAAACCTATTACCACTCTCTTGCTTTTTTCTACTCACGCCGTGAATTCGAGCAGCAAGTCGAAGCACATCGTCGGAAAGTACGCGAACTATTCGGCGTCGAAACATCAGTTTTTCGTAACACCGAGCTTGCCTACAACGATGAGCTGGCAAAATGGGCAGACAGCTACGGATTTAAAGGTATTCTCGCAGAGGGCTGGGACCCCGTCTTGCAGTGGCGCAGTCCAAACCACGTGTACCGTCCTGCTGGCACCGAGAACATCAAGCTACTTCTCAAGAACTACCGCCTAAGCGACGATCTTGCCTTTCGCTTTAGCAACAAAGCATGGTCGGCCTGGCCGCTTACGGCCGATACATACAGCGAGTGGACGAACGCATCTATCACTGACAGCCCACTTGTTAATCTCTTTATGGACTACGAAACATTCGGCGAGCATCAATGGGCCGATACCGGCATATTCGACTTTTTCGAAAGCTTTGTTGCCAAATGGCTGAGCAATAGCGACAATACATTTTATACAGCGTCCGAGGCAATTGATACACATGAGCCGGTCGACGAAATCAGCATGCCCGACACCGTCACCTGGGCTGACAATGAACGAGATCTCACAGCGTGGCTTGGTAACGACATGCAAAAGGAAGCACTTCGTCACCTCTACACGCTAGAGGATGATATCATGCGTACAAATGACACCCAGCTTATTAGCGACTGGCGCATGCTGCAAACTTCAGACCACGTCTACTATATGTGCACCAAATGGTTCACGGATGGTGATGTTCACGCCTACTTTAGCCCATACGATTCGCCATACGATGCATTCCTCTACTTCATTAATGCCGTACGTGATGTACGGTGGCGACTACACGACCATCACAAGACAGGAGGCCTCAATGGCTAGGCCAGTTGTTTTAAGTAATGGCACACTGCACGTCGGTCTCAATACATACGGACTCGTGCATGACTTTTATTTCCCGTATGTCGGACTAGAAAATCACTCGGCCGGCAAATCACTTCGGCATCGTGTAGGAGTCTGGATTGATGGCCGCTTGAGCTGGCTCGACGATGGCACCTGGACGTTCAAGTTTCGATATCCACACAGCGCGCTCATTGGCCATACTCAGGCAAGGCACAATGAGCTTGGTGTTTTGCTTGAATTTGATGACCTGGTTGATGCCCATAGCAATGCCCTACTGCGTAACATTCATGTGGTCAATCTTCATAACGAACGACGAGAGATCCGCCTATTCATGCATCAGGCGTTCGCTATCGGTGACTCACGGAGCAACACCGACACGGCTCAGTATTTGCCCGATAGCAATGCTATACTCCACTACCGAGGACGTCGAGCATTTGTTATCTCTGGTGACGCCGAAGGCCAACCATTCGACCAACATTCAATTGGACTATTCGGCATCGAAGGCCACGAAGGCACCTACCGCGATGCCGACGACGGCGAACTCAGCCAGAGCAATGTCGAGCATGGCCGCGTCGACTCAACTATTCGATTTAGGCTATTCGTCGAGCCGCTTAGCTCTACTCGTGTACACTACTGGGTGACGGCCGCCACCTCAATAAATGAGGCACTGAAGATTCACAAACAGATCCAAGACCAGGGGCTACTTAAGCATCTTCATCGCACCGCCGACTGGTGGCACGAATGGCTACTACCTGCTCTCCATGTTGCCGATAAGATCGACCCGAATCACCGCGAGACGTTTCTTCGTAGCATCATGATAATCAAATCCCAGATCGATAACGGCGGCGCTGTTATCGCCAGTACCGATACGACGATGTTGAACTACTCGCGAGATGCCTATGGGTACTGCTGGCCGCGTGACGGCGCCTACGTCGTATGGCCACTCATTCGCATGGGCTACAGTGATGAGGCGCTGCGTTTCTTTGAATTCTGCAAGCAAGGTCTCCACCCGGGTGGCTACCTGATGCATAAGTATCGTGCCGATGGTGCACTTGGCTCAAGCTGGCACCCATATGTGCACGACGGTGTCGTTGCGCCACCGATACAAGAAGACGAAACCGCACTGACACTATTCGTGTTTACACAGTATTATAAAATGCACCCAGACGCCGAGGTTCTTGAGTCATTCTACGAGAGCATGGTTTGTCCTATGGGCGATTTTTTGGCAGGCTATATCGATGAAGTCACCGGCCTGCCGCGCCCGAGCTACGACCTATGGGAAGAGGTATTTCTTACCACCACCTACACCGTTTCGACAGTGTACGCTGCGCTCGTAGCTGCGGCTGATCTTGCAGCGGCCTCAAACGATCCAGACCGCGCCGTTAGCTGGCGTGCAGCGGCCGACGATATCCTCGAAGCGGCACACAAGCATCTCTATAACGCGGAGCGAAAAGCATTCTACAAAGGCATTATCGTTAAAGACGGCGTTATTACCAAAGACGATACATTTGATATGTCGAGCGTCTTCGGAGCATTCATGTTTGGACTCTTTCCATCAGGCAGTGACGAGCTTACTGCGTCGATCCGAACACTCAAACAGACATTCAACTTGACGGAAGACGCCATAGGACTTCCGCGCTATGAAAATGATAATTATCAGCGACAAGACAGTTCAATTACGGGCAATCACTGGTTTATCACGACACTATGGCTTGCTCAGTACTACATCGAACATGATCAAATGGATGAGGCGACAAAAATTATCGACTGGGTACAGCGTCATGCGCTTTCAACTGGCGTGATGTCTGAACAAGTCAATCCTGCCAACGACACGATCTTATCTGTCGCACCGCTCACCTGGAGCCACGCAGAGTACGTCGCAACACTACTCGATACAATCACGGAGATGAAGCAATAATGAAGCGGCTTACGCATAGACTTGTGCACCATGTGACTCGTTTCGCGCACAACGCGAAGCCCTCGACACTCCGCGAAGGGCGTCGCAAACGTAGCATCTACCAGCAGTTTACCGAGCAGAACGGCCTCGTGTATTTTGGATACGTTGATCATACGGATGACGATCATAGTGTCGTACGTGGCCTTACGGCTACCTCGACACGCACTGATGCGCATTACAGCGTCGGTTCACAAAATGGCTATGACCTTGCCTTTGTAGAGCGCAAAATAACGTCACACACCTGGACGGTACTCGACATTAGTCTTAAGGGCGCAGCAGACTATCCGCATATCTTCATAGGCACTGGCCATCACAGCGAGCGTTTTTATGCCCATCTGTTCTTCAAGTTTCGCCATCTGCGCCAAGTACCACTCGGAGCGTTCGAGGCGCACGACCCGCAGTTTGTCGCGAGCTATAGGATGTTTTCCGCTCCTTCGTCATTTCTTGACGCCGAGAGGCTATTCACAGCACGCCTCACGCGCGTTATTGGCTCTCATTTTCGTCCACTCGCCATCGAAATAGCCCACGGACACCTTTATATCTATGCCGACAACCAGAAAGTGACGCAAGGCTTATTGCAAACTATGTTGCAGAATGGACTATGGTTGGCCGAAGAGTTGGATAAGAGTACAGACTAGCTAGAAGTAGGACGGTTTGTCGCATATCGCACCTGATGAAGTAGGACAGCGCTTCGCTCTTCCGTTCATTTGTAAAAATATGTAAACACATTTTTACTTCATTCTCTTCACCGAACCTCTTTTGCTTTGCAAAAGTACGGTTCGAGCATATATCAAGATACTAAAGTAAAAAGCCTACCGGGCGGCAGGCTTTTTACTTTGGTGCTGGAAGTAGGACTCGAACCTACGAAGCCGAAAGGCGGGAGATTTACA
>JALDYI010000007.1:0-52743 GCA_032154105.1 Candidatus Saccharimonadota bacterium
CCCCCCCACGAATGTGTTAGTCGTTGGAGATAGCCATGGCCGCGTTGAGCTTCGCGCTCCACCTCTGCTCTGAATAGCTCAGATCGATGAGGTACAGCGTGCCCTCGATGGGCGATGTAAAGACGACGACTCTTGCCTCAGCAGTTATGGTGCCGCCCTTGTGGAGGGTGGCTTGTTCCAGGAATGCTGGGCGCGCCGTGCCGTTCACACCTATCTCGATCTTGAACTCTCTCGCTTCATCCAGCTTGGGGCTGTCTTGGACAAGGGAGTCGATAGCCCGCGCCGCCATTTCAACGGTAGTGCGGGTTAATGCGCCCTCGTCTTCAATCTCGACGATGACGGCGGACTTTAGTGCTGACGGTGCCATAGTACTTCCTTACTCGAGGGAGAAACTAACTTAAATATTATAACAAAATAACACAAATATGTCAATGTTTTACAGAGATAGATAAAACAGTATATACTAAAGCCAGAAATGCTAAAGCTTACTGAAAAAGGAGTGGGAATCTCATGAGCCAAGTAAACATTGCAATTAACGGATTTGGTCGTATTGGCCGAAATGCGTTTAAGATTGCGTTTGAGCGTAGCGACGTGAGCGTTGTCGCGATCAACGACCTAACCGACACAAAAACCCTAGCGCATCTTTTAAAGCACGACTCGTCGTACGGTACCTATCAGCACGATGTTGGACATGATGATACGGGAATTATCGTTAATGGCCAGCATATTGCTGTTTTGGCCGAAAAGGATCCAGCTCAGCTGCCGTGGGGTCAATACGGCGTAGATGTCGTGATCGAAAGCACTGGTTTCTTCGTTGACCCGGCGCTTGCACGTGCGCATATCGACGGTGGTGGCGCAAAAAAAGTAGTTATCTCGGCACCTGCGAAGGGCGACGGAGCTGACACGATTGTACTTGGCGTCAACGAGGACAAGATCGAAGGATCGACCGACGTTATTAGTAATGCTAGCTGTACAACCAACTGTATCACCCCGGTGATGGCAGTGCTCGAAAGCCACTTTGGTATCGAAAAAGCCCTTATGACAACCGTACATAGCTATACGGCAAGCCAGAAGCTTCAGGACGCCCCAGCTAAGGATCTGCGCGAAGCCCGTGCTGCGGCAGAAAATATCGTTCCAACTACCACCGGTGCAAGTATTGCCGCTGCAAAAGCTCTCCCTGCGCTCGAGGGTGTCTTCGGTGGCCTTAGTGTTCGTGTTCCGACTCCTGTGGTGAGCATGAGCGACTTTGCGGTTGTACTGAAGCATGACGTTACGATTGAGGACATCAATAATGCATTCAAGGAGTCTGCTAAGCTGCCATTTTATCAAGGTATTCTTGATGTCACCGAGGAAGAGCTGGTAAGTAGTGATTTCAAGGGCAATAGCCATAGCGCGATCGTTGACCTGAAGTTGACAAATGTTGTTGGCGGAAATCTTATCAAGGTTGTTGCCTGGTATGACAACGAGTGGGGCTATAGTAACCGTCTGGTTGAACTTGTTGCCGACGCCGGCCGCGCCCTGAAGTAAGGCGGCAGGTAGTGAAAAATAGAGAGGGAGGCCCTCTCTATTTTATTTGTCCAAGCGTATGTCTATGCAGTGTTTAAGTAATCACTTGTGCAGTCTGTGTGGCGGGCGGCGAGGTGCTTGAATGCACCCCGACGCCCGCTTCGATCGGCTATTTCTTGATCGCGAGGATTGTCTTGGTCGTGGTCTGGCTAACGGCCATGACCGCCGGCCCATTGACCCATGTCGATGTACCGCTCCAGCGCGCCGTGCAGCTCGAGGTGATTGCCGCAGCATATCCCGGGTACACGCTTGTCCTCCCCGGATTAACAATCTCGGATAGGTAGCCTGACCCCCATGCCCGCCGCACTTCGACGCTGCACGACGAGCTTGACGAGTTTGCTACTCGTGCGCTCGACCCAGCAGCGTTGGCTGCTGGCAGCGAAAGTGTGAACATGGAGATCACTACGACGGCGAGTGTGAGCATTGCGCCCGTAACGCGCTGTCGCTGCGAGATAATCCTCTGGCTCATTTGAAGCCCCCTTGATCGAATGATGGGATTTCCATCAGGGCACATTATGGGGTAAGCTAAGAGCATAGACAATGCCCGATCGTGTGTGCTTTTTACAACTTGTCAGCCTGTAAATAATCGCAATTTAAAAATTCCATTCACAGGGGTAGAATTATCACGCTACGAATTATCTTGACATTCGCGCCAGTCAAGTATCTGTGTGGTGGAAAACGCTTTTGTTTTTCCCATAAAATGCTTATACTTAGGACATGAAGATTTACCTTGGCTCTGATCATGCCGGCTTTCATTTAAAAGAAAAAGTGTTCGCCTATTTAGCAAAACATAACTACGACGTCGAAGACGTGAGCGGTCGCACGCTCGACCCTGCTGATGACTTTCCCGAATTTGCTCATACGGCGGCCCTAAGGGTGATCGGTGATGAAGATAAAGATCCTCGTGCAATTTTACTATGTGGCGGTGGCCAGGGCATGGCAATGGCGGCAAATCGTTTCCGCGGTATTCGTGCCAGCGTTATTTGGGATGCTCACGAGGCAAAAATGACCCGCAACGACAACGACAGTAACGTACTTTGTCTGCCAGCGCGCGTGCTTGAAGATGATGATGCAGCCTGGAAGGGTATTATCGAGACATGGCTGAGTACGCCCTTTGCTGGAGCGGCTCGATACGTACGGCGCAATGCGCAGATTGATGAGCTGTAATTATGAGCATGATCGTTCCGACTATTCTGGCTGAAACTACCGATGACTATAAGGCGCAAGTAGAGCATATTCACGGCTTTGCAGAGCGTGTTCATATTGATATTACCGACGGCGAGTTTGCGCCGAGCTTTACGATTGGTCCTGCTCAGATATGGTGGCCTGAAAACTGGACAATTGATATTCACGCTATGGTGGCTCGACCGGCCGATTACCTGGAAACGCTTACGAGTCTCAAGCCGCACATGATCATTTTTCATGCTGAAGCCGAAGGTGACCTCCTGCAGATCATGACGCGTATCAAGCAGTTAGGCATTAAGTCGGGTATCGCATTGCAACGCTCGACTGTTCCAGAGTCTGTCGCTGCGCTTATTGAGGCTGCTGATCATGTGATGATTTTTAGTGGCGATATAGGGCATTTTGGTGGGCGTGCCAGTTTGATGCAGCTTGAAAAAGTCCGGTTGATTAAGAATATCAATAACGCTGCGGAGATTGGCTGGGACGGTGGCGTGGCGCTTGATAATGCCTACAACCTTACGCAAGGTGGTGTTGACGTATTGAACGCTGGCGCGGCAATCCAGAAAGCAGCCGATCCGCAAGCTGCTTATGCTACACTAGTACAAGAGATAAATAAGCGAGGGGTTCTTTAGTCGTGAGTGGGCAACTAACAGTAACGCAACTTGAACAAAAAGCCAATGATGTCCGCAAGGACATTGTTCGCATGCTCGAAGAAGCAGGTAGTGGCCATAGCGCCGGGCCACTCGGTTTGGCCGACATTTTAACGGCACTATATTTTAATATTATGAATGTTGATCCACTTAAGCCCGAATGGGATCAGCGTGATATTTTCTTTTTGAGTAACGGGCATACCGTGCCTGTGCAGTACGCGGCCATGGCGGAACGGGGCTACTTTGATGTTGAAGAGTTGCAAACACTTCGCAAATTTGGAAGCCGCCTTCAGGGACACCCGGAGCGTACGAAGCTTCCTGGGCTTGAGAATACTAGCGGCCCACTAGGAAGCGGCCTCAGTCAGGCGGCAGGCTACGCCTATAGCTTGCAGTATCTCGACAACGCCAAGCATCGCTGGGTGTATGCAGTAACGGGCGATGGTGAACTCAACGAAGGTAATATCTGGGAAGCGGCCATGTTTGCGGGTAAGTATAAGCTGAGTCAGTTGATTGTTTATATTGATCGCAATAACATTCAAATTGATGGCTCGACTGATGATGTAATGCCTCTTGAGGATCTTCGCGGCAAGTGGGAATCATTCGGCTGGCATGTCCAGGAAATCGATGGCCACAACATGGAGAGTATCATCGACGCTGCGAGCATGGCGCGGGCGATCACCAACCGTCCGAGTGTTATTATTGCCCATACGATTCCGGGCAAGGGTGTTGATTTTATGGAGTATGACTACAAATGGCACGGCATGCCGCCAAATCATGAGCAGGCTAAAGAAGCGCTCACGAAACTACGTACGCTTGATGGCAAAATTACCTCAGGAGATCTGGCCTAATGCATTTTCCAATTGATGATCGACTGTATGGCAACGAAGCGGCTCTCGAGCCGATCCGCGCAGGTTTTGGCCGTGGCCTCAAGGTCGCTGGTGAGGCAAATGAGAATATCGTAGCCCTGTGTGCTGACCTGACGGAAAGTACCCAGATGCACCTCTTTAAAGAAGCGTTTCCTGAGAGGTTTATCGAAATCGGCGTAGCCGAGCAAAACCTTGTGACGGTAGCAAGTGGACTTGCGCGGGCTGGAAAGATTCCGTTTACAAGCAGCTATGCGGCATTTAGCCCTGGACGAAACTGGGAGCAAATTCGTACGACTATCACACTCAACGATATGCCTGTGAAAGTTATCGGTTCACACGCCGGTGTGAGTGTTGGTTCTGATGGCGCGACGCACCAGATGCTGGAAGACATAGCACTTATGCGTGTACTGCCGAACATGGTGGTGATTGTGCCTGGAGACAGTATTGAAGCCGAGAAAGCGACGCGTGCGATCGCCGAGAACGACAAACCGAGCTATTTACGCCTAGCGCGTGAGAAAACACCGATTTTCAGTACAGACGAATCGCCATTTGAGATCGGGAAGGCGTACGTACTACGAGAGGGTCATGACGTTAGCTTACTTGGAACGGGTGCGCTGACCGCACAATTGCTGATTGCCGCGAAGTTCCTTGAGAGCAAAGGCATTCATGCCGAAGTCGTGCATGTGCCAACGATCAAACCGCTCGATGAGAGTGTAATTCTTGCAAGCGCGCGAAAGACTGGTCGTGTTGTCGCAGCCGAAGAAGCGCAGATTGCTGGCGGATTTGGTGGTGCGGTTGCCGAGCTGCTCGGCGAGAAGTTACCAACTCCGCTTCATCGAATCGGCATGAAAGATCGCTTCGGCGAAAGTGGTATGCCAGCCGAGCTGATGACATACTTTGGCTTTGACGCTCCGTCTATTGCGGCTAAAGTGCAAGAATTTTGTGAAAATACACCACGTTATCATCAAGGATTTTAGGAGAAGACTATGGGACTGACAATCAAAGAAATTCGCAACAACACAGTGCGAGCTCGACACTTAATGCAGCGTAGCCGCAGTCAGGGCTTTGCTGTTGGTGCATTTAATATCGACAATCAAGAAACATTGATTGCGATTTGTCGCGCCGCTCAGAAACTTCAAGCCCCAGTGCTAGTAGAAGTAAGTGACGGCGAGGTAAAGGCGCTTGGCCTTGAGAATATCCGCGATATGGTCGACAACTACAAGGCTGAATATGGCATCGAGATGTATATTAACCTCGACCATAGCCCAAGTGTCGAAGATTGCAAACGCGCGATTGATGCTGGCTTTGAATTTATTCATATCGACATCTCACAGGCGAATCATGACGCAACCGAAGAAGAGATCGTCGCCAAGACGAAAGAGGTGGTTGATTACGCAGCCTTTACAGGGGCGCTTGTTGAAAGTGAGCCCCACTATTTCGGTGGTTCGTCCAATCTTCATACAGAGGCAATCGATTATGATGAAATCAAGAAGACATTTACTACGCCTGAAGGTGCGAGGCGTTTTGTCGAGGCAACAGGAATCGATACATTCGCGGCTGCTGTCGGGAATCTTCATGGTAAGTATCCTGTGCCAAAAGAGCTCGACCTGGAGTTGCTTGCCCGTGTTCGTGAGTCGATCGGCTGCCAAATAAGCCTTCACGGGGGTAGCGGTACGCCACTGCATTACTTTGAAGAAGCGGCTAAGATTGGTGTCAGTAAGATCAATATCAACAGTGATATGCGCATAGCGTTTCGTGACACGCTCGAGAAAGTGCTTCGCGAGCACCCGCAAGAATACGCTGTCGTAAAACTTATGCCTGAGGTGTACCAGGCTGTACAGGTAGTTGTTGAAGAAAAGATCAACGCCTTTGGTAGCGCAGGAAAGGCAGTTGTATAGTGACGGCAACGCCACGCATGCTTGCGATCGGTGCTGCAGTCCAAGATGTCTTTTTGAGTCACAGCGACGAATTTAATCCTGTCAGTGACCGGTCTGTTCACGAGCAGTTTATGAAACTTGAACTTGGCGCCAAGGCTGATGTTAATAACATCGAGTTTAGTACCGGTGGTGGTGCGACAAATGCGGCCGTTACTTTTGCCCGCCAAGGCCTTCATAGCCAATTTATGGGCACAGTAGGGCACGACCCAGCCGGACAGGCGGTTCTGACTGATCTTGATAACGAGGGTGTTGATACGACACACATTAGCTACTCGCCTAAGTACAATACGGGCTATTCCGTACTGCTACTTGCACCAAATGGTGAGCGTACTATTTTGACGTACCGAGGCGCTTCGACGCATTACGACGCAAAGAACTTCGATCTTTCTGAAAGCGATATCGACTGGGTGTATGTGTCGAGCATGGCTGGAAGTATGGATGCACTCCATAAGATCTTTACCCAGGCCAAGAAGCTTGGTATAAAAATCATGTTCAACCCAGGTAAGGGTGAATTATCTCAACCAGAAAAACTGCGGGCGCTTTTAGAGGATGTCGATGTACTATCGGTCAACCGCGAAGAGATGCAGATTCTTGTCGAAGGCAGCGAACTCGAAGAGCTTGTTCGTCATGCGCTTCACTTTGTTCCTGTTGCTATTGTGAGTGACGGTCCGAATGGTGTGATTGCATCGGATGGCAAGACGATTGTTCGGGCTGGTATGTACGAGGATGTAAAGGTCATCGACAGAACTGGCGCAGGTGATGCATTTGGATCGGGCTTCTTGAGCCAATGGGCGCAGGGTAAAACACTGAAAGATTCAATTGTCTTTGCGAGCGCCAACTCGACATCTGTCGTTACAAAAATTGGCGCAAAGACGGGCATTTTGCATGCGGGCGTCAAGCTTCATGACATGCCACTAAGTGAGAAGGCAATATAGGAGTAGGCTATGGGACGATTTTTACAAAAGATATTAAATGCACCTGAGCCACTATTTACGGTTGGTATTCATCAGCTTGAAAAAGCGACAGGTCATAGTGGTGTTGATACACGCTTGATTGCCGATATTACGCACAAGGCGCACGATTTAATGCGTCAGCTCGGGCTTAATCCAGCCGATACGACAGCGAACGAATTGTACCAAACGCTTAACGCCAGTCTTCGCCAGCATAAGATTGAGGAATATCTTCTCGACGCCGACTATGTATTGTTGTCGCTTGGCAATCAGACAGTTTCGTTTAATATCATTGATGTGATCGAGAACGCTCATCATCAGCTTTCATTTGATCAGCGGGTGATGAGTCATGGCCAGCGCAGTCTTCGCGGGGAGATCGTGCAGCGCTATATGGATCACGTGCGTACGAATGACATGACGGCTCGCGAAATTGCTGATGCCGCGGGCCTATTACCGGAGAGTGATCAGTGGTACGCCGCGCCAAGCCGTGAGACGGTAGCGGTAGAAGAAAAGGATGAGCCGCCGTACATTTTGGCGATCGGTGATATCTTTACTGATGCATTTATTAAACTACGCGAGGATGAGGCGCGCATCGATACTGACCCGGACGGCAGTAAGCGACTGAGCTTGCCGTTTGGTTCAAAGCCGCCGTACGATAGCGTGGAGATTGTACAGGCAGTTGGCCCGTCGCCAAATGCCGCCGTATCGTTTAGTCGCTTGGGTCTCAATGCCGGCTTGATGGCATTTCTAGGAGATGACCAGCCGGGTAAGGATTCACTTGAATATTTGCATCAGCAACAGGTTGACACGGGCACGATGTCCGTCCATGAGGGTATAAAATCAAATTATTATTACGTGCTGCGCTATGGAGCCGACCGAACGATCTTGGTGAAGAATGAGGCATACGACTACGTATGGGTTGCTCCAGAAAAGACACCTGATTGGATCTATCTTTCACTGCTTAGTGAGACATCATGGCAGCTGCATGAGGATATGCTGGACTATCTTGAAGCCCATCCTGACACGAAGCTTGCCTTCCAGCCGGGTACATTCCACTTCAAATGGGGTGTTGAGAAACTCGCGAGGGTATATGCGCGCAGCCATATTGTGGTCATGAACCGTGAAGAAGCGGTTGATGTAACGGGTAAATCATATGACTCACTCAAGGAGCTTGCGCAGGCACTTCACGCACTTGGGCCAAAGATCGTGGTGATCACCGATGGTCCGAATGGTTCGTACGCATCATACGATGATAAACTCGTCTCAATTCCGAACTACCCAGACCCAGCACCTCCAGTTGACAGGACAGGGGCCGGAGACGCGTTTGCCTCAACGATCGTTGCCGCACTCGCACACGGGGAGTCGATTGAGACAGCGCTTACGTGGGCACCTATAAATAGCATGAGTGTTGTACAGAAACTTGGCGCTCAGGCTGGACTACTAAAACTTTCAGACATTAACCAGTATTTGCAGACAGCGCCAGAATACTACCATCCAGAGGAGTTAAACTAATATGAGATATCAAATTTGTGTATCAGGAGCAGCAAGCGGAGATACGGTTACCGCTTCACATCAGCTCGCCTATGATTTGGGCCGTGCTATTGCCGAGCAAGGAAAAACGCTCACGACCGGTGCAACCGTCGGCTTGCCGCATTATGCAGCCATGGGAGCCTTTAGCGTCGTCGACCGTAGGGGTGTATCGGTTGGATTCTCGCCAGCCAGCTCATTCCGTGAGCATGTCTCGACGTATAAGCTTCCGACAAAAGAGTTTGATTACATTAACTTTACGGGCATGGAATATGTTGGTCGTGACGTTCACCTAGTGCGCAGCAGTGATGCGATTATAACTGTGGGTGGTCGCATGGGAAGCTTGCATGAACTTTCGACGGCACTCGAAAGTCGCAAGGTTTGCGGCGTGCTTCTCGGCAGTGGTGGACTTGCCGACTATGTACCAACCTTGCTTCAAAACGTCGAAGCGCCTGGTGCGAAAGATATCATTTTCGATACCGATCCAGATCGCCTGGTGGCGGCGGTTATTGCTGCACTCGATGTAAAGTATGCCGGTTTTATCCATGATGGCACCGATAGTCAATTGAGCGCCAAGCGCGCTGGTCGCGGCTAGCGCCTGCAACCCGCTTGTGCTCACGAATAGCAAAGCGTATACTAAGCCGTATCACATAAATGGAGCTCTAGCATCATGTCGTACAAACAATCTCAGCAAGGGAGCGTGCTCGCGGTTATATCGGCAGTTATTGTTATTTTGTTCGTCGCAGCGCTCGGCTATGTGTTGTATCAAAACATGTCGAAGCCGAAGGCTACCGAGCAGTCGTCACAGCAAGCGCCGAAGCCCGATGATCTGAGTGCAATAGCTGAAACAGCTATTGCAGGCTGGACGATCGCACTGAAACACCCTGCAGACTGGACGATTGAGCGGTCAGATATCACGAATGAATCTGCAGAGGTCGCGCGGACGACGCTTTGGAGCAAAGACAAAAGCATAGCTGTCAAGGTGAAAATGTATAGCGCTCCGCAGCTCGGCGGTAGCTGTGACGTGAGTACAAGTACGATAAGTTACGTAAAACGTGCAGTGCTACCAGGCATACAGTCCGCGCATTTTAGTGAGGCGATTATTCACGGTCAAAAAACTGAATATGCAGAGGAGGGGTTTACATTTAGCAGTGGACTTGTGGTGAAGGATGCCGAAATAGAAGGCGCGGTCGTTGGGGACGATGGCTGTAAGCTTGCCTGGACGGTCTCTGATTATTTCGCAAAAGAATCAGATGGTAGCTATGAATCAGACGTGGCGCGCAGTGCTGTTACTATACATGTCGCTTCACTGGAGAATAGTGATGAAACCCTGAAGACATTCCAGTCTGATCAGGCTATCAAAGACGTCCTCGCGAGCGACGATTACAAAATGGCTGTGCGAATCGTTCAGTCATACTCTCAGAAGTAATTTTATTAGCAAACAGAAAGTGGGGCTTTAGCATCATGTCATACAAACAATCTCAAGAGGGTAGTACACTGGCAGTCGTAGCGGTAGCTATCATCATTGCGCTGGTGGCGGCGCTTGGCTATGTGCTGTATCAGAATACCACTAAAGAGCCGGTGAAGAAGGAGAACGACCTCTCGGCGATAGAAAAAGATGCAACTGGTACCGAGCCGAAAGAGGTGGTTTATATGGATTTCCGACAAGGTGGCTTGAGCCAGACCGGCGTTGAAGTCAGCACAGCGAATGACGTGGCCAAACTGACACATGCTGGGGATAAGTTAGCGGCGTTTTTGCGAAAGGCAGAATTTGGCAAGGAAGTTGTAGTGATGGGCGGTGAAACCAAAAAAATCTCCTTTGTGATTGATCGTTTGCAGGGAGATTATGCGGTTGGAGGTGATCAATATGCGGCAGGCCATATGCTATGGGGCCCGGAGAATGGCACTGGCGAGATAAAAGTAGTCGCCGGTACGCAGAACGAAGGCTTTTCTTGCAAGGAACTGACCGCGGCGAACGTACCGGGCAAGCTTGTTGATGGCAAGTGTCTGGCCGATGATACAAGTGGTCTTATCGACTACTCAAATTAAGGCAGAGTTTTTGTCTACGACGCGGCTCCCGGTGATGGGGGTCGTGTACGACCGCAGAGTGTCGTATACTGAAAGTAATGGACCAACGATTTCGTCTCGAAACCAAATACCAGCCAACGGGCGATCAACCAAGTGCGATTGCCCAGCTTGTTGATGGGCTAGAAAAAGGCGAGCGCGAGCAGACACTCCTCGGTGTGACTGGTAGTGGTAAAACGTTTACCATGGCAAATATTATCCAGAATCAGCAGGTACCAACATTGGTACTAGCGCATAACAAGACGTTGGCGGCACAGCTATTTTCTGAATTTAAAGCTTTTTTTCCGGACAACGAAGTTCATTATTTTGTGAGTTACTTTGACTACTATCAGCCAGAGGCATATATGGCGAGTAGTGATACGTATATTGAAAAAGACTCAAAGATCAACGATGAGATTGATCGTCTGCGCCATGCCGCCACCTCGGCACTTCTGACACGGCGCGATACGATCATCGTCGCTAGTGTGAGCTGTATTTATGGCATTGGCTCACCGGACGATTATTCGGATATGTCGATAACTGTAAAGAAAAACGAGGCGCGCCAACAGGATAAGTTCGTACGACTTTTGACCGACATTCAGTACCAGCGAAATGATATAGATTTCCACCGGGGTACGTTCCGCGTAAAGGGTGATGTGATTGATGTGTTCCCGGCAGGTAGTGACGTTGCGTATCGTATTGAGTTTTTTGGTGACGAAGTAGATCGTATTACACGCATCGATCCGCTTACGGGCGAAATAATGGGCGAACCAGCGGAAATTACGATTTTCCCAAGTAGTCACTATGTAACCCCGAAGCAAAAAGTCGAGCGCGCCATCATTAATATTAAGAAGGAATTTGAAGAACGCATGGCGTGGTTCGAATCGCACGACAAGCTCCTTGAGGCGCAGCGTCTTTCCCAGCGAACAAAGTACGATCTTGAAATGCTTGAAGAGACGGGCTTTGTCAAAGGCATCGAGAATTATAGTCGCTACCTTACGAACCGTGAGCCGGGCGAACAGCCAGCGACACTTATGGATTATTTCCCGGATGATTTCTTGCTTCTGGTTGACGAGAGTCATATGACCTTGCCGCAGGTGAGGGGCATGTATAACGGTGACCGTGCGCGCAAGGAAGTATTAGTTGAGCATGGTTTCCGCTTGCCATCGGCACTCGATAACCGCCCGCTTACATTTACTGAGTTTGATCGCCATATCAACAAAGCAATTTATGTCTCTGCAACGCCAAGTGACTATGAGCTTGCACAGAGCCCCGAGCCAGCACAGCAGGTTATTCGTCCGACAGGCCTCCTCGATCCGAATATTGTTATTCGCCCGACCGAAGGTCAGATCGATGATCTTATCGGTGAGATTCGAGCGCGGACGGCCAAGAATCAGCGCGTACTAGTGACGACTCTTACGAAACGAATGGCCGAGGATCTCAGTACGTACTTGCTTGAAATTGGTATTAAGACTGCCTATATTCACAGTGAGGTTGATACGCTCGAACGGGGGGATATTTTGAAAGATCTTCGATTGGGCGTGTATGATGTGCTCGTGGGTATTAATCTACTTCGCGAGGGCCTCGATCTTCCAGAAGTAAGTATGGTAGCGATTATGGATGCCGACAAGGAAGGCTTTCTTCGCTCGGAAAGTGCGCTCATTCAGACAATTGGCCGTGCCGCTCGTCACCAAGAAGGAACGGTCTATATGTATGCCGACAACATGACCCGCTCGATGCGTGCAGCAATCGATGAGACGAATCGTCGTCGTGGTATTCAGGAAACGTACAATACTGAGCACGGTATGACACCGACGAGTATCGCCAAAGAAATCGACGAGGGGCTACGTGCTATCATCCCCGATAAAGAGAAAAATAAGCCGAAAAAGCTTGATCTTAAGAAAATTCCAAAAGATGAATACGCTTCACTCATTAAGGATCTATCCGGGCAAATGGAGCTTGCGAGTGCAAACCTTGAGTTTGAAAAAGCAGCCGAACTTCGTGACATGATTGCTGATATTCGCTCCAAAATGTAGGCGGGAAGCTGTCTGCGATTGCAAAATATCAGCAGATGTGCTACTATAGACACATTGCATTCGATGAATGTCGAGCCTCTTTCAAAGACTAGCGTGACTCACGCGGCCACCGAAATATCCTCTCGCTGTTCTCCAATCTCTCTATGAGAGAATTGCCAGACTGCAACAGCTATTAAATCTGAATAACGAAAGGGTTATTTTCTATGGCATTTCAACAAGGACGGGGCGGACGCCCTAATCAAGGACGCCCACAAGGCGGTGGACGTAGCTTTGGCGGTGGTCGCCCAGGCGGTAATCGTGGCGGCGGGCGCGGTGGTAACCGTGGTCCAGCAAAGAAGTATATCCATCCTTCAAAGTTTATTAACAAAGCAGTCGCAAAAGCCGACGAGATTCCTTACGAATCAACTCACAAATTTGCCGACTTTCCATTTGGGTCACAGCTTCACCACAACATTGCTACTAAGGGGTATGTAACTCCTAGTGCGATTCAGGACCAGGCTATTCCTCATATCATTGACGGTAAGGACGTTATCGGCCTTGCTAACACCGGTACTGGTAAGACAGCAGCTTTCCTTCTTCCTATTATTGAGCGTCAGAGTGGTATTACACTTCGTCCAAGCGTGCTTATTGTTGCGCCGACACGTGAGCTTGCTCAGCAGATCGACGAACAGTTCCGCGACTTCTCTCGCGGCATGAACCTCTACTCAACGCTTATTGTTGGTGGTGTGAACATTGATCGCCAAATCCGCGACCTTAAGCGCCGTCCACACGTCGTGATTGGTACGCCAGGTCGTTTGAAAGATCTTATGCAGCGCCGTGTGCTTCAGCTTAAGAACATGACAACACTTGTTCTTGATGAAGCTGACCGCATGCTCGACATGGGCTTCTTGCCTGACATTCGTGCTATTGTGAATGAAATGCCGGAAGAGCGTCAGACACTTTTCTTTAGTGCAACAATTACTCCTGAGATTCAGGCACTTGTGAACACATTCTTGAAAGACCCAGAGACTGTCTCGGTTCGTACATCTGAAACCAGCGAGCACGTTGAGCAGGATGTTATCGAAGCTCGTGACAAGAATCACAAGGTTGAACTACTCGAAGAGCTGTTGAAGCAAGAAGCATACGATAAAGTACTTGTCTTTGGTGAGACGAAGTTTGGCGTACAGCGCCTATCTGACCATCTTGATAATGTTGGTATCCCGTCTGCAGCTATTCACGGTAATAAAAACCAATCACAGCGCCAGCGTGCTTTGAAGCAATTCAAAGACAACCGCGTGAAAGTATTAGTTGCAACCGATGTTGCCGCTCGTGGACTTGATATCCCGAACGTGTCACACGTTATTAACTTTGACACTCCACAGACGTACGAAGACTACACGCACCGTATTGGCCGAACAGGTCGTGGTGGCGCTCGTGGTCACGCACATACGTTTATCGATCGTCGATAATACGCACCTTTTCAAAAAGCACCCTCTTTTGGGTGCTTTTTGTTTTTATACCATATATCGCCCAATGGGCGTGTCAATCTTGCAGGGGTAGGATATAATAGGTGTATGACAAATATTTCTCGCGACGATGTGCAGCATCTTGCACAATTAAGTAGCTTGCAGCTAGATGATAATGAAATTGACGCCTTACAGGCGGACCTAGGTAATATCTTAGGGTACGTTGAACAGCTATCAGAGCTAAATACTGAAGGCGTTGAGCCGACATATCAGGTGACGGATCTACAAAACGTAGGACGTGACGATACGGTTATTGATTATGGCGTATCGCGTGAGCAATTGCTTGAGCTATCTCCCGAGAGCTACGCACATCAAGTAAAGGTTCCGAAAGTATTATAACTATGACTATTTCTGATTTACTCAAACAAGATACTACTGCTCGCCGTCGTGTTGAGATTGCGCTTGAAAAGGCAGCCTCTACAAACCACTACCACGCTCTTTTGAGTTTGACGCCAGGGCGTGCTTTGGAACGTGCCGATGCAGTTGATCGCGGAGAGATTTCTGGCCGGCTAGCAGGCATTCCGTTTGTTGTGAAGGATAACTTTTTAGCTTTTGGTGCCCCAACAACGGCGGCTAGTAAAATGCTTGAGAACTTCCAGGCTCCACTTCAGGCGACTGCGGTCGAGAGGCTTGAAGCCGAGGGTGCAATCTGCATCGGCAAGGCTAATCTTGACGCGTTTGCGCATGGCGGTAGTACGGAGAACTCCGCTTTTGGCCCAACACTCAATGCTATTGATACGACCAAGGTTGCGGGTGGAAGTAGTGGCGGCTCGGCGGTTGTGACTGCGCTTGATGTGGTGCCTTTTGCGCTTGGTACCGACACTGGCGGATCAATTCGTCAGCCCGCGAGCTTTAATGGTGTCGTGGGTGTGAAGCCAACCTACGGCACAGTGAGTCGCTACGGTGTGGTTGCAATGGCGAGTAGCACCGATACGATTGGCTGTTTTGCGCATAGCGCTGCCGACGCTGCGCTTATTATGGATATTATGGCCGGTAAAGACGAGCGTGATATGACAACACTTCCAGACTATTTTGCACCGCTTGATTCTTCAAAACCAGCTCAAAAAATCGGACTCATTAAAGAATTTATGAGTGACGATGTTGACGCCGAAGTGCGTGCTCATATCGAAGGCTATGTCGAGAAACTCCAAAACGCCGGACATACTGTCGAAGAGGTGAGCCTTCCTATCGTTAAGCATACACTTGCGATGTACTATATTATCGTGCCGGCCGAGATTAGTAGTAACCTTGCACGCTACGATGGTATTCGCTACGGTTATCGCGCTGAAGGTGTGCAGACGCTTGCCGAACTGTATGGTAAGACGCGCGATCAAGGGTTTGTGACAGAAAATAAGCGCCGCATCATGATTGGTAGTTACGTGTTGTCGAGCGGGTTCTTCGATGCGTATTATCAGCAGGCGCAAAAAGCACGTACGCTACTCATTGACGAATACAATGAGCTATTCGATACCTACGATGCGCTTATTGGTCCAGTTTCACCGACGCCAGCCTTTAGCCTAGGTGAGAACACGGCCGACCCCGTAAAGATGTATCTTGCAGATATCATGACCGTACCGCCGAGTCTTGCAGGGCTTCCGGCGATAAGTGTGCCAGCTGGGGTTACGGAAGCCGGCCTACCTGTTGGTGTCCAGCTTGTCGGTAAACGTAAGTCTGACGCGCAGCTACTTGCGCTTGCTGCGTCACTAGAAGGTGATCAATAATGGACGGATCGGTTATCATCTTTTTTGCGGCCATTTTAATTGTCGCCGGGCTGCTACTCGCGGTCGTAACACTGACAAAAAAAGGTGTGACGCAGCTCGATGTCGATAAATATCGAGTGAAGTGGATGGCGATCGAACAGCAATTGCAACGCGATCACGAAACAAGCTATCATATGACCATCTTGAACGCCGATAAGTTGCTCGACCTTGCACTTAAGGAGCGTGGGATTAAGGGTGAGACGATGGGTGAGCGTATGAAGAACGCCAAGGATACGTGGCGAAACGCCAACGCCGTGTGGGGTGCGCACAAGCTTCGCAACCAAATCGCTCACGAGGCGGATGTGCGAGTCGGATACGATGATGCGCGCCGGGCACTAGCTGGATTTAAACAAGCCCTTAAGGATGTAGGAGCAATTTAATGGTACGTGATGAAATTCTAGATAAATACGAGATGACAATTGGTATTGAATGTCATGTCCAGCTTGCGACAGCCACAAAGCTATTTAGCGGTGCGGATAATGATGCTCGTGACAAGTCGCCGAACAGTGTAGTGAGCCCGATTGATTTCGGTCTTCCAGGCATGCTGCCTGTACTCAACCGCGAGGCGGTAAACCTCGCTATTAAAGCTGGTAAGGCGCTTAATGCCCCGATTGCGCATGTCAGCCGGTTCGATCGAAAGCACTATTTCTATCCAGACCTTCCAAAAGGGTATCAAACGACGCAGATGTACGAGCCGATTATTCAGGCTGGTTATATTGACGCTCCGCTTGAAGATGGTACGACCGTTCGTGTCCGTATTCATCATGCGCACATGGAAGAGGACGCCGGAAAATTGACGCACTTTGATGGCTATACGCTCGTCGACCTTAACCGAGCGGGTACGCCTCTTATTGAAATTGTATCTGAACCGGATATCCACTCGGCGGCAGCCGCCAAGGCGTATGCGAATGAACTGTATCGCCTTATGACATATGCAGGCGTGACGCATGGCGACCTCTACCATGGTAATATGCGTTTTGACGTCAACCTGTCGGTTGCTCCAAAAGGTTCGACCGAGCTTGGCACGCGAGCTGAAGTGAAGAATCTCAACTCTTTCCGAAGTGTTGAAAAGGCTGCTGAATACGAATTCCGCCGTCAAGTCGAGCGACTTGAAAGTGGTGAGCGAGTTGTGCAGGAGACGCGCGGTTGGGACGATGCCAAGCTGATTACCACGAGCCAGCGCTCTAAAGAAGACGCACAAGACTATCGCTATATGCCCGATGCTGACATTCCGCCGATTGTACTTACGCCAGAGGAGATTGCTGCGGTCCAAGCAACGGTGCCACATTTGCCATCATTCTACCGCGAAGCATGGAAGGCGATCGGATTTGATGAAACGGTCATCAATGCACTCCTTGCAAGCCGTGACATGGCCGAACTGGTTCAGCGCATATTCGAGACGAGTGGCGCAAGTGCTGCGCGTCGAGTCGGCCTTTGGTTTTTGATGACGCTAAGTGATAATGCTGTAGATGAATCTGAGAAGACCACCGTAACGGTATCCGATGACCATCTTGTTCAGCTTGCAGTCATGGTGGACGATAATAAGTTGAGCTCAACGGCTGCCAAGGAAGTATTTATGGATATGCTAAGCTCGTCGGAAAGTCCGGAAGTGATTGCGGAGCGAAAAAATCTGCTTCAGGTCAGTGATGAAGGTGCAATTGCGGCTATTGTCGATGAAGTATTGGCCGATCCAGCAAGCGCTAAAGCTATCGAGGATATTCGAAACGGTAACGATAAAGTGATTGGTTTCCTCGTGGGGCAGATCATGAAAAAGTCTCAAGGAAAGGCAAACCCGGCGCTGGCGCAAAAGCTCATACGCGAACGATTGTAATAGCTTCGTTAATAATAGGAGGTGGACCATGAAACAACCAACGAAGGCGATTATCTGTGCTGCAGGACTTGGAACGAGATTTCTGCCACAGACCAAGGCAATGCCAAAGGAAATGTTGCCGATTATTGACCGCCCTGTCATTCAATTGATTGTCGAAGAGGCGGTCGCAGCGGGCGTGACTGATATTATTATTGTGACTGGCCCAACCAAGCGCGCGATCGAAGATCACTTCGACCGTAGTGATGAACTCGAGAAAGAACTACGTGAAAAAGGTAAGGACGATAAGGCAGATGAGATTGAAGCGATCGCTCACCTTGCGAATTTTGTTTATGTGCGGCAAAAGGGCTCGCCAAAGGGTAATGCTCGTCCGGTTCTTAACGCTGCGCACTTGATTGATGACGACGAGCCTTTCTTTGTCTTTTTTGCTGACGATTTCTTCCGCAGTGAAGTGCCGCGTGCAACTCAACTAAAAAACGCGTATGAAATGACGGGCAAGTCGGTGATATCGCTGATTGAAGTCGACAAAAAAGATGCGGATAAATACGGCATGGCAGCGATTTCGGATAAGGCTGACGATGTAACATTTAGAGTAACTGAGCTCGTCGAGAAGCCCGGCGAAGCCCATACGCCAAGTGCTTTTGCGTCCGTAGGCGGATACTTGCTCACTCCGGATATCTGGCCGATCCTGCAGAAGGAGACGGTGAGCGCTCGTGGCGAGATTGAGTTATCTGAGGCGATCGGCGTATTGGCGCGCAGTAATGAGGTATATGGCCGTTTTATTCAGGGCATATGGCACGATACTGGTGACCAGTTGAAGTACCTAAAGGCAGTTGTCGATATTGCCCTGGAAAGTGATGAGTATGGGGCCGACTTTGCAGAGTACCTGAAAAATCGTTTATCATAGAAGTGTCTGAGAGAATAAGGCTAGCTAGCTTGTTTTATTCCGAGGACACGTACTATGACACGTAGTATAATATAGATACAACTAACCAATAAGGAGGTGATATGGGTTGGATAGCATGGATCGTCTTAGGTGCACTTGCCGGATGGATCGCGAAGGCAATCATGAAGGAAGAAGGTGGTCTTCTCAAAAATATTATCGTTGGTATTTTGGGCGCGCTACTTGGTGGCTTTATCGTTAAGCTTCTCGGTGGTGAGGGTGTAGATGACTTTAGTATCTATAGTCTTTTCGTAGCCATACTTGGTGCGATTGTTCTTATATTCATCGTGCGATTTGTCACGGGCAGGAAGGCGTAAGCTATGAGTGGCGCAGCTGAGATACTCGTTATTATCTTGTCGGTGGTTTTGGCGATCTTTCTCATCTTGGCAATAATTCTCGTTGTTTTGCTTATCAAAGTGACTCGACAGATTAAAAAAGTTGCAGAGACGGCCGGACGTACGGCAAATAGTGTTGAATCGGCCATTGCTGGATTTGCAAAAGTGACATCATCGGCGTTTATTATGAAACTTATTACGAAGCAGTTGAGTAAGTTTAAGAATCGAAAATAAAGGAGAAGCATATGTCTAAAGGTAAATTTGTTCTCGGTGCACTTATCGGCGCAGCAGCAGGTGTTGTTGCAGGAATGCTCACGGCTCCAAAGAGTGGCAAGGAAACACGGGCTGATCTTAAGGCGAAGGCGCATGATCTTCGCGATCAGGCGGATGAGGCGGCTGAAACTGCCAAAACAAAGGCGGCTGATGCTGCGGAAGACGTAAAGCTTAAGGCGGAGGATCTTCGCGAGCGAACTGAGCACGCTATCGAGGGTGCGAAAAAGGGCTTTCGCGAGAATAGGTAAGTACTATTTGCGCAAAAATCACCATCGTGGCACACTGAATGAAAACAGTGTGCCACGTATGTAAGTAAAGGAAATGATGTGAATAAGAAGAGTGTTGTGAAGAAGGTTGTCGAGAAGGCGAAAGAAGATAACGAGCGAGGTGCTCGTCATGAGCTGATCGAAGAGTTATTTTACGATTTCCACAAAAGCCGCAAGCAAGTGTATTGGATGAATTTCATTCGCGGACTATTTTTTGGCTTCGGTAGTGTGCTTGGCGGTACGATTCTTGTTGCGATCACAGTGTGGATCATAAGCCAGTTTGTTGATTGGCCGGGAGTCGGCGACTATTTTGAACAGCTACGCAATACGCTTGAGATGCGAACGCGCTAATTTTACTACAGACAAATCAACAACGACGAGGGTATACTAGTAAGTACTTATGGGGGTAGAAATCGCATCACAGCCGGTGGAGACGGCAAAGCTTCAGGCGTCGGACTATGTCCATCTGCATAACCATACCCATCATAGCCTTCTTGACGGCTTAACAAAGATCCCAGACCTCGTTCGAACGGTCAAAGAGCTCGGTATGGAAGCGACTGCGATCACCGACCACGGAACGATGAGTGGCACGATTGAATTCTACAAGGCGGCTCAAGCTGGTGGTATAAAGCCTATTCTCGGCATGGAGGCATATGTCGCTGCCCGCTCTCGCCATGACCGCGATCCACAAAAAGATAAGGCTCGTTATCACTTGATTATCTTAGCTATGAACGATCAGGGTTACCGTAACCTTATGAAACTGTCGACACAGGCGAATCTTGAGGGTATGTATTATAAGCCTCGTATCGACCATGAGCTACTCGAGAAATACAATGAAGGTTTGATTATTCTGTCGGCCTGTGCGAGCGGTGAGGTGGGTGAAAACCTGCGTTCGGATAACTACGAAGAGGCAAAAAGAGTCGCGAGCTGGTATAAATCGATATTTGGAGACCGGTACTATCTTGAGTTACAAGATCATGGTCACCCCGACTGTCCTGCTAAGTGGGATGTACAGGTGAAGATCAATGAATACCTCCATCGTCTATCTGAAGATCTTGATATTCCGTGCGCCGTTACGAGTGACGGTCATTATTTGAGCCATGATGATCAAGACGCGCATGAGATTTTGCTATGTGTCGGGACGGGTTCGTACTTGAGTGACGAAAAGCGTATGAGCCTGAAGGATTTCGAGCTCCACGTAACTGATCCGCGCGATATCATTAGCCGTTGGGAAAAGACGAATCCTGAAGCCGTCCGAAATACGAAGCGGATCGCCGATCGCTGTAATGTCGAGATTGAGCTTGGCAAGATCCTGATCCCTGAGTTTCCAGTGCCGGAAGGTATGACCGAGAAGTCGTATCTTGACCATCTTGTATATCAGGGTATGGCATTTCGTTACTTGGGTATTCCGTGGGAAGAATCGGGCGACATGGGAAATGACGCTATTCGTGAGAAGCTTTTGCCAGAGCAGATTGAACGGCTCGATATGGAGTTTGGTGTACTTGATCGCATGGGCTACAATGGCTACTTCTTGATCGTCCAAGACTTTATTAACTGGGGAAAATCACAGGGAATTATCTTTGGTCCGGGCCGCGGTTCGGCGGCCGGTTCTATTATCGCGTTTGCACTTCGCATTACCGACCTTGACCCACTTAAGTATGACCTTCTGTTTGAGCGATTCCTAAACCCAGATCGTATCTCGATGCCTGATATCGATATCGATATTCAGGATACCCGTCGCGGTGAGGTGATTGAGTATTGTGCCGAAAAGTATGGTCGTGATCGCGTGACCAATATCGGTACATTTGGTACGATGGCGGCACGTGCGGCTGTTCGTGATGTGGCCCGTGTGCTTCAAGTGCCGTACGCCGAAGCCGACCGTCTGTCTAAGATGATCCCGCCACCAGCGCAGGGGCGACACATTCCACTTGCAGTAAGTGTCAAAGAAGATGCTGATCTGAAGAAGGAATACGAATCGAATCCAACTTCGAAGCAGGTACTTGATTTTGCCATGCGCCTTGAAGGCACGATGCGCTCCCATGGAGTGCATGCGGCCGGTGTCGTGATCGCACCCGAAGCGGTAGTAAACTACGTGCCGCTCGAGATGGCGCAAAAAGGTGTCGTTGCTACACAGTTTCCGATGGGGCCGGTGGAAGAGCTGGGGCTTCTTAAGATGGACTTCTTGGGCCTTTCCAACCTTACGATTATTAATAATGCGCTCCGTATTATTAAAAAGGTGTATAAAAATGAGATTGATCTTTCCAAGATTCCGCTCAATGACGTAAAGACATATGAGCTGTTCCAGCGCGGTGATACGACCGGTGTGTTCCAACTTGAGTCGGCGGGCATGAAGCGCTATCTACGTGAGCTCAAGCCAACGGTCTTTGAGGATATCATCGCCATGGTGGCGCTCTATCGCCCGGGTCCGATGCAGTTTATCGATAGCTTTATTAAGCGTAAGCATGGCCAGGAAGAGATCACGTATCTCGATAAAGGCATGGAGAACTCGCTTAAAAGTACGTATGGCATCTTGGTTTACCAAGAGCAGTTTATGCAGATCTCTAAGGAGTGGTCCGGGTTTACCGGTGGGCAAGCTGATACCCTACGTAAGGCGGTGGGTAAGAAGAACATTGACCTCATGCGTAAGGTAAAGGTTGATTTTGTTGAAGGTGCCATCAAGACGAGTGGTGCAAAGAAGGAAGTGGCTGAAAAGTTCTGGGATCAGCTGGAAGAATTTGCGAATTACTGTTTCAACAAGTCTCATGCTGCATGCTATGGCCTCGTTTCATACTGGACAGCTTACCTCAAGGCGCATTATCCCGATGCTTTTATGGCAGCGCTCATGACCAGCGATCAGGACGACATCGAACGTCTCGCGATTGAAATTACCGAGTGTAAACATATGGGGATCACCGTCCTTGCACCAGATGTGAATGAGTCGTTTGTTGAGTTTGCAATCGTGCCAAACGAAAGCACTATTCGTTTCGGCATGGCGGCCATCAAGGGTGTTGGGGTTGGAGCGGTTGAAGAGATCTTGCGGGCTCGTGAGGACGGCAAGTTTATTGGCATTGAGGATTTTGCCAAGCGCGTATCGACAGGTAAGTTCAACAAAAAAGCCTGGGATTCGCTCATTAAGTCGGGTGGATTTGATGCTATGGGCGACCGCTCGGATCTGCTATACAATCTTGAAACTATTCAGGCGTTTGCAAGCAAGGTTCAGAAGGAGGCGCTTAGTGGTCAAACTGATCTGTTTGGCGGTCTAGTAGATGTCGCCAGTGTGCAGCCGACAGTGACGATGCAGGCAGCTCCAGCGAAGCATACCGATAAAGAGCGCCTTACGTGGGAACGTGAGCTGCTTGGCCTGTATATTAGTGCCCATCCACTCGACAATTATGATGCATACTTTGAAGAACAAACTATTCCTCTAAGTCGTATGACGCCGGATGTTGACGGTAAGAAAGCAACGATTGGTGGGCTGGTAAGTACCGTCCGTACGATCATTACTAAGTCTGGTACGAAGATGGCGTTCGTCGGTATCGAAGACAAAACGGCCGAAGGTGAAGTGATTATTTTTCCGAATTTGTACGAGCAGGTCGGCGCCAAGTTGGTGCAGGATGCGGTTATTCGTGTCACTGGTAAGATGAGCGCTCGTGATCGTGATGGAAATCTGGGGACAGAATCTAAGATGATTGCCGATGAAGTGGTCGAAGTGACCGATCAAGAGTTGCGTGAATACGAATCAACTGGACGTAAGATGGAGGCACCTAAGATGAGTGCCAAGGTAAAGGCGATGCGTGTCGCGGAATTTAAGGCAAAGAAAACCGGAGGCGAGGTGAGTATGCCAGCTAGTACAGCGCCAGCCGAAAAGCCGGTCGCTGAGAGGCCGCGCCCTATTCTTGACATTCCGGCTGTTAAAAAGCTTTTCGTTCATATTAAAGATACTGACAATCACGATGCACTGTTAGGTCTAAAGCAAATATGCAGCGAGTATCCGGGCAAGACCGATATTATTTTGGTGCTTGGTGCGGATAAAAAATCTGCGATTAAGTTGCCATTTGGCGTTGATGGCAGTGATAACCTCGTCAGTGCTCTTGTGAAGCAGCTCGGTGAGGATTGTGTCATACTGAAGTAGCTCAGGTAGAGAGTGCGTAAAGTGCAATGCCCGTCGCGACGCTGACATTGAACGACTCTTTTTTCCCAACCATAGGGATTTCAACCAGGTCATCGCAGATATCGCGCATGTCGTGTGTAATGCCCTCGACTTCTTCACCAAGCAGTAGTGCGACTTTATCTGGGGTCGCATAATCTTGTAGCATGATCGAGCGGTCGTCTTGCTCAAGCCCAACAATGCGGTAGCCAGCGGCCTTTAGGGTGGTAATGTCGGGCGTTTCTTGGTATTCAAATGGCACGATCGCCTCCGCTCCGAGAGCGGTTTTATGGATTTGATCAGTCAGCTTACGCGAGATATGCGGCAACCGTGTATCGCTAGATAGTGTCGGGTAGGGCGTGTAGCCGCTGAGAATAATTTTCGAGACGCCAAAACCTTCACTGGTGCGAAAAATCGCCCCAACGTTATGGGTTGAGCGGATATTGTGTGCGATAACGACAATTTCAGACATTACATCCAATTGTACCACTATAAAATACATAAGCTTTTTGCTATAGTCATAGGTAATGGACGAAGATAAGATTCAACAACGCCGACGTGATCAGGACGAGAAGGCGACTCAGGAGCGTGCCGCAATCCTCGGCTTGCAGTATCTTGATACGCGCGACCTCGAGGCTACATTACCACTTGCTAATGGTGTACTTGATGTTCAAGATATGTATAAAGGTCGCCTCGTACCGCTTGTTGCCGGCAGTGAATCTGATCCGTTTCGCTTTGGCGTCACAAGCCAGACTCCTCAATCATTGATTCGTCAGACCGAACAGCAATACAATGACACCGGACGCAACGTTCAATTTCTTCTTATTAGTCAAAGCGCATTCCGTGCGTTTATGAATCGGTTTGATCCGCCAAAAGAAGTAATCTATGATGACATCCAAATTGCCAAAGAGGGTGATAGTGAGACGATCACTCAGGTAAGTAAAACACTTAACTCTGTTGGTAGCGATCGGGTGTTTGAATATCTTATTGATCAGGCCGATCGCTTAAACGCCAGTGATATTCATATTGAAAATCAGCGTACTCATATACGCATTCGTATGCGCATCGACGGCGCTCTGCATGCAGTGGCCGATCTCGACCGCGACCGCTACCGTGTGATTATGGGTGCGCTTGCCTCGCGAGCAAATCTCAGTTCGGCGGCAAAAGAGCCGCAATCGGGTCATATGCAGCAGGAAATTACGCGTGATGGCGCAACGCATTTACTTAATCTTCGTATCGAAACGGTGCCAACAATGTTTGGCCAGGATGCGGTAATGCGTCTATTTAACTTTGACGAAAGTTTGCTGCAGCTTGATCTGCTCGGCATTGGAGCTGCAGAGCGTAGCGAAATCGATGAAGTCGTGAGTCACCCTCGGGGTATGGTACTGATGGTTGGCCCAACAGGTAGCGGTAAATCAACCACGCTCTATAGCATGATCAATGCCCTTAATACTACCGACCGAAAGATTATTACGCTTGAGGATCCAGTGGAATATGGTATTAACGGCATTACGCAGATTCCAATCGATACGACAGGTGGCTCGAGCTTTGCTGATGGTCTTCGCGCGGTCCTGCGCCTCGACCCTGATGTTGTGATGGTTGGTGAGATTCGCGATACCGACACGGCAAAGACGGCTATTCAGGCTTCGATTACAGGGCATCTTGTACTGTCAACGTTCCACGCCAACTCAACGGGCGCTGCCTTTAGCCGCATGATTGACCTCATTGGTGTCAACCCGATCTTTAGTTCGGCGATACGGCTTGTTATTGCACAGCGACTTGTTCGCCGTCTTCACGACACTACAAAGGAAGAATACGAGCCGGATGAAGCGACACGCCAATGGGTGCGCGACAACTTGAAGAGTTTACCCGATCATGTTGAGAAGCCAGATCTCGACACATTCAAGCTTTGGCGACCAAAGCCAAGTGACGATGCGCCGTTTGGCTATAAGGGGCGAGTCGTTATCATGGAGCAAATGGTTGTCGGTGAAAATATCCAGAAGTTCCTTCGTGGAGATGTTCAAGATGTTCATACTGAAGTAATTGAGCGTCAGGCGCGCCAGGATGGTATGGTGACATTGCTTGAAGCTGGCATTCTTGCTGCGCTTCGTGGTGAAACAACGCTCGACGAAGTAAATCGGGTAATTTAATTAATACAAGGCAAGGTCGTGCCCGAGCCGAACCCCTTTCATAATCTGGTTGTCTGTGCTATAATCAACGCTGATTGTATGTAATAAACGTTCACTAGGCGGTGACATGGAGCCGCAGTCATACAGCTGCGTGGCCAGTCCAATTTACCAGAGTGGACATAAACAGAGGATATATTTATGAGTTTTGAACTAATTAAACAAGTCAACGAAGCCCAGAAAAAAGCTGGTGTTGTCGATGTACGTAGCGGCGACACAGTTCGTGTTCACCAAAAAATTAAAGAAGGTAATAAAGAACGTGTCCAGATCTTCGAAGGTGTCGTTATCCGTACCGACAACAAGAAGTCTCACACTTCACGTATTACTGTTCGCAAGATCGCTAGTGGTGTTGGCGTAGAGAAAAGCTTCCTGCTTCATAGCCCACTCGTTGAAAAAGTAGAAATTACTCGTCGTGCGAAAGTTCGCCGCAATTACCTTTCATTCCTACGTAACCGTAGCGGTAAGAGTGCTCGTCTTGTTGCTAAGAATTTCGACCGTGAAGGTGTAAACACTGTTGCTACAGCTCCAGTTGAAGAAGCGCCAAAAGCTGAAGAGACTACAGAAGCAAAATAACATTGCTTGATAGTAAGAAAGCGTCCGATGAGAATCGGGCGTTTTTTATTGCTACAATAGATCTATGATTCTTGGTATTGATGAAGTTGGGCGCGGGCCGTGGGCGGGTCCGCTCGTAGTGGGCGCCGTGGTACTTGGCGGTGCTGAGATCGAGGGGCTGACCGACAGTAAGAAGCTTACGAAGAAGCGACGCGAAGCACTCGATGTCATTATTCGCGAACAGGCGGCTGGCTTTGGGCTTGGCTGGGTGGACGCAGATGAGCTTGATACGATTGGCCTGTCGGCTGCGCTGGTGCTGGCGACGAGGCGTGCTGTTGAGAGTGTGCAGGTGCCGTATCACGAGATTGTCATCGATGGTACGATCAACTTCTTGAAGGAGACGACAAAGGGGCAATTTGTCACGACTTTACCAAAGGCTGACTTGCTTGTGCCGAGTGTGAGTGCTGCGTCTATCATTGCTAAAGTAGCTCGCGACCGCTACATGGCCGAGCAAGACGACGTCTATCCTGGCTATGGGTTTGGCTCGCATGCGGGCTACGGAGTAGCCAAGCACCGGGCGGCTATCGAGAGTTTAGGTGTGACGCCGCTGCATCGGTTGAGTTTTGCGCCATTGCAAAAATATCGGCCTGTCGGACCCGTTCGTGGTCAAGACGGCTTCGCTCCGGGACCGACAAGAGCCTCGGCGTCTGGTCGGCCTCGGGCTGCAGATGTCCTGACGCACGAAGGGACACTCCAGGTCGCATTACAGACTACCACTAAGCAGATCGGTGACATGGCTGAGACTGAAGTTGCGAATTATCTAGTGAGACAGACTCATGAGATTCTTGAACGTAATTGGAAAACGAAATTTTGTGAGGTTGATATTATTTCCAAACACAAAGACACTATTTATTTTACTGAGGTGAAATATCGAAAAAAACTAGATCAGGGCGGAGGTCTGGCTGCAATTACTGATAAAAAACAGCGACAAATGAAATTCGCCGCTGAATATTATGCTGTGAAGTATAGACTTGGCGGATTTAATCTACGCCTGGCAGCCGCGAGCGTTACGGGTGATCCGCCGGCGGTTGAGGCATTCTTAGAGCTTGGCTAGGGCTTCGCGAACCGCTTGTCCGTCACGCTCTATGAGGCTGACACGACCTTCGATCTCGACAATGCCAATTGCAATGACGCGGGTGAGAGCTGGAACTTCGCTGAGTGGAGTAAAGAAGGTTCGGTACTCGTCGAGTTGTTGCTGAGTACTAAGTACGCCTGCGCTGTAACGTGGGTAGTCATCATAACTCTTGTCGCCAGCAAACGTTTTTTCAATCCAGTCCCAGTTGTCTTGTAGCCACTGCCACGTGAGTGAACGTCCGTCGCGGTTGCGCAGTAGCCAGACATACCAGCGGCCTGTATCTTGTGAGCGAATCACCGAGCCGTTCTTGAGCGTCGATAGTAGCTTTTTGATGGCTGAGGTGTCCTTGGTTGAGGTGAGGCCACAGGCGATATCTTGCTGTAGCTCGGCTGATGAGCTCGCTTGGTACCGCTCGAGCAAGCTATCGATAATAGTTGCATCATCGCCGTGCCGGACGGCCGTGCTGATAATGAGGCCGCGCAGTTCAGGGTCGAGCTGTTCGAGTGGTGTGCTCGCATATGTCGTTAGCGCCGTGCTGATTGCATCGTTATCTTCGCCGTAGATCATTAGGCCGATGATGGTAGATCGGAGCTTTGTGTCTTGTTCGTTTTCGTCTGAGCGAGGGGTCCATCCGAGTCGATCGTACTCGTTTCTAGCAAGCCTGGCTGCAAAGGCACGAAGTTGTTTTTCGGCTAGTTCGTCCGTTTCGACAAACTTTTTGAGTTCACTGATTGCAATGCCGATAATATCCCACACGGCTTCGGTTTGTTCGTTTTTGTAGGCGCCCAGTAGTGGCAAGAGGGTAGCGCTACTGATAACCCCGCCGCGTGCCAGTAGGGTTTGCTCGTGGAGGAGCTGAAGGCGGTCGAGCGGGGAAAGCGTGCCGTTTTTCACTTCATCAATCAGCGCAACTAACAGTTCTTCGTCGTAGTGAGTAATGAAGTGTGCGGTGTCGCCCGCGTTGAAGCGAAGCGGTGTGTCATGATGGCGCGTGACAGTTTCGGTTTTTGTCGCGAGCAGCTCTGGCATCTCTGAACATGGTGATTCGAGGGGGATCGGCCATAGCCTGTCGGATGGTTGATGTGGGCCGGTGAAGAATTGCTGTTGTGAGAGTGTGATTTGGTCACCTTGCTTCGATGCGCTCAATACTGGATAGCCCGACTGGGAGATCCAGGTGTTCATAAAGGCGGTAATATCCTTGCCGCTGGCTTCGCCGAGCGCCTGCCAGAGGTCGTCGCCGATGGTATTGCCGTAGGCATGTGCTTTGAAGTATGACTTTAGGCCAGCTTGGAATGCTTCGTGGCCGATATATTGCTGGAGCATGCGCAGGAGACGTGCGCCTTTTGCGTATACAATAGCGCCGTCAAATAGGGTACTGATTTCATCTGGGTGATTGACATCGACTTGCACCGCCTGAACACCGTCGATGCTATCACGACGAAGCGCTGCGATACTTTCCATAGTAGCAAAATCGAGCCAGACGTTCCACTCAGGGTGTAGCGCGTCGATAGCGATGTATTCCATGAGCGTAGCAAAACTCTCATTGAGCCAGAGGTTATTCCACCACGCCATTGTGACAAGATTACCAAACCATTGGTGTGATAGTTCATGGGCGATAACTGTGGCAATATAGTGCTTGCTTGCAATGCTGGTGGTGGCAGGGTCGGCCAGAAGGGCGATCTCGCGGTAGGTGATGAGCCCCCAGTTTTCCATGGCGCCAGATGAAAAGTCAGGAAGAGCAACATGGTCACTTTTTGGTAGCGGATACGGTGTGTCAAAATATTCGTCAAAGAAATCAATCGTTCGGGTGGCAATATCGAGTGCAAAATCGAGGCTTTCGGCTGGCTGTGCTGGTGTTGCCCAGATATTTACCTCAACACCGCTTTTTGTTGTTGCGGTTTTTCGGTGCAGCTCACCTGTCGTCCACGCGAGCAGATACGTACTCATACGCGGCGTGCGGTCGAAGGTCGTAACAAGGGTCTCGCCGTCAGTCACCTGAGACGTGACTGGCATATTGCCGAGGACAGTAACATCTTTTTCGGTCGAGACTGTGACGCCGAAGGTTGCTTTTGCGGCAGGCTCATCAATACACGGAAATACCTCACGAGCGTGATGCGACTCGAACTGGGTGGCAAGTAATTCTTTTTTGACACCATTATGTTCGTAGTAGCAGGGGTAGAGGCCGTGCATGGCGTCGGTAATCTGGCCACTAAAGCCAACGACGAGAACGTGATCGCCTGGTTCGAGGTCTGGTTGAGTGATGAAAAGCTCGTCATTGTCTGAGCTGGCAAAATCAGCGTCTCTGCCATCAAGTGTCACTGATTCAATCGTAAGGTCTTTGCTGTGGAGCACGATGTGTTGAGCGCTTGGCTGCGATGCGCCGTGGATAGTGACCGTTCCCTCGAAGCGACGTGCTTCACGTTCGAGTGTAAGAGAAAGATCATAGTGTTCAGGAATGAACTGGTCGATGAGTTGAGAGACAGTATGCATGCTACTATTGTAGCAAAGTCTATCTGTGTCGTCTTGATCAAGCCATAAGAACTATTGGTATAATTGGCAGTATGAAGGATAGCTCATATCGATGGCGACGAAGTGTTCTGGTTTTGCTGCTACTTGTTGGCGTAGGTACGGCGATTATTCTGTCGCCCGACCTGCGGCAGCAAGCCTCCGACCAGCCTCGTGTAGGTGCGCCGGCTAGCGGTATTGCCGTCGACACGCTGAAGCGTCTTGAGCTCAAGGGTAGAGCCCCGAAAACCGGGTATAGCCGCAGCCAGTTCGGCGATGGCTGGGTGACGACACAAGGCTGCGATACACGGAATCTTATATTACACCGCGACCTTACGGAGGTTGTGACGAATGAGCAGTGTAAGGTGATGAGCGGTCTACTCCACGACCCCTATACTGGGCGTGACATCCAATTTCAACGAGGAGAGACAACGAGCGATGATGTTCAGATCGACCACGTTGTAGCCCTCAGCAATGCCTGGCAGACGGGCGCTCAGCAATTGAGTCGCGATGAGCGTATAACGCTTGCAAACGATCCGTTGGAGCTGCTTGCGGTCGATGGAGCGGCCAACCAACAAAAATCGGATGGAGATGCGGCGACATGGCTACCATCATACAAATCATTCCGCTGCCAGTATGTAGCTCGTCAAATCGCAGTCAAGCAGAGGTATCGTCTATGGGTGACACGGGCTGAATACGACAGCATGATACGAATACTATCGGGTTGCCCAGGCCAGACACTGCCGGTATCGTGACATGCGTATCGTACGGGTGTAAAATAGAGACACAGAAGGAGGTATAAGATATGAGCTTAAAAGATTCTCAGAAACAAGTGATGAAGCAGCGTGCGAATATGCAGGCGACTGAACGCGAGATTCAAAAGGCGACAATCAACGCCGACGACTATGCAAGGCACGGCGATATGAAGGGTGCTGAGCGTGAACAAGATAAAATTCGACAGCTGACTGAGGAGGTGACTAATTTTCAAAGCGCCGCCATTGCTGCCGAGGCACTTGTCCATGAGCAAAGAGAGAAGATCAAGGAACTTGAGGCACGCGAGAAAACGATCAAGGCTGAGTATGAGCAGAAGATGAACGAGCTTGAGCGTGAGAGGAGCGAGATGATCGGTGGCATGATGAATATGTATTAGTACTTGCATACGAAATGCGCTAGGTGGTATACTACGTGTAGTACATTTCCGGCCGGCAGGTCGGATTTTTTCATAGAAAAGGAGAAATAATTATGGAAGATATTAACGTAAAACAATTGACACTCGCAGTACGTACTATTGCCGAGGAAAAGAACTTGCCAGAAGACGTAGTGATGTCTGTTATTGAGCAGGCAATTGCTGCTGCATGGCGCCGTGACAACGGTGAGCGCGACCAAGAAGTTCGCGCCGAGCTTAACACTGTTGACGGCACGGCTAATGTATTTGTAGCCCGTGAGATCGTTGAAGAGGTCGGAAGCGATGCTGTTGAGATTAGTCTTGAAGATGCTAAAAAAGTGAAGGCTGATGCTGAGCTCGGTGGTATTGTTGAGGAAAAACACGAAGTTGTTAGCTTCGGTCGTGTTGCCGCCCAGACGGCAAAGCAGGTTGTGTTGCAGCGTCTACGCGAAGCTGAGCGCGAAGTTGTCCTCGAAGAATACGAAGATAAAATTGGTACGGTTGTAAATGGTATTGTTCAGCGTGTTGAGCCGCGTGTTATCCGTGTCGAACTCGGTAAGGCAAATGGTATTATTCCTCAAAGCGAGCAGATCCAGGGTGAGTACTACAGCCCAGGTTCACGCATCAAGGTGTTTATTAAGGACATCGAGCGCGGTAACCGCGGTCCACAGCTTATTCTTAGCCGCGGTAATGAGCAGTTTGTTGAATACCTTTTCCGTCAAGAAGTTCCAGAAATGGAAACTGGCGCCGTAGAGATCAAGGCAATTGCCCGCGAAGCCGGTCGTCGCACGAAGCTTGCTGTTATCAGTACTGTTCCTGGCGTTGATCCAGTCGGTACATTCGTTGGTGGTCACGGAACTCGTGTCCAGACAGTTATGAACGAAATTGGCGATCAGGAAAAGATCGACATCATCACGTTTGATGATAGCAACGAGCAGTTTATTCGCAATGCACTTAGCCCAGCTGAGGTTGTGCGCGTTGAGATCAACGAAGAAGCAAAGCGTGCCAAGGTATTCGTAAATGAAGACCAGCAGTCAATCGCTATTGGTCGCGCAGGTCAGAATGTTCGTCTTGCGAGCCGTCTTACTGGCTATGAGCTTGATATCGAGACTGCTGCGCCTGCACAGACGGCAGCTGAAAAGCCAGCTGAGCCAAAAGCGCCTCGTAAGAATATCGAAGATAGTCTTCTTAGTGCTGTTGAAGAATCAACCGAAGAGTAACATCTATCAGTAGCAAGAACCCCGCCATCTCGGCGGGGTTCTTGTTTATAGAGAAGTCGCTACTTTGGGCTTCTTGTCTTTTTTTGGCTTCTTGACTGCTTTTTTCTGATTTGTACCCTTAGACATAGAGTGTCCTTTCCGGTGTTATATTTGATTTTTATAGTTGATGATGGGTGATTAGCGTTTCATGATGACGTAGGCCACTCCTTGTGAGTTTATTATATCACCCGTTCTGCAATCGCTGTGTCGATTATCATCACGGGCGAAATGGCGCTATACTATCATCATGGAATCATCCAAAAAAGCACTCCGCGGAGTAAATTTAGGTGGTTGGTTGTTGCTCGAAAAATGGATGACACCGACGCTATTTGAAGGCGTTGATGCGAATGACGAATATACCTTCATGCAGACTAAGGGTGCGGCAAAAAAGATCGAGCGTCATCGGCGAACATTTATACAAGAGGCCGACTTCAAGTGGCTGGCGAACCATGGTATTGAGGCGGTCAGAATTCCTATTGGTTATTGGATATTCGACGGAGATGATCCATATAGTGCAGGCATATCATACCTTGATTGGGCCGTTAAAATGGCTATAAAATACAAGCTAAAGGTTCTGCTTGATCTGCACGGTGCCGAGGGGTCGCAAAATGGCAAAGACCATAGCGGAAAAATTGGCAGCAGCGGCTGGTTTCACCACTCCACGTATCGTCGCCGCACGATTGATGCGCTCGTGAGGCTTACAGAGCGCTACTACCAATATGATTGCATCTGGGGGATTGAGCTCTTGAATGAGCCTAAGATTGGTGTGTTTCATATGAAGCTCCGCCACTTTTATAACCGTGCGTACGACAGCTTGCTGAAAGTGGCCCGACCTGGTACGTATATTATTTTTCATGATGCATTTACGCCGCGGCTTCTTAGTGGTAGTGTCCTCGGTAGTCCGTCGCTTCCGGTTGCAATGGACGTTCACTGGTATCAGTTTGGACGATTGCTTCATCGGTTTGAGAATCTACAGGGATACTTCAGAGCCCTGGGTCGCCGCCGTGCGCTCGTGCAACGGTTGCAGTATCGGCAGCCTATCGTTGTGGGCGAATGGAGCGTGGTGCTGAGTGGTGCTATTTTAGATGGTGCGCCGCCCGAGCGTGAGCAGCTACTCTTCAAAGAGCATGCCCGTCGCCAGCTTGCTGTGTATGATGAGGCGCTGGCGTGGTTTTATTGGACATACAAAACTGAAGGCCGGGGTATTTGGCATTTTCGCTCACAAGTTGAAGATGGAATTATCGTGCTATAGCGAGCGGCTGATACAATGGTGACATAAGAAATGGGGAATCATGGATCAAAATAAAAAACTGACTATTGCCGTACTGGCTGGTACGACCAGGCAGCAGCGAGAATCAATAAAAGCGGCGCGCTACGTTGCTGATTTTGGCGCTACATTACCAGACGTCGAGATACTTTTTGTTGATCCAAATGACTTCAATTTTCCTGGCGACGGAAACGACCCCGAGGGGAAAGATCCGCGGTATAGTGAGATTACAGCACAGGCTGATGCGTTCTTTATCGTAACGCCGGAGTATAACCATAGTTTCCCGGGTAGCTTGAAGCGGATGCTTGATAGTGAGCTTGCAACCTACAATCACAAGCCAGTTGCCATAGCCGGGGTAAGCAATGGTAACTGGGGCGGTGTCCGTGCGGTTGAAGCGCTCGTGACTGCTATTCGTGAACTCGGGCTCGTCGTCCTTAGTTGGGACGTGTATTTTCCTCGAGTGCAGGACATATTCGATGAAAACGGCGTTATTCATGCGGAATATGCCGAACGGTATGAAGGTAATCTCACAAAGCTATACGCTGAGCTTGTTTGGTTTGCAACCTTGCTAAACGGGGCCGAGAAGAGTTTGTAGCTAAGTAGGCAGAAGAGTCAGTTCTTTTACGGGCAACCTGCAGATCCTTTCCTAAGTTGCGATCATATTTTGCGTCGAATATCAAACAGGATTATAATAGAAGTACGAGAACGCAAACTAGCGTTCGGTAGTGAAGTTCAAAAGGGGGATATGATGCAAGAAAATAGCAAAAAACTACCCGATACCGTTCGACGCATGTTACCGAAGCTTGCCTGGTCTATCTATAAAGCAGCCTTTGACAAGGCCTATAGCGAATATATGTTTCTTCAAGATCGTCTTGATGATGCAAATCGCAAAGAGATGGCTGACCGTATTGCCTGGAAAAAAGTAAAACGCATGTACAGCTTTAGCGATTTTGATCATCGCTGGCACCTGAAGGTCTAATATGGGCGTAGTAATTATTAGCACTCTGTTGACGAGAGTGCTAATAATTATGTATACTGAGGGTAGTAAAAGCGCTAATAAAGCATAAAACGCTTGCGCTCTACACATAGGAGGTTTCATAATACAATTATGGCTGACGATTTCGCAGAATTTGTGTCACACCTAACGCAGAATGCTCGCACGAGTTTGCAGCACGCTGATGCCATTGCACGTGGGTATGGCAGTCCGTACATCGGCACGGAGCATGTGCTTCTCGGCGTGCTTGCGCAGGGCTCTTCGGTGGGCGCCAAGCTACTCGCTGATGCTGGAGTGACGCTTGATCGAGCTGAGCTTGCGCTCAATCTTACACCTCGCACGCTCGTCGTGAGCACTGGCGCCAAGGGCTTGTCGGAAACGGCCAAGCTGACGCTCAAGATGAGTTGGCAGATTGCTCAAGAGTTTCATCAGGATTTTCTCGGCACCGAGCATATTCTCTATAGTATGCTTAGTCAAAAGAACGCTCGTGCCACAGTATTGCTACGGGATATGAATATCAACCTGGTTGAACTGACGAGTGAGCTCGAGGAGTTCTTTGATCGTCAACACGAAACATTCCATGATGACGAGGCAGGCGAGCCGACAAAAACCGTACCGAAGAAGCGAAACGGCGCACTGGAGACATTCGGTACGGATCTAACGGCGCGTGCCAAGGCTGGTAAGCTTGACCCGGTGGTTGGACGCGATGAACAAGAAGAGCGTATGGTGACGATTCTCAGTCGCCGAACAAAGAATAACCCAGTGCTTATTGGTGAACCCGGTGTTGGTAAGACGGCCATTGTTGAGGGTCTAGCGCAGCGCATTGCGAGAGAGGATGTGCCGGATCACCTGCTTGACAAGCGGGTTATTCAGCTTGACCTTGCGGCCATGATTGCAGGCACGAAATATCGTGGCGAATTCGAGGAACGCCTTAAGAAAGTCGTCAGTGAGTTGAAGCAACAGAAGAATGTGATTATTTTTATTGACGAGCTTCATTTACTTGTCGGCGCTGGTGCGGCCGAAGGTGCACTTGACGCGGCGAATATGCTCAAGCCGGCGTTGGCTCGTGGTGAGCTACACCTTATAGGCGCAACCACTCTTGATGAATATCGCAAGCATATCGAAAAAGATAGTGCTCTGGACCGTCGTTTCCAGACGATTGTCGTACCGGAGCCAAGTATCAAGGATAGTATTGCTATTCTCAAAGGCCTTCGGAGTTATTACGAGAAGCATCATGGTGTGGAAATGGGCGATGAGGTGATTGAGGACGCCGTCTATATGGCCGATCGCTATATTAGTGAACGTTTCATGCCTGACAAAGCGATTGATGTTATCGATGAGGCATCGGCACTTGTGCGGGTAAAGCGAAGCAACAAGCCAAGCAAAGTACGTGATTATACGCGGCAACTCAAAAATCTTACCGAGAAAATGGATGACGCTGTAGCGGCCGAAGATTACGAGCGTGCCGCCCTCTATAAAACACGCATGAGTCAGTTGAGTGAAAAGCTTGATGCTACGAAAGTTGAAGCCGAGAAGCAAACGCCTGTCACCTTGACTGATATTGATGTGGCAGCGGCTATCTCAACTATGACCGGCATTCCGGTGAAGCGTATTCAGAAGTCGGAGGCGAAGCTACTACGTCACCTTGAAAAGCATCTCGGCAAGTTTATCATTGGTCAGCACGAAGCGGTCGAAAAGGTGGCGAGGGCGATCCGGCGTAGCCGGAGTGGCGTGGCGAGCGGTAAACGGCCAATCGGCTCTTTCGTGTTTATGGGCCCGACGGGCGTTGGCAAAACCGAGCTTGCAAAGGTGGTTGCGCGCGAGGTATTTGGTAGTGATGATGCACTCATTAAGATTGATATGAGTGAGTTCGGTGAGCGTCACAATACGAGCCGCTTGCTTGGTGCGCCGGCTGGTTATGTTGGCTACGACGACGGGGGCCAATTGACCGATAAAATACGACGCCAGCCGTATAGCGTTGTATTGTTTGATGAGATTGAAAAGGCCCATCCTGATGTCTTCCAGCTTCTCTTGCAGCTGCTTGAGGACGGCAAGCTGACGGACGCCAAGGGCCGCAGTGTCGACTTTAGCAATGCAATCATCATTCTGACGAGCAATCTTGGTGCGGACAAGATGATGAAAGAATCATCACTTGGCTTCCATGCGAAAACAACATCCGACCAAAAGCAACTTGATGCCGTACATGCCGAGAATGACGCGGCGGCCAATGAGGCGCTCGGTCGTATGATGCGTCCGGAGCTCGTCAATCGTTTCGACGCGGTTGTGACATTCCGCGCGCTGACTCGTCGTGAGGTTGGTAAAATCTTCGACAACTTGATCGATGAGCTTCAGGAACGACTTATCCGCAAGGGGATCCATCTGGTTGTGAGTCCGAGCGCAAAGCGCTATCTGATCGATAGGGGTTATAGCGAAAAGTTTGGTGCTCGCCCGCTTCGAAGGACAATTCAGGATGAGCTCGAGCATTCACTGGCTGATGGTATATTGTCGGGAGAATATGAAAAGGGTAGCGTATTAACCGTAGGCGTACAGCGAGGAGCGATGAGGATTGATGTTGGACACGAAGAGTAATTTCTTAAGGCGAACGAGCGGGCTATTTATTGGCCTGCTTCTTGCTATCTTGGCGCTGTTTATCGTTCTTAACCGCCAATTTGTCATTGATCAGTTAACCGTCTGGCAGTATACGCCGAGCGATACCATATCTCAGCTGGCGAATCGAGCGACGATACACGACAAGGGGTTGTTTTACTTCTATGCTTCAGAGCCTTCGGTTGAGGGTACGCAGAAATTTAATTCACAGTGCGATAGAAAAGAGCCGACAAGTGCTATTTTGGGGTGTTACAGTGCCGAACGCATCTATATTTATGACGTAACCGACCCGAGACTCGATGGCATACGCGAAGTTACGGCATCGCATGAGATGCTGCACGCCGTGTTTGAACGGCTTTCCGAGAAAGAGAAGCAGTATCTTGGTACACTACTTGAGGCTGAGTATGCCAAGTCGCATAATGCCGAGTTGCAGACACGTATGGAATACTACGCCCGGGCACAGCCGGGTGATCGCATCAATGAGCTTCATTCCATTATCGGCACTGAAATTGCATCACTCGGCCCTGAGCTAGAGACGCACTACAAGCAGTACTTTAGCGATAGACAAAAAGTCGTGGCACTCCATGCGACGTACCAAAAGGTCTTCGATGATTTGTCGGCCCAGTCTGATACGCTCGGTGCCGAAGTGAGCCGGCTGCGGGAGGGGATATCTGCTGAGATCACGACGTACAATGCAGAAGCTGCCCGCCTGGAGGCAGATATTGCAGCGCTCAGAGCACGTGAGGGTACTGTTGATCGCACAAGCGCCAGTCAGGTAAACGCATACAACGCCGATAGGCAGGCACTAATCAACCGGGCAGATAGCCTTAATGGTCAAAAAGTAGCAATCGACACCAAGACTACGGAGTTTAATACGAAGGTCAAGGCGTATAATGACCTTGTTGTGCGGTCGAATGAGTTAAAGCAAAAGATCGACAGTACTTTGGCGCCTTCGCCGAGCGTTTAATGTCGAGCTGTCGTATAATGGAGCAATAGTGGTTAAATCTAAATCTCAGTTTATCTGCCAGCATTGTGGCGCCAGCTATCCGAAGTGGGTAGGTAAGTGTGACAATTGCGGTGAGTGGAATAGTCTTGTTGAGCAAGTTGTCGACAGTGGCAAGTCTGTTGTGGCTCGCGGTGCTTCAAGCGGGCGTGTTTTGACGCCTCAGACTATCGGATCGATTAGCTCAGAAGATGCTTCGTCCCGTCTCGGGACTGGTTTCAGTGACTTGGATGATGTACTCGGGGGCGGTATACTGCCTGGTGGTGTTGTGCTTATTGCTGGGCAGCCAGGTATTGGTAAAAGTACACTCTTGCTCCAGGTGACGGCGCACATTGCAAACTCTGCCCCTGTCTTGTATGCGAGCGGCGAGGAGTCGGCTGGCCAGGTAAAGTTGCGAGCTGAGCGACTTGGTGCGAACGCGAGTGAGCAGCTTAGTTTTGTGGCCAGTACGAGCGCAGACGATATTGCAGCTACGATTCGCTCGGGTGCGTATAAACTGGTGATCATTGATTCGATTCAAACACTAAGCCTTGATGAAATCACCTCCGCTCCCGGTACGGTAAGCCAAATTACCAATAGTAGTAATGTGATTATTCGTGCTGCCAAAGAGTCTGGTGCGGCCGTTGTACTTGTCGGTCACGTCACCAAAGAAGGCAGCATCGCGGGTCCGAAGGTGCTCGAGCATCTTGTGGATGTCGTGCTCCAATTCGAGGGCGACCGGTATGGTGGCTTCAAGGTAGTCCGGGCAATTAAAAACCGCTATGGATCGACAGCAGAGGCGGCGATTTTTGAGATGGATGAGAAGGGGCTGCGTGTGGTTGAGAACCCATCGGCAGCGCTACTTGCGGAGCGTCAGAATGCGGACGGCTCGGTGGTTTTGGCGACGCTTGAAGGCACTCGTCCGCTACTTGTTGAAATCCAGGCACTTGTCAATCCGACTAGTTTCGGGTATCCTAAACGTACTGCATCAGGTTTCGATCTTAACCGACTTACTCTTTTGATCGCCGTCTTAGAACGACGCACCAAACTGAATTTATCGGACAAAGATATTTATATCAACGTCGTCGGTGGACTAAAGATTAGTGATCCTGCAGCAGACCTTGCTATCTGTATGGCGATCGCTAGTGCGGCAGCCGGAAGGCGACTCGATGACGGGCTCGTCGTATTTGGTGAAGTAGGACTTGGCGGCGAAATCCGCAGCGTACACAGTGCCGATAGGCGTGTAGCCGAGGCAATGAAGCTCGGGTTTAGCGAAGCAATCGCACCAAAGCCGGGTCACAAGAACTCATTTATAAAAGGTGTTGGCGATCTTCGTCAGGCCTTAATCGATTATCTTATTGAATAATCAGAAAGAACTTTTATGGAAACAGTACAAATTTTAATGATAGTCACGTTGCTGGCTATTTTGGCGGAAGTGACCTATTTGGTCGTGAAGCTACCGCGTCAAAACTTAACACGAAAGCAAGGCCGGCCTATTTTTGTTGACACCTCAGTTCTGATCGACGGACGCATCATTGCTGTCGCACAATCGGGCTTTATCGGTGATACGCTGGTTATCCCGCGAAGTGTCATTGGCGAGCTGCAATTTTTAGCTGACAATGCCGATCATGACAAGCGTGCCCGCGCACGCCATGGCCTTGATGTCGTTCAGGAGCTGCAGCAGATGCCGCAGGTAACTGTCGAAATATTACAAGATGGTAGCAAAGCTGAAGAAGGTGTGGATGAGCGGCTCCTGAAGCTTGCCAAGCAGCACAGTGGGTCTATTTGTACTATCGACTTCAATCTCAACAAGGTTGCCCAGGTGGAGTCTATCGTCGTGCTTAATGTGAACGAGCTTGCCCAGAGTCTTCGCATGGCCTACCTTCCCGGTGAGAAAATGTTGCTCGAGCTTGTTCAAAAGGGTCAAGATTCACATCAGGCAGTCGGATACTTGGCGGATGGTACGATGGTCGTTGTTGAACACGCGTTTAAACAAATCGGCCAGACAGTTGAAATCGAGTTTATTCGTTCACTCCAGACGGCTGCCGGCAAGATGATGTTTGCCAAGCCAACGGCATCGCTAGCTTCTAAGAAGCAGCCAGCTCTTTCGCAGACGATTGAAAAGCTACCTATGGCTAAGGCGGCGGTCAAGAAGAAGCAGACAGGTCGCGCACCAAAACCAGTCGCTCCAGTTGAGTCTGTAGCTCCGGTCGTATTTCATAGTGACACTAATGAGCGCCGTAAGGCGACGTCACGCCAACAAAAGAGTGATGATCAGAATCAGCCGCGTCAGCCTCGCCAGCAGCGTTCTGCTAACAAACAGCTTCAACATACAAAAGATGAACAGAAAAGCGCTCCACGAGCTCGTCAGCAGCGCCCAAAGACATCTGCGCAGCGTGAAGCAGCATTGATTGACCTTGTTGATCAACAATAGAATAAGATCATATAAAAATCGCCTCTACTACGAGGCGATTTTTATATGATCTATATAGGATTAGTTGGAGAGTGTGCCGGATCTCGTACCCGTATACATGCCACTGTCTGTTGCCGTTACGGTGATACTTGGGGCTGGGTCACTTGGATTTGTCCTTGTGTACGCACCGGTGAAGGTCGTGCCAGAGCCGTTTAACTGGATGTTTGAACCTGCAACGGTTGCTGTGACCTTACTTACGTCGAAGGTTCCTTTTTGAACAGTGATTGTGATTGTGTATGTATTCCCACTTCTGTCAGAGTCAATATCACTGATGATCGGCTTCACATCGTCACATTTATGGATATCGTCATCCTTGCTGGCATCATAGCCGTCAGGATTTGTGATAGCCTCTTGTTTTGTGATCGGGTCGGTCATGCTGATGACTTCGATTTCCGTGCGAGCCCCTTCTGGAGTACAGGCGGTCGCTTTCTTTTTTGAGACGGTATCGAAGGTGATCTTCTTGTTGGTTGAACCCTTGGACTTGTTGTACCATGCCGGGTAGAGTTGTCCGGCGATCGTCTGGATGCCTGCTGGTTTTACAAACCAGTCTCCGGTCTTCCATTTGCCTTCTGGGCCATACACGTCTTTGTGCGCGTATTCCATGACAGTGCTAATAATGCGTCCCGCTGCGGCCGAGTTGTCGCTTCGCACTGGGCTGGTGTCCGGGTTGCCGACCCAAAGTCCCATGGCAAGAACTGGACTGTAGTTCATGATCCAAAGGTCTTTTGGCTTACCGCCAACATCGGATGTACCAGTCTTGACGCCAGTCTTCACGCCAGGGACGTCGAGGCCTGGAACGTTGCGACCGTGAAGCGCTGCACGTGCATTTTGATCGGTGAGGATGTCGCTCACGATGTACGGGATCTGAGGATCCATAACCTGCTTGCTGCCGGTGTCGGTCCATTTCTTAAGAACAGTATTCTGACTGTTTTTTACTTCAAGAACCGTAGAGGTTGGTTTATATACCCCCATACGCGCCAGGCTTGCGTAGGCATTAACCATATCGATTTGGCGAACGCCACAGCCGCCAATGGCTGATGCGAGGCCAACGGTTGTGTCGGCACCCTGCGAACAGTAGCTCGACGCGCCCATGTCGCGGATTGTCTGAAGGCTTGGCTGTACGCCGTCGATATACATCGCCTTGATAGCTGGGATGTTGCGCGAGAGCGCGAGTGACGAGCGGACGTTGATGTTCCCCATGAAGCGTCCATCGTGGTTTTGTACCTTTGCCCCGTATTGTTTATCAAAGTTGGTGTCACTAAGGACACTACCGCTACCGTAGTTCTTCTTGAATAGTTCAGAGAAGACAAATGGCTTGACGGTTGATCCAGGCTGGATATAGGCCGTGGCTGCGTTGTCCTGGCCGTAGCCTTCGTAGTTGAAATCGCGACTTCCGACAAGTGCAACGATCTGGCCTGTTTGTGTATCTTCGACAGTTGCTGCGCCGTTTGTGAAGCCATTGCGGGTTGGTACGTTTGAGTTAAACATGTCGGTCATGGCACCTTGGAGCTTATCTTGGATACGCAGGTCGAGTGTTGTCTTCACGACGAGGCCGCCCTTGCCAACGGTGGCTTTACCAAGCTCTTGTTCGAGCTGGGCGCGTACCATCTGGACAAAGTGAGGAGCTTTGATGTTTTCATACTGCGAGGCTTCGGCTTTGATACTGTCGATAATCGCTACTTTCTTAGCGGCATCTGACTGCTCTTTAGTGATGGAGCCAACTTCAACCATGTTATCGAGTACTTTGTGCTGGCGGGCTACGAGGTCGGGGTTACCTGCACGGTTGTACGGATCGTAGTAGCCGGGCTGATTTGGGATGGCGGCGAGAAGTGCCGCTTCTGGGAGTGTAAGGTCCTTAGCCCCCTTGCCAAAGTAGGTTTGTGCTGCTGATTGTACGCCGTTACGGCGACCGCCATATGGCGACTCATTGAGGTAGAGGTCAATGATCTGGTCCTTATTGTACATGCGCTCCACCTCGATAGAGAGGATGAGCTCTTTGATCTTGCGAGGAATACCAGCAAGGCCGCGCTCTTGAGATTGATCGGCAAAGAAGACCTGCTTGACGAGCTGCTGCGTAAGAGTGGAGCCACCTTGCGTACTGTTGCCACTGGCGTTACTGATGACAGCACGGGTGATGCCGATAGGGCTGACACCGTTATGCTTATAAAAGTCACGGTCCTCGATAGCGATTGTGGCATCCTTCATGTACTTACTGATTTCGTTGCCATCAACGACAAGCTTATAATTGCCAGCCCCCTTATCTTCATAAAGGAGGATGCCGTTACGATCTTCGTAGCGCGTAACGGTCGTCTGGACGCGCTTGGCTAGCTCGCCTGGGCGAATCTGATCGAGGTCTTTTCGGTAGTAGGCGAATAGGGCACCAACAAGTAGTACTAAGAACAGCAGGCCGACACCTGCAATTTTGAGTGCCATGAGTCCACCTTTTTTACTAAACCAGTAGCCCCAGAAGCGCTTCGGGTGAAGGCGATGCAGAACTCGCTTTACTGGATGTTTTGGAAGAGAGGCGAGATACACGGCTTTTTTACGAGCCTCGCTGTCTTTTTTCGTTTTGCGCTTATGCGCCAGATTTGAGTACACGCTCATGTTGCGTGATTTAGTCGGTTTTTTAGCCACGTAGTCATTTTCCCATAAGCAATATTACCTTTCATTATAGCATTATTTCTGGTGAGTAAAGTGCTATTTTCTGATATACTAACAGGGAATAACAGATAAGGAGCAGACAATGAAACTTTCCGAAGAACTACAGTGGCGTGGTTTTGTAAACCAAACGACGTACCCTGATCTATCAGCCCTAGACGGTGCTCCTGTCTCTTTCTATTTTGGTGTTGACCCGAGTGCCGACAGTATGCAAATAGGTAACTTTGCTGCGGCTATGATGGTGCGTCATTTTATCGACCACGGTCACAAGGCCTTTTTGCTTGTCGGTGGGGCGACTGGTATGATCGGTGACCCGGACGGTAAGGCTGACGAGCGTAATCTCAAGACACTCGATGAGATTGCCAGGAACAAGGCTGGTATTGCCGCGCAGTACAAAACGGCTTTTGCTGGTAAAGAATTTACGATTGTCGATAACTACGACTGGTTCAAAGAAATTAATTACCTCGATTTTCTGCGTATGGTAGGTAAAAATGTACCACTCAGTCAGATGCTTGGCCGTGACTTTGTACAGGCTCGCCTGGGCGAAGGTGGTGCGGGCATTAGTTACGCGGAGTTTAGTTACTCATTGATTCAGGGCTATGACTTCGTGCACCTTTACAAAAACCACGGTGTTACTCTGCAGCTCTGCGGTGCTGACCAGTGGGGTAACTCGATTACTGGCGTCGATCTTATTCGTCGCATGGAAGGCGGTGAAGCGCACGTGTACTCAACGCCGCTAGTGATGAATAAAGCGACTGGTAAGAAATTCGGTAAATCCGAAGACGGTGCAGTGTGGCTTGATCCTAAAAAGACGAGCGTCTATAAGTTCTACCAATTCTGGCTCAACGTCGACGACGAAGGTGTGATTGACTACGCAAAAATCTACACATTACTGTCAAAAGAAGAGCTCGAAGCACTTGATGAGCGACACGCGGCAAATCCTGGCGCTCGCGAGGCGCAAAAGACACTTGCCAAAGAAATAACGACATTAGTGCACGGCCGAGAGCGCACCGAAAGTGTTATGCGTGTCACCGACGTACTGTTCGGAAACGCTTCATTCGCCGATCTTACCGCTGAGGATCTTGATGCTTTGGCCCTCGAAATTCCAGCTAGCATCGTAGGTAAAACGGTGATTGAAGTACTTGTCGACGCAGGCGTTGCTTCGAGTAACGGTGAGGCGCGTCGTTTGATTGCTGGCGGTGCTGTATCTGTTAATGAAGTGAAGATTACCGAGGACACTACGATCACTTCGACTAGCTTGATAAAAAAAGGCAAGAACAGCTTTGTCTTAGTCCGCTAAGATGGGTATATGAACCTTCTATCTCCGCTCGAAAAAGTGAAAGGCGTTGGCGCAAAGACCGGCGAGCAGTTTGCGCAGGCGAATTTGCATACCGTCGGTGATCTTATTGACTTTTTGCCACGTAAACACGAAGATTTTTCGGAAGTGGTAAATATTGCCGATATTCATCCGGGCACCGCAACGATCAAAGCACGTTGCGAAAGTATCTCAACGCGCCCAGTTCGTCGCGGGCTACGAATTACGACAGCTACACTCGCCGATGATACTGGCAAACTTCAGGCCGTCTGGTTTAATCAGCCTTACCGTACAACTCAGCTTGGAAAAAAGGACGAAGAGTTTTACTTCTCTGGTACATTTGAATTTAACTACAACAAGTATCAACTTAGCAATCCAAGTGCCGAGAAGGTGAGCGACATGCCGGTGAATACCGATCGTTTTTTGCCTGTTTATCGCGCAGTCAAAGGTCTGAAGAGTCAGCTGGTTCGCAAGATCCTTGCCGAGCTACGGCCACTTATGACGATGCTTCCTGAGACGCTACCGTCAAGCGTGATAGCTTCAGAAAAGTTCCTCTCGCGTTCGGATGCGGTGCTAGGGATGCACTTTCCGAAGTCTGCCTCTGATGTCGCAGACGCTAGAGAACGATTGGCGTTTGAGGAATTGTTCCAACTGCTACTGGCCAGTCAACTAAACCGCCAAGAAAATGCCAAGTTAACTGGCTGGCATATCCCATTTGAGCAATCGGTCGTGGCTGGGTTTGTGAAGCAGCTGCCATTTGAGCTCACAGGTGCACAGCGCCGGGCGGCCTGGGGGATTATTCAAGATTTTGAGCAGCAAACACCGATGAATCGTCTCTTGCAGGGAGATGTAGGTTCGGGCAAGACGGTTGTGGCGGGACTTGCCGCGCATCAGGCGGCTCATCATGGGTTTCAGACGGCACTTATGGCGCCGACGGAGATATTAGCCTCTCAGCACGCGGAGACGCTTACGAAACTACTACAGCCATTTGGCGTGACCGTTGGGCTACTCACTGGTAGTGTTAAGGGCGCTGCGCGTAAGACGCTATATGAGCAGATTGCCTCGGGAGCTGTTGATATTGTCGTCGGCACTCATGCTCTCATTCAGGAGACAGTGAAGTTTCATAAGCTCGGGTTTGTTGTTATCGACGAGCAGCATCGCTTTGGTGTGAAGCAGCGCCAAGAATTATTAAAGAAATCTGATCACATGCCGCACCTACTAGCAATGACAGCCACTCCGATCCCCCGTAGCCTAGCCTTGACGGTATATGGCGAGCTCGACGTGAGTATTCTTAATGAATTGCCAAAGGGAAGAAAGCCAATTGCGACAAAGATATGGTCGCCAAATAGCCGTGCACAACTGTACGATGCGATGGAAAAAGAGATTGCCACCGGGCGCCAAGCGTATGTCATTTGTAGTTTGATCGATGACAATCCAGATAATGAAATAAAGAGCGTCGAGTCTGAATATATAAAGCTGCAAAACTCTATTTTCAAACATCGTCGTATTGGCCTCCTCCACGGGAAGATGAAGCCAGATGAAAAAGATGCGGTCATGTCACAGTTTAGTGCAGGTTCACTCGACATCCTTGTGAGTACGACTGTCGTCGAAGTGGGGGTCGATGTCCCGAATGCTACGGTAATGATGATCGAGAATGCCGATCGGTTTGGGTTGAGTCAACTTCACCAGCTGCGTGGTCGTGTCGGCCGTTCGTCGCATCAGAGCTACTGTTACCTCGTAATGAGTGATAGCTCCAAGCCGTCACAGCGCCTCAAGGAGATCGAAAAGTCGAACGACGGCTTCTACTTGGCCGAGGTTGACCTGAAGCTCCGCGGTCCAGGGGAGATATATGGCCGCGCTCAGCACGGTGCGCTGAACCTTCAAATCGCGACACTTTCAGATACGAAATTGATTGCCCGTGCTCAAAAGGCGGCCAAGGCATTCGTCGCATCGGGTGATGACCTGCTACAATATAAGCAACTGGCAGCGCAAGTTGAACAATATCAACGACTGACCACATTAAACTAACATGTATTCTGGAACAACTTTTCGCACTAAATCTGGTCGTGTTATGGGTGTGCATCAAAAAATTGATCGCATCGCCCGTCGGCACCTCAAGCATCATCTTGGACGTGATGTCTATTTCCCGTCGATCCTGAACATTCTTCATTTTGAAGGTTTAAATGGCCCGGATGGTATTAAGCGAAAAAGCCCAGCCAAGGACGAGCCATGGCATTATATCGATCCAACCAAGCCAGATGATGTTGCATTGCTCGGTATGATTACTGATCATATCGAGAATTTAGCGGTTGCACTAAAAGAGAAAAATAATGAGCGTGCCGCGTTTGAAGCAGCCTGGATGGCGCATGCGATTGTCGATGGGCTTACCCCCGCTCATCATTACCCGCTTAGCGATAAGATCGAAGAGCTCTGGGGAAAGTCGCATACTGAACGGCTTACGATTCGCGACAAGAATATCATTCGAGGTAAAAACAAGCGCGATACACTCATGAAGAACTGGGAATACTGGGGAACGAATGGAGTCTTTACGGCTCATTTTATGTTCGAATTTGGTGTTGCAACGACGATTGCGCCGGTGCCGTTTAAGGAGAGTATGTTGCCAGTGGATGCGATTGATCGGCTTGAGCAAAAAGGCTTCGGTATCCTGTTCATGGAGGCGGTGCATACTATCGATGCAATGAAAATGTACGACGAGTTTGGCGCCAACGGCTGGACGCGTCATCTTGCTAATGAAACGAGAAAAACATTAATTCCAGAGATTATTAATACTGTCATCCTTGGTTGGTATCAGGCAGTACTGCTGGCGGAGAAGAAATCGTGAATATCCGTATTATAGCCGGCTACTATGGGGGTCTGAAGATCGCCGCTCCGAACAATCGTCGAACCCACCCGATGAGTGAGCGGATTCGCAACGCACTATTTAATAGCCTGGCGGGTGAGATACTCGATGCCGAGGTACTCGATGTCTTTGCTGGCACGGGTGCGATTGGGCTCGAAGCGATCAGTCGCGGTGCGAAGAGTGCAACATTTGTCGATAAGGACCGTACCGCACAACGTTATATTGCACGAAATATTGAATCGTTGGGCGTCGGTGAGAAGGCAACGTTGATCCGCACGACAGTGTCAAATTGGCTCGGGACGAAGAATCCTCAGCTGTATGATATTATTTTTGCCGATCCGCCATACTGGGACACGCAGTTTTCCACAGTCGATCGTATATTTGACCTATTAAAACCAGGCGGACTTATGATATTATCACACCCAGGTAAGGGTGAGTTGCCGACCAAAACGGGAGTTGTTGTGGTGGACAATCGTAGTTATGGAAACGCGGTGCTCACCTATTACCGCCGAGAGACGTAAAGACGTCTCTTTTTTATTGGAAATTATCTCTATAAAAAAGCAGCTCCTGGAATTTCTTCCAGGAGTGCGATCATAACGTAGGACATGTTATGTAGTTACTATAGCAGCTAACGCTACATTAAACAAGGCTCAAAGTAAAAAGACTGCCTTTCGACAGTCTTTTTACTTTGGTACGCGAGAAAGGACTTGAACCTTCACGCCCGAAGGCACTAGCTCCTAAGGCTAGCGTGTCTACCAATTCCACCACTCGCGCGCAGTGTCTTTCGACAACTTAATTATTCTAGCAGAAAGTGAAACACAAATAAAGATGTTTCGCTGCAACTTGCTCGTATCTACGTTAAACTGAGGATAAGCTTAAGCGACTCTTGACTATATTTCATATAGCTTTTACACTGAGGTCAGATAACTAAAGTAAACATAAAAACGAGCTATGACAAAAAACAAAAAAAATACACGACGTGGTACGTCAAGTACTCCACGGCATCAGGGCGCATTCGGTAGTAGCCCATTGCGTACAAAATTCAAAATGAGCAAAAGAATGTACCTTTTCGCTTCGATATTAGTCGTGGGTATTGGGGTCTATGCGGCTGCAACAAGCAGCTATTTCGGGTTATTCGATAAAAATGAAGATGTCGAGAAGGGGCTAGTGCAGGCAAGTGAGGTGAAAGAATCTCCGGCAGCCACGACGCCACCGTTGACACAAGACGATCGGGCGGACGAGCAATCTTCACCTGTGGCTGCTGACGCAGAAGCTGGCATAGAGGGTGAAGGCGCCGATACGCCTGTCGAAACAAATAAGATGCCAGAAGGTGAAGAAGCGGCAATAGAAAAAGCAGCGATTGTTGATACAGAAATTGATAATCATGAAGTAGAGATGCTGGGAGGAAGTAACTAATATGGCAACGAAGCGCGCCACACCTGCTCGTTCAGTAAAAAAACCTGGCACGAAGAAGGGTCATACTGAGCAGGTTCATTTACCCTTCTGGCATAAGGTGCGAGTACTTAGCTTCATCGCTATTATTACCGTTCTTGTATTTAGCAACTTTGGTATTGGTACGCTCCTGGAGCGCGACGTTGTTATTGCTGCGAGCTGTCCGGTGCCAAACACCAAGGTCTACGCCCAATATCCGGTGAGTGGCTACTTTATGTATACTGGCACCGATCAGTGCCAGACCCGAACGTCTTTAGAGTCGATGCATAAGATCGGTGCAGACACTGCTGTGACTTTCGGTAGCTCATTAAAACCGATATCGCCAAGTGCTCTTCGTAACGATGCGCTCTACCGTTATTTTGGCCAGGGTGGTCGTCATGGGTATGATATTGCTTGGTCAGCAACTGGTGGCGGACGGATCGCGAACGTCTTTACCTATAGTGATAAAATTACACTTGCTTCAAAAGCGCATATCTGTGGCAATAGGGATGGCTCGATTGTAACAGCCAATGGTACGTTTGACTGGTTCTTGGTGCCGACGGACGCTGGCTATAGTGACTGTACGTCGCCGTCGAAAACGTATGATCTTGTGGTCTCGAGTAGTAAGTCTGGTAAAGATGCCAACACGACGCTCATTAAAGAGGCGGAGCTGTATGGTATGAAGGTGTATCTCGGCCTACCGAAGACGCTTGATCACCAGGCTGGATATTCGCATACTTTTGGCTCATTCACGACCCGTGTCCTTAAGAGTTGGCAGCAACTCTATGGTGGCAGTAGTGCGTTTGCTGGCGTTTATCAGACGCAGGAAGTACGACTCGGTAAGGGTTTAACAATGAACGGACTCAAGCTGTACGACATTCAGCATAAAATCGTGAGCTATCAGCTTGCAAAAAATAAGCAAAATGTACTCGTCAGTCCTTGGACATCACTGTATCGAAGTGACGGTAATACATTTGCTGATATTACCGACTCGACAAAGCTTATTGCGTCGACTGCCAACGGCGTCAATATGATCATGTCGCCACAGGATGGTGCGGGGACTGGTCGTGTCGGCCTATACGATGCATATGAAACAAACTATCGGGTGCGCAGTGCTGTTACGAATGCCACTGGCAGTACGGCATCAAATAACAGTCTGTATGCTAGCGACACAAGGCAGTTCATCCAGGCAGTTAAGGATGCTGGCCTGACAACATGGGCGAATGTCGAAGCGTTTAAGCCAGGTGGTGTTGTTGGCGATCGTCCGCTAAGCGACCGGGCAACGCTCGACAAGCAGATTCGTCGTGTGGGCCCGGTCGTATCGAAGATAATCGGCTACCGCTGGAACGACTACATGACAAAGGTCAATCCTGCTACGAACACGTCTCTTTATCGTTCGATCTATGTACATGGAGATAAGCCTGCGCTTGCAGTAGCGTCACGTATTAACGGTGGTGTGCGGATTGTTGGCTATAAATTTAATACCAAAGGTACATCTACAGTAGTGGTAAATAGCAATGGTAAGGTGCGGCGCCTGACTGTTCAGCCATCTGCATTTGGTACGCACCTCAGTGGTCGTATGCAGACGCTCAATCTAGCGGTTGGCGGTTTACAGTCTGGCAAGCCAGTGTACATTCAGGTGATTAATAATACGCAGCGGACGAACACACTCGGCTTCACCTACTAGTGGCGTATGAGTCGCTGCTGAATTAGTAAGTCGCTTGTGCTATCATGAGATCAAGTAGAAACAAGTAGAGGGGTATATGAGTAAAATCGCACAATATCTAAATGAGCATATCTCGGGTGAAGTAAGTACTAAACCCGACGTCCGAGCCGCATTCTCGACAGATGCAAGTTTTTTGACGATTACTCCCGAAATGGTGGTCTATCCACGAGTAACGAATGATATCCGAAAGGTTGCTCGCTTTTCTTGGCAGCTCGCTGAAAAAGGGCATAGTCTAAGTATTACTGCTCGTGGCGGCGGCAGTGATCTTACTGGCGGTGCTATTGGCAAGGGAATCATCCTCAATACAACCGCCCATCTGACGAATATCTTTGAGCTTGATCTCAAGCAGAAACTGGTTCGTTTGCAGCCAGGTGTTATGTTTGGTGCGCTCAATAGCGCGTTGCAGCTACAGGGGCTTCACGTACCATCTTTCCCAGCTTCGGCCGTGTATAGTACGGTTGGTGGTGCAATCGCCAATAACTCTGGCGGGTATCTTGCGGGGGTGAGCGGAACGACGCTTGATTGGGTGCATCAGCTTGAGGTCGTTCTCGCTAACGGGGATATACTGCAGACAGAACGGATCAGTAAACGTGAACTTAATCGCCGCAAGGGGCTACAGACTTTTGAAGGCGAGATATACCGTCAGATTGATGGACTACTTGTAGACAATGAACAATTGATTCACGAAAAGATCGCAACCGATGTGGTGGATGGTGCGGGGTATGCAGGCCTTGCAAAAGTGAAGCACAAAGATGGGTCATTCGATCTTACGCCGCTGCTGGTTGGTAGTCAGGGTACGCTCGGTATCGTATCGGAGGTTATCATGAAGGCTGATTTTGTCAATCTACACCATGCTGTCGGCGTGGCTGGTTTTGAGAGTCGTGAAGCGGCGCGAGATGCGGCCGACGAACTTGCTCGTTTGCAGCCGGCGTACCTTGAGTATATTGACGGTCAGTTATTTGCCGATGCCTTGGCTCGAGGTAAAACGTACTCATTCTACCGGGATGGTTTTGCCGAAGGTACGGTGCTCGTATTTGGGTTTAATGATTTTAACGAGCGCGCTCGTGCGCGTAGCCTGAAGAAGGCGGAGAGACTCCTCCAGGCTAGAGGCGCATTTGTCGCATCATCTGCAGATAGGTATGAGGCCGAGGCGCTTGCTGCTGCACGCGAGGTGACGGCACTGCATATTACGCCAGAGGCTGCCGAGGAGTCAACGCCGCCTATTATGGACAGTGCGTATGTTCCACTGAGCCGTTTCGAAGACTTTACCGTGGCTATTGATGAGCTCGCTAAGAAGCACCATGTCAAGCTTGCGATCTATGGTGATATCATTAGTAATCTCTATACTGTACGTCCGACCTTGCAGCTCAAGAAGGTGGGAGATCGTCAAAAGATTTTCAAATTGCTCGATGAATACAGTGTCATTGTCGAAGGCTATGGAGGTCATCTTGTTGGCCAAGGCGGCGAGGGGCGTGCAAAGGCTGTATTTGCCTACAAGCATATTGATGATGACATCCTGGAGCTTTACAGCCAGGTGCGTCGGATCTTTGATCCGTACGGCACGATGAATGCCGGGGTTAAGCAAACCATCGAGCTAAAAGCACTCGTAGCTCAGCTTCGCGATACCTACGACATGTCGGCATTTGCCGGCTACTCACCGTACAATTAGTAGCTTGAAAATCAGCACTTAGCGCGATATGCTAAGTGTTGTACCGGCGGATGTAGCGGCTCCAGGTAAATAGCCGTAGACGCGCCGCGCGAGGTGAAATGTACACAACTGGCGGCTTCAAGTA
>JALDYI010000008.1:0-50780 GCA_032154105.1 Candidatus Saccharimonadota bacterium
TCCATATGGTACAAGTAACACGTAAAGATGAACGCGAAGCGAACGAAAACATTATTCGTCGTTTCAACCGCAAAGTTTTGCAAAGTGGCGTACTCGCTGAAGCTAAGGCTTCTATGCGTTTCGCTAAGCCACTTAGCAAGCCAGAGCGCCGCACTAAGGCGATTATTCGCAAGCAGCGCAAGGCAGTGAAGACAGCAAACGCACGTTTGGGAATTCGCTAATCTATGGCGCTAATGCAGCGCATTGCAGACGATACTAAAGCCGCTCTTTTGGGCGGCGATCGTTTTGTAGCGGAGGTACTCCGCGGCCTGAAAGCCGCGGTCTTAAATGAAGAGGTGGCTCAGGGAAAGCGCGATACTGGTCTCGAGGAAGCTGCTATTGAGCAGATTATTGCTCGTGAGGTGAAGAAGCGTAATGAAAGCGCTTCGCTGTATACAAAGGCTGAGCGCGGCGAGCTTGCCGAAACGGAGCTCAAGGAGGCCGCTGTGTTGCAAGCGTATCTTCCAGAGCAACTAGGCGAAGCTGAGCTCGTGACTATTATTGAAAAGATCATTACTGAAAAAGGCCTCAGTGGACCACAGGCTATGGGCCAGGTAATTGGTGCAGTTAAGCAGCAAGTTGGCAATACAGCCGACGGCGCAACAGTCGCCCGACTTGTAAAACAAGCCCTCAACTAAACACAAAAAGGAGAAGACATGATTGTATTTTTTGGTCCAGCTGGTGCTGGTAAGAGCGTCCAGGGGCAAATGCTGGCAGCACGCCACGGCTGGCGTTGGTTGAGTGCGGGGCAATTGCTGCGCGATACGCATGACATTGAACTTATTAAAGAAATGCAGACGGGCGGGCTGGTTAATCCTGAGCGTGTAAACGAACTTATGGGCGAGGCATTAAAGCGTGCGACAAATATCGAGCGCGTTATTATTGATGGCTTCCCTCGGCAGCTATCTCAGGCCAAGTGGCTGATTGATTCACGGCCGACTCATCAGCGTTCGATTGGTCTTGTGGTTGTTCTTGAAGTACCTCGCTCTGAGCTACTTAAGCGTCTTGAAGTCCGCGGCCGTGCCGATGATACGCCGGAGGCGATTGATGAGCGTTTGAAAATTTATCGTACTGAAATGTATCCGATTCTTAGTTACTTCACCGAGAAGAACGTTAATATTGTTCATATTGATGGCACTGGCACGGTCGGGCAGGTCCATGACCGTATCGTAGAGGAACTTGTGGCATGCAAACTGGCATAAAGACTCCCGCTCAAATTCAGGCAATGCGCGAAGGTGGCAAAATCCTCGCGACGATTTACGATGGTTTAAAGAAATATGTACATGCCGGTATGACCGAGCTCGATGTTGATGCTTGGGTGGCAAAAGAAATTACTCGATTGGGCGCAACAGCGACATATAAGACCTCGGAAGTGAATTTTCCAAATGTCATTTGTATTTCAACTAATGACGAGATTGTTCACAGTGTGCCAACTGATTATGTGTTTGAAAAGGGTGACGTTGTTAGCTTTGATCTCGTTATTACCTACAAAGGCATGAAAACAGATGCGGCGTTTACGATGGTGATCGATGAAGACCCAACGGGTGTGAAAAAGCATCTTTTAAATGTAACTGAACGCAGCTTATACGCTGGTATTGACGCTATTAAAGGGCCGACCTACACAGGCGATATCGGTGCAGCAATCGAAAAAGTACTCCGCGATGGGAAGCTTGGTATTGTCCGCGACCTTGTTGGTCACGGAGTGGGGCTTGAAATGCATATGCCTCCAGAAGTGCCAAACTATGGGCGCAAAGGCACCGGGGTTCTTTTGAAGCCAGGTGATACGATCGCGATTGAGCCGATGGCGACACTTGGCGGCGAAAAAATTATCACAGATAAGGCTGATGGATGGACAATTCGCAGCAAAGATGGCAGCTTGGCAGCGCATTTTGAGCATACGGTGCTTGTGACCGAAGATGGAGTTGAGATTCTCACGAGTCTCTAAGGTGCAGCATGTGGACGTTTGTTATAATTATCCATGCGCTCACGGCCTCGCTCAGTCTTTTGCTCGGCGCATTCCAGCTGCTGAGGCCTAAAAAGGGTGATCGTTTTCACCGAATGGTGGGTCGCACTTGGGTCGTGTGTATGTATGCAGTTTGTGCGAGCTCATTCTTTATTCAGGGAGTGGAGGATGGCTTCAGCTGGCTTCACGGACTTTCGATCTTTACGACATTGACGGTTTCGCTCGGGCTCTACTCGGCCATCAAGGGTAATATTCCCGCGCACAAAGCTAATATGATTGGCAGTTACTTTGGTTCGGTGGCCGCATTCGTGGGGGTTGTTGCCGTACCGACTCGGCGGATTCCGCAGCTTGCGGTTCATCAGACGCCGCTATTCTTTCTATTTGTCGCATTGATTGCAGCTAGCGCCGCACTGTTTGTATGTGGCCTCTATTTTCTTGCAAAATATCGAAGCAAGATAGTAGCGGAGCGGCGAAGGGTGAGTGCTAAAATTTAGCGTGGAAACTCCTGCTTTTCGAGCAGCGCGCTTAGGCGTCGCCCGATAGCCTCTGAAGGTTCTATGACGACCGCTCGACCAGCTGCCATCTCATTGATAATGTCTTTAATCCAGTGATAGTGAGTACATCCAAGAACGATAACATCCGCACCACGCTCGCAGGTATCGGTGATGACACGTTTGATCGTCTGGCGGTTCAATTGATTGTTTTCGATCAGGTATGCCCAGTCGCTACAATCAGGCTCGATGATATTTAGGTGTTGACCGTAGGTGGTAAGTAGTTGTTTGTAGCGGTTGCTACGGAGCGTAGACGGCGTTGCGCAAACGGCAATTGTGTTTGTTTTTGTCAGTGCTGCTGCGGTTTTGATCATCGGCTCAATACCGATAAACTTTTGTGTTGGATAGCGACTGCGTAGCGTTTCAATTGCAGCCGCCGTTGCCGTGTTGCACGCGAGGATGATAACGTCGCAGGCACCAGCTAGAAGCGGCTGAATTGCTGCGTCGGTTAATTGGATGACTTCGGTAGTTGTTTTGTCGCCGTATGGCACATGGGCTTTGTCGTTGACGATAATAATGTCGGCCGTAGGAAAAGTATCTTGTAGTGCCAGAGCAACCGCCTCACCGCCAATGCCTGAATCGAATACGCCAAGTTTCATACCGTCTAGTATAGCGCGAAAGTCTATTCAAATAGCGACATAAGCGTTATACTTTAGAACATGCAAGAAACATCTCGATACGCCGTAGGTATTGATATTGGTACCACTACAGTCCGCGCTGTTGTCGGACATATTGATCCAGCTACGGGCACACCTACCATTGTCGGTGTGGGACAAGCACCAAATAGCGGTATGCGAAAGGGTGTTGTCGCTCACCTTACAGGCCCTGCGCATGCTATTGATGACGCACTTGGTGAAGCTGAACGCATGAGCGGGTATCAGGTTGACGGTGCGGCAATGAGTATCAACGGCGCACACGTTCTTAGTACTAAGGCTGACGGTATGATTGCTGTTGGCGCGGCCGACCATGAAATCACGCACGATGACCTATCTCGAATCGAAGAAGTGGCTACGATGGGGAAGGTTCCAGCAAATCGCGAGATCCTTGACGTTGTTCCGCATAGTTACCGCCTTGATGGCCAAGATAATATCAAAGATCCTTTTGGTATGACCGGCACCCGCCTCGAAATTAACGCCAATGTTGTTTCAGCGCTTGGTCCGCATCTTGCGAACCTGCAAAAATCGGCCGATATGGCAAAAGTGCAGCCACATGTGATCACTCCGGCTGTTATGGCGGCAGCGCGGGCGGTGCTCCAGGAGCAGCAGCTAGAGAACGGCGTGGCGGTTATCGATCTTGGTGGCTCAACTACAAGTGTCGTAGTGTTTGAAGAAGGTGACCTGCAATATGTTGGCGTGATTCCTGTTGGTGGTATCAATATTACCAATGATCTCGCGATCGGGCTTAAGACTGACCCGGCTATTGCCGAGAAGGTGAAGATAGCCCACGCTAGCGCGATACCTCGTACAAGTGGAGAGGGTGTAAACGTTAAGCACGACAGCGAGATCTACACATTCAGCTCACAGGATATTGATGAAATTGTCGAAGCGCGACTTGAAGAAATTTTTGATGCTGTGCAGCGTGAGCTGAAAAAGGCTGGTAAGGCGGGTCAGTTGCCGAGCGGCATCGTGCTCACTGGTGGAACGGCCAATATGAAGCGTAGCGCCGATTACACGAAGGAGAAGTTGGGACTTGCGGCCCGAGTAGGTAAACCATCTGGCTACGGTGGGGTTGCAGATCATATTGAAGAGCCGCAATTTGCAACCGCTCTCGGACTTATGCTGATCGACTCACAAAATGGTGGACAAGCACCAAAAACCGATAAAGGAAACCATAGGGTAACCATCAAGCAGGCAAGCGGCGTTATCTCTCAGTTCCTCGGTAAATTTAAAGCGTAATTTATTTGTTCAGAAAAAGTGTTATACTAAATAAGAATACGAATATCGGGGAGAGACCTATTCATGCCTGAAGTTAAACCAAGCGACATACAAACATTTGCAAGTATAAAAGTAGTAGGAGTCGGCGGTGCCGGTGGTTCTGCTGTTAACCGCATGAAGGACGCTGGCCTTGCGGGTGTGCAGTTTATTGCAATGAACACCGATGCGCAGGCATTGCACAATTCTAAGGCGGATGTAAAGATCCACCTCGGACATTCGACGACTAATGGCCTTGGTGCTGGTGCCGATCCGTTAACTGGTGAAGCGGCTGCACAGGAGTCGCGCGACGAAATTCGCGACGCTATTACTGGCGCTGATATGATCTTCGTGACAATTGGTGCCGGTGGTGGTACTGGTAGTGGTGCTGGACACGTGGTCGCTGAAATTGCCCGCGACCTTGGTATCCTGGTTGTTGGCGTAGCGACAAAGCCATTTAGCTTCGAGGGCGAAAAGCGTCGTCAGAACGCGGAATGGGCGATTAATAGCCTTGGTCGTCAGGTTGATACGCTGATCACTATCCCGAACGATCGTCTTCTTCAGACAATCGATCGTCGTACGCCACTTCTTGAGACATTCAAGATTGCCGACGATGTGCTTCGCCAGGGTGTTCAGGGTATCTCTGAACTCATCACCGAACACGGTCTTATCAACCTCGACTTTGCAGATGTGAAGGCGATTATGAGCAACGCTGGCTCGGCCCTTATGGGTATTGGGCGTGCAAGCGGCGATGATCGTGCCGCGCAGGCCGCCCAACAAGCAATCGAATCACCGCTCATTGAGGTATCGATCGATGGTGCCAAGGGTGTTCTCTTTAACGTAACCGGTGGTTACGACATGAGCATGAGTGAGATTCAGGAAGCTGCTGAGATTATCACCAGCGCCGTTTCACCAGATGCCAACATTATCTTTGGTGCGACACTCAAGCCTGATCTCGAGGATGAGCTTATCATTACTGTTATTGCAACTGGTTTTGATAGCGCATACTTCCATGAACAAGCAACCACACTCGAGGGTACGGCTGCTCCTCGCCAAGAAGAGGTGAGCGACGAAGCTGTTGCTGCAATCAACCTTGACCTTGATCATACTGAAGCTGCCGCAGCTTTTGCCGCTGAAGACACCGCCCACGATATCTGGAACACGCCAGCTGAGGAAGAAGACGAGTCTGATACACCAGCCTTCCTTCGCCGCCGCAAGAAGAATAAAAGCATCGACGAATAAGCGGAGGTAATTATGGCTCAGCAATATAAAATTGGTGACACTCGGGTTATCGAATCTCGTGAAGTCGGCGATGGTATAACGATTCGTCGCCGCCGTGAAACACTCGACGGTAAACACCGCTTTACAACTTATGAGCGCATTGAAAAACCGAATCTTGCTGTCATTAAAAAGGATGGCTCTCGTGAGCTATTTGACCGCGAGAAGCTTGCAACGGCTATTAAGCGATCTGTTGGTAAATTCTTTTCGTCAGAAGTTGAAGTTGAGGAAATTATCGACAATGTTGAAAACGCACTATATGAACTTGGCGAGAGTGAGATTTTTTCTCGTCAAATTGGCGACAAGGTGCTTGATGAACTCGCGGTTCGTAATGAAGTCGCCTATGTTCGTTTTGCAAGTGTCTATCATGAGTTTAAGACGCTCGATGAATTCGAAGCGATCTTGGCGCAACGACGTAAAAAATAGGGGGAGTTGGGCATGAAAGCTGTCATCATCTACAAAAATGAAAGTGATCATGCGAGGGAAGTACTCGACTATCTTCGTGATTTCGAACGTCAGACTGGCCGCGTACTCGAAACGCTCGATCCTGATACGCCAGAAGGCGCAGGCTTTTGCCGAACATACGATATTGTCGAATATCCAAGTATTGTTGCGATGAGTGACGATGGGATGCTGCAAAACTTGTGGCGTGGACGTCCATTGCCGACAATTAGTGAAGTAAGTTATTATGTTCAGTAAATTGTTCAAGAAAAGTTCTCAATCAGACCAATCAAACCGCTCGGTATTCGGGACTATGTTGGTGTTTGGTGTCATTGGCCTGGCGGCAAGTTTTGTACTGGCCGTCGAAGAGTTTCATCTGTTGAAAAATCCAGATACGATCTTATCTTGTTCGATCAATCTTGTCCTTAACTGTGCTGGAGTGATGAAAACATGGCAGGCGAGTGTCTTTGGGTTTCCGAATATGTTTATTGGTCTCATGGCGTTTCCGATTGTTATTTGTGCCGCACTTCTTGGCCTGAGTCGCGCCGTATTGCCACGCTGGTTCTATGTTGGTGCGAATATCGGCTATCTCCTCGGTGCTTTATTTGCGTACTGGCTCTTCTTTAACAGTGTGTACGCCATTGAGATCTTGTGTCCATGGTGCCTGATTGTTACGTTTACGGTGACGATGTTACTAGCAACAATCACACACTATAATCTGCGTGAAAATAATTTTGGTTTTTCTAAAAAGTTCAACAAAAAGGTGCAGGCATTTATTGGTGCGGGCTATCATAAACTGGTTGTTGCGAGCTGGGTGGTGGTCATGATTGCCCTTGTATTTATGAAGTTCGGTGAAGGTCTGTTTATTTAAGCGCGAGGCCAGCACTTCCATTGAAGTCTAAAAGCGTGTAAAATAGCGACTAGAGACACTCTACGGCATGTAGATGAGCGGTTATCAGCCGCGAAGTTTTGGGAAGAACGGCTTTGGCCTAGTAGACCTCAACGCGAACGCTGCGTCAAAGCGAACAACTAAGCGCTAAGAAGAATCTCTTTTTAGAAACTGGATGGTACCGTCCGCAATTTGCGGATTCCAGTGACTAAACAGGGATTTTTTGTTTTTAATACAAAGGAAATGTCATGGAAAGAGAACAGCAGCCGGAATTTACAATTCGCCCTCCTCGCATCGATGATGCCGAGGCGATTGCTCGGATGCATGCCTCGTCATGGGAAGACACTTATGTTGACGAAGTGCACGGCGTGACCATGGATTGGATACAGGCGAGGAATCAAGAGTGGAGGCTCTCGTCAGCTGGACTTGATCGTCGACGCGACATGATCAAGGAATCTCATGAGAACCCAGCGTATCTTTTTAAAATAGCGACCGATCAGAACGATGAAGTTGTAGGATTTGTGGATGGCCGCAGAGAGCAGGATGTGCAGTGGCTCCTTGGGCTATACACCGACAAACAGACTCACGGCTCGGGGCTTGGAGAGCGTTTAATAAGAGAATTTGACATATGGTCGAGTGACGCTTTGCCCAGTAGACTTGAGGTTGCGAAATATAATGCCCGGGCGATTAGATTTTATGAGAAACAGGGATTTATAATTATTCCCGATTCAGAGCATTTATTCGCTGATAAGATTGAAACAATTGAGATGATACGCCAACCAAGAAATGGAGATGATGATGAAATTTAAAGCCAACACACGACGCCGTGCACTCGAGTACGAAAAAGATATAGTTACCCAGTGGAAGAAGAACAAGACATTTGAAAAATCAGTCGAACAGCGATCGAAAGATAATTCGTATGTCTTTTATGATGGCCCTCCGTTTATTTCCGGTGTACCGCACCACGGTACGCTCCTTAGCTCGATCGTGAAGGATGTTGTGCCGCGCTATCAGACGATGAAGGGTAAGCATGTTGAGCGTGTGTGGGGCTGGGATTGTCATGGGCTGCCGGCTGAGCGTTACACCGAAAAGAAACTAGGTATTAATTCGCGCGAAGAAGTACTGGCCTACGGTATTGAAAAGTACATTATCGCTTGTCGCGAGAATATGGTACAGACCAGTAGCCTATGGGAAGATACTGTCGATCGTATTGGCCGTTGGGTTGACTTCAAGGGTGCCTACAAAACCATGGATAAAGAGTACATGGAGAGTGTGTGGTGGGCATTTAAAAACCTCTATGAAAAAGGCAAGATTTACGAAGGCGAAAAGGTGCTCATGTACTGTACGCTCGATGCCACGCCGCTTTCGAAAGCGGAAGTGACTATGGATGCTGGCGCCTATCAGGATGTGACTGACCCGTCAGTCTATACCAAGTTTAAGCTTGCTGGCGAGAACGTGAGCGTGCTCGCCTGGACGACGACGCCATGGACGCTACCTGCGAACACGGCCGTTGCCGTGAATAAAGATATTGACTACCTTGAGGTGGAACTCGATGGAGAGCACCTTATTCTTGCCAAAGAATTGGCTGGAAAAGTACTCACCGATGCTAAGCATCAGGCTTTGAGCTACGGAGTTGTTCGCACGCTCAAGGGTGAAGAACTGGTGGGTAAATCGTATGAACCACTCTTTGGTGTAGATCGTGGCGAAAATGCTCACAAGATCTGGCACGCAGATTACGTCAGTGTCGAAGACGGATCGGGTATTGTGCATATCGCACCGGCGTACGGTGAAGAGGACTTCGAGATGGCGAAGCGCGAAAAGATCCCGGTTGTTCACGTGATTGACGAAAACGGCCATTACACCGAAACCGAATGGAAGGGTGAGAATGTCTGGGAGATCAATAAGACGATCGCTAAGGTTCTCCATGAGCGTGGTACGGTTTGGAAAATTGATTACATCCGTCACAGTTACCCGCACTGTCACCGCTGTGGAACGCGCCTGATGTATCGCGCGCACCCTAGCTGGTTTATGGATATCGACCAGCAGCGTGAGACGATGCTTGAAAAGAACGGCAATGTTAACTGGTTTCCTGAGCATGTAAAGAATGGTCGTTTTGCAAAGACGATCGAACAGGCACCTGACTGGAACTTGTCACGCGATCGCTTCTGGGCGACGGCCATGCCGGTATGGAAGGGAACTGATAAAGATGGCAAGGTGCACGTGAAGGTTGTCGGTAGCTATGTCGAACTCAAAGAGCTGAGCGGTGTTGAGCTTGATGATTACCATCGTCCGTGGGTAGATGATATTACGTTTGAAATCGACGGTGTGACGTACGAGCGTATCGACAAAGTGATGGACAGCTGGTTTGAAGCGGGAAGTATGCCGTTTGCCCAGTTCCATTATCCGTTTGAAAACAAGCAAAAATTCGAAGCCAATTTCCCGGGCGATTTCATCGTTGAATATATAGGTCAGGTTCGTGCGTGGTTCTACTATATGCATTCAATGAGTGTGGCACTGTTTGGTGAAAACTCATTTAAGAACGTTATCGTAACTGGAAACGTGGCCGGTAATGACGGTCGCAAAATGAGTAAGAGCTACGGCAACTACACCGATCCGAATCTGCTTATGGACCAATATTCGGCCGACAGCCTGCGCTTCTTGCTCCTGCAGAGCCCACTCCTAAACGGAGAGGACTTTGCACTTCAGGATAAAGAGGTTGGTGATGTGGCGCGCAAACTCAGTATGATCTGGAACATGTACGACTTCTTTACGATGTACGCCGAAGTTGACGGCTGGGAGTTTGAGGGTGATCTGTCAGATCCAAGTGAGGTGCTTGAAAATCCGCTCGACCAGTGGATTGTGAGCCGCGTGCATCAACTCACCGGGGAAGTTGAAAAGCACATGGATGCCTACGATATTCCAAATGCCGTTAAGCCGATCTTGCCATTTATTGAAGATGCCAGTAACTGGTACGTCCGCCGTAGTCGTCGCCGCTTCTGGAAGTCGGGTGACGATACCGACAAGAACAATGCGTATCGTACGCTTCACTATGTACTCGTTCGTTTGAGCCACGTACTGGCACCGTTTACGCCATTCCTCGCCGAGGAGCTGTACCAAAAACTCACTGGCGGCGAGAGCGTACACTTACTCGATTGGCCGGCTGCCGGTCATGTCAATGAGCTTGTCGTGCAGGATATGGAAACGGTGCGTGATTACGTCAACCAGGCGCTCAGTATCCGCGCCAAGGAACGCCTGAAGATTCGCCAGCCACTCGCTAGCGTGACCGTGCCGAGCCTAGGGGAGTTCGTTGACTTTGCTGATATCTTGACTGAAGAGTTGAATGTCAAAAAGGTGAAACAGGGAGAGGAGCTGGCGCTTGATCTCGTCTTGACCGATGAGTTGAAGCGTGAAGGCTTGATGCGCGAAGTGATTCGTCACGTACAAAGCGCGCGTAAGACTGCCGGACTTAACGTCGACGATCATATCAGGCTTAGTCTTGTGTCTGAGGACGTGGATGTGCGCCGGGCGATAGACGAGCACGAGGCGACGATTGCCGCTGAAACACTTGCCGATAGTGTAACGTCTGATATCTACGACTACACAGCAACGGTCAAGGTCGAAGGTGCCGAGCTGACGCTCGCACTGCAAAAGGCATAACGACGCATGGCATAAAATAACCCGCTCACATGAGCGGGTTATTTTATGCGGACATAGATACTAGTGCTTGATTTCAACGCCGCCCAGCGCAACGGTACCAACGATTGTCAGCACTGGAGCTTTTGGCTTGTCGGTAACATTGGTTTTGTTCTCAATACCACCAAGGATTGGCATGACTTGAGATCGAATAACCCAATGCTCTGGGACTTTTAGCTCAACACCACCGCAGAGTACAAAGACATCAAGCGTCGCCTCTTTCTTGATGGTTGCATGACGAAGATCAAGTACGACACCGCCGAGTATAGCTGTTGCTTTGCCGCCCTGGTAGTCGTCTGATTCGTTCTTTGTATCAACGCCGCCAAGTAGGGCAGATACGTCATCGAGTTTGCTTGCTTCAGCTTTCACACGATGCGCAGATTGACGAGTGATAACAGATAGTCCAATAGCGATAATGATAGCAGGCCAGAATAGTTGGAAGATGCTAAATTCGATAACACCAAATTCGCGCAGCTGCCAGAGGATGCCCGCTACAATGACGAGGATTCCCCACGCGTACTGACGGGGGTTGTTGAGCAAAATAAGGCCACCGCCGATGACAACGAGTACGGGCCACCACGAAGCGAAGATGTGATTAAGGTTGAGTATATCGAGGCTACTAAGAAGGGCAACAATACCGACTCCTATAATGGCCGCCCCTGTGGCTGTGCGTGCTATGTGTGTATTCATGCCCCCAGTGTACCATAAGCTGAATCACTGCGAGGCTCTCTGTGTATTGACATTTTATAGTATTTATGCTAATTTATAAATCAGTACACTAACTAAAACAAAAAAACACATGTCATTATTCCACCATATTTCACTACCAAAAATAGATCCCCTCGGCGGCGGGTTGGCTGAAGAGATTGCCGCTGAGCAGCAGGGAGACGAGATTATTACGCTCGAAGAGAGTGTTGACGAAGGAAAGCTTTCGTCATTTTGGAATAGCGTCGAGCAGGATATTGAGCAGGATCCCGAGTGGTTCGACTTTAGTAACGACTAATACTATATTTAATATAGTATAATACGAATATGCAGATTATTTCCGATGAGCAATTTGACCAACTGATTACGCGTGCGATGGACGAGCTACCGCAGCGGTATATTCGAGGTCTTGATAATGTCGCGATTATCTACGCCGACGAGCCAACCTCTGAGCAAAAGGAGAAGATGCATCTTGATAACAACCATCTACTACTTGGGTTGTATGAGGGCATTCCTATGACTAAGCGTGGCGCAGGATACACCTTTGTGCTGCCTGATAAAATCACGCTATTTAAATATCCTATCGCAGCTGTCTCCAGTGACGAAGCGAGTTTTTTTGAGCAGATCAAGCGGACACTCTGGCACGAGATGGCGCATTTTTACGGCTTGAACCACGCCGATATGGACAGGCTGCAGAGGCGCGACTAGTCGGTATCGTGGTATACTGGGTACATCAACATATCTCGTAGAGGATGGGGGATAGGGTAGCGTGAGACGGTTCGAGTTGTTCATATGCCAGCACGGGAAAATCCTGATTCTTTGCCTTGTTCTTTGTGTCACGTGTAGTATGCTGTCTGCACATTCTGCCAGTGCCTTAACTGGAAAGGATATCGAAGAGCTTCGTCGTGAAATTCGTGAGTTTCGTCTTCTGGAGAAGCAGCGAGCAGTCAGCGAGCCGGGTGGCAACGCGACATTTCCAGCTGCGTCGTCCGAGTCGGGAGTTGCCTCTGGGGTTACAGGCGAGAATGGTACCGCGGATTCAGCGGCTAAAAGTATCGAGCCCTTGCCGGCGATTGATACATCACCTGTGTCGCACTCGTCACTTGCAATACCTGCTCTTGATACTATGGTTACTGCGCGCACGGCAAGCGTCGTGAATCCTGCAGCAAGTAGCTCGTCGAGTGCTGCAATTGAGACAAGTGCATCGGGATGGCGAATAGGGGGAGGAGCCTGGTATCTTTGGCTCTCACCGTTACTTGTACTTATTGCGGGAGCGTATTGGTACTGGAAGCGATATATGGCAGTCGCTGATGCGAGGCAGTAGAGTCTAAGCAGTACGCATGAGGACTTGATAGAAGTGATGCTATCTGTTACAATGTAAAACTGATTGATTAATAACAAAAGGAATCATAATGTCAAAAGCAGTCGTTAAGATCGGCGGAAAACAATTCGTTGTTGCCGAAAAAGAGACCCTCCTGGTGGACCTCCTCCCGGAAGGCACAAAAGAGCTCACGCTTGATGCACTGTTGGTGATTGATGGCGATACAACGACTGTCGGAACACCAACTGTAAAGGGTGTAAAGGTAGTTGCAAAGGTCATCGAAGATCTTGTAAAGGGTGACAAAATTCGTATCATTCGCTACAAAGCGAAGAAGCGCGTTCACAAAGAGAACGGTCACCGCCAAAAGTACTCAAAGATTGAAATTAGTTCAATCAAGTAAGTTACAAAAAAACCTCGCTGAGAAGCGAGGTTTTTTAATGATTCATTTTTTGAACTACTGGCTAAGCGACCCAGTAGTCATTCATAAAGAGAAGGATATTCCATGCGAGCAGGAAGGCTGACGTTGCGATATAGAATGTCTTTAGTAGCGCTGGCTTTGACTCAAAGTAGAGTGCCAGGGCAAGGAAGAGTGGTGGCAGTGCGAGCATGTAGCGGTTTAGGCTGTCGAGGCGGCCACTTGAGAGCGGTATGAGAATAAAGATGAGACAGTAGATAAACCAGGTCTTGCCGAGGTACTTCCAAACCGCCCAGAGCATTGCGCCGAGCACTGGGAGATACCATAAGTATGGTGGACGAAATGACGAAATGAGATTTTCGATAATGTTGCTATTAAGCCGTCCCCAGTTTTGCTGCGCGGCGATAAATTCAAATGGATTACCGAACGTTATCCAGAGATATGTCATGTAGGCGATAAGCCCGAGTGGAGCGGCAATGACGGGAATGAGCTTCTTCCAGTTTGACCATTTGCGGGCAAATAGATAGTCGAGTAGGAAGAAGATAGCCAGTGCGCCACCTTGAACGCGTGTCGCAGTTACGAATATGACAGCAAGAGCTGCGAGCCAGTAGTTACCTTTTCGGTAGGCAAAGAGGGCGGAAATAGTGACAAAGACAAACAGACTTTCTGAGTAGCCGAGTGCCATATAAAAAGAGGTTGGGAACAAGGCGATAAGGCCGATAACCGCCCATGGCGATAGCTTTGAGTTGCGCTGCTTTAGCTCAAAGCGAAGCCAGTAGGCAAGTACGATAGTGCTGGCAATGAGGAAGCTAAAGCTGACGATAAAGAGAGAGAGGCTAATACTTGCACCGCTGGCGTAGCTCACTCCTTTGACAAGAAGCGGATAGAGCGGGAAGAAGGCGGTCTCCATCGGGACGTATCCATCGGTGGCGATGGTCCGGTAGTGATTGCTGTCGTAGCGCAGGAATGAATTGATGGGATCGGCTGGGATGCTTCGACCAAAGGCTGGTGCTTCTTTGTTGGTCGTAAAGTCAAATAAGCTCGCATCGGCGTAGGCACCAATGCCAGCAAACGCAAGGATAAATGCCAGGCCGGCTAGCGACGATTTTGCCCATAATGGGAGTTGCTTGATATGCATAATAAAAGTATTCATAGATGGTCCAAGTATATCATGGCTAGATATGTTATTTAATTCCGCTCGTGCTACAATAGGATGAAAGAAGAGGGAAGATATAAACAGTGGCGACCGTTATTTCAGTGACCAACCAAAAAGGTGGTGTCGGCAAGACAACCAGCAGTGTTAATATAGCTTATTTCTTGGCAAAAGCCGGGAAGAAGACACTTTTGATCGACTTCGATCCGCAGGGCAATGCAACAAGCGGACTTGGTATCGATAAGCAGCAGCTGACCGCAACAATGAAGGATGTCATTCTTGAGGAGAAGGATCTTTCCGAGGTGATCATGCCTACCGAGCACAAGCAGCTATTTCTTGCACCGACAACGCCGCATCTTGCCAATACGGAAGTCGAGCTTGCGCAGGCCGATCACCGTTTTTCACGCTTGAAAATGGCAATTGAAAAGGTGAGTGGGGAATATGATTTTATTATTATTGATAGCCCACCAAGCTTGAGTCTCTTGACGGTGAATGGTTTGATCGCCGCAAGGTATGTACTTTTGCCTGTTCAGGCTGAGTTTTACGCGCTTGAAGGCCTTGGGCAGCTGCTTGAGACGATGAAACTGGTTCGTAAGAGTATGAACCCGACGCTTGAGTTGCTCGGCGTGTTGCCGACAATGATGGATAGTCGTACGACACTCAGTAACCAAGTGCACGAAGAGATTAAGAAGCATTTCCCTGGGAAAGTATTTGAGACGACGATTCCGCGCAATATTCGCCTGGCCGAAGCGCCAAGTCATGGATTGCCGGTTGGCGCGTATGATCGTTTTTCAAAAGGCTCTCGAGCCTATAAGGCTGTAACGAAGGAGGTGCTTGATCGTGTCGCTTAAAAAGGGGTTGGGCCGTGGCTTTGAGTCATTGATCCCGACGGATCTGCTCGATGAATCGTTTGATCCGACGGCTCGTCAGGATGAAAAAGTATCCGAGCTGCGTAATATTAAGCTAAGTGAGATTCATGCCGATCCTGATCAGCCGCGTCGTCATTTTGACGAAGGGGCATTGCAGGAATTGGCGGTATCTGTCGCAGAGCATGGTATTTTACAGCCAATTGTCGTGACGCCACATGCCCATGGCTATATGATTGTTGCCGGTGAGCGACGTTTTCGGGCTGCTGGAATTAGCGGTCTTGATAAGGTTCCAGCTTTGGTGCGCACGCTGAGTAATCAGCATCGTCTCGAACTTTCATTGATCGAAAACCTTCAGCGCCGTGATCTTAATGCACTTGAAACGGCAACCGCCTACTTGAAACTGCGTGATCAGTTTAATCTGACGCTCGATGAAATCGGCCAGCGAGTAGGTGGTAAATCAGTCAGTGCTATTAGTAATACACTGCGTCTTCTCCGGCTGCCGGCTGTCGTACGAACGGCGCTACTCGAAGGCAAGCTTACCGAAGGGCAAGCGCGTCCGCTTGTTGGTCTCGACGAAGCTGTTATTGACGATTTGCTGCCAAGACTTATTAAGGAAGAGTGGAGCGCTCGTAAGATTGAGCAGTTTATTGTTGAGCTAAAAAAGACAGCCCAGGCTACGCAGGTCCAAAAGCGGCCAATCGTTACTCCTATTGCATACGAAGATGATACGAAGCGGCTTGCTAGGCGTCTGGCCGCACCGGTGAGCGTGAAGACAAATGCTAAGGGCGCTGGTCAGATTGTGATTAAGTTTGCGAGCGATGATGAGTTCCAGCGCATTCAAAAGCTATTAGATAAGTAGGGCTACTATTAAAAATCGCCGATTGATCGGCGATTTTTAATAGTAGAGAGCTAAAAGCCCCGGATTTTATCGAACGGGAAGATGCGTAAGCCAACGGGGCCGACGACATCGTAGTAAGGGATTGTGCCCATGCAGCTACGTGAATCGCAGGAGAACTGGCCTTCCCGGTGGTCGCCCATGACAAAGATCGTTTCTTTTGCAACGATCGTGTCGACATCGCCACTGGTCGGTGAGCCCGGCTGGCTGCCTGTGTCGCTCTTTTGTACTTCATCTGGGTGAAAACCATCAGGGTGCTCGGTGTTATATACCGTCACGATACCATCTTTGACGGTGACGCGTTCGCCAGGAAAGGCGACAACTCGCTTCACGACAAATTCGTCGGTTGTACCTAGGCTAAAATTTGGATTCTTAAATACGATTACTTGGCCGCGCTTGGGTATGTACTGCTTATTTTGTAGTTGAGATAATGTGACAGGAATGCGATTGACGATCAGCCTGTCGCCCGTGTACATAGTCTTTTCCATGCTTTGGCCGAGAACGCTAAAGCTGCGGAATACAAAGGTGTTAATAAGAAGAGTGCCAATAATGACACAAATGATAAAGACGATGATACCTAGTGTGTCCTTGAGGAACGGGTGGCGTTGTAAAAAGGTTGCTTCCATTACCTCTTACTATACACGGTTTTAGGGTCGGGAGAAAGCAGATTGGTTATGATTAATTGCTTCGCGTAATGACGTATTCTTGCTATACTGATATGAGTATTTATGAAAAAACAACGATCTTCTATAGATGGATTTGTGCCGCGCCGATCAGGCGAGCAGCTTGGTGATCTCCATCGTCAAGCACCTAAAAAAGCAGTACAGAACACCGCCAAACGTAGGCTTCATACGGGTGACCGACTCGATCATAGCTTGCAAAAAGAAGCGTCTTCACGCCTTAGTCGATCAGAAATTAATGCATCGCTGCGCGACATCGATCAGCCACTTGATGACAAGAAACAGGGTCGGAAGCAGTTCCGCAAAGCTAGTAAGAAGCCGATGACGCGAAAGCGTCGCATTATAAAGTGGACTATTGTTGGCGTTTTGGTTCTCGTGCTTGCCGTCGGCGGGTATTTCGCGTATAAGACTTTCTCAACTGGTAGCAAAATCTTCAAGGGAAATATTCTCGATGCATTTACACAGAACGTTCCTCTTAAGCAAGATGGTAATGGCCGAAGCAACATCCTTATTTTTGGAACAGCCGAAGATGATGAGGGTGGCGAGCATGGTGGCGGTAACCTTACGGACTCGATCATGGTGCTTAGTATTGATCAGACACGCAAAGACGCGTATATGGTGAGCCTGCCTCGAGATCTTTGGGTGCAGTATGAGGAAACCTGTACGGTTGGCAATCAAGGGAAGCTCAATGCGGCATATTTTTGTGCATCTGATGACGGTGTAAACGAAGAGGCTGGCTCTCAGGCACTTCGCACGAAAGCAGGCGAGATTACCGGGTTCGATATTCAATATAGTGTTCATATGAATTTTACGGCCGTGGTTGAGGCGGTCGATGCTGTGGGCGGCGTTGATGTTAAGGTCGAGTCAAGCGATCCGAACGCGACACGCGTGTTTGATCCTATTATGGACTGGAGGTGTAATAATACCTGTCACTACGTTGACTACAAGGTAGGTGAAGTGGCACATATGGATGGTGATCATGCCCTGGCATTTGCGCGTGCCCGCGGCTCTTCGTATGGCAGCCAAGGTTTGCCAGGGGGCAACTTTGACCGCGAGAAGAACCAACAAAAGGTGATGGTTGCCCTTCGTGAAAAGGCGGCTAGCGCCGGAACTCTTACAAATATTGGCGCTGTGACGGGGTTAATGGACGCACTCGGCAACAATTTGCGAACAAACTTTGACGCCAAGGAGATTCGTACGCTAATGACGCTTGGTAACGAGATTAAGACAGATCAGATAGCATCGATTAGTCTTGTCGAGGAAGGCTCTGCACTCGTGACAACAGGCAATGTAAGCGGACAGAGCATCGTCCGGCCGATTGCTGGATTGATGGATTATACCGACATCCAGTCGTATATCCGTGAGCAGGTCTCAAGTGATCCGGTAACGAAAGAGAAAGCTGGTGTTGACGTACTGAACGGTTCAGATACTGCGGGGGTTGCTCAGCGGCAAGCCGATAAGCTTAACGAGCAGGGGTTCATTATTAACGATGTCGGCAACGCACCTGACGGACAATACGAGAAGGTGACTATCTACCAAATCGGCACAGGTAGCCCAGCGACAGCCGCCAAACTTAAGGAAATCTACGGCGTTGAAGTGCAGGCAGCCGCTCCGCCGTTTCAGGTAGTGGGTGACGCGAAATTCATCGTCGTCTTTGGCATCGACCCGGATGCAGTAAGTCAGTAAGACGTGCTATAATTGAGCAAGGATTATGGATTTTTTAAAAGTTGCAAAACGACGATCATTCATTAGTGGTCTTGTCTACAACGCGCTCAATGTCGCACTTGCGATTGCAGTACTAATTGTTGTACAGCAATCAGGCGTAGCCTGGCCAGCTTTTCTTTTAGTGTTACTGAGTAAGTGGCGCGTGCTTGCTGTGCGTCCGCGCTATTGGTTTGCGCATATTCAGGCGAATCTCGTTGATTTTATTGTGAGCATCGGACTAGTGATTCTGCTGAACGCCGCCAATACCAAAGAGGGCTTTTGGCTGCAGATTATCATTACTGTTCTCTATATTCTATGGTTACTCTTCTTGAAGCCACGTTCAAAGCGCAGTCTTGTTGTTGCTCAGGCGGGAGTCGCTGCGTTTATTGGCGTGACCGCGCTATATATCGTGTCGTTTGCGTGGCCAGCCTCTGTTGTTGTGCTACTCATGTGGCTTATTGGTTACTCGGTTGCCCGTCATGTCCTGACTGCATATGAGGAGACGCACGTCCTGTTTCTGAGTCTACTTTGGGGATTTGTTTTTGCCGAGTTCGGTTGGCTAGCGTATCACTGGGCGGTCGCCTATGCTATTCCAGGTCTTGCTGGAATTAAGATTCCGCAGATAGCTATTATTCTGCTCGCGATTAGCTTTATTGTTGAACGTGGATATGAATCGTATAGCCGGCATAAGGCTGTGCGATTAGGTGATATTATTCTACCGTTATTTCTGTCGGTGGGTATCGTAGCGCTGCTACTGCTACGATTCAACGACGTTGGACTTGGTAATTAGACTCTCAGTAAACTATAAGAACGGAGCGATAGAATAATGAATATGAATACCGTATCGACACCTCCTCAAGCAACTGATCAGCCCTCTGCGATCGATACCCCGGTACGCGCAGAAAAAGCGCCGACAGCTCATTTTCATGCTCGTAGAAATCGAGTGATTCTTGTTGTAAGTGTCATCGTGCTTGGCTTGGCTGCTGGATTTGGCGGTAGCGCACTTCAGAATGGATTGCAAAAACCCCTTACACAGTTGATACAAGGAGGTAGTAGTGGTCAGGACGGTAATCTCATCGTTAGTGGCGAAGAGGAAGACATCGCCTCGGTGGCCGCCAAGGTGTCACCAAGTGTCGTGTCTATTGTGACGACCGTTCAATCATCCCGTGCGTTTGAAACGGGCGAGGGTGCTGGTACCGGCATTATTATTAGTGCCGACGGCTATATTATGACGAATAAGCATGTCATTAGCGAGGCAAGTAATGTTTCGATTGTTACGGCTGACGGTACAACGTACGATGATGTTAAAGTTGTCGGATCTGATCCGCTAAACGACGTCGCCTTTTTGAAGGTCGGTGGTGTTACTAATCTAAAGCCCGCCGAGATCGGTGATTCAAGCTCGATTCGAATTGGTCAAAAAGTAGTTGCGATTGGTAATGCCTTGGGGCAATATCAAAATACCGTAACGAGCGGTATTATTTCTGGTACCGGTAGGCCGGTTTCAGCCCAGGCTGGCGAAACCGTCGAGACGCTAACTGACTTGCTTCAAACAGACGCCTCTATTAATCCGGGCAATTCTGGCGGCCCACTGGTGAATGTTGCTGGACAAGTGATTGGTATTAATACCGCAATTGCATCAGATGCTGCAGGTATTGGCTTCGCGATTCCAATTAACGCCACAAAAGGTCTCATGAGCGGCGTTTTGCAGTCTGGGAAAATTAGCCGCGCTTACTTAGGTGTGAGTTATCAGTCTGTAACACCTGAGATTGCCAAGGAATTTGATCTGGCGGTGTCGAAAGGTGCATATGTGGTTTCTGCGAATCAGGCGGCCAATGCTGTTGTTAGGGGTGGGCCTGCCGACAAAGCAGGTGTGAAGAATAAGGATATTATCACCAAGATAAATGACAAAGAGGTCGGCGATAAAGGCGGTGTGGCTAGTCTTATAGGTGAATACAAGCCAGGGGATACGGTCGAGCTAACCATCCTTCGTGACGGCAAGACAATTGCGATTCGCGTGACGCTCGCAGCCTATAGTAGCTAGTTTTTCTTGAGGCAAATAATAAAACCGCGTCGTGTAGTTTCATGGAGTCTATGAGTCGCGGCGTAGTCGCTGATTGCGTCTAGTTGCGACGTGTCGGCCTCGATAAGTAGGTAGCCGTTGGCAGTAAGCTGTGTCCCTGCTTGTTGAATCATTTTTTTGATCAAGTGTAGGCCGTTGTCTTCGGCGAATAGTGCAAGTGCTGGTTCGTGCTGTAGTTCAGGCGACAGGGCTTCCCACTCGCGGTCGACATACGGCAGGTTCGCTAGTATGAAGTCTGGGCTGATAGGGTATTTGGATAGGAGGTCGCTATGAAGGATCGCGACATCGGCCTGAAGTTGCTGGCTGTTTTTTGCTGCAATAGCAAGCGCGTGCCTGCTTAAGTCGGCAAGTGTTACGTCGAGCTCCGGTACTTCGAGTTTGGCGGTGATGCCAAGGCAGCCGCTGCCAGTGCCGATATCGATGAGCCGTAGTGGCGGCGAACCAAGGAGGCGTGGCGGCGTGCCTGCGACCAGCTCCTTCAGTAGATCAATCATCGCCTCTGATTCGGGCCGAGGTATAAGAGTTGCCGTTGTGACGTGGAAGACCCGACCGTAAAACTCCTTGTGACCAATAATGTAGGCAACAGGTACACGATCGATTCGAAGTGCTATGCGCGCTTCGGCAATCTCGAGTTCGCGTTCTGTGAGCTGTTGATCGATGTGCGCATGGAGGTAGGTGCGGCTTTTGCGTAGCGTGTGAGCCAGGATGAGCTCAGCATCAAGTCTCGCAGAAGGAATATCGGCATATTTTAGCCGGTGAGTGGTATCTTTAAGCCATTCGCTAATTGCTGGCATTTTGGGCTGCGAGTTCGCGTTCATAAGCCTGAAGGTGCTCGATTAAATCTTCAATACTACCATTGAGGGCCGCTGGAATGTTGCTACGGCTGTAGCCTATACGGTGGTCGGTGATACGGTCCTGTGGGAAATTATACGTGCGAATCTTTTCGCTACGATCACCACTACCAATGAGGCTACGTCGCTCGGCCGCAAGCTTAGACTGCTCTTCATCGATCTTTGCCTGTAGAAGTCGTGAGCGAAGGACACTCATAGCCTTTTCTTTATTCTTGATTTGCGACTTCTCGTCTTGGTTGGTCACGACGAGCCCTGTTGGTAGGTGAGTGATACGAACGGCACTATCGGTTGTGTTGACGCTCTGGCCACCATGTCCGCCCGCGCGGTAAACGTCGATCTTGAGATCATTTGCTGCAATTTCAATGTCCGTTTCTTCGGCTTCGGGAAGGACGGCGACGGTGACAGTGGAGGTGTGAATGCGTCCTTGCGACTCGGTTGCTGGAACGCGCTGTACGCGGTGAACGCCAGACTCAAATTTGAGCTGCGAGTAGGGGACATCGCCCTTGACGCTAAAGACAACTTCTTTGTAGCCGCCAGTATCATTGGCACTCTCCGAGATGAGCTCGGTCTTAAGACCGTGTGTTTCGCAGTAGCGAAGGTACATGCGGTAAAGTTCGGCGCCAAATAGGCTTGCTTCATCGCCACCAGCACCCGCACGGATTTCGATGATAACGTTCTTCTCGTCGTTTGGATCCTTTGGCGCCAGCATGATAAACAGCTCGTCTTCGAGCTCTGCGAGTTTTTCTTCTGTTTCGTTTGCTTCCATTTTTGCTAGCTCGGCGAGTTCATCGCCGCCGCTTGCAAGCTCCTTCGCCTCAACGAGGTGTGCTTCGAGTGTGCGACGCAGGGTGGCTTTTTCTAAAATCGCTTCGAGTTCGGTGAAGCGCTTGTTCTTTGAGCTAAAGTCAGGGTCGGCGTAGGCATCTGGGCGAGCAAGAAACTCGCCGAGCTCGGCTTTTTCGCTACTTAGGTCATCGATATTGAGGCTAATCTTTGGCATGTTATTGCTGCTTCTTCGTGGCGAGAAGCACGATTCCAATAATGATACTCGGCAGCCAGGCGATAACACCGATAGTTCCAGCGACGAATAGTGCAATATTGGTGATAGTGGCGGCGATTGGCTGCTGACCAAAGAGCTCTGCGTCGCTATTTGTGGTGCTAGAGAAGATGAGGTTTACTAGTGCGTACGCGAGAACGGAGAGAATAATGAGCGCGCTCGGCCCCACGAGCAACCAGATGGCGGCAATCTTGCGGTTGTTGCGTCGAGACGGCTGGGTGGCGTTAGCTGGCTGGTGGGCTGGAGCCTGCGTGTCGGTCGGTGATACGTGCTGTTGATCTGGATTCATGGGTGTGCCTCCATTATTTTATAATTCTATTGTAGCAGTCGCTGAAACAGATCGCACTCGGAAACGAATAAGTGAACTGATTCTTTTCTCTCATTACTACTGTTATAACAAAAAAGAGACTGCAAAAGGGTGCAGTCTCTTTTTGAAGTGACGCTATTTGGTTGAAACGTCTTTTTTGGCTTTTTGAGCGGCAGCTTTTTTAGCTTTGCTCGCAAGTGCTTCTTTGCGTGCTTCAGCAGCGGCAAATTTAGCCTTGAAGCGATCGACACGACCTTCGGTGTCGATGATCTTCTCTTCACCTGTAAAGAACGGGTGAGAAGCTGATGAGATATGGACCTTTACGAGTGGGTACTCGTTGCCATCTTCCCATTTAATAGTGTCGTTCGTTTGCGCGGTTGACTGTGTCAAAAAGGCAAACCCGGCCACATCGTCGCTAAATACGACTGGGCGGTAATCTGTTGGGTGTATACTGCTTTTCATAATCTGTACCATTATAGCTGCTATGGGGTGAAAAGTCAAAGGTACTGTCCTGGTTCTATGCTTGCAACGATAGCCATAAGCAGTACAATGGGAGGTAGATGAATAAGCGACATTCTTATATGAAAGCAGACGGTTTTACGATTGTTGAGCTAGTCGTTGTGATTGCGGTAATAGGACTGCTAGCGACCATTGGGACATTGTCGTATCGCACCATGCAAGACAAAGCGAACTTTGCGGTTGTCGATACGGACATGAAGGGTATAAAAGTGGCAATCGAGAAGTATTACAACAAGAACGGTAATTATCCCGACACGGCCGGTGTTTGGAAGTATGCAAAGAGGGATCTGCCAACGAACGCATTCTTACCTGAACTTGTCGGTGACTACTATTCAGGTGCGCTGCCTGATGTTAAGGCGGGCAGTCAAACTTCATTGACGGATAATACATATGCCTACCGTTCAAATAAAGTAGACTACAAGCTTATTCGGCTTGCCCCGGGAACAACGACACTTCCGGCAGAGGCGAGTGGTATTAGCTCTTCGATGATTGATCCAAATCCAGCCCGTTCGGCTCGTTCATGGGGCTATTGGACTCCAAATGGAGCGAGCTGGTAGCTCGGTCCTACTTGGTTAATGTACAGATTGACGGATAGCGGCGGTCTCTGTTATAATAGTGAACGTAACAATTTTTAACGACACAACTCGTATCATTTACTCCTGAAACCTTCAGGGATATGGGTGAGGAACAAAGGAGTTCTAACTTTATGGCAGTAGCTGTAGATATTAAAGCTTTGCTCGAAGCTGGTGTCCACTTTGGACACAAAACGAGCCGTTGGCACCCTAAAATGGCGCCATATATTCACTCTAAGCGCCAGGACAGTCACATCATCGATTTGACTAAAACTGTTGAAGGTCTTGAAAAAGCACTTCCAGTTATTACTAAGGTCGCTGCTAGTGGCAAGCAAGTACTTTTCGTCGGTACAAAGAAACAGGCAAAAGAGCTTGTTCAGACTGCTGCAGTAAGTGCTCATCAGCCATTCGTGACTGAGCGTTGGGTTGGGGGTATGCTAACAAACGTTGACACTATGGCCCAGCAGATCAAGAAGCTTAAAGATCTTGAAAAGCGCATGGCGACTGGTGACCTTGAAAAGCGCTACAACAAGCTTGAAGTACAGCGTTTCCAAGAGGAAATCGATGAACTTAACGTTAAATACGGTGGCATCAAGAACCTTAACGGTAAGCCAGGTCTCGTATTTGTAACTGACGTGATTGCTGATGCAAACGCGATCAAGGAAGCAAAGACACTTGGCGTACCGGTAGTCGCTATCGTTGACACGAACGCTGACCCGAGCCTTATCGATTACGTTATTCCTGCGAATGACGATGCGATCAAGGGTCTTGAACTCTTGCTTAGCTATGCAACCGCAGCTGTCGCTGAAGGTGCTGGCACTCAAAAAGTTGCTGATAACACAGAGGAGAAATAATACATGGCTGTATCAATTGACGATATCAAGAAGCTTAAAGAACTTACTGGTGTAGGTTTGACTGACGCAAAGGTTGCGCTAGTTGAAGCTGACGGTAACTTCGACAAAGCGCTTGAAGCAATGCGTAAAAAAGGTCTGACAAAGGCCGAGAAGAAGGGCGATCGTGAGACTCGCGAGGGTATTATCGATAGCTATGTTCACTCAGGCCGAATCGGCGTAGTCGTGGAGCTTAACTGTGAAACTGACTTTGTAGCTCGCCTTGACGACTTCAAAGAGCTTGCTCATCAGATCTCTATGCAGGTGGCGGCTATGTCTCCTGAATACGTTTCAGAGGAAGATATCCCAGCTGAAGAAGTTGAGCGCGTGAAAGCCGAACTACTTGCAAGTGAAGACCTTCAGAAGAAACCTGAAGATATGCGCGAGAAGATCGTTGAAGGTCAGCTCAAGAAACACTTCACCGACAAGGTGCTTATGAGCCAAACTTACATCCTCGATGACAGCATGACTGTTGAGGGTCGCATTAAAGACCAGATCGCAAAGAGCGGCGAAAACATTCGTGTTAGCCAGTTTAAGCGTATCGAGCTTGGTGTGAACGCCTAAGGCGTCTTGCAACAATTAAAATCAGCTCGCATTTGTACGAGCTGATTTTAATTTGAGAGTGGCGTAAGTTACTGTGTGGTGACGGGCTACTTATTTGCTATAATGAGAACAGATAAGAAGCGAGGAAATCTATGTTTGACACGAAACCCTATGAAGAGAAAATGACCGGCGCAGTAGCGCACTTTAACGAAGAGCTGAAGAAGATCCGAACTGGCCGCTCTCATCCTGGTATGCTTGAGGGTGTTCAGGTTGAGGTGTATGGGCAGAGGATGCCACTCAATCAGGTAGCGAATATTACTGCACCTGAGGCACAGATGCTCCAAGTGACCCCGTTTGATCCGAGTAATGTTCAGGTGATTGCCGCTGCAATCCGCGCCGATCAATCACTCGGCTTTAATCCGAGTGACGACGGCCGTGTGGTTCGTGTGCCGGTGCCTGCTTTGACCGAGGAGCGTCGTAAGCAACTTGTGAAGCAGACGAGTGAGAAGGTCGAAGAGACGCGCATTGCACTTCGTACTATTCGCCAAGATGCTTTCAAGGCTGCTAAACACAAGAAGGATGCTAAAGAACTGTCCGAAGACGATGTGAAGCGTGCCGAGAAGTCTGTCGACGAAATAATCTCACGATTCCAGGTGGAGCTCGACGAGCTCTTCCGCGCTAAAGAGAAGGAAATTTTGACTATCTAATGTCGGACGCTATCCCGCAGCATATTGGATATATTGTCGATGGTAATCGCCGTTGGGCGAAGGCACATGGCATTCCTTCGTATGAAGGTCATCTCGCGGGATACAATGCTATTCACGAAGTCGCCGTTGCGACGTTTGATGCTGGCGTGAAGTATATGTCGGCCTATATATTTAGCACCGAGAACTGGAAGCGAAGTGAGGATGAGGTCGGTAAACTCATGGGGCTTGTGCTCCGTCTGCTAACATCAGACTTGCCGATTTTTGATGAGCGTAATATTAGACTAAAGATCTTAGGGTCGCATGACCGCGTGAGTGAGAAGATTCTGAAGGCTATTGATAATGCCGAGGCGCGAACAGCAGATAATACTGCGGGTACGCTAGCGATATGTTTTAATTATGGCGGGCAACTTGAGATAGCCGACGCGTGCAAAAAAATTGTTCAATCTGGTGTCAGTACCGATGAGATTACCCCTGAGCTCATTGAGCAGAATCTCTATGCACCGGACATACCGGCGATTGATATTGTTGTACGAAGTAGCGGTGAGCAACGACTGAGCAACTTTATGCTCTGGCGCGCTGCGTATAGCGAGCTTATGTTTATCGACAAATCGTGGCCAGATATGACAAAAGAAGATGTTGAGGATATACTGAAAGAATACGCGCGGCGCGGCCGACGCTTTGGAGGCTAAATGGAATTATTACTGGGTATTATCGTTGGGCTAATCGTCCTGGTGTTGCTTGTTGTTGTGCACGAGCTCGGGCATGCTATTGTCGCTCGTCGTAATGGTGTTGTTGTTGAGGAGTTTGGCATTGGGTTTCCACCACGGGCATGGGCGAAGAAACTAAAGAACGGCATTTTATTTACCTTAAACTGGCTTCCGCTGGGTGGCTTTGTGAAGCTGCAGGGCGAGCATGATAGTGCCGATAAGAAGGGTGATTATGGCGCGGCTACGTTTTGGCAGAAGACAAAAATCCTCCTTGCGGGCGTGGTGATCAATTGGCTTGTGGCGGCGGTTGTATTGACGATTCTCGCACTCACGGGCCTTCCAAAGATTTTGCCAGATCAATTCTCGATTGCAAGTGATACGACTACCGTAAAACAGCCAATTGAACTCGCTTCGGTCGGCAACGAAACTCCAGCGGCCCGTGCTGGCTTAAAAGTTGGCGATCAGATTTTGCGTTTTGCCGGCGAGCCAGTGCTGACTGCCGAAGCACTTAATGAGAAGACTGCCCTTAACAAGGGAAGGGAAGTGGAGATTGTTTATTCACGTAAAGGTGTTGAGCAGACCGCAAAAGTAACACTTCGACCCGAGAATGATGATAAAAAGGGGTATCTTGGTGTTAGTTCTGGGCAGCGCGAGCAGATTAAGGCAAGCTGGTCGGCGCCTATTGTTGGTGTAGTGACGACTGGTCAATTTACGCTTGTGACACTTCAGGGTCTAGGTGACCTTGTTGTGAATCTGGGCAAAGGTATAGTGCTGCAGTTTAGTCCTGATGGCTCAACCAGAGAGCAGGCGGGCAAGAGTCTTGAGGCGGCTGGCAATAGCGTAGCTGGGCCGGTTGGTATTTTGGGAACGATCTTCCCGCAGGCGCAGCAGGCTGGACCTACTCAGTTATTGTTCTTGACGGCTATTATTTCTTTGACACTCGCAGTCATGAATATATTGCCAATCCCAGCTCTCGATGGTGGCCGATGGTTTACGATGACGATCTTCCGTCTTCTTAAGAAGCCGCTGACAAAAGAGCGCGAAGAGCGTATTCAGACAGTTGGGTTCCTTGTGTTAATGCTATTAATTATCGTGGTTACATTCCGAGATGTCACAAAACTTTTCCAATAAGTCCTTCATATCAAATACGAAGTTTGTCATTGGGCTGTCGATCTGGACAGTTGCTGTATTCTTGGTGGTACAGGTTATAGTCGGCTTGATCGTCGCTGGTCTTGTCGGGGCAGGCGTGCCGCTTGCAAGTATTAATTCGGCAGTGTTTAACTCTGTCGTCGCTGCGATTATCTACGTTCTTACGCTTGTGATTGTGATCGGGGTGCCGTTTTGGTTGCGACGGCGACGCACGACGCGCGAGGAGCTAGGCGTGACGCGCCTGCCGTCTTGGCTCGATATTGTACTTGCACCGGCAGCACTCGTTATCTATATGCTTGTTTCGGGAGGTGTTTTGTATCTTTTCTCTGTACTTGCACCAGATGTGGATCTGAAGCAGGCACAGGATATTCCGTTTAGTAACCTGGGGTATCAATATGAATATATCTTGGCATTTCTGACACTCGTTATCTTGGCGCCGCTTGCTGAGGAGCTTCTGTTTCGAGGCTATCTTTTTGGCAAGCTGAAGAAGCATGCACCGTTTTGGCTCGCAATGATTATCACGAGTGTGCTATTTGGAGGGTTGCACCTCATCGCGGGTGCATCATTGCAGTGGAACGTGGCTGCGGATACATTTGCGCTCAGTCTTGTGCTTTGTACATTACGACAGATTACCGGCAATATTTGGGCGGGCGTACTCCTTCATATGATCAAGAATGGCATTGCGTATTATTTCCTCTTTATCAATCCCGATTTGTTTCGTACACTAGGAGGGTAATGATGACTCTAGCTACTCCATCTTTCTTTCCAGTAATGCCGCTTGGCCGGTAGTTTCTTTTCATATACCTACAACTTTCAATTGACGTTAACACAAGGAATGTATTATGCGCGTATCACAATTATTTACAAAAACGAGTAAGACCGCTCCAGGTGACGAGGTGGCGAAGAACGCCCAGCTGCTCATCCGCGCTGGCTTTATTCATAAAGAAATGGCCGGTGTTTACGACTATTTGCCACTTGGAAAGATCGTTCTCAATAAGATCATCGATGTCATCCGCGAGGAGATGAATGCCATTGGTGGTAATGAGCTTAGCCTAACGGCGCTTCAGCAGAAGGATGTCTGGGAGGCTTCGGGCCGTTGGAACGATGAGGTGATGGACGTATGGTTCAAGACAAAGCTTGCTAGCGGTAGCGAGCTCGGCCTCGCACCAACCCATGAAGAGCCGCTGACTAAGCTCATGAAGAGTTTTATTAGCAGCTACAAAGACCTGCCAGTCTACCCATACCAGTTCCAGATTAAGTTCCGCAACGAGCTACGCAGCAAGAGCGGCTTGATGCGCGGCCGCGAATTTTGGATGAAAGACCTCTATAGCTTTAGCCGCACGCAGGAGGAGCACGATACTTTCTACGAGAAGATGAGTGAAGCGTATGACCGTGTGTATGCGCGCCTTGGACTTGGCGAGATTACCTATAAGACCTTTGCGAGCGGCGGAAGCTTCGCGAAGTATAGTCATGAGTTCCAGACGCTCAGTCCTGTGGGCGAGGATAAAATCTATGTTCATGAAGGTAAGAAGATCGCCATCAACGAAGAGGTGTATAACGACGAAGTGCTGGCTGATCTTGGCGTCAGCCGCGAGGAGCTGGTTGAGCGAACGGCAGTTGAGGTGGGAAATATCTTTACACTCGGTACAAAGTTCTCTGATGCACTTGATCTTAATTACACCGACGAAGACGGTACGAGCAAGCGCGTGATTATGGGTAGTTACGGTATCGGCCCGAGCCGTGTCATGGGGCTTATTGCTGAGCACTTCAGCGACGACAAGGGGCTTGTATGGCCAGAGAATGTTGCACCTGCGAAGGTCTATTTAGTACGAATTGGCGGCGACCAAGCGGTTGCTCATGCCGATACGCTATATGATGAGTTGATCGCACAGGGTGTCGAGGTGCTGTATGACGATCGCGATGAGCGTCCAGGTGCAAAGTTCGCCGACGCTGAGCTTATGGGTATACCGTACCGGGTGACTGTCAGTGACCGACTGATCGGAGCGGGTCAGTACGAGTTCACCCCAAGAGCGACAGGCGAAACCAGCCTGTTGACAGGTGGTGAACTGCTTGCTAAACTTAATTGATTGTAAACATTCTTGTGGGGGTTTACACTATATATAGCGTAGTAAGTGCTTTAAACGGCACTATTTATAGAGAAATAAAGGAATAATAACTATGAAAAAAGCTTACCAGATTACAGATGAAGGCAAAAAAGAGCTCGAACTAGAGCTCGAAGAACTAAAAGGCCGTCGTGGCGAGATTGCTGAAAAGATCGCAAATGCGCGTGATTTTGGTGACTTAAGCGAAAATGCTGAGTATGACAGTGCTCGTGAAGAGCAGGGACTTGTCGAAAGCCGTATTGCTGAAATCGAAGATATCGTTATGAACGCCGAGATTATTAAAGCTGGTAGCAAGACAAAGGTGACGCTCGGCTCTAAGGTAGAGCTGAAGAATGGCAAGAAGACTGTTCACTATAGCGTCGTTGGTCCGGTTGAGGCTGATCCGCTTGAGGGCAAGATCAGTAACGAGTCACCAATCGGCGAAGCTCTTATGGGCAAAAGGGTCGGCGACACGGCGACTATTAGTACGCCCAAGGGCGAGACGACCTACGAGATCGTTAAGATCGGTTAGGGTCGCTATCGCCACATGAAAACGTCGCTCTTCGGGGCGACGTTTTACGTTGGATGTGCTATATAGTGTATATCACAACGTCGCCCTAGAAATGATTGCAGGCAATCGTTCTGATCGACTCCTTATGCTATACTATTACAGATATGGCAACACTGAAAGACTACCGAGACGAACGATTACGCAAACTAGCTGAACTAAAGGAGCTGGGTGTTAATCCGTACCCAGCCGAGAGTCATCGTACGCATGGCGCGGGCGAAATAATCACGAATTTCGAGCAGCTTGAAGGTCAAAAAGCGACGGTCGCTGGGCGCATTACGAGTATCCGTAAGTTTGGTAAACTTGCGTTTGTTGTCCTTAAGGACTTCAGTGGTCAGGTGCAGCTTTTCCTGCGTGAAGGAGCTGTTTCTGAACTTGATGCAGCCGGCGGTATATTGGGAATGAAACAGTTGCCACTCCTTGATACAGGTGACTTTATTGAAGCAACCGGTGAAATCATTAAAACGCAAACCGGTGAAATTTCTGTTGGGGTGTCGAGCCTGCGTCTGCTGACTAAAGCGCTTCGTCCGATGCCAACCGAGCTGACAAGCAAAGAAGAGCGTCTTCGCCGCCGCTACGTTGATATGAACGTCAACCAAGAAGTGCGCGACCGTTTCGTGCGTCGCTCAAAATTTTGGCAGGCAACTCGCGACTATCTCAATCAAAACGGCTTCTTGGAGGTCAATATTCCTGTCCTTGAGCACACTGCCGGCGGGGCTGATGCTAATCCATTTGTGACACACATGGATGCGCTCGACCAGGAATTTTATCTCCGCATTAGTCACGAGCTGCCCCTGAAGCGACTTCTTGTCGCTGGCTACGAGAAAGTATTTGATATCGGTGCGCGTTTTAGGAACGAAAACTATAGCGACGAGCATCTGCCTGAGCATGTAGCCATGGAGTGGTACTGGGCATATGCCGACTGGGAAAAGGGCATGGCATTTACGCAGCAAATGATTCGTTCGATCGTCGATAAGACCTGGGGAACGCGTCAATTTACGCTCAGCGATGGCCAACAGGTTGATTTTGGTTCTGATGAGACTGATTTTCCGAGAATCAGCTTTGTGGATGTTCTCCAAGAGCAGTACGGTATCGATGTATTTAGCTCCTCAATTGAAGAGATTGCAGTCAAGCTGAAAGAGCATGGCCTTGTGGTTGAAAAGCAAGATAATCGTCAGCGAAGCCTTGATAAGCTATGGAAGAAATATCGCAAAACCCTATCTGGGCCTGCATTCCTTGTTGATATGCCGACGTTCATGCAGCCACTTGCAAAGGTGCAGCCAGGCAATCCTGAGCTCACTGAACAGTTCAACTTGGTATTTGGCGGGAGTGAAATGTGCAAAGCATTTTCCGAGCTGAATGACCCGATCGACCAATATAATCGATTCCTTGAACAAGAGCAGCTGCGACAGGCAGGGGATGATGAAGCACAGATGATGGACATTGACTATGTCGAGGCGCTTGAATACGCTATGCCACCAGCTTGTGGCCTTGGTTTCTCGGAGCGCATCTTCTGGTCACTTGAAGGCGTGACTGCCCGCGAAGGCGTGCCTTTCCCGCAGCTACGCACCGAATACGACAATACGACACGCGAAATCTATCCAGACGTAAAATTGTAAAGGGGGATATATGACATATCTGAAAATATTTCGGATCTTTTTGATTGCACTAGGAGCGACGCTGCTTATCGTTGCGCTAAAATATCTTTTTCATCAATTGAACATTGAAATTATTGAGCAAACCTCACTCCATAATAGTGTGATTTCGAGCGTTATCTTTGTGATCGGTTTTTTGCTATCCGCAACCATTGCCGACTACAAGGAGAGTGAAAAGATCCCGGCTGAGTTTGCCTCGACTGTCGAGAATATGTATGAAGATGCCGAATCGATCCATGCAACGTACTCTAAGTTTGACTTGGAGCTCTTTCGTAAGAACCTTATTGATATTCTCGGGTCCTTTCGTGACGGTACTCGCGTCAACAGGGGAGGCGCCCGCCGTGAGATCAACGAGCTAAACGATACGTTCACGCAGATGGAGCAAGCGGGCGTGCCAGCAAACTTTATTGTGAAGTTGAAGCAGCAGCAAGCCCAGTTGCTGCGGAGTCTCTTCCGGGTGAACTACATTCAAAAGATTAAATTCATCCCATCCGCCTTTATATTGGCCCGATCTATTGTCGCCCTTATCATCCTTGTGCTGCTCCTTACGAACATCGATCCGTTTTATGGCGGCCTGGTGCTGACCGGCACAATTAGCTTCATTCTGCTCTATATGATTGTACTTATTCAGACGATTAGCATTCCCTTCCACGCGAAAGGGAAGACTCAGGACGATGTGAGTCTGTTCCTCCTGCGTGAAACCGCGACATATCTAAGGTCACGAGCGCCAAAAAAGAAATAGCGACTAGGTCGCTATTTCTTTTTCTACATCCTGTTGTGGGTTGTTGACTTTTTATAGTACCTTGTATAACATAGAACTATGACACAGAAAGACACTAGTAGTGATGCATACGCCGAGCAGCTTGCGACACAGCTTCGCAAGGGGTTCTTGGCATACTGCGTCCTAAAGGTTTGTTCGCATGAGCCAAAGTACACAAGCGACATCATCACAAAGCTCCGAGAGGCTGAATTGGTAGTGGTAGAGGGGACAATCTATCCATTACTCAGTCGCCTTCAAAAAGATGGGCTTCTTGCGCATGAATGGCAGGAGAGCGAGCAGGGGCCGCCGAGGAAGTATTACAAGATTACCGAATATGGCAGTGAAGTTGCCGATCATGTAACCAAGAAAATAACCGCACTTAACACGACATTAAAGAAACTGTAAAGGAGAGTACTGTGAAAGAAATTACCCGGATCCATATTGCAAAAATTCCGTACGACATCGAGATAGGGGCAAAGAAAGAGATTGAAAAGTATGTTGGTGACCTTGAAGCGTATGCTGATGACCAGGAGTTGCTGCAGGATATCGAAATTCGTATCACCGAGCTGCTTGGTGCCCGTGGTGTTAACCAAAATGGTATTATCACAAGCGATGATATTGCTGCTGTCCGCGAGCAGCTTGGCGAACCTAAAGAGTTTATGGGCGACAGCGACATAGCTGTTGGGTCGGAAGTGGAGCTGAGCGGCGAAGTGGCGCGCAAGCTGTATCGTAATACCGATAGCGCGGTGCTTGGTGGCGTGCTAAGTGGTGTTGCGAGTTTCTTCCGTATCAATCCGCTCTGGACGCGTTTGATCTTTATTGTGTTGCTGCTTATGTCTGCTGGCACGGTGCTCCTCGTGTATATTATCCTTTGGATCGCACTACCTCCGGCGCGCACGGCTGCAGAGAAGCTACAGATGGCGGGTCGCCCCGTGACGCTTAGCTCGATTCGAGAGTTAAACGAAGATCAGAGTGGCCTTGAGTATCAACGCCAGCGCACAGAGAAGTTACACCGCGGCATATTGACTGTCGTTGGAGTGCTTAGTCTACTCGCTACCGTTGGGGTTTTGTTTGGGCTGCTTATGGCGGTTATTGGATCGGCGGCGTTCATCAGTGACCCGACGATGGGGCAGCGGCCGGCTATCAACGAGTGGCCGTACATGATGGCATTTATACTCCTCATTATGGCTGGGCTACTGCTTGCTACATTGTTCTCAATCGGTGCATATGCTGCTCTGAAGCGTACGCTTACGGAACGGTTGATCGTCAGTGCGGTTGTAACAATCGTGGTCGGTCTCCTTTCGGCGGGTACGGCAGTTGGCCTTGCTGCGTATCAATCGTGGCAACATAGTGAGCAAATTCGTCGTGATACTAAAGAAAGTATCGTTAGTTTACCTGGGAATTTTGCGGCTGTCACTGAACTGACAATCGAAAATGCTGACAGTGCAAGTATCGAGTACATTGTTGATGCAACGCCGCGCATGGTCGTAACGGCGCTACCCGACGTAGCCCCTTCCATAACTGTCGATGGCAATAAAGCGCATCTATCGGTGACTCAACCAGGTGATGTGAAGTATCTATTTTCGCGGCCGATCATTCAGGTATATGGCCCGAAACTGGCAATGATTACTACAAAAGAGGCGGATGTGCGCTACCAAGCGGCTGGCCAGTCGGAGCTTGCTGTTCAAGCGAATGGCGGGAGTTTAGTAATTACCGGTTCGGTAGCGACTTTGACCGCAACTAGTAGAGGTGCTTCCTTTACGGCAGAGGGCGCGACGGTGGAGAGCGCGGTTATTGCAACGCATGACAGTGGGATTGTAACGCTTGGTAATATCAAAACCTTACGTGTGACACAGCCAGAAGCTTGTCCTGGATACGGCGACCCGGTGGGGCAAAATAAGCTAAAAGCTCAAGGGGTAACGAGCAAGTCGATCGAGTACAACGGCGAGGTGATCGAGGCGGTCTCGAGAGAAACGAATTGCGGTACGATCACTATCGGTGATCATCCGTTTGATCAAGATTCTCATCGCCACTAGATGACGTTATGTGTTGCTGCAAATGGTACAATGAAGGAAAAGACTGAGGGGGATAATGATCGAAGTAAAACGGATCACGAAAACGTATGGGAAAAAGCAGAATGCCTTTAAGGCACTCGATGATGTCAGCTTCACGATTCCCGATGGGGCAAGTGTTGCAATCATCGGTAAGTCGGGTAGCGGTAAGTCGACCCTGATGCATGCGATGAGCGGGCTGGACCGTCCTGAGCTCGGTGAAGTGATTGTTGATGGCGAGGATATCCTGCGCCTTAAGGCAAAGCAAGTCGACAAATTCCGTGCGCAGAAGATCGGTTTTATTTTTCAAAGCTTTTTCGTCCAGGCGAATGAATCGGTTGCCGATAATGTCAGTCTGCCGCTTGAAGTGGCTGATGTGCCGCTTGGCGAACGCAAAAGGCGTATCGATGAGGCGCTTGAAAGTGTTGAGCTGCTTGATAAAAAGAAAAACAAAGCCAAGAACTTGTCAGGTGGTCAAAAGCAGCGCCTGGCGATAGCGCGAGCTATCGTGAACCGTCCGCGGATTATTTTTGCTGATGAACCAACGGGAAACCTAGATAGTGCGACCGGTGAAAAGATTGAAGATATGCTATTTGGCTACAATCGCGATAACGGCGTGACGCTCATTATTGTGACGCACGACAAAGAGCTCGCCGAAAAATGCGATATACTCATCAATATCAAAGATGGACGTATTGAATCGATTGTCGATAAAGAAATAGCAACCGTCGTAAAGTCGGCAACAAGGAGAGTACAGGGATGAAGTTAGTTGACACAATTCGACGCGCCGGGCGAAGCTTGCAGCATGCCAAGGCGCGAACATTGCTAACAAGTCTTGCGATCGGCGTGGGTGCATTTACTATTACACTTAGCCTTGCAGCTGGGGAAGGCGGACGTCGCTACGCCGAGGATATTGTCAGTACAAATACCAACGTCCGCGAGCTGTATGTCCAGCCGAAGGAGGATGCACAGAGTGATCCAACTAAGCCGAAGGAATACACCGATAGTCCAACTATCTCATACGGTGGCGGTTTTACGATGAAGACATTGACCCAGCCCGACATTGATAAGCTTGCGGCAATTGATGGTGTCGAATCGGTCACACCTATTTATAACGTGTCAGCAAAATATGTCACCCGTGAAGGTCAAAAGCGTTACGTCACAGGCGTCGAGGCATTTTATAGCACGATCAAGCAGGAATATGCGGCTGGTAGCAGTGACGGTATTGAAAATGATGGCGTGATTATCCCCGATAGCTATCGGGAATCGCTTGGGTTTACTGAGCCTAAAGATGCAATCGGCCAGACGGTACGTGTTGCGATTTCTAGCTCTAGCGTAGGAGGTGAGGATAAAATCTTCTCACTCAAAGTTGTCGGTGTTGTTAAGAAGTCGGCCCTGGCGACCGTGAGTGGGGCGAGCGGCATGCAGGTCTACCGAGATATCGCTGCCCAGATGTACGCATATAACCAAGCAGGGACGCCGCTTCAAGATGCGTTTATGGGTGCGACAGTGCTTTCTCGCACTGAAGATGGTGTAGAAGCGCTCAAGCAAGCGATCAATGATAAGGGATATGTTGCTCAGTCGGCTGAAGATCTAATGGGATTCATCTTCCAATTCATCAATGTGTTACAGGGCATTCTTATCGGCTTTGGTGCACTCGCCGTGCTGACTTCGATCTTTGGTATCATCAACACGCAGTATATTAGTGTGCTTGAGCGTACGCAGCAAATTGGCCTTATGAAAGCACTTGGCATGCGTCGTCGTGACGTTGGTCGATTGTTTAAATTTGAGGCAGCCTGGATCGGCTTCCTGGGTGGTGCGATCGGCTCCGGCCTAGCACTCCTCGCTGGCTCGTTGGCCAACCCTTGGATTACAGAAGTACTGACTCTTGGTAACGTTCATTTGCTTAGCTTCCAGCCACTCGCTATTGCGGGAGTGATTGTGGGTCTTATGCTCGTGTCGGTTGGTGCCGGCATTCTACCGGCGCGTAGGGCCGCAAAGCTCGATCCAATCGAAGCTCTCCGCACTGAATAAGAGTCATTTCTTCTACTGTATTTGTTGACAGTGGTACAATAGGCGTATGTTAGATATCCGTTTTATCCGTGAAAATGCCGAAGCTGTGCAGCAAAACGCACGTCACAAAGGCTACGAAGTTAATATTGACGAGTTGCTCCGCTGGGACGGCGTCAAGCGTAACCTGCAGCAGCAGTCCGATGAACTGCGTGAAAAACGGAATCTTGTCTCGTCGCAGATGAAAGGCGGTCGCCCGACCCCTGAGCTTATCGAAGAGGGTAAGGCCATCAAGGAGTCGCTCACGGCTGTCGAGGCGAACCTAAAAGAAGCTGACGAGGCGTTTACGACCCTTTTCAAGCGTGTGCCAAACATGGCAGCAGACGATGTGCCTATTGGCCTCACTGAGGATGAGAATGTCCTCGCAAAGACTGTTGGCGATACAACGACCTTTGACTTCGCACCGCGGAATCACGCCGAAATTGCCGCCCAGCGCGACTGGATCGACAAAGAGCGAGCCGCCAAAGTTGCCGGTAGTCGCTTTGCGTACATCAAGGGTGATCTTGTAAAGCTACAGTTTGGCATTATCCAGTTTGTGCTCGATACGGTGACCGATGAGGCTACTCTACGCGCCATTGCTGAAAAAGCAGGGCTTGATGAAGTATCGATAAAACCATTTACGCCAATTCTGCCACCACTTATGATCCGCACAGAACTCTACGATGCAATGGACCGCCTTGAGCCTCGCGATGACCGCTACAAGCTCGAAGATGATGACTTGTGGCTACAGGGTAGTGCCGAGCACGTACTTGGTAGCATGCATGCTGATGAGATTTTCGAAGAGTCACAGCTGCCACTTCGCTATATCGGGTATGCGACAAGCTTCCGCCGTGAAGCCGGTACGTACGGCAAGGACATGGAAGGCATTCTTCGCATGCACCAGTTCGATAAGCTTGAAATGGAAAGTTTTACTACTGGTGAAGATGGGCTTAAGGAACATTTACTGTTCGTAGCTATTCAAGAACATTTGCTCGCAACTCTCGGTCTGCCATATCAAGTTATCCAAAAATGCACAGCCGACATTGGTAAGCCAAATGCCCGTGGCATTGATATGGAGACGTGGCTACCTGGTCAGGATAAGTACCGCGAAACACATACCGCTGACTACATGACCGATTACCAAAGTCGTCGTCTTAAGACGCGTGTTCGACGCGAGAGTGGCGAATTAGAGCTCGTCCATACCAACGATGCAACAGCGTTTGCGCTTGGTCGTATTATGATTGCGATCATCGAGAATGGCCAAGATGAACAGGGGAATGTAGCAATTCCAGTTGCTTTACAGCCTTATCTTGGTGGCCGATCAGTGCTATAAGAATGCTTTCGCATTCATGTAACATTGAGTCGCCTCAGGAATAAAAGCAAGCTTTTGCTCCTCTCGGCTCGTCAATGTTATAATAAAAGTACCAAACCTTTACACCAATAGGAGGGTAGCATGATTACACAAGTCGATATTACAGGAGTCAAGTACGAGATTGACGACACGACAAAAAAATATGTCATCAAGAAAGTCGGACGACTGGATCGATACCTTCCACGGCATGCACGTAAGAGCGTTACTGCCGATGTAAAACTCAAAGAAGTGAACCGCGCCAATGGCAATAAGTATGAAGCCGAGATTATTTTGAGTGTGCCCGACAAGACCCTTACGGCAAAAGATACCACTGTCAATATGTTGGCGGCGGTTGATATCGTTGAGGCGAAGCTCGCAACGCAGCTTCGAAAATACAAAGAGGCGACTATTTCGCATGTTGGACGCCGTGGTGTCATGAGTCGCTTCAAGCGTAGTTACGCCCGCGAACTCTAGTTTTTATCTGTTATCAGGCTTTTATCTCGCAGGCAAACAGCGTATAATACTTCATAGTATTTGACAGAAGTTTCAGAAGCGAGGGATTCTTAATATGGTAAGCAGTCAAAAAGCACTGACAAAGGTGTTTGGAGATCCGCAGCAGCGGATTCTTAAGCGATTACAGAAAAAGGTTGTGACAATCAACGACCTTGCTGATTCGTACAAAAAACTTAATAAGACTGAATTGAAGGCAAAGACGGCTGAGTTTAAGGCGCGTCTTGAGAAAAAGCAAGACACACTTGATAGTTTACTACCTGATGCATTCGCTCTTGTTCGCGAAGCGAGTGAGCGTGTACTTGGTATGCGGCATTTCGATGTCCAGCTGATTGGTGGTATGGCGCTTCACGAGGGCGATGTTGCCGAAATGAAGACTGGTGAGGGTAAAACCCTCGTTGCAACGCTCCCTGTCTACTTAAATGCACTTGAAGGTAAGGGTGTCCACGTCGTGACTGTCAATGATTACCTCGCGCAGCGTGATGCTGGCGAAATGGGTGAGCTGTATCACTTCCTCGGGCTCTCGACTGGCGTCATTATTAACGATGCTTCGTTTCTTTTCGATCCAAAGTTTGACAATGAGGCTCATGAAGACCCGCGTTTGAAGCGTCTTCGACCAGCGACCCGAAAAGAAGCCTATGCCGCTGACATTACCTACGGCACCAATAACGAGTTTGGTTTCGATTACCTCCGCGACAACATGGTTGATGAAGTTGATTTACTTCGTCAGCGCGAACTTAATTTTGCTATCGTTGACGAGGCCGACTCGGTTCTTATCGACGAGGCTCGTACGCCGCTTATTATTAGCGCACCAGCTGCCGAAAATCCGGATAGCTATTATCAATTTAGTAAAATCGCCGCTAAGCTCAAGTCGGATGACTATATTCTAGATGAGAAGCGTCGTAGTGTTGCACTTACTGATCTCGGCGTTGAGCGTGTGCAAAAAATGCTTGGTATCAAGAATCTTTATACGCCTGAATATGTTCGCTCTGTGTATCACATGGACCAGGCGCTTCGGGCTCAAACCCTCTTTAAGCGTGACAAGGACTACGTTGTTTCAAATGACGGCGAAGTGATCATTGTCGACGAACATACTGGTCGTTTGATGCAAGGTCGTCGCTACAACGAAGGGCTTCACCAAGCGATTGAGGCCAAGGAGAATGTTCCTGTTCTTCAAGAGAGTATGACGCTCGCGACCGTATCATTTCAGAATTACTTCCGTTTATACAACAAGCTTTCGGGTATGACCGGTACGGCCTTCACTGAAGCTGAAGAGTTCCAGCAGATCTACAGCCTTGACGTTATCCAGATTCCATCAAACCGTCCGTTGGTTCGTATTGACCATGAAGATCTTATCTTCAAGACGGAAAAAGGCAAGCTGAAGGCTGTTGCTGATGCAATTAAGAAGTACCACGACGAAGGCCGTCCGGTATTGATTGGTTCTGCATCGATTGCTAAGAATGAGTTGATTGCAAAATATCTTGATAAAGAAAAAGTTCCATACGAACTGCTAAACGCCAAAAACAACGAACGCGAAGCTGCGATTGTTGAAAAGGCCGGTGAAAAGGGTGCGATCACGCTTGCGACCAACATTGCCGGTCGTGGTACCGACATCAAGCTTGGCAAGGGTGTGAAGGAGCTTGGTGGACTCGTGGTGATCGGATCAGAGCGTCACGAATCTCGCCGTATCGACAATCAGCTACGTGGACGTGGTGGACGCCAGGGTGATCCAGGCGAGACACAGTTCTTCGTTTCAACCGAAGATGACCTGATGCGTATTTTCCAGGGTGAGCGCATTGCGGCACTTATGGACCGCCTTGGTGTTGATGAAGAGACCCCAATCCAAAACAAGGCTGTCAGCAAGACGCTCGAAGCTGCCCAGAAGCGTGTAGAAGGCTACAACTTCGACACGCGTAAGAATGTTGTCCAGTATGACAACGTTATTAACCGTCATCGCCGCGTTGTGTATACGATGCGTCGCAAGATTCTTGAAGGTGATGACATTAGGCCTGAAATCGAACGTCTGATTGATGAAAAGCTAGCGGAGCTTACGATGCTACCGGCTAAGAATAACCGGCTATTTGCAGATGAGTTTGAAGTCGTGTTCCCGCTGCCTACAAAGAAAATCAAGGCAATTGGTGAAGAGAAGAAAGACAAGCTTCGCCTTGAATTAGCGCAAAAAGAGGCTAAGAAACTCTACAAGGCAAAGGAAGCTGAACTGACCGAGGAAGTTCTTCGTAAGGTAGAGCGCGAAGTGTACCTTCAGGTACTCGATACGCTCTGGATGCAGCACCTCGAGAATATGCAGCATCTGCGCGAAGGTATTCACTGGCGTAGTGTCGGCCAGCGTGATCCGCTTGTCGAATACCGCTCAGAATCGCAGCTTTTGTTCCATAGTCTTCAAGGGTCGCTTCGTGATGAAGTGCTTCGTACGGTAATGCACGTGCACAAACACGATGTCGTTGCTCGAGCCGACGAAGAGTATAACACCGAACTGACACGACTTGCCGAGCAAGCTGTCGAGAAGGGTGTCAATGAAGTAACGAGCGGTGAAGATAATCGCGACGATGACTTTAAGACGACAAAAGCAAAATCGACCAGCGATCAAAATAAGCTCAAAAACGACGCGCGCAAAAAGAAAAAAACGCAGCGCCAAAATCGCAAGAAGAATCGTTAATAAACGGGTGGTAAGGGAAAAATAACATGAAACACTCCGTTGAGGAAGTGCGTCTGAAAAACGGCGCACGCGGTCTTCTGATCGACGTACCAGATGCAACCGTAATGAGTTTCCAGTTTCAATTTCGAGCTGGTAATCACTACGTGCGCTCAAAAGATATTTATGAAACTGCTCACATCATGGAGCATATGGCATTTGGCGCTAACGCGCAGTTTAAGAATGAACATGACTACGAGGCTGATTTTACAAAAAATGGCGCGTATCACAATGCATACACAAGCGATCTCTCAATGGTCTATGTGGCTGACTGTGCTGACTTTGAGTGGGATCGTATCTTGGCTCTCCAGCAAGTAGCCATTTGTGAGCCTCGGTTCAACGCTGAAGAGCTCGAGTCTGAGAAAGGTAATGTAAAAAGTGAGCTCACGGGCTATCTCAATAATCACAACCGCATTCTTTGGCCAAAGATTCAGCAGCAACTTGGCGAGGATATTTATACGTATCGCCAACGTCTTCAGACGATTCCGAACATTACACTAGCGGACATTAAAGAACACTACAAGCGCACACATACTGCGAAGAATATGCACTTTGTGATTGCTGGCAAGCTTCACGGACGAAAGAGTGAAATCAAGCGTCAGCTTGAAAGCTGGAAGCTGAAGACCGGTGAGCGCTTTGAGGTGCCAAAGCACGAACTTTCAAGCGGTAGACCAACGCTTATTCGTCGCAAAGAAGCGTCAAACCTTACCTTTGGTTGGTCAATGGTGATTCCGCGCGAACTTAGCGATGAAGAGGTGGAGGCGATGAACTGCCTAGATCATATTTTGACCGGTACGATGCACTCGCGCATGTACGGCGCAGCCCGTAAAAAGGGTCTGGCATACGGCATGTTCTCTGACGCATCGGCTGGCTTCCACGATAGTAGCTGGGATTTTGGCGGTCAGGTGAATCTTGAAACTGCCGACGGACTTTTCGACATTATCGTTCGAGAAATGAAGTGCGTTCTCGATGGTAGTATTACGGAGGCCGAACTCGATGCTGCAAAGTCCTATGCACTTGGTCGCTATCAGATGGGCGCGCAGACCGTGTCGCAGATTAGTAATTTCTACACAAATCGCTATTTTGCTGACGGTGTCGTGAAAGACTACGACAATGTGCCAAATGCCATCCGTACGACATCACTTGATTGCATGATTAAAACTGCTCGCGAATTTATCGAGCATAATACATGGGTACTTGCCGGTGTGAGTAGCGGCGAGCGATCGGACGTTGTCGCGCTGAGCGATAAACTCGCAGATTTATTCGTTAAGTCATAGGAGGAGGCAGCTCATGCCGCTAAAACATACTGTAGAAGAAGTGGTCCTAAGGAATGGCGCTAAGGGTCTACTTATAGACGTACCAGATGCAACCGTTATCAGCTACGAGATAGATTTTAGGGCTGGTAACGATTATGCCGCTCGTTCTGATATCCGGCAGACAGCTCATATTCTTGAGCATATGGCATTTGGCAATAACAGTAAGTTTTCGTCGGCCGAGGCCTTTAGTCATGAGTTTTCGTGTAATGGTGCTTGGTCGAATGCGACAACCTCAAGTATTAACATGACGTATTCGGCGGAGTGTGCGGCGCTTGAATGGGACAGGATCCTTGACCTGCAGCAGTTGGCAATCGCGCAGCCGGTCTTTACGCAGCCCGTGCTTGATGCTGAAAAGGGCAATGTGCGCGAAGAGATTATAGGCTACGCAACGAGCCACGGACGCATTTTGTGGCAAGAAGTCATGCGTGCGCTGGGGCTGCGTCGTTGGTATGACGCCGAAGAGCTTTTGTCGATCGACAATGTGTCCCTAGCTGACATCAAAGAGCATTACTGGAGGACGCATACGCTAAAGAATATGCGCTTTAGTTTTTCGGGTGACTTGAAAAAGCACAGGCAAGTTATCATTGATAAGCTTGAGAGCTGGCAGCTTGAGCCTGGGGCTCGTCTTGCGGTCGTACCCGATACGCCAAAGCAAGCACTACTCGTTCATATTAAGCGACCCGACCTGCCTAATGTAACTTTTATCTTCTGTGTGCTTTTGTCTCGGGAGTTGTCCGAGGAAGAGGTGACCGCCTTGTCTGCGCTTAATCATATGCTTACGGGTACGTTCCACTCGCGCATTTGGGGCAAAGCACGCTCGGCCGGCATCTGCTACGGGATCGATTCATCGGCGTATAGCTCCGAGACGGGTGTCAGTTGTTGGGAATTTGGCGCCCAGGTGAGTACGCAGAATGCTGCGGCGTTATTCGAGCTGATCATAGCCGAGCTTACAAAAATACGAAGCGGCGATATTTCCGAACAGGAGCTTGACGAAGCCAAGCTGTACGCGCTCGGCCGACATCAGATGCGTGGTCAGACGGTTAGTGACCTCAATGACTGGTACACGGGTGATTACTTCGAAGACGATACGATCGACTATCTTGAAAAATCACCAGAGCGAATCAACGCCGTGACGCGCGAATTGATCGTGAAGCTTGCCGATGAATTCCTAGCATCGACCATATGGACACTTGGTGGCATTGGAAATATCGAGCGCACTGAACTCCAAATACAGTACGATCAGCTCGCGAAACTATTTAAAAAGGGATAAGATAGAGTTATGAAGATTGCAATTGCTGGCTATGGCCTCGAAGGAAAATCCAATTACCATTATTTTATGTCACGTGGTGATGTGACGATTGTTGATGAGCGGGAGGCAGTCGACGATCTGCCGTCTGGCGTCCCTACGCTACTTGGCGAGGGCGCGTTTAGCCGGCTCGGTGATTTTGACTTGGTGGTGCGGACCGCTGGCTTGAGCCCCCGCAAGATACAGACGAGTGGTAAAGTTTGGTCGGCAACTAATGAGTTCTTTGAAAAATGCCCCGCGCCAATCATTGGCGTGACAGGAAGTAAGGGCAAGGGAACGACGAGTAGTCTGGTCGCGAGCATTCTTACCGAAGCAGGTAAGACAGTTCATCTCGTAGGAAATATTGGCCTGCCGGCACTCGATGAGCTCGCCCATATCTCAGAAGACGATCTTGTTGTCTATGAGCTTAGTAGCTTCCAGTTGTGGGACGCTGAGCGTTCACCGCAGGTGGCTGTCGTGCTTCATATCGAGCCCGATCACCTTGATGTGCACGAGAGCTATGATGAATATGTGAGTGCCAAAGGCAACATCGCGCGCTACCAGGGGCTGAACGATCGTATTGTATATAACGCATTAGACGAGAGTGCTACTACTATAGCCGGCCTATCGGTCGGCCAGCGCCTGCCATATCAAACACCGCGTACCGCCCATGTGAGCGACGGTCAATTCTACTACGGCGAACAACTATTGTGTTCAGTAGATGAGCTACAGCTACCAGGTGCGCACAATCAGGATAATGTCTGCGCGGCAATTACCGCCATCTGGCCATGGGTGCAAGACGGCGCGGTAATCGGGGAAGGTTTGCGTGCATTTGGCGGGCTTGATCATCGTTTGAAATTCGTCGCCGAAAAGCAGGGTGTTTCTTACTACGATGACAGTATTGCTACGACGCCGGGCAGTGCAATTGCTGCGATGCGCGCCTTTGATGGTCCGAAGATCATTATTCTTGGCGGTTCATCAAAAGGCGCCGACTTTAATGAGGTGGCTGCAACTGCAGCACAGTCAGATGTAAAGCGGGCGATTTTGATTGGCGACGAAGCGGATCATATCGAACAGGCGCTTGCGAACGTCGGCGTTGCCTCTATCAATCAGGGGAGCGAGACAACCATGGCCGCCATTGTTCAGCTGGCTGCTAGTATCGCTGATACTAGCGATACAGTCATTCTTAGTCCGGCCTGCGCGAGCTTTGGCATGTTCCGTGACTACAAAGATCGTGGCGACCAATTTATTGCCGCAGTCAACGATCTGCCATTCTAGCGCCACGGCGCGCTTTTTTCTGCTAAATCAAATATCGGCTCGCACGGGAGGTGCTATAATAAGAACGTTACCGTAAGTGCAGCAAAGGAGTCTTCTCTATGCAGTTGCCGAGTTACCAATCTTTTCCCAGGAAGCTTCGCCGGCCTCTGGCGATTATAGCGATAAGTATTATAGCGATCACTGTCTTGGTGGTCGCTCTTTATTTTCTCACCAAGCCGTATGTTGAGTCGCAGCTTGGGCCAGTAGAGGAGCGATCGTCGGGTCGAGTTGCGTTTAAGGTGCCGGCAAAATTGACGCAAGACGACGGGCTTATTCCGCGTCTATTTGGTGGCTCGGAAAATAACGACACCATTGCGCGCGCCTCGGTATGGTCGTGGCGCGAGACGGAAGCTAAAGATACACTAGAAAACGTGTTGTTTTCGATGGGTTATAGCTACGTTGTGGCAAAAGGCACCATACCCTCGGACCGAGCGAGTGTCGTGGCGCAGTTAAAGCAATCATCGCAGGCATCTATCATAAGTCGTATTCAAACAATAACAGGATGCAGGGACACGCCGGCTGTGAAACTCTACGACCTCAGGCAAGCTGGTGGTAAGGGCTTTTATTACGACTATTCCTGCGTGGATGACCAGGGGGTAAAGTTGCATGGATTAATTGGATTTTTATTGGTTGATGAGAGTAATGAGCTTCACCTTATCATGATGCTTGGCCGCGACGATATCTGGCAGGCTAATCGATCACGGATCGCGACACTACTGAGTGGCATTACGGTACGTAAACAATAACCCAAATGCATGGACCTCTGATGTTATAATGAATAGCAATGCAACCACTTCTTAAACGTCTCGAAACTCTAAAAGATGCCATTGGCGTGGCGTACGGCCAACTATTGATTGACGACAAGCACCGGCAGGCGCTTCTGATTGAAGGTGAGTTGGCGTCACCTGAGATTTGGAACAATCCCTCATATGCCCAAGAGAAGAGCAAGCAGCTCGCAGCGCTACACGCCATGGTTGAGCCGTGGCAAACGCTGCGCCTACAGGTGGCTGATATTCATGAGTTACTTGAGCTTGGTGATGATTCGCTGCTTGGCGAATTTGAAGGCCAGATAAGCGCACTCGAAACTGAGTTTGCCGCGCGCCGTAAAGAGCTGCTATTTAACGGTAGTTACGATGACCATAATGCCATTATTCGACTGAGTGCTGGAGCGGGTGGCACCGATGCGCAGGATTGGACGGAGATGCTCGAGCGTATGTATTTGCGCTGGGCCGAGAAGGCGGGCATGCAAACAAGTATAGTTGAGCGTTCGGCTGCCGATGAAGCGGGGATTAAAAGCAGTGTCATAGAGGTGAGTGGGCCGTACGCCTATGGCAAGCTACGCTCGGAAAATGGTGTTCATCGTCTTGTCCGGCTGAGTCCATTTAATAGCGACAATCTCCGCCAAACCAGCTTTGCGCTTGTTGAGATATTGCCTCAAATTGATGCGCCCGAAGAGGTGCTGATTGACGATAAGGACCTCAAGATTGATGTATACCGCGCAGGTGGCCATGGTGGCCAGTCGGTTAATACGACCGACAGCGCAGTGCGTGTCACGCATCTACCAACAGGCATTGTTGTAGCGATTCAAAATGAGCGTTCACAGTTGCAAAACCGAGAGACGGCTATGAAGATTCTGCGTTCGAAATTGGCTCAGCTGCAGCTTGAGCAACATGCCGAAAGTATCCAAGATCTTCAAGCGGGCGAATCGGCTAGTTGGGGTGCCCAGATTCGCAACTACGTCCTTCATCCGTATACTATGGTCAAAGATACTCGAACCAAATACGAGGACCGTGATGCACAGGGGGTGCTTGGCGGCAAACTCGACAATTTTATGACAGCGTATCTTGAGCAATTTTACGAACAATCATAGTGCTATAATAAGCAAAAAGGAGATATGAGATGAATAAGAAATGGCTAGTTCCGGGAATTATTATTGGTATTGTTGTAGTGTTCGGGCTTATTTTTGCCGGTTCGTACAACGGGCTTGTGTCGCAGCGCGAAGCAGTAACGGCGTCGTTTGGCAAAGTTCAATCGCAGTATCAGCGCCGAGCTGATCTCATTCCAAATCTTGTTAGTACAGTAAAGGGTGCGGCTAATTTTGAGCAAACTACCCTCACGCAAATCACCGAAGCGCGCGCCAAGGCGACAAGTATTCAGCTCGATCCAAGCAAGGCGACCCCCGAGCAAATCCAGCAGTATCAGCAGGCACAGGGAGAGGTGACGAGCGCGCTAAGCCGACTACTAGCTGTGACGGAGAATTACCCGCAGCTTCAGGCTACACAGTCGTTTCGCGACCTACAGGTCCAGCTAGAGGGTACGGAGAATCGTATTGCAGTCGCACGCAACGATTACAACGATATTGCGCGGCCATACAATACTCGCTTGCAGACGTTCCCGACGAATGTCATTGCTGGTATATTCGGCTTTGAAAAGAAGCCATACTTCGAGGCTGACCAAGGAACGGACGAAGCGCCGACCGTAGACTTTAACGAATAGAGGCTGCGCTATGCTTACAATAAAACACACGACAGGGCTTGGCGTCCTGCTGCTATCAGCGGCCGTGCTGCTACTTGGAGTGCCGGCCTTTGCATTGGTCGTACCTTCGCCACCATCACTCGAGCGGCCGATTATTGATCAGACTAGTACGCTTAGCGAGTCTGAGGTGCAGAATCTAGCCGACCAGATCACTTCTAGTCGCGGCGATAAAGACTATCAAGTAGGCGTCCTTATGGTCGCCCGGCTTGATGGCGAGGCGATCGAAGAGTACGCCCTTAAGGTTGCCCGTGAGTGGGGGATTGGACAAAAGGATGTAAATAACGGCGTCTTATTGCTGGTCGCAAAGGAAGATCGGCAGCTTCGAATCGAAGTTGGCAGCGGACTCGAGGGCGACCTCACCGATGCTCAAAGTGGGCGTATCATCCGCGACGCTATTACGCCGGAATTTCGACAGGGAAATTATTATGCAGGTATTAGTAAGGGGCTTACGAGTATAGCCGCTACTATTCAAAAGCAGACGGATCCTTTTGCCGCGCCTGAACCGACAGGGTGGCAAAAGTTTTGGAATATTGTCATGCAGGGCGGTGTGATTATTATCATGGGCTTTTTATGGCTGACCTCTATCTTGGCTCGCTCAAAGAGTTGGTGGGCTGGTGGTATAGTCGGTGCGATAGTTGGTGTGTTGGTGGCGGTATTTGCGGGCTGGGTTATTTGGGCCGTAGTACTGCTTGCTGGATTAGTTCTGGGGGGACTCGGGCTTGATTGGCTGGTGTCGCGCAACTATCGGGAGCGAGCAAGTCATGGCGAAGCACCCTCCTGGTGGGCCGGCGGGACTCATCTTGGTGGTGGCTCGGGCGGTGGTGGGTTTGGTGGTGGCGGCTTTTCTGGAGGCGGTTCAAGTGGTAGTTGGTAGGCGTTATCTCGGCCTTGTGCACAAAGAGTTTATGCTATACTAGGTAAAGATATGATTCTGCTAGATAGGGTAACAAAAACATACGGCAAAGACATGCGCCCAGCGATTAATCGCGTCAGTTTGCATGTTGAGCCGAAAGAATTTGTCATTCTGGTGGGAACAAGCGGTGCTGGTAAGTCGACACTTCTCAAGCTGCTTACTCGTGAAGAAAAGCCAACCAGTGGCAAGATTGTTGTTGGTGGTATCGACTACGACACGCTGAAGGATAAGCATATTCCGCTTCTCCGTCGCAAAATTGGCGTGGTCTTTCAAGATTTCAAGCTTTTGCCACAGCGCACTGTCTTTGAGAACGTTGCGTTTGCACTCGAAATTGCAGGTATGACGAACCGAGAGATTAAGAATACCGTTCCGAAGGTGATTGAGCTCGTCGGACTAACTGGCAAGGAAAAGAATTTCCCGCACCAGCTGTCTGGCGGTGAGCGTCAGCGTGTAGCAATCGCTCGTGCGGTTGTACGTCAGCCGAAGATCCTTATTGCCGATGAGCCAACTGGTAACCTTGACCCAAAGCACAGTTGGGATATCGTGCGCCTGCTTGAGAAGATTAACCGTTACGGTACGACCGTACTCCTTACGACACACAACGTTGAGATCGTCAACAAACTCAAGCGCCGCGTTATCACACTCGAGCATGGAAAAATCACTGCCGATCAAGCACAGGGGAGTTACAGACAATGAGCAAACGAAAATTAGATGCCAAGGCTTTTGCGCAGCAAAAACGCAACCGTCGTCGTTTTGTAACGTTTCTTCGCATGTGTCGCTACGGAGTGAATAACTTCTCTCGAAACGCCTGGCTTACTATTGCCGCAACGGCCGTGATGACCATTACGCTTTTAATTGTCTTCTCGACGCTGGCTGCCCGTAATGTCCTTGTTTCTACTGTTGATCAGATTAGTAGTAAGGTTGATATGTCGATTTATCTCAAAACCGACACATCCGAAAAGGATGCAAGCACTATCAAGTCGGACCTTGAGAAGCTTAGTACGGTCAAGTCGGTTCGCTACGTGAGTGCATCCGAAGCGCGAAGCGAACAGGCCGCCGACAACAAGAGTGATCCGACATTTCTTAATACTATTAATGAGGCCACTAACAAGAATCCCGCGATCATGCGAGTTAGCCCTTTTAATATTAATAACACGTCAGAGCTTGAGAAGTTCGCCAAAGAAGATAAAAATATTCAGCCACATTTGGATCCTAACCGTCCGCCATCTTTTGCAGGACCTCGTCGTGACGCTATCAAGAATATCGCTCAATGGGTCGGTTTTGCAGAAAAAATCGGTATTGGTGCCACCATCCTATTTGTAACTATTTCATCTTTGATTGTCTTTAATACCATTCGCATGGCCATCTTCAACCGCAAGGAAGAGATTCAGATGATGAAACTTATTGGTGCCGACCGCAACTTCATCCGTGGTCCATTCCTCGTAGAGGCGAGTGTCTACGGCTTTATCGCTGCCGTACTCGCTACTGGCGCTGGGTTATCGATACTCTACGCCATCAAAGAGCCGCTCATGAGGAACCAGATTGCAATCCAGTCGACAGTTGAAATGGCGACTCTCTACATTGGTTTCATTCTTGTTGGTATGATCGCCCTCGGCGCAATTATCGGTATCATTTCCTCACTGCTCGCAACTCATCGTTATCTCAAAATTTAAAACAAACATACAATAGGGGGCTCATTTGACACGTCATACTGCTTATGCTAAGGTAAAAACAATGAAACAACGGTCCACCACACCAGTTTCAAAA
>JALDYI010000002.1:0-159236 GCA_032154105.1 Candidatus Saccharimonadota bacterium
CTTGGCTTTGTGAACGCAGAAGGCAAGGGGCAATATGGTATTGAAGGAAAGCTGAACGATCGCCTTACGGGCACGCCGGGCCTCCTTCAATCCGTAACCGACATTAGTAATGTGCCACTGACGATTGGTGATCGAAATATCAATACGCCAGCCAAGAATGGTGAAAATATCGTACTGTCGATCGATCGAAATATTCAATCATATGCCGAGAGTGCACTTGTAAAAGGGCTTGAAAAAGCAGGTGCCACCAAAGGGAGCGTGATTGTCATGGACCCGCAAACAGGCAAAGTGATGGCGATGGCTAATTATCCAACGTTTAATCCAGCTGAATTTACGAAGGTGCAAGATGGATCTGACTTCACCAACGCGACCGTTTCAGTGCCGTACGAACCGGCCTCGGTACTAAAGACATTTACTATGGCGACCGGCATTGACCAAGGAGTGATGACGGCTGACACGACATTTGTAAATAACGATTCTATCCAGATTGAAGACCGTGTCATAAACAATGCCCTAAAGGGTCATCGTGGAACCTTGACGATGCAGCAGGCGCTTAACTGGTCGCTCAATACCGGGACGGTCGAAATGGCACAGCGTATGGGCGGCGGCTCGATTACACGCCAGGCTCGCGACACGCTGTATGCCTACTACCATGATCGTTTTGGACTTGGCCAGTTGACTGGCGTAGAAGTGAGCGGTGAAACCGAAGGTAATGTTATCTCGCCAGCTGAACAAGAGGGTAATGCTGTGCGCTATGCCAACATGACATTTGGTCAAGGTCTCGATGTGACGATGGTGCAGGTGGCGGCTGGGTTTTCGTCAATCGTTAATGGCGGCCATTACTATAAGCCGACGGTACTTAACGGGGTGATGCAACCAAACGGCAACTTTATGCAATATCAGGTATCGGCGCCGCGTACGACTATTAAAGAATCTACTTCCGCTCAGATGCGCGACATGACAATTGCGGCGCGTAAGTCGTTCTTTGTTAATCAAGATAAGGCGGGCTACATGATTGGCGGTAAGACCGGAACATCCGAGACCCTTATCAACGGTAAGTACGTGAAGAATCAAACGATCGGTAGCTACCTCGGATTTGGTGGCGATGATGCGCCAAAATATGTCATAATGGTGCAAGTATCAGCCGACGGTAAGAACCTCGAAGGAGGTATTCATGCCGGACCAATTTTTACTGACATTTCCAATTGGATGATTGACTACCTTAAACTGCAGCCGAAAGGATAATATGGAAACGATAACACTCGAGACAATTACAAGCGAAATGGGGGCAACCTTTCTTCTTAGCGTTGGTGCATTTTTGCTTGCCATGCTTTTGACACCGCTCTATACTTTTATGGCATACCGCTACAAGTTTTGGAAAAAGCAGCGCAGCACCAGTACGACAGGTGAGAAGCTCGAGGTGTTTACGAGGCTGCACGCTAATAAGTTTAAACGAAACATCCCAACGATGGCGGGCGTGATTGGTATTGTTGCCATTACGGTGATAACCCTATTCTTCAATTTTGAGCGTGAGACATGGCTACCCCTTGCAGCATTACTGGGCGGCGGGGCAGTTGGCCTGCTCGACGACATGATTAATATTCGCGGGGCGGGTGCCGGCGTGGCTGGACTGCGCTCTAGTCTGAAATTTACCATGATTGCCGTGCTTGCGGCTGTACTTGGCTGGTGGTTCTTCGATAGGATTGCGGGTGCGTCGGTTGTGCATGTGCCGTTTCTTGGTGATTTTGCCCTTGGCTGGCTGATTATCCCACTCTTTACGTTTGCGGTTGTTGCAACGAGCAATGCGGTCAATATTAGCGATGGACTCGATGGTCTAGCCGGAGGCCTCTTGGCGACGAGCTTCGGTGCGTTTGGTGTAATTGCACTTTTACAAGGGCAATTCTTCCTAGCTGGCTTCTGCTTTACGGTCGTCGGTGCACTTATGAGCTACCTTTGGTTTAATATTCATCCAGCACGTTTCTTTATGGGTGATGTTGGTAGCTTTGCCTTCGGTACGAGTCTGGGTGTTGTGGCGATGCTCACCAATACACTGTTCTTATTGCCAATCATCGGCATCTTGTTTGTCGTTGAAGCTGGCTCAAGTCTTATTCAGATATTTAGCAAGAAGGTGTTTCATCGTAAGGTCTTTATATCGGCACCGATCCATCACCACCTGGAGGCAAAAGGCTGGCCAGAAGTAAAAGTAACAATGCGTTTTTGGGTAATTAGTTGCGTGGCGGCTTTTCTCGGTGTACTTCTTGCACTTGCAGGTGGGCATATCTAGCATGCAGCCGCGCAGGGTAGGGGCGAGGAGCGTGGTGCGCAGTGCTGTCGATACGATTCGCCGGCATAAGCCTGATTACCATATCATCCTCTATATGGGCCTTTTGATGCTGCTCGGCCTTGTGGTGATATATGCGATCGGCCCTCAGCGCGCAAATTTTCTTAATTCATTAGAGGGAACTGATTTTACCGATAGCTTTTTCTTTATCAAGCAAATGGTGAGCCTCCTTGCGGCACTAGGTATGTTCGCGCTCATGGCGACATTGCCGTATAAAGTCATCTCAAAATATGCACCCAAGGTTCTACTAGTCGGGTTTATCGCCTGTGCACTGCTGGTTATTCTTGGGAATATGTTTGACCTGGGCCAAATTGCACTGTGCACCAAGGGTGCATGTCGTTGGTTTATTGTACCGGGTATCGGAACGGTTCAGCCGGCGGAAATTCTTAAGTTTGGCATCCTTATCTTTACGGCTGGCTTCCTGGGCGCTCGTGTTCAACAGGAGTTGGTAAATGACGTCCACAAAACACTGATCCCACTTGGCGCGATGCTTGGTCTGGCGATGCTGTTTGTGATTGTTTTCCAAAAAGATATGGGTACGGGTATATCTCTTGTCGCTATTCTTGTAACAATGCTCGTAGCGGCTGGTGTTAAGTGGAAACTCCTTGGATCGATTGGAGTTGGGCTTGTTGTCGTTGGGCTGCTGCTTGTCGTGACCGCACCACACCGCCTAGAGCGCGTAGGAACATTTTTTCAGGGCGATGCGGCGACATCTGATAGTGACGAGAATCATCATATCAATCAAGCTAAGATCGCTATCGGTAGTGGCGGTTTCTTTGGACTTGGTATTGGCAACAGTGTGCAGGCCTCGGGCTATCTGCCCGAAGCAATCAACGACTCCGTCTTTGCGGTCATGGGTGAGACATTCGGCTTCGTTGGCTTGGTGGCTATCTTGGCACTATTTACCGGCCTACTGCTCCGACTCCTTAAGGTATACGATCATCTAGGACCGCCTGAGATGCGTCTCCTCGTGGCTGGTGTCTTCGGCTGGCTCGGTTCTCATGTTATGCTAAATGTAGCCGCAATGATCGGGCTTGTTCCATTAACAGGAATCACGCTACCGTTACTTAGCTTCGGAGGCACCAGTATGGTGTTTATCGTCGGAGCGCTAGGATTGGCGTTTCAGCTATCACGGTATACGTCACATAGGGTAAATAAGGAGACAGACAATGAAGATTCTCGCAGTCGGCGGGGGGTCGGGCGGACACGTTACGCCAGTGGTCGCGGTTCTTCGCGAATGTAAGCAGCGTCATCCTGACGCAGAAATTCGATTTTGGTGTGATCGGAAATTTCGCCCTCAAGCCGCTAGTATTGTTCATATGTTCGACAAGACGATTCCGGTGCAGGCGATCGCTTCCGGCAAGCTTCGTCGTTATAATACTTTGTCTCCGTGGCAAATGCTTCGCCTATCGATTCTACTGCCGAACCTGCGCGATCTCTTTCTTGTCGGTGCGGGGACTGTTCAGAGCTTTGTTAAGCTTCTTGTGTGGCGCCCAGATGTCGTGTTTACGAAGGGCGGATTTGTCTGCTTGCCAGTTGGTTTTGCTGCGCATCTGCTCCGTATTCCGCTTGTTATTCATGATTCCGATGCGCATCCCGGGCTGACGAACCGCATCTTGGCCAGGTGGGCTGCCTATATTGCCACGGGTGCTCCACTCGAATATTACCCATATCCAGCAGGGAAGACGCAATATGTTGGTATTCCGATTGCCGAGGAGTTCATTCCGTTTACTGCAGCCCAACAAGCCCGCGCAAAGCAGGAGCTCGGGTTCGACCCGGCGCGACCACTTGTGGTTATTACGGGCGGAGGCCTTGGTGCGCGTCGCATCAATGACACGACGGCAGAGGTACTTGATAAAATTCTTCCATTTTCTTCGGTTGTTTTGATATCCGGCTCAGCAAACTACGATGAGCTGCGAGCAACAACCCCGCAAAACGACGATCGTTTTCAGCTTCATGCCTTTGTCTCGGGCGGTATGGCGACAATGTTAGGCGCGGCCGATGCTGTTGTGGCGCGTGCCGGTGCGACAACTATTCTGGAGCTGGCCGCGCTTGCCAAGCCGACTATTCTTATACCAAATGCGTATCTCACGGGCGGTCACCAGCTAAAAAATGCGAAAGTATATGCCGACAAAGGTGCGGTAGAGATTATCGACGAGGATGATTTATTGCAGTCTCCGGTCATTCTTGCGACGACGCTCAAAAACCTGCTAATGGATCGACGCAGAAGTGCTAGTATGGCGAGAGTATTTGCTGTGTTTTCAAAGCCTCATGCTGCTGCGGAAATGACCGACATCATCGAGAAAGCACTCAAAAAAAGGTAGTTTTTGCTACAATAAACATAAGCATTTATGGCATTTTCACCGAAAAAACAATCCGATGCACCGCGTCGGCGTCAACAGATGTCGCCAAGCACCCACGTGTCACAACCCTCTCTCGATGAGCAGAGTGCTTTATTTCGTCGCAACCGCACGCTTACGGGTAGTGTGTCATCGCGTATTGGGTCGGCAAATGAGCAACAAGGCAACCTAAAGTCGGCACGTGTTCAGGCGCATGAACTTGCGGATCAGCGCCGCCGGATAGCTGGCGTACTCTTTGTGATTGTGTCGGTGGTCGGGCTACTGGCGGTGCTATTGTGGCAGTTCACTGCACATGCGGTAATCGCGACACCTGGCGTCTCTGGTGTGGTCGACACGGCGAGATATGATAAGGCTATTCAAGAGTATTATGGACAGCATCCATTTGAGCGGCTGCGTTTTGCGACCAACGAGCAACGCCTTACTGATTACGTGAGAGCTGCTACGCCCGAGGTTGATGACGTGACCGTCGAGGGTAGCGCTGGTTTTGCGGCGAGTCGGCTATCGATCGTTATGCGGCGTCCAATTGCAGGCTGGAAGATGGGTATAACACAGTACTATGTAGATGGTAAGGGTGTCTCATTTGTGACGAATTATTTTGACTCACCTGCTGTGCAGATTGTTGATCAAAGTGGTGTACGCCTTGAGGCTGGCACGGCTATCGCAAGTAACCGCTTCCTCGGCTATGTCGGGCGTACGGTTGCTACTGCTGCTCAAAGTGGCCTTATTGTTGAGCAGGTGATTATTCCTGTCGGTACAACTCGCCAAATAGATCTTCGCATCAAGGGAGTGAGCTCTTCAGTAAAGCTATTGATCGATCGCCCGGTAGGGCAGCAGATAGAGGACTTGGTTCGTGCGCTCGCATACTTTAAGTCCAAAGGGCAGCAGCCGGCGTATATTGATGTACGCGTATCTAACAAGGCGTACTACAAATAATATCGCAGGAGAGTAGGGTAGAATGCCCCGCTATGCTATAATGTTCTATTTTTGTTCTACTATTTCATACTTTACGAAAAACATATAAAAGTATATATTTAAATAAAAATCAAATATTGTCAAAACAGGGCAGAAGGAGAGTAGGGTAATCTTTTTTTTAAAAAAGCAAATGTTCGTACGACGCGTGATGCATGTCAATGTGGATAAGTTCATCCACTGGGCGGTCTTCTGTGTGCACTGCGTCGAGGGTGTTGTACTGAAGAGCGCTATTGGTGTGCGGTTTGTATGAAATATATAATTATAAGGTGTGCGTAGTCGATTGATCCGTAGGTACGTGTAGAAGAGCGTGCCCTGCTTAGTAAAATCGTCTATTTGTATCTGTAATCCGCATATAGCTATGAGTACTCATTCATCTTTGAATTATATATCTAATGTCGTAAAAGGTACATTGTGCGACGTATAATCAATTGGAGTTATATCACTAACCTAACGTCAGGAATCACAATGAATCACGACAATATAATTTCAAAAGTTGCACGCGTTTCCCTATTTGAAGGAATCTCGAAAAAAACTAATAAACCCTATCAGACTTTAACAATTCATTTTAAGAATGGTCTCGACATACAATATTTTGTTGACCAGAAAGATCTCTTTGGGCTTAACGATGCCTTGAATACTAAAACTCAGCTCGACGTCGACGAGTAAAATGTTCTGTTTTTGTTCTAGTTCGTTTTAAGTAAAGAAAGGATATCTTAATGGAAGCATCAAATCAAATTGTTACAGCAGCAGACGCTCAGACTATTATCGCTACGATTCTAGACTTTGTTAAAGACAACTTGCTCTTTATTCTGCCACTTATCGGTTTCGCCATTGGTTTTGCGATTTTCCGTCGCATGGCAAACAAAGCTCACAAGGGCAAACTCTAACCTCGCAGGTACTCCGACTCACACGGTCGGAGTGCTCCCCTCGCCCACTCATCCCTCCGCAGGTAGTTAGTGACTACGAGTGGGTGGAGGTAGCACTAAATTTAATATACGAAAGGTAAGGCATGGAGCCACTAACAACAATCGAACTAGTTTCTCTGATCACTCAAAAGGTAGTGGAGTCATGGCCTGCCCTACTCGCGATAATTGCTAGTTGTGCAGGTGTAAAGATCGTCCTTGATCTTATCTGGGACTACACGATGGGTATTACGGGCAGAAGCAGGGGTCGATAGTATGAACAACCCTCTATTCGTCGATAATATTGCGACCATTGGTGCCGCAGCGATAGATTTTTTAATTATTTGGTACTTTGTACAGAAGTTAACAGGTAAACGACATGATTAATTTTATTTTAGGTATTCTAGTAGGTTACTTTCTTACTCTCTTTAGACTTGAAGATTACTACTTCTTTATGAAGAAAATCAGAGACAGACTAGAAGGTAAGAAATGATAAATCGTTTTTTAGTATTTATGCCTTTGCTACTAATCGTTACTGGCATTGGCGTATTGTTCGGCATTATAAACGCACCCAGCGCTAATGCGTGGGCTCCCATTGGGACGATGCCAGAATTGTCGGCCAACCTAGAAGAAAAGCTTGATAGTACCTTTACGGGTACCCGTTACGAAAATTGGCGAACTATGAATTATGCAATGGGCGATTATGACGGTTCAACCTTTCTTTTTGTGATTAGGGATAATGGTCAGCCAGTTGTAACAGACGGAGGAACAGACATGACGTCTTTGAATGGTTCGGTTTGTCGTTGGAATAACTCGTTAACTTCACCTGGCTGTAATGCTTTTACTCAAGATCAGGGTATATCAACAAGCACTTTATATAGCATGCATTTGACTGATACATTCGCTACTGACAATCCATCTGTCTACGGAGAATACCAAGCGCAATATCCATCACTAATTGAAGACGGTGGTGGTGAGATTCCAAGCGAAGTAACATATGACGAATGTACTGCCTTAGATTTTGCTTGTTATTTTGGCAATGTGATGAAGTTCTTCGTTTCAATCGGTGATTTTATCTCGGGATTCTTCACATCTTTTGGTGAAATGTTTACCGACTTTTCACTCTCTGTGGTTGATGGTATCTCTAGCCTATTTATGCCGACCGTGGATTTTGGGGCAGCATTTAATGATTTACGAGACTTCTTTAATTCAAAGTTCGGCTTCCTAGTCTTCCCTATCGATTTTATAGGTCGCCTATTAACTGCAATGATGCCATCTAACCCGGGTGGAACGGTTGCGAGTTGCGGTAGTACGAATAATGTTCCCCAGTTTTGTCTGTTTTCAGTTGGTCCTATTCTGGGTAGTTATATGACAATCGATTTTGGTTTCGCAGAAAAGTACTTCCCTGCCTTCTTTGATCTTGCTCGCACTGCGCTTGCCGGCTTGTTGTCTGTAGGTTTGATCATCGCGCTTCATAAGAAATACATGGGGGTCATAAAGTCATGATAATAGATTTTCTATTTAATGCTGTCGTTGTGCTCGTAAAAGGTGTATTTGGCGTCCTCCCGAGTCTTCCTCCTATTGATCCTGCTATATCGGGGGCCTCTGAGTGGGTTATCACGACCGTTGCTGGTGCGGTATACCTCTTCTATTACATTCTAGGTGGTTTCTTTTATCCTGTCTTGGTTTTAACGATTGCCCTGCTCGGTTTTGAGCACGGTTATCATTTCGTGATGTGGATTATTAAAAAGCTGCCGATCGGAGTGAAGTAGTGAGTGACTATCTCCCTGTTATTAAGAAGGAAAGCCGACCGTATCTGGAGTCATTGCGGGATGACATGGCAGCTAGAAAAGACCCTACTTTCTTCTGGCCTACGGGAACGCAAGTGTACGTGGGGCGTCAAGGAAGTGGCAAGACCATCTCTGCTGTATATCACGCTCACAAGCTTAAAAATCGCTACCCTGCGCTTATCATAGTCACCAACCTTCTCCTTACTAGTATGTCGCCTGTGCACTATAAAACTAAAGAAGATTTACGACAGGCCATCGCGAATTTAGACCCTCAAACCGAGTATATCTATTTTCAAGATATGGATCAGCTTGCCCTCGCCCTGGTTGAAGTTAATAATGGGTTCTTGGGTGTCTTATACCTTATTGACGAAATTCACACCTACTTTAATGCCTTAGACAGCAAAAACATACCTATGTTTGTGTTTACAGAAATTAGCCAACAGCGAAAGCAGCGAAAAGCGATCATAGGTACTTCCCAGCTTTTCATGCGTATGGCGAAACCATTTCGCGAACAGTGCGACAACATCATTATGTGCAATACAATGCTCGGCATCTTAACGGTGCAGCGGGCCTATGATGGCATGACACTCGAGCAGGATTATGACGGCTCCCTAACAGGCCACAGACGAAAGATGGGATGGTTTTTTCATAGACGTAAGACCCGTGATTTATATGACACCTATCAAAAGGTAGTAAGTGGAGCGGAACAGTATGACCAAGCAACAGTAAACCAAATTAACATTTCCAAGAAAGACATTAAGAAATTGAAACGCTAGAACAGATCGGAAAGTTTAGAATACGTTCAACAATTAGCCGAAGTTACTAACGCGCGTACGTCAAAATAAACACCGATTAGAAGTTCGAGACTCGTGCGACGCCATGCAGCGCAGGCGCGCCGAGTCGATTTATCTGCAGCAGTTTAAGGAGAAGCAATGCAACAAGAATTTTATCAGATCTACGAAGATCGCCGACCACTAATTAATCAGAGCTACCCTTCTATGAGACATGCGAGTAAAGGGTTGCAAAAGATTTTCGCTATGCAGTCTAGCCACGGCTCTATATTTGGCTATGAGGTCGAAAATAGAATCCCCGTCCTCCCTATTCGCAGGTCTTTGGCTCTTAGGAAAAAATATGCAGATGGCTCAACAGTTAACGTAACCTATACGGTTAAACACATTCAGCTACACCCTGCCTATTCTAATTATTAACAATTAAAAATTATGTGTCCCTACTTGATATAGGGACACATAAGGAACATAGAAAGGTGTGTTGATGTCTTCCTATCATTCCAAGGATCCTGCGATACCGCAGTACCCTCCTGATGATTTGGACTACAAAATTATATACAGTATCTCAAAAAAATATCCCACACATACGAAATACGTCGTTTACAATCAACCATACGCAATACCGATTATAAAAACGGGAGAGACCGAAAAGTTGCCATTATCTATTCGCAAACTATGGTCAGACAAGCCGAAAACATCAGAGTATCAATTAGTGGATAGAAGCATGCGACGAGCAAAAACTGAAATAAAGGATATAATTCTCTGTAATAAGTTTGATATGTTCGCCACCTTCACCTTCAACGGTGACGAAAAAAATATAGAAAAGTTTGGATATACGGTTCATAATCGCCAAGATCCAAATGAGTTAAAAGCTGTAATGTCGAAATGGCTCAAGTCCCAGAAACGCAAATACGGTAATTTTGAATATATCATTGTGCCAGAGTTTCATAAGGATGGTAGGTCGTTGCACTTTCATGCACTATTTAATGGTTACATGGGCAGCCTCATCGATTCCGGACAATTCAAGAATGGCCGCAAAGTGTGGCATATTGGCAACTACAACCATGGCCATAGTTCCGTGGTAAAGATAAAACAAACCACTCAGGACATCGGACGCGTCGGCTCCTACCTTACGAAGTACATCACCAAAGACATGCCTACTTTTGGCAATAAAAAGCGATACTGGTGCTCTACCCGCTTTGCGCGCCCAGAGAAGCTGCTTAATGCTAAGATGCCGCCTGTCGATCTGTTTACGGGTAAATACATCACTAAGGAGTATACGATATACGAATTTCCTACAATCTAATACCCGATAGTGTGAGTGTGCTAGAATTAACGCATGACCACCATTAAAGGCTATAACTACCCATCAAGCATGCCTCTGCCTGAACTAACACCTGAAGATGACGAAGGGGATGATGAGTAATCATGAGTGACGAAGCTCAAGTTGATTACTACAACATGAAGATCGAGGATATGTCTGTACGTCATCGAGAACACCTCGATAAGCTGCTGGATGAATATAATAGCGACTTTGTGGATCTTAATCGAAAGCTAGGATCGGAGGCAAATGCCACCGAGAGATCACTGTCTGGTCAATTAATGTTAGTTACGACGGTGATAACTACAATTAGCGTTGTTGCGCTCGGCAACTCTGACTTGATGAAACAGCTTGTTGATATCCATAGGTACTTGATCTTGTCTATTTTCTTATTGCAAATTGTTTCAATTGCATCTGGGATAATTAATTATCTAAAGATCGAGGAGTTCTTTACTAAATCTGCCAATGAATACGCCTCTGCCTCAAAGCTCATAAATGAGAGGCAGTTTGACAGTATTGCCGGTTATTTTAAGAAAGTAGGCAAAATTCTGAAGAACCGCAAAGATCACTCGAGTAAAGCAGCACTAAATGTGCAGATTATTAGCATTGCATTAAGTCTTGCCATTTATGGGGTCTTAATATCATTGATACTTTTTTGACGTCTATCTTAGCTGGTTTGCGACAATCTATCAAAGATCTGATCTTCTGAGGCGTGTACGTCGCTAAAGCGAACGAGCTTCATTCCGCTATTCTTCATAATATCCTCGACTTTTCGGTCGCGTTTAATCCGTGCGTCACTTTGATGGGTGTAGTCGTCAAGCTCGATGGCAATGGTTGGCTTTAGCGTATCTTTGTTCACGAGTAAATAGTCGACTGATTTTCCATTGATCACACTGAATGCCCCGCGCCAGCTCTGCCCTTTTATTTTATGATCGAGGAAAGCGCTTAGGTGTACTTGCGGAACAATCGCGTATTTTGCACCTGCTACATGGTTGAGCTTCTCGTAGAAGATAATCTCACGCTCGGTCATAATTTTACTTTTAACTTGATACTTGTATGAGCTTTGCTTTTTTACTCCGCCTTGTGTGCTGCCGCCAAGCGAACGTACGGCTGCAATTATTACTCCGACAATCACGGCGACGATAATTAATACTTCCATTTATTTCCCTTTTTATTTTTCTGATTATTTCTTGAATTATAACATAGCTTCTGCCTGCCTCATTGGTCAAGTACATGGTATAATTATGTAAATAAACCGGGTGGTACGGGGACTCAACTAAATGGCGTCTAAAAAAGAGCTTGATCAACAAGAGCAAGAAGCTGTTGCAATTCTTGTCGAAGAACAAAAACGTGACTACGACTACTTACTGCACATCTATAATAGGTTGCGCGCAACCGAAGGTCTGTTATTAACGGCAGCATTTGGTATTGTTGCGTATCTTTATTATGGTGCATCTGATGGTGATAAGCCTGGTATTGCCGAGCGCTTGTTTGTACCGGCCGAAGACTACGGTAAAGTAATTTACTTTATGGCCGCCGCATTCTTCTTGTATGGAATTTTAAAGTTGATGATGAATGTATTTGGGAACAACCCTTGGATGACTGCCTATGTAGGAGCAAGCAAAGAGTCTATTTATAAGCCCAAGGATGCAACGCCGCTGGAAGTGATAAAGTACGTACGGTGTAGGTACGACGAATGCCAAGAATTCAATGTGGATAAGTATAATAAGCGTAAGAATGATCTAGGATTTTTGTTTTATTGCATCTTGATAAGTGCTATAATACTAATAGTAATAAAGACCTTAGGGTAGAAGGGTTTATCATGACAAGGAACGTCTATAATTCTTAATTAACCTCTTAATTTATAAGCCCCGACTAGGGGCTTATTTTAATAAGTACAATACCTGCACCGACGGCACCGTCCCCTGCACCGGCAATGTCTCCCTGTTATCTAGTTGTTGTAGAAAAGTAAATTATTATTGTCATAGGTTTGGTAAACTTATATACTACGAATAACTTCAGTATGATTATTAAAACATACATTTGACGTCTTGTACAAGGTACATTGTGCGACGTATAATCTATATCTACTTCACACCCAACAATATCACCTATTCATATATATTTTCATTATTATTTTACTTACGTGTACTTACTTACGTTCATTCATTGCCCTGCTATCAACGCCTGTTCAATTTGCTGTATGCTATTTTGTCTATGCATATATTTATCGGAAATTATTCACGTAGGTATATATTTACATAAGTCTTACAGAATGGCTCATACTGCAAATATAGACCTAAACATATAATGTTCTATCTTTGTTCTACATTCTCTTTAGAGAAAATGCGGCAATACTAGTTTTTTAATTACATAAGAGGATGAAAGGTTTAGGTTAATAATTATTCCCATATAAGCTTATTATACTAAATTCGAGGTGAGATATTGACATTATGGTCATGTTATGATATAATTTTAACGTAACAAATTGTTACACTTTGACAGAGAGGTTTACGTAATGGCAAGAAGTTTGAGTTTTACTCAGATCAAAAGCTTCTACGACGTACTTGCTGAATACAAGAACGAAGATAACTACACGTTAGCGAATGCAAGCTTTGCAGCCGAGAGCACTAACCTGCCATCGGCATCGGCTAAATCAGCCTTGAAAACACTTCAATCGCTTGGCTGCCTTAAGGTTTATACTGCAGAGAGAGCAGTTAAAGGCGAAGCTGCAGTTACTTCCGAATACGTCCCCCGCGGCGGAGCAAGTCGTCTGACTATTATCAAACTCACCGATACCCCACCCACAAAGGAAATGTACGGACTCTATCTTGTTGACAAAGTAGAAGCTGAACAATCCTGAGGGAAGCTGGATTTACCTATGAACGGTAATTCATCCATGCTCGAGGCACAGTGATCACCTCTCTGTCCTCATCCCCAAGTTCTGAATCACTTAAGGGCTTAGGGATGAGTGTCATATCTCATGTGTGTATTTCACATAAAGAAAAAGAGCTGGCATAGCCAGCTCTCTCCCAGATTTATCTCTTATCCCTCACCTGTCAATCGGAAGGCTGTTTGCCCTTGCGTGCCTTTATAAACGCCTGCATGCGCTGTTGCAGTAGCGTATCTATCTTAACGGGCTGAGACTTTTGTCGTAGTGTTTCGATGTATTGTAGCCACTGTCGGTTATCTGACTTATTCATAGGTAGTTCTCCATAGTTTTAAAAATAAAAAACAACTAAAACAAAGTGTCTAGTTGGAACGGATTTTATTGTATGGAGCTGCCTGGTGAATATTGCCGACCGTTATCGGCGCTATCGTGACAGGAAACTAATTTTATGAATAAGACGCGCAGGGACCGGAGTGTGGTTGTCTGGCTTTATTATACTCCTTCGATCTGCATGTATGCAATTGATAGTTACGAAGCGGGGCCAGTAGAAGTAGCACTGTGGGGCGTGCCATTCCAGAGCCAGTTGGCCGTACCGCCGTCTGCATAGCTGTAGGTTGTTGTGCCTTGCGTCACCATGGCTTCGGTTGCGAGAACACCGCCAGTTGGTGCTGACAGGTCGACAAAGCTATACGTTGCGTCGTACGTAGTGCGGGTTGCACTGAAAGTGACGCGTCGGACTTCATTTGGTGCTAGCGTTACAGGGGTGCTGCTTTGGTCACAAAAGTCGAGGCTTGCCGTCACTGGGCTCGCGCTGTTATTGCCAAGGAGGACTGATATCGTGTAGGTCGAACCATTAGTGAGCGAGCTGAGCGGTAGGCGTAATCGGGCTGTGGCGTTACCGGTACTGTTCCAGGCAAGTCTGTTCCAGTCGGTACGGCTATTCCACGAGACGTTTGACGCCACGGTCATGTCGGCGCCGACGAGTGGTCGGAACCAGCCGCTTGCACCACTTTGGCCACGTGGATTTGGTACGATATTGGTTATTGCAGCTACTCCACCCTGTCCGTGTCCGGCGCAGCCGCCGCTTCCTGGAGTTTGGTTGGTCGAGCTAGCAGTGTAAGAGGTTGGTCCATTTGTGGCCGTAACGCAGTATGTTGCGGGATTTGAGGTGTTGTTAACCGAGTACTGATATTTAACTGTGTCGGTGTCGCTGACATTGATGCTAGCAAGGTCATTTGGATAGCCGTTGCCGTCAACCGCATGAGTTGCGATCTTGCGTGTTGCTTGGCTCAGGGCGGATGAGACGCTGCTTATTCGTGCTCGCTCTTGGATGCCATTGTACGCCACTATTGTAATAGCGGCGAGAATGCCAATGATAACAATCACGATCAAGAGTTCAACGATCGTGAAGCCGCTAGTGCTTTTTCTCATGCTCTCATTGTAAGGAGAAGATGGACTGATTACAAGCTTAGCGGAGCTTCAGTTCGTGGTCATTGTTGGCCGGTTGTTGCGTTGGGGCTGATGTAGATTGCTGCTCACCTGCTACGTTTGCCGTAGTTGGTTTTTTGCGGCGGCGGGTGCGCTTGCGCTTGGCTGGCGCTTCGCCTGATCCAATAGCTTCCTGTGGTTTTGCAGGGGCTGTTTGAGCCGTGCTACTTCCCTGTTGTGTAGCGGCGGCTGGCTTTGGCTGCTGCTGGGCTTGCGGCGTGACAGTTTGCGTCTGGGCGTTTACAGGCCATTGTTTAGCCATAGTCTGACTTACTGGTGGCTTCTTTGGCTGGAGATGCTGAGGGGGCTGGATAACGGCTGAAATGGCTGCTTCTACCTCTGCCCTGCTCTTACTGTAGCTGCGGCGAGTGTTTTCAATGATGCGACCAGTGTTGTCCGTTTGTGGCGGTGGCAGCTCAAGCGTGCGCGCACTAAAGGCTGGTGATTTTTCACCGTTAATAACCATGTTGATGACGAAGTTACGATTGTGCATCTGCAGGAGGTCGTTCGACTCAAATTGCGGCTCAAACTGCTTTGAGAGAATCGGCGCATCGTCGGCCGAGACACGGAAGCTGATCATGGTGCCGACGTTACCGAATACCGCATCACGCACCGTTTCGTTCATCTGTGAGATGTACTGGTTGGCAACGGTCAGGTTGAGGCCATACTTACGGGCTTCGGACAGGATGGTAGCGAATGAGTCGGTGGCGAAGTTTTGGAACTCGTCGACATACAGGTAGAATGGACGGCGATCCTTGATGTCTGGGATGTCGGAACGGCTCATGGCTGCAAGCTGGATCTTGGTAACAAGGAACGAGCCGAGGATAGCTGCGTTGTCTTCGCCGATAAGGCCTTTTGAAAGATTGACGATGAGAATCTTGCCCTCGTCCATGATCTCACGGATATTGAAGGTAGATTTTGGCTGGCCGATGATATTGCGAATAATCGGGTTGGCAGTAAAGGCACCGACCTTATTAAGTACCGGAGCGATTGCCTCGGCAACAAACTTGTCGTTCCAGCTGGCAAACTCAACGCGCCAAAACTGCATGACGACGGTATCGGTACAATAAGTCAGTGTTTCTTCACGGAACTTTTTGTCCGTGAGCATACGTGTGATGTCGAGCATGGTCGTGGTCGGACGATCGAGGAGCGCAAGGATGGTATAGCGCAGAATATACTCGAGGCGAGGTCCCCAACTCTCGCCGAACATACGCTTAAGAACGCCGATGACTTCGGAGCTAATGTTTGTCTTTTGGGCTGGATTGGTGACTTCAAGCGGGTTGAACCCGAGTGGATACGCTGTGTCGGCTGGGTTGAAGTAGACAACATCCTGCATGCGGCTACCTGGGATGAAGCGCATGTTATTGACAGCAAAGTCACCGTGCGGGTCGATAATAGCGTAGCCTTGGTTGTGGAAGATGTCACTCAGGGCGAATAGTTCGAGCGTACCCGACTTACCTGCACCGGTTTGACCGATGATATAAACATGACGCGAGCGGTCGTAGCGAAGCATGCCAAACTGATGGTTGATGCCGCGGAAGTTGGTAAGGCCAAAGGCGCTGATGTTGTCGTCGATAGCAGGATCGCCGCTGATGATTGGGAGCTTGGCTGGCGGTTCGGCAGTTTTGCTACTAGCCCAGACGATATTTGGTGTTTCGACATTGGTGTGTGGCAAGTGGAAGACGGATGCTAACTCCTCAATATTAAGAATAAAGCCTCGATCAAAGAAGGCACGGGCTCGGTAGTGTGCAAGATCTTCTTTTTTAAAGCTAGTGGAGGTCATCTTGAAGCCGTTTAGGTTAGTGCTGTTGAACTGTTTGAATGTACCGACGATTGCCTGCATGCGGAGCTTGCCGTTAGTTTGGCTTTCGCCGAGATATGCAAGACGGATTTTGACCTGGTAGCCAAGCTTAGTCGCCTTTTTCTCGGCTTCAGAAATACGAGTTTTGTCGCGGTCGGACAGTTCTTTTGGCGCACTGCCACTACCCTGCTCTGGTGGTTTCCAGAACGCTTCAAGCAGGCCGGCGAACCATTTAAGATCAAACCCACCTGTGAAAAGTGCCATTGGGTTGCCATTTTTGACGCTCGAAATCCATCGATCGGAAGACTTGTGCCATTCATCGGCAATTGGTCGAGTGAGTACCTGGATCCACACCTCCTCCCCCGTCGTCTCAAGCTTTGCGAGCGTACCGGTGATGCCAGCCAGCGGGTCAACTTCGAAGCTTTGGAAGGTTTTAATCGGGAGCATCTCGTTGGCAGTGAGTGTAATCTCTGACGTATAGACGACGCTGTGGTCGCGTTCGTGCGTGACGTAATCTTCGTCAGCTTCGTGGATTTGTACGGTTGGGTACTGGGAATAAATTTGACCTTCCACGAAGCTTTGGAGTGTTTTTGGCACCCACACGTAAAAGCGGATCTGGCCATTGACTGAGGCTATCTCAAAGCTGAGATGTTCTTGGACGCCGCCATTGTATTTGAGTTCACTCTTATCGCGCAAAATACCATGAAGACTGGCAAATAGCTGCTCGGCAGCGAGTTCTGACTTATCGTTTGCCTTTGGGATCTCGAGAATAAGCAGCGTGCTCTCAGTAGTCTTAATGACGTCGGCGCGTCGGTGATTTCGCCACGTAAGATAGCTCAATATGAGTACGGCCGGAATCCAGACGTACCATTGCAGAATTAGTTCTATTAGCCACGAGAAAACGCCCATGTTTACTCCTTATTGTCGCACTGTTGCGACGGGTTTGCAACTGATTAGCTTGTCGCTTTTTCTTCAAGTGCGTAGGTTGCTTTTGCAACGCGCTTGAACTGTGATTTACTCTGGAGGTTAAGGAGAATTGTCGTCTCTTTTACCTGGCGGCTCTTGAGGACGCGCTTCACGATTTCGTCGCGGTGAAGCGGTTCGCTGGCGTTCTTGAGTACATCGGTGATGATATCAGCCACTGTTCCTTTGCTAAAGCCCCAGCTGTCGAGCGCGTAGATGCCGCGTCCGATAAGCACGAAGCGCTTGTCTTTGATGAGTTCGTTGTGAATTGCTTGGGTTGTAACGTCTTTACGCTTGAAGTCGCTGTCCTTGATGGCATCGGCGATCTCTGAGAAATGAAGCGGCTTCTCATTTTCCGCGAGAATAACATAGATTTTGTCACGAATATTCTTCGGGTTGACGGTTGGCCACTTTACGAGCCCCCAGTTGTCTTTGAGGTGTGCAAGAAGTTTGCTGACGCTCGCAAGTGCGCGTGCGTGGGCTGGGTGTTCGTATGAAAGCTGATCGTGAAGCTGTTCGATGGTCAGTGGCTCGCCGTGCTTTTTGATCGTTTTGACGATTTCGTCTACTTGCGTACGAATCTTCTTCTCATCACCGTATTCGGCAATACCAACTGCATGGTGATAGTTATCATTTTCGTTGACGACGGTCAGGTTTGGTGAGAGCTCAGCGATAAAGGCAACGTGTGCACGGTCGCGGGCGTCGGTTTTCTTGCCAAGGAGTGTATCGGTAAGGTCGCTCACGCGGGCAATGCGTCCCATTTCGGCCAAGTGGCGTACGAAGATTTTTTCTAAGCTGGTGCTGGCTGGGATCTTGTTGTCTTCGGCTGCAATCTTGAGGCGGATAAGAATCGCCTTTTCGAGCTGACGAACACGCTCGCGGGTAATGCCGAGAAGCTCACCGATTTGCTCGAGGGTTTCTTTGCGGTCGTAGAGGCCAAAGCGACGAGTGATGATTTCACGTTCACGTTCCTGGTCGATAATTGCTAGCACATCATTTACGGTACTTTTTAGGTCAATGGTCGCTTTTTCGTGTAGAGCTTCGCTCATGGTTATCTCTTTCCTCTCCGCCTCACCTCAGAATAAATCAGTTTTTATATATCAATCTGTATAACATTATATAATAATATTTATGCAATGTCAAACATTTTCTGTGTATAACTAATTATAGCATGAAATAGACAGTATTAGTAAAGAGTGTTTTGAGGCTTTTTATTATGCTGTGATGTGTTTTGGTCTGTTTACATTGCACCCCTAGAAATTGAAGAGCCCACCCCTGCTGGAGCTATACATCCAAGAGGGATGGACTCTTCGCAGAGATGGGCTGGGTTGATGGAGGGCTGGCTACTCGCCTATTGGTGTCGGCTTGAGTTGCTCGACGATCTCCAAGGTGAGTCCGCCGGGGTTGCCGCATTTCTCGACGACTGCTCGTAGCGAGAGGTTGAAATGGTCGAACTGGTCGTGTGCCACCTTGTTGGTGGCGTAGGCCCGAGCTTCCCTCTCGCTGCCAGTTGAAATGCAAACAATGTGCCGTGGGCGGCCCTCTTTTTGCTCTATATACACGTGTACATCAGCACAGTCGCTCATTACTTCCTTCTTTCGGTGGTTGGAACAGACTGACCCCAGTATAATAACATCGTCATGCAAAAAAGCAAGTAGCCTGCAAGCAGGCTACTTTGTTACTTCTTTTTGGCGCGGGTCGTTTTTTTGGCTGGTGTTTTCTTGGCTGTGGCTGTGCGGCGAACTGGCTTTTTCTTCCCGGCTGGTGCAGCGGCAAGCAGCTCTTTTGCCTGTTCATGAGTAACGTTTTTCGGTTCAATATCCTTAGGGATTTTGGCATTTTTCGTGCCATCGGTAATATAAGGGCCATAGCGGCCATTGAGAACCTTGACGCCATCACCGAAGTCGGAAATATTTTTCTCGGCCTCGGCTTTTAGCTTGGCGGCGTAGAGCTCGAGGGCTTCTTCGAGGGTGATAGTGTGCGGATCGAGTGGCTTGATACTGACGAAGAGCTTTCCTATCTGGATGTATGGACCGAAGCGGCCGATATTTGCCTTGATGTCATCACCTTCGGTTGTCTTGCCGATCACTCGAGGTAACTTGAACATATGAAGGGCCTCTTCGAGTGTCACATTTTCGATTTTTCGACCAGCTGGCAGTGGTGCGAATTGGGGTTTATTCTCTTCGTCGCTTGTGTCGCCAAGTTGAAGCATCGGGCCATAGCGGCCAAAGCGCGCAAGGACTGGCTTACCCGACTTGGGGTCGATACCAATCTCGCGAGCTTGGGCGACGGATGCACGGTCGATGCCGCCGGATTGCACGATAAGGTCGTGGAATGGTGTGTAGAACTGCTTCAGCATGGCATTGCGGTCAAGTTTGCCGCCGGCTATAAGGTCGAATTCCTCTTCGACATTGGCCGTAAAGCTGTAGTCGACAATCTGGTCGAAGTGGTTGGTTAAGAAGTCGCTGACGACTTGCCCGCTTGCGGTCGGAACGAGTTTCCCGCGATCGGCACCGGTTTTTTCTTGGACAACTTCGCGTTCAATCGCATTATTTTCAAGACTCAGCACGATAACATCGCGTGGCGTACCTTCGCCTTCGCCCTTTTCGGCGTAGCCACGTACTTGGACTGTGTTGATGATAGTGGCATAGGTTGATGGGCGGCCGATGCCAAGATCTTCGAGCTTCTTAACAAGGCTACCTTCGGTGTAGCGGGCTGGCGGACGAGCAAACACCTGTCGGGCACTGGCGTTTTGGAGTGCAAGCGTATCGCCGCTCTTAACTGCTGGTAGGATGTCGGCGTCTTTTTTGCTACCACCGTATACTTTCAAGAAACCATCGAAGATGATCACCTCGCCCTTAGCTTCAAACAGCTCATTGTTTGTTGAAATGGCAATCTTAACGACAGTCTTCTCTAGCTTAGCTGGCGCCATCTGACTCGCGAGTGTACGGTTGCGGATGAGGTTGTATAGCTTTTGATCGTATTCGTTACTACTGCCACGCTCGAGGCTCATATTGGTTGGACGAATCGCTTCGTGAGCTTCCTGTGCGCTGGCAGATTTTGTCTTAAACGTACGAACCTGCGAATACTCTTCGCCAAAAGCAGTTTTAATATATTGCGCCGCTGCCGCAATTGCTTCGCCGCCAAGGTTAACGGAGTCGGTACGCATATAGGTGATTTTACCTTCTTGGTAGAGCTTTTGAGCGCTCGACATCGTTGCCTTTGCACCAAAGCCAAGGCGGCTGTTGGCATCTTGCTGTAACGTACTGGTCGTAAACGGTGCGGCTGGGTTGCGCGTCGACGGGCTGGTAGTGACGTCGCTAACGGTAAAAGTGGCGCCAAGCAGGCTTTCAAGGAATGTCTGCGCTTCGGCTTCGGTGTCGTAGCGTTGAGGCAGCTCGGCTTTCATGGTAAGGCCGTCGTGGGTAAACTCTGCGACAATTTTGAATGTAAATGAGCCGTTAAAGCTATCGATTTCTCGCTCGCGCTCCACAAGCAGGCGCACGGCTGGTGACTGGACACGGCCAGCAGATTTACCGCCGGGTACTTTTTGCCAAACGACAGGAGACAGTTCAAAGCCAACAAGGCGGTCAAGAATCTGACGAGCTTGCTGCGCTTGCACAAGACTCATGTCGACGGTGCGTGGGTTTTTGACAGCATTCTCAATAGCTGTCTTGGTGATCTCATGAAAGACAATACGCTTTGTCGTGGTTGGGTCGAGCTTTAATACTTCGCAAAGGTGCCAAGCGATAGCCTCCCCTTCGCGGTCTTCATCGGTTGCGAGCCAGATTGTTTCAGCTTCTTTGACGGCGCGCCTGAGCTCGGCGACGGTCTTCTTCTTTTCTGGATCGATTTCGTAGGTAGTTTTGAAGCCGTTGTCCACTTCAATCGGCTCCGTACCGCCCTTTACTTTTTTGGCGATGCTACGGATATGGCCAACACTCGACAATACCTTAAAGTCTTTGCCGAGGTATTTTTCAATTGTCTTGGCCTTTGCGGGGCTCTCTACGATAACGAGATTTTTGCTCATATATAAATTCCTTGTGCTTGTTAGCTAAACACAATGATTAGTTATACGCAAATTCAGGAAAAATGTAAATAAGAGCCGTGTAAAAGTCGAAGACCGCCACTTTCGTGACGGTCGATGACTTTTGGCAATTGCACAATTACGGAAGGTTCATCACCGCCCTATAGTAGCGCTCCAGAATGGCAAATGCTTCGTCTTGGTCGGTGATGTCCTGGGTGAGTGCTGCGACAAGCTTGTTTGCGGGAATCGGTATGAAACTGGCTCTTGCTTCCTTGTTGGCGTACGGGATGCCAAATTGGCCCAGTCCGATAATGAACACGACGCCATCGATTAGGTCGATGACGTATTCTTTCGAGCAAACCAATCCGGCAGCTAGTGGTGCTTCAGACAGTATGCCTGTGTCTTGAATGGTTGCCTCGCGTCCGAGCTCTCCTTCTGCTTTTTCACAGCGATTCTTGAGACTTCTGAGGGCAAGTTTCAGATTAAGCGCATGAGCGCCGAAATCTGCCGACGGTGTCATATGATGCTCCTTTGGCGGTAGTGAGTGCAATGTCAAAAGTCCTTACGGAGCTTCGACACGCATCAAAATGTATGGATATTTTGTCGAGTTCAACGTAATACTATTATTATAACATAATATTATATTAAAGTCCATTGATTAGCTCCGAGAGCACGGATAGTGCCATGTATCTCCATCATCGTGAGAGCCGTACTGAACTCGCTAACCGAGCTACCTGAACGCTGTTGCAGTTCTTCCCCGTCGCGAATACCACTTGCGAGTAATTGAATGATGGTTGTCTCAAGCGGTGAATCACCTAGGGCAAGGCTTGCTTGCGACTGAAGGAGATCGGGCGCGATGACTTCAAGTATGTCGTCGGCACAAAGCACGGGCCGGGCACCCTGCTTTAATAGTGCGTTGCAGCCGGTTGATAAGGGGCTGGTAATATTACCCGGTACAACGAATACTTCTTTGCCTTGCTCGAGCGCATGCATGGCGGTATTTAATGTCCCGCTCCGTGCGGCAGCTTCGGTGATGATAATGGCGTCGGACAAGCCGCTGACGATACGATTGCGCTGCAAGAACTGATATGGGCGGGCTGAGGTTTCTGGCTCATACTCACTTAGTATTGCTCCGCCGTGTTTTAATATCTGATCAGCTAGGTCTTTGTGGGTGGCTGGATAAATAGTCGGCAGGCCATTGGCGAGAACGGCAATAGTTGTACCACCTGCCTCGAGTGCGGCACGATGAGCGATACCATCGACGCCTAGGGCGAGCCCGCTAATAATGATGACACCCTTTTTTGCGAGGTCGTACGCTAGCCGCTGCGTCACTTCTTTTCCATAGCTGCTTGGTTTGCGCGTTCCGACAATAGCGACACTTGGAGCACGCTGAGACGGTAATGTGCCCATAATGAAAAGCTGCTTTGGTGGCACTGGAATATTAGCCAATAATTGCAAGTACTTATGCTTATCAGGGGTAGCTCTATTGATTTTCATAGGAATTATGTCTCAATGTGTTGACATACTGTCAAATACGTGCTAATATCAAAGACGATTGATTGAAATCTGCGAGATCCAATCAAACGCACCTTATACCCCCTATTCTAACTTATGTTAGGTTGCGCGCAATGTGCTTATCTAGTAATCTACCCTCCACTAGTAAGCAACAAGCATTGCGAGCATACTAATCCCTTTAACCAGCGGACGTCTGCGCTTTGATCGAGATCGTTACGCTTGCCCCTTCGGGTGGGTTAAAGGGCAACACGGCGCCAGGTGATGCCCACCCTTACCTGGCGCTTTTTTGTTTGGAAAAATATTTGACATTAATGATTACTTATTGTATTATTGCGATGAGAATAAATACAGCAGACACACTGCGTGATTCACTCGACTAATAGGAGATATTCTTGCACCTTTGGGTGTCGACAGAAACCTGTCGTCCAAATAATTAGCAGTACAACTTTAGGGGTTGGTGTCATGGGTAATCCCATGAGAGCAGTATCCGGTTTGTTCGTTATGATGATGGCCATGATTGGCTTGTCGGCATGCGGAACCAGCGGAGTTTCTTCCAGCGACGAGCAGCGTAAAGCTGCTGTTATGGAGCTGGAGAAGCGTGGTTTTGAAGATCCGACGTTCGTGACGGACGAGTACGGCCGTACCGACGAAATGCGCTTCACCGCGAAGGTCGGCGAATGCCGAGTCTCCATTTCCCGTACGGGAGGCGGCGTCTATAGCTACATGGACACCAGCTGGACCGACGAACAGCGCAAAGTTGTTGACGAGATCGCAGGCGGTTCGGTGGCGGACCATGTCAACGCGAGCTTCATTCAGACCTACGGTGACAGGCTTGGCTGGGCACACTGCCTGGCGATCGCGCCGACCAAGTAGCGGTTGAGCTGTAGATTATTGACATCCCAGCAGGATGAAAAATTGCTAACCGTTGGAGATTCCAGCGTCCTCGCCCGAAAGGGCGAGGCTATTTTCTTTATCTGCATAAAACTACTCCCCCTCTTAAAGTGCCTATGCTACAGTAAGTAGTAATGTATTCTACTATTCGTCACCTCCTGCAGCCACATCATCCCGTGCGGATCTTTTTTATTACTGCTCTTTTATCTCTGGCGATTGCCGTCTGGGTCGTTATGGGAGCTGGCTGGGGCGCACTCTGGCTATTCGTGGTGCTGTCCGTCCTAGAAGTAACGTTCAGTTTTGATAATGCCGTTATTAATAGCCGCGTTCTCGTGAAGATGTCGAAGTTCTGGCAGACTATTTTCCTTACGATTGGTATTTTGATCGCGGTGTTTGGTGTGCGCTTCGTGCTGCCTATATTTATCGTGATGGTACCAACAGGGCTCGGCTTTGGTGATGTGATCAACCTGGCGCTTAATCAGCCGGATAATTATGCGCACGCCCTTGAGACGGCCGGTCCAATGATTAGTGCGTTTGGTGGAAGCTTCCTAGCGATGATTGGCCTTGCCTACTTTATGGATCCGAAGAAGCGCACTCACTGGTTGGCGCCACTTGAAAAGCCGCTAGCAGCACTTGGAAAGATTCATTTTGTCCATGTGTATATCATGTTGGCCGTGGCGGTACTACTATATGTAACCGTACCGGCGGATGAAAAGATAGCTGTTCTTCTAGCAAGCCTTACGGGTATCGTGCTGCATGTGATCATTGATATTGCTGGCCGGCTGATGGATAAAAAGCAACCAGGCGCTTCGGCCATTCCCCAGGTTGGTATGGCGGCGTTTGTGTCATTTATGTACCTCGAGGTGCTTGATGCATCGTTCTCACTCGACGGCGTTATTGGTGCCTTTGCGCTTACGAGCAGTGTGCTACTCATTATGGCCGGACTTGGTGTCGGTGCGCTATGGGTGCGTTCACTGACGGTATATATGGTCCGCACAAAAACACTGGCTCGTTATAAGTTCCTCGAGCAAGGTGCTCACTGGGCAATTATTATTCTCGGCGCTATTATGTTCGTGAAGCTTTACGGCATGCATCCACCAGAATGGTTTACGGGTTCAATCGGACTTGTCTGTATCGTTGCTGCGGTGGTTGCGAGTATTTACCACGGTAGAAAGACAATACCAGTTGAAGATCAGCATCACCTCTAGAGAGTACGGGTGTTGCAGTTGTAGCAAAGCCCGTTGATTTCTAAGACGTGATCGGACGCGACAAATGACTGCTCGCTCGCGATACTGGCGATCAATTCCTCGATTCTCCTTGAATTAACCTCTATGGCTATTTCACACTTGCGACAGACAAGGTGGTGGTGATGAGGGAGAAAAGGTGCTGCCAGTTCGTAGCGCTGTTTCCATCCATGTGTTATTGCGGTTACTATGCCAAGCTTGATGAAAAGGTCGATTGTCCGGTATACGCTAACTGTGTCTACTGTCGCAGATAGTATTGTTGCGAGTTCGACGATGCTGAGTGGCTTGTGGGAATTTTTAAGAGCGTTAAATACGCGCCTGCGTGGCATGGTGATCCGATACTTATGCTCTGAGAGTAGCTTTACGAGAAGGGGTTCCATACTTGCAGTATACCAGTTTATTGCAATAAATTTGCAACAGAAGCGGTAGACTTACTATACTGGATCGTATGTTACAGACGACTATTGATCAAATCCTGGCGCTTGATGATCTTCGCCCTTCGCCGTACGTGAATGAGCTTTTTGAGCGCTTGGTGACGCTGATTGTCGGTTCACCAGAGAATAATGAGGTTTTCCCTGTCGCCTTGCAAGCGCGAGTTCGGGGCGTTGCGTCAGCCTCTGAGGGTGAAATGGAGACGTACTGGGCTCAGCGAATTATTGAAGCAGCCGATCCGGAGATGGAACTTGCTCGCTTCCCGTACACTCGAAATTACGCATTGCTAGTTAGTCGCGAGATCGGATTAGTCGAAGCTAGTGGGCGACCACTGGAGCGCGATCAGCGTCTCTTGATGATTGGTAGCGGCCCCTTGCCTATGACGGCGCTTGAGTTTGCTCGTCAGCGCGGTATGAGTGTCGACCATGTAGACATATCAGCATCGGCGATTGAAGTGTGCCGCGCTACAAGTGGGCGCTTGGGTATGCGCGGTGACTACATCGTTGCGGACGGACGAATGGTGACGTTACAGAAAGAGTATGATGTTATCTTGGTTGCTGGATTGGCTGGTGAGACGCTCGAAGACAAACAGGCGATTATCGATCGGGTTCTCCCCTCTTTAAAATCGGATGGTCGCTTGCTTATTCGTAGCGCATCCGGTCTTCGATCGCTGTTATATCCGGCAGTGCGCGCAAGAGATTTTAAGAATGTTGAACTGTTATCCGAGTATCACCCGGCTGACGAAGTGATTAATTCAGTATTTATATATAAGAAGGAGCTGTCATAAAACCAAAATTATATCTAATCAATGGGCCGCTCGGCGCGGGTAAAACAACATTACTGCGCGAGTTGTTGCAGTTGCCGGAATTTAGCGGTGCTCGTGTGATAGAAAACGAGTTTGCTAGCACAAGTATTGATACGCAGCAGCTTCACGATCATACGTCTGAGATTCAGACGATTGCAGGCGTATGTGTTTGTTGCTCGACAGGAGACGAGCTACTCGAGGCGCTGCGTTCATTCGCGACAAGTGATGAGCCGGTGATTATTGAAGCAACTGGCGTTGCGAATTCACTGAAGCTACTTGAAAAGTTGGTACTCGGTGACGTATTTGAAATGTATAACCTGGCGCATGGTATTTTTGTACTTGATGCTTCTGAGGCGGCTGAACATACGAAAGCAACCCTCGAAATGTATGAGAGCGAGTTACAGGCGGCCGATACGGTACTGGTGAGCAAGACGGATCTCGTAGCAACTGACGAATGGGAGGTGTTACGCGACCTTATTGGTGCAGCCGGTGCCGATGTCGTTGAGCCGGTGTATGATGGCGTATGTGATAGCAGTCTATTTTCTGTCCCGTCTACAATGCTCGATTTTTACGCTGATTTCGAGGGAGATATAACCCCTCATGATAACAATGTAAACTATACGATCATTAGCCTGGAGGCGACGGTAGTTGAGCCAGCGGTGCTTCAAAAAGTATGGCCTACGCTGCGTGAGCAGTTTGGATTACGCCGAATGAAGGGCGATATTGCTGACGCTCAAGGTGTTCACTGGCATGTAGAGGCGACGCCTGCACAGTGTCGAGTGGAGCCGGGTAGTGCCGAAGCTTTGCAGCTGGTGTGTATCGGTGAGCGTGCTCGGGAGATTACTAAGGATAGCCTTATTCAGGGACTTAATCATGCCTAATATTGATGATGCCCGCACCCAGACAGATACGCTTCTTGGGATGTACGAAGATTATAAGCGCATAGCCGACAATCGGCAGTCGCTTGCCTCGCAGCTTGCAAAAGCGAAGCTGAAGCAGCTGCCAGTCGAGGAGCTTCAGTCGCTGTACGACCGCGCATCGCGTGAGATGCAGTCAATCTCGGAGTCTATGACATTCGCCTCCCCTCTCGTGTGGATGATGTATAAATTTGAAGCATACAAGGATGAAGCCCAGCCTATTCGAACGATACAAGATTTTCGTCTTCATTGCTCGAAGCCAGGCTATATCTGTACAAAGCGATTCGAATTTGTAAATGCCGAGCTAGTCCGTCGCCAGCTGCCAACTCTACTGGATCGTGAGAACTACTTGGACGATATGTTATTGCATGGCGCATACGACGCTGTGCAGCCTTTGATAGCCGACAGTACCTTCATGGGCACCTGGGGTAAGCACGAATATTACAAAATAGATGGTCGAGTGGCAAAATGGGAGAACGTCTAGCCTATAAAGTGGCTATGATTTGTATCTGGTAGTGTGATCGTCGGCACGATCCTCACGCTGCTCGCTATATAATTGTATTTTGATAGTAAATATGATATAAATATACAAAGCATCCCTTCGACCACTAGGAGGATTCATGGATGCAATTGCTGGGTTTTTTGACTACCTTGCTCACCTACCGACACCAATCGCTGACGGCCTGATCGGTGTCACGATGGCAATCATCGGCGCAACTGCCGTTATTGTCATCTTTCGTGACATGGCTATTTCGGGACGGCACTACGCCGCACCGATTGCGGTCACCGCTTTAGCGTGGATATTGCGCTGGTTGGCTGGCGCGGTCGGTAACTCGGTAGCTGCCGAATGGCTGACGTTTGCGTTCGTCATCTTGGCGTCTACGGGACTGATCTGGGGCATTATTGTCCTGATTGCCGTGGTGCGAGGTAAGTAATTTCCCTACAAGCAGAGCGAGAGGAATGTTTGAGTCCCTCTCGCTCTGCACCACCGCCCTCTAGGGTGTTTTTTATTTTTCGAGACTATGACTGGTTGTTTCGAGCTTGCCGGCACAGAAGAGTTCTATGAGCTCGATGGTTTTTGGAATTATTGTTTTCTCCAAGGTTGCAGCTTCGTCTTTTGAAAAATGCCCAAGTACGAAGTTCATGTCGCCCATACGGCCTCGAAGCTCATTTTCGATACCTATACGGATGCGGTTATAATTTGGTCCTAGGTGAGCGTTAAGGCTTTTAATACCGTTATTGCCAGCATCACTTCCTTTTTCGCGGATGCGGATTTTGCCAAGTGGCAGTGCGAGATCATCATGAATAACCAGTACGTCACTGGCTGTGTCGAGTTTATAAAAATCAACCAAGCTGCGGGCTGATTGCCCGGTTTCGTTATAGAAGGTCGTTGGCTTAACGAGCAGGACCTTTTCACCGGCAATATTCAGTTCGGCAACGTCTGCATGAAATTTCGGTTTTGGAGATAGCGTAACGCCTTGTTTCGAGGCGAGCGTATCAACCGCCATGAAGCCGATGTTATGACGAGTGGTCGAGTAGTCTTTTCCGGGATTGCCCTGAGCCAATATAAGTTTCATCTGTTACTACTATAGCTCATTGCTAATAATAAAGAAATATGTTAAAATAATATACGTACCTGCTAGTTCAAGACTAAGGAATGTACATGGATAACGCAAGTGAAACCGAGATCATGGAATCTGTTGGCGATTTTGCTAACGGTGTTGGAGATTGGTTTAGTATTGCCATCCCTGCCGCACAGACGTATGTGTGGTGGGTGGCCGGGGCCTTTTTGTCGATCGCCGTGCTTGTCTCGGTAAATACGAGGCGGAGCCGAATGGAGTCCGGTTCAGGGACCTCTAGGTGGCGTAAGAACCCGACCGTCTCGGGAATGCGCCATGCGCGCCGATGAAGTTGGTTGGGGTCTGTCTGCGCTGTTTGCGGCACTGATCGTGGTCTGCGCGCTTTGCGTGGTTTACGGTTTTACGCTACGAAGAGAAGACCGGCGGCTGCAAAGTGATCCTGCTATGCGATCCCCTTATGACAATCCCGAGCGGGTTGGAGCGGGGTGGATCATTGGTGGGGCGATCGGGGCGCTTGCTAGCATGTTTGGGCTTGTTTTTGCCCTAGTGCAGCTTCTGCAGCCGGTCTGATTCCTTATCCGCGGAGACTTCGTCTCCATGCCCTGCTACTCTTCGGGGTGGCAGGGCGCTTCAATTTTAATGCTAAGGAGAAACCCTCGGCTTGTCGCTGAGGGTTATTTTTATTGTTCTTTTTCGGCGTTTTTCTCTTCTTTGTACTTCTTTGTTACTGGAGCAAGGCCTTTGGCAATACGTTCTTTATTGGCTTTGATTTGCTTTTCGTCGCGGAAGCTAAATTTAATTGGAGTACCGGCGAAGTTGTATGTTTCACGAAGAAGTCGCTCGAGGTAGCGCTTGTAGCTCCAGTGGACAAACTTGAGGTTTGAGCCGTAGATAACAAACCATGGTGGCGATTGATCGGTTTGAACCATGTAACGTAACTTCGGATGAGTGTTCTTGAGGCCAGCTGGCGGGTGCTTCTGGATGGCCTTTTGAAGAAGGTCGTTAAGAACACGAGTTTTTGTTTCCTGCTTACGGCGGGCGTCGATGTCGAGCGCAAGATCAAATAGTTTCGTAACGTTTTGGCCAGTGACTGAGCTGGTGAAGATGAGCGGCGCCCATGGAGTGAACTTGAAGGTTCGCGAGATGGTCGGTGCGATGGCATCACGGGTGTAAGCATCTTTGTCTTCGACACTATCCCATTTGCTGACAACGATCACCATACCCTTGCCTGCTTCGTCGATGATACCAGCGAGACGCTGGTCGAGCTGGGTGTTGAGCTCGTTTACATCCATAAGGAGAAGACATACATCTGCTTCTTCGATAGCCTGCAGCGTACGAAGAACGGAGAACTTCTCAATTCCTACTTCTTGCTTGCCCGGCTTTCGCATGCCAGCGGTATCGAGCAGCTCAATATCTCGGGCGCCGTAGCGAATAGCGACACGGTTAACATCACGGGTAGTTCCAGCGATGTTGGCAACGAGTGCTTGTTGCTTACCTGCAAGTGAGTTGAAAAGGTTCGATTTACCAACGTTCGGGCGGCCAATAAGGGCGACGCGGAGGATGTCATCGGGCTGCTGTTCGAATTTAGCAGGAATGTGCTCGACGATTTCATCGAGAACATCAATGACACCTGAGTTGTGCTCTGCTGAAGTGCGAATAACCGAGCTAATACCAAGGCGCTTGAATTCATCATTCGGTAGGCTTTCTTTGAGGTCGGCTTTATTGAGGATAAGGATAACTGGCTTTTTAGAACGGAGTGCTTTTTTGGCGACAAATTTGTCGCGGTCGCTGGCGTATTGGCTACTGTCGACGACGACAAGAATAACATCCGCAGCGTCGGCAGCCTCGGTGATCTGCTCTTGAATTGAGGCTTCAAACTCATCGTTTGCATCTTTAAGGCCGGCGGTATCAACGAGCCAAAAGTTGTGATGTTTGTGCTCGACGCGGCCAAGAACATTATCGCGAGTGGTGCCGGCTTCACGGGCAACAATTGCCTGCTGGGCGCGGACCATACGATTAAAAAGCGAACTCTTGCCGACGTTCGCTTGTCCAATAATTGCTACCGTTGGTAATTTAGAGGCCATAACTTTGCTTAATTATAACAGAGATGGGATTAGTTTGCGAGCATAAGCACAAAGAGGACGGCTAATATTGCCAACAAGTATTATATATGAGATAATATATCTGTCATTTAGTCCGACTATGAGAGAAGAGATATGCAATGACACTTGTTGATGTTGTTTCAATTCGGTCTGGTAAGGATGAAGACAGATGCGTGGAGGGTATTTCGGGGCACCTGTCGCCTCTTGCGGTTGATTATGCGTACATTACGCTCAAAGACTGCGAGGACGGCGAGGGATTCACGATGAGGCTGGAGTGTAATGATACCGGCTTCGTCTGGCGTGACCGTGACGGCGCTATCGATAAGCAGCTGGAGCTGACGCGCTCCGAGGTGAATATCGAAAACCTAACCCCGACGGTAGTCACCGTCTACGACAGCGTACGCGTCGGTGATGGACTGCATGTCATGTTTCGCCGGCCAGGTTCACTGACTCCAACGCGTTACCGAAAAGGTGAGGTCGAGCGAGTCTTGGTCATGATTTGACTCGGTAGTCCCCTCTACGTAATAGCCCCTTGGCTTAAGCAATGATCTTCTTCGGAAGGACGACGCTTGCCAAGGGGCTATTTACGTAGTACGGGCACGGTATATCACCTAGCGCATATCGACGATTTCGTACTCGCCCACTGGTATATCACCAAGTGAATAATTACCAAAGTTTGTGCGATGAAGCTTCTTGACCTCATAGCCAAGTGCGCCGAACGTGCGTCGAATCTGGCGATTGCGCCCTTCGTGCATAGTGACAGTCCAGTCTTTTCGGTCTTCTTCGGATAGTCGTTCGAGGATGAGCTTACTGGCGCCGTCTTCAAGCTGAACGCCGTAGTCGCTGATCATTTGTTGGTGAAGCGGCTCAAGATCATGGTCAAGGCGGACCTTGTAAATTTTCGTCTTAGTGAACTTCGGGTGGGTCATCTTATAGGTGAAATCACCATCGTTTGTGAGTAGGATGAGCCCCGAGCTGTCTTTGTCGAGACGGCCAACCGATTTAAGCGCGTGGTATTTTGGCGGTAAAAGATCATAGATCGTTTCACTATCGCCCTGTGCGCGCCGAGAGCAGACATAGCCAGTTGGTTTATGAAATGCCAGATAGACAAATGCCGTATCGGATACAATAGGTTGGCCGTTGACGAGAACAGTATCGGTTGCCTGTAATCGACCACCGAGCGTTGCTTCGACACCATTAACTGAAACACGACCACGTTCAATAAGCTCATCAGCTTCGCGTCGCGAGACGCCGAGTTGAAGTGCCAAGTGTTTATTGAGCCGTATTGACTCGTTACTGTCGTTGTTGTCCATATCTCGCCTAGTATAGCATTACTGCTGTGGGGCTGGGCCAAACGGATTTATAGGTGGTTGTGGCGCTGGCTGTTGAGGCATTTGAGGTGTGGCAACTTGCTGTGGCTGAGCACCGAATGGTTGTGGCGCTGGAGCGATAGGTTGCTGGGGTTGCTCAAAGTTTGTGATTGGCTCGGCAGTTAATTCCCTGTCGATGAGACTTGCTACATCCGGACCGGTCTGGACTGGTGCTTCAAGGGGGTGGATAATACGTTCACCAAGGTTCGCTGGACGCTGCGAAGAGAATGGCGCTGTCGGCTGTGGAAGTGTTGCGGGCTGTGGTGCTGGGGCCGGAGCGACTGGCTGCATTGTTTGTGGCACAGGTTGTGGCACAGGTTGTGGCGCTGGCTGTTGAGGCATTTGAGGTGTGGCAACTTGCTGTGGCTGAGCACCGAATGGTTGTGGCGCTGGCTGTGCGACTGGTGCTGCGGGTTGAGCCGGAGTGGTGTACGTTGGAGCGACTGGCCGAGGTGGTACTGGTACAGATTGTGGTGCACTAGGGCGTGGCACGGCACTAGGCGTTGGCTGTGAGAAGGTCTGTTGAGCGGTTGGTTGTGCGACTGGTGCGTCACCAAGTACTTCGTGTACGGTACGAACGACATCTTCTATACCAACTTGAGATTTTACCAAGTAGCGATCGGCGCCGAGTTGTTCGCCACGAAGACGCTGGTCTTCGCTGCTGAGCGCGGTCATCATAATAACGCGGATGTCTTTTGTCTCTGTAGTCGAGCGCAAGATATCGAGCATATCGAAGCCGCTAATCTTCGGCATCATGACGTCACTGACAATTAAGCCTGGCTTTTCTTTAATAGCCATTGCAAGAGCTTCTTCACCATCGCCAGCTGATACGATGTCGTATCCCTCAGCTAGCAGGCGCACGCCATAAATTTCCCTCAGGCTTTTATCGTCTTCTACTAGTAAAATCTTGGTCATAATTACTCTTATTGTACTTGGCTGTTGCATAAAATGCTATAGCCCTTATGGTTTATTGTTGGATTTGGTTTTGGTCCCTTGCTGGAACGGCAACACCCTGGGGTCGCTGGGTGACATATTGAGTTGGATTTTGCTCGATATGAGTGAGCGGCGTATTGGTGTAGCTGGCTGGTTGTGCGGCGGTTGGAATAGTGACTGGCTGAGACGGTTGGATAGCAGGCTGCGGTTGCGCTACTGGCTGCTGAATGGGCTGCTGTGCGTAGACCGGTGTCACTGGTGTAGGCTGCTGGATTGGCTGTGGCTGTAGAGCTGTTGGCGCTACTACGGGCGCAGGTGCGGCAGTTACTAGTGGGCTCGGCTGGGCAATTGGCTCGATTGTTGGTGCTGGTTCGGTGGCCTTTTCGATAAGTGATGTCGCCTCTTCGTGGCTGATTCGAGGCACTTCAAGGAAGAAGGTGCTCCCCTTTTTGTACTCACTTTCAACTCGGATTCGACCGCCCATTGTTTCAGCTAATCGTCGACAGAGATAGAGCCCGAGGCCGGTGCCGCCAATCTCGCGAGTATCACTATTGTCGACTCGGTAGAACTTTTGGAACAAGTGTGGGATATCTTCAGCTGGAATGCCGATGCCGCTATCGGTGATGCTAACGACGACGTGTTCGGCATCGCCGCCTACATCAATCACCACATCGCCGTGAGGTGTGTATTTGATGGCGTTTTCAATGAGATTAGAAACAACTTCACGCAGGTGATCATTATCGAGATTGACGTAGAAGACCGGAGTCAAGCGTCGGGCTTGGTCCGCTTCTCCATCGGGAAGCGGTTTGTAGAGCATGCGAAGCCCCTTCTCCTCTGCTCGGGGTCGGAGTCCTTGGGCGATATCATGAATATACGAAACGACATCGATCACTTTTGGGTTGTTTGATAGGCGGCCATCCTCTGCCTTGCTTACATCTAGAAGGTCTTGAAAGAGCCGACCAAGGTGCTGAGCTGACTCGTGAGCTTTGGTGATGAAATCACGTGCTTTATCGTCGATCTGTGCAGTTGCCGGGTTAAGGGTAAGGCCAAGGTACCCTTCGATAGAGGCAACTGGCGTGCGCATCTCGTGACTGGCGGTACTGATAAATTCGGCTTGCTCCCGCTCCTCGGCCTTCTCTTTGGTGATGTCGCGAAAGACAATGATCGCGCCTGATCCGATTTGACCAATAGGTGAAGCAACAAGAGAGATCGAGAGTTTCTTGCCAGATTTTGTCGTCAGGCTTAGGTCGTTTGTACGCTGCGGTTTGTTATCGGCAAGGACGTGCTGGATCGGATCAGTCGCTTCGACAACTTCGGCCCCTGCCTTGTCGGAGAGGTTAAGAACTGATTTGTAGCTTAGCGTCACGGCGTCTTGTTTGTCCCAGCCGAGGATGCGCTGGGCAGCTGGGTTGATAAGCTGAATAACTCCCTGGTTGTCGATAGCTATTACGCCGTCGGCGATGGCGTTAATGACCACTTCTGACTTGCTAGCGACTTCACTCAGTTCATTGGCGAGATCACGGTAAGCGCGGTCCTTATCTGATGCGCCTGCTGATTTTCGGTGCCAGATAATGAAGCTGGCAAGTAGTGGTAGCTCGCCTGCTAAAATAACAGCGACGATCGTTTCACGGCTAATGCTGCCGCTGCTGAGATATTGAACTACCAGGTAGCTGTTAACGAGCAAGAGCATTGGTATGAGGCCACGGGCTCCAAAAATACCAGCAAATACCGCAGTAAGCATCCAGAGCGCAATAAAGGGCGAAGTAGTTCCACCCGTGTTGAGGATAAGGAGTGATGTTGTTGCAACGAGGAGTCCATACACGAATAGCGCAGCGTAGAGGGTGTATTTTTTTGGAACCCACAGGTAGGAAATAAAGCTGACGATAGCCGTTAGTCCGGCGAGCGCAGCTGCCGTGTCGCTGACGAGTAGCGCGCTACTGATGCTTTTTACATCATCGGCGAAGTATGCCCAAAAGTAGAGTGCGACAACGATGGCGCTCACAAGAAGCGTCGCTTCGCAGATGCGGCGATGCCAGAAACGAGTCAGTTCAATTGGCTTGATGATTGTGCCCCCTATGTTTGTATTCTTCTTGTGGTTATTATGCAGCAAGCGTGTTAATCGTGCAACGGTGCTGGCTATTAAAATAGCCCAGTATGCAATACCGGGCTATTTTAATGTCTGGAGGGTAATCACTTCCCTCTTCACTCCTTAGCTAATGCTTAGTAGCGTCCAGCTCCCGCCGTGATTGTCGCTGCGGAGGTGGTAATCGTGCGCGCCGTCACTCATGGTGAGGATTTGCGCGATTCGTTCGCCGCTACGAACAACCGTACGGAGTCCAGCATCAATGAAATTGTAGCTAGATCCCTTGTATTCCATGCGGCGTGGATAGGCGCGCATGTCGCGGCCAAAGCCAAGCGCAGTGATAGAAACGGGGCTGTTGATTGTGGTTTGTTTGGTCATATTCTTACTCCTAAGATAGTTTGGGTTGCTTTATTTTTTGGTAAATAAAAAACTGACAACAAGAAAGATGGTCAGCTGCGGATTTATGAGTAAGCTACAAGGAGACAAATAAGCACCGCCTGCTATTTGCTGTATCACCTGAAGTAGCGATTGAATATGTAGTGCGGCAGGGACGCTTGGCCGAATTGTCCGAGGACGCGGCTAGTGTGTATGTCGACTATGGTTTAAATTAGTCTGTCAGTAAAAAGGTTCTCCACCAGTACTCACATGACCTTCTATAGTATAGCGCGGTCATTAGTTGGGGCGTCAATAGCAAATGTGCACTAGGATGCTGGACCTGTTGACGTTGAGCTGTTTGCGGTGCCGTTCCAGATCCAGTTGGGCGAGTTGCCCCAAAGGAAGCCGACCGATGGGTCACGTGCGCCTGCATAAATGACAGCCTCTGATAGTTCGTAGTAGTATCCCGCAACCTTACTACGCGGGTTTTGATTAACTCGAAAGCCCGATACGAGTGCCGTGGCATCACCTTGGAAAGTGAGCCAGATTTCAACGGGTACTCCCGCCGTCATGTTAATGTCGGAACTGTGCGAGCGAGCGATAGTACTGTGTACGCCCGCACTTGAGTAAAGGGCTGGCGCACTAATAGCGCCGTTTTGGCCGGCGGCAACGCGATATCGAAGCGTATAGGTAGTGCCGGCCGTCAGAACTGATCCGTTATTAAGGTGTACTTGAATATCTCCATTGACGCTCGCAACTGTGGTCCAAGTGGCCCGAAAAGCGGAGTTTGATTGTGACCAGCTTGCGGCGGCCGTTGAATTGGAAGTAACATTGCCCGATGCGCCGTCCCAGGCTCCATAGCCTGTTGTTGATGTTGCGCCTGGGTTGCGGTGAAGATTCGTGATTGCTGCTACACCGCCTTGCCCGTGACCACTACAGCCACCGGTCTGAGGGGTTGATTGCGTAGAGCTAAGGAAGTACGATTTATTGCCATTAGTAGCTGTAAGGCAGTAGGTTGTCGGACTACTGCTATTATTGACACTATATTGCAGGTTGGTCGTATCGGTCACGCCGGCAGTTGCAAGATCGGCCGGATAGCTTCCTTCTGACGCGTGGTAAGCTAAAACCTTTTTATTAGCCTGTGAGCCAAGCGACTGGGCAGCCGAGCTGCGCGCGCGATCTTGAATGCCATTGTAGGCCACGATTGTAATAGCAGCAAGAATGCCGATGATCACGATCACAATGAGGAGTTCAACGATAGTGAAACCGGTTTGCTTACGAGGTGTCATAGTTGCTTAAAGTATAAAGCATGAGTAGAATAGCGTCAAAGAAATATACCCCAGCTGTCTATTGCAGACCGGGGCATATTTGGCTTAAATATCTATTCGGTATTTTCGTAATAACCCGCCGTAATTATATGGGGTGAACGTATCACCGATAAATATTGGATACGCTGGGCTATCAATTCCCATTGCTGTGGCAAGTTGAGAGTCAATTGCCCGAAAAGCCTGTAGATTTTTATCCGTCAGGTTTAGTCTATCTCGATCATCGAGGGTCATGCGGTAGGCAAAACGATATGCTGTTACGTCATCGGTGCCCGGTACGCTCTCGAGAAGGCTCAGTGCCCTCACTTTCTCTCGCCAGATTGCTACATCATTCTCGCTACTATCCATACTAACCTCAACCGATAAGCAGTTTGGTGCATATTTATTAATGCAGTCATACTCTGCGACGATCACGCGCTTGAGACCGAGATAACTAGCAGTGTCATATAGAGTGCGTGCGGCCGTGTCTCCCACAAAGCCGCAATCGTTGTCGGGACAATAGGTATTGTGAAAATCGAGCACGATATCGTACTGTTTGCAGAGCTCTGTCAGCTCACTTGCTCGCTTTGGCTCGTACGCGTCGCTTGTTTCGCTGCCTGGAAATGAACGATTCAGATCCTGGCCGGTAAAGCGTGTGTTTGCGGCGAGTGCTTCGTCATTTGCGATGATCGCATCGACATTGCTCATCGGCTCTTTTTGTAATTGTTTTACGAGCTCAACGCCGAGTGGCTCATTGCCGTGCATGCCACCGATAATGAGTACTTTCATGACAATTTCTTTCCTGGATCGATCACGATAAACGACCGGTTTTGTGTGTCTGGGACATTTTCGAGTGGCGTAGCGCCAAAGTCTCGGAGGGCCGCGCGTGTCATTGCTTTAGAGATTGTGCGATATGCGAGTACAGGGTTGTCGAATCGTTCACGATAGCCATCGCACATAGCTTTGAAGTTTGCGAGGTTCCTATTTGGACGAACGGTTTTATCGGCAAATACTTCGTCGAGCCACACGATTTCTTGTTTGTCGAGGGTGTTCTCGAGCCACGGTTTCATATCTGGGTCATTGGCATACTTCTCTGTGGCAATTGTTTCTGGTGTTGCTGTCCAGGCGAGCGATACGGCTGCGATGCCATTGTTGGTCTCTTCTGCGTACCAATAGAGTGGTCGTGATTGCTCGAGGGTCGTGAAGCGCTCGATAAGCTCTTCCGCTTCGTAGGCTGGTCGATCGGGTGTCGTGCTACATGTGCCGCACAGTGAGTTAAGGGCGGTTTGTGACAGTCCACCCAGGCAGCGCTGTGGCACTTGCCTATCGGCACATCTACTTACTTCATACCAGGGCGCTCCTGCAAATGCTCGTTGGTATGGTTCGATTACTCTTTCTATATTCATTTCACCTGCGCGGTAGAATGTTCCAAATTCATTCATAGTAAATTACTCCTTTTGCTTATGTGCCATATTGAACTGCTACGTAAAACGCCAGCTGCGTGCTGGCGAGTACGTATCGATATGACGATGCAACCTACCTAAGCACGAGCTGGCGGAATATGGTCATGGCGGGCACCTGATTGATCAAGTGCAGCGGCATAGCCGCCCTGGCCGTTTTGGAGCCAGTCGCTAATACGAGCAATGGTGCGGCTGCTCAGTTTTGTTTTCTCGGCGATTGTTATGTATGTTGCGCCGGCGCGTAGCATGCGAGCGGCCTCAAGGCGGGCGGCGATTTCAATAATTTCCTTCTCAGTCATAACGTCACGCAGAAAATTGCGCATCGTTGTTTCGTCTGTAATGCGAGAAAACGTGCCAGCAAGCTGTATCGTGCTATCGGACTGCCATAGATTGTCGACTGAGGTTGTCATAGAAATACTTTATCAAAGTAAAGCGATTTTGTCAAGAATAAGAAAATAGTTCCCTATTCAGGTTTATGGCACATCCTGTATGATAGGAAAGATGTCGAAAAATAAGCAACCAAAAACGGAATTATTATGGGGGCGAGTCGCCGCGAAGACGGTGTATTTCATGCTCGGTGTTGGTAGTGGCACATTTGCTGCCAATATTCCACGTATCAAAGAAAATCTTGAACTGACACCGGGCACGCTTGGCCTTGCCTTGCTTTGCTGTTCGCTCGGTGGTTTTGTGGCGATGCAGTTTGCCGCGCCGCTTATCCGGCGGTTTGGGCTGCGACTACTTCTATCTGTGCTCGCGCCCCTCTTTCCGCTCGTGCTTGTTTTGATTGCATTGTCGAATAATTTTGCTACTTTAGCGGCGACCTTTGCTTTGTTCGGCGGCCTGACGAGTATCGCTGGTATTGCGATCAACGCTCAGGCGATCGATATAGAAAAAGCGTATGCCAAGGCGATTATGAGCAGTTTTCACGCCCTCTTTAGTGTCGGTGGCTTGGCTGGCGCTGCCGTGGGCGGTCTTATGGCAGCGCACCACTTCTCTGTACTGCAGAGTATGACGATAATTGCTGTCGGCCTATCGATTATTGGGATCATGCTTATCGCTAAACTTTTTGATGTGACGAAGTATAATCTTGCAGATGACCATACGGTTATTGAGAAACCTCATAAGCATCACAAGGCCAAGTGGTGGCGCCAAGTGTTACTTGTCGGGGGCTTGATCTTCATTTGCTATCTTACCGAGGGAGCTATAGCCGACTGGAGTGCGATTTACATGAAACAGGCGCATGAGGCTGGTCCGTTTATCGCCGTGCTCGCCTATATGATATTCAATGCCTGTATGACGATTGGCCGTTTCTCGGGCGATGCCGTGATTCGAAAGTTTGGCTCAGTGCAGACACTTACGGCTGGTGGTCTGCTCGGAGTACTGGGGCTGAGTATTGGGCTGCTCTCGCCGAATATTGTACTCGCATTGGTCGGCTTTGGGGTCGTTGGTATTGGCGTCTCAGTCCTCGTGCCTATTCTTATTTCGATGGCTGGTAATCTTCCTGGTGGTGATCGCAACGTGGCGATTGCGCGTGCAAGTACCTGCGGAAGTATCGGTCTTATGGCCGGGCCAGCGCTTATTGGTTTTATCGCTGAAGGCTATAGCCTCCTTGTGGCAATGCTCGTGCCAGTGCTTCTCTTGGCGATTCTTAGTGTTGTAGCAATGAGAATGCATACGTCTGCACGTACGAAATATAACGACCTTGGTATTGTCGGCTAATAATTAATTGTCTAGGATGCCGGACCGGTGGAGGTTGAGTTATGCGCCGTACCATTCCATATCCAGTTGGCCGAATCACCGTCTGCGTAGCTCGTGAGGCTACTTCCTTCGGTGAGCATGCCGGCATCGATATCTTGATAGTCATTTGCGGCCCATGGCGAGCCTGAAGCGTAAGTAGTCAATGTGACGCGATCTGCCGTGGCTGGGGCTGTACCGGTTGCGCTGATTCGCGTCCATCCGCTTGGCCCGACGGCCGCGAATGAGCCACCTTGGGAGCCGATAATACTACCGCCTGCTTTCCATTCGATATTCACGCGAATACTGGCCGAGATTGACGATCGTACATATGCACTGGCAGTATAGCTTGTTCCTGGCGTGACTGCTGTGACGGGATTGAAGTAGAGGCCGCCTGTTCCGGCGGCGCTAAATGTGCGCCTGACAAAGCTATTGCCCGAAAAACCGCCTGTTGCCACGACAGCATTAGAGCCAGGTGCGCCAGCTGAGCTGACGTTCGAGGTGCTTGCCATACTTGGGTTCACTGCCATATTTACTATAGCGGCTACACCACCTTGTCCGTGCCCACTACATCCACCACTTTGTGGTGTGGGCTGTGTGGAGCTTGAGAAGTACGACATGCTGCCATTTGTTGCCGTGAGGCAGTATGTTGCCGGATTGCTGCCATTATTGACGCTATACTGCAGATCGGTTGTGTCAGTGACGCCGGCTGTACTTAGGTCGGCCGGATAACTTCCTTCCGATGCTTGATAGGCCATTACCTTCTTATTTGCCTGCGAAGCAAGTGACTGCGCCGCTGAGGCTCGTGCTCTGTTTTGAATGCCGTTATACGCGACAATAGTGATGGCTGCAAGGATGCCAATGATAACGATAACAATGAGGAGTTCAACGATAGTGAAACCGGTTTGCTTACGAGGTGTCATGGTTGCTTAAAGTATAAAGCATGAGTATGTTAGCGTCAAAGCGACCCTAACTTGCACCCGATCGTCGCCAAACGGTCCAGGTCGTCTTTTTTCGGAAGATCGTTCGATAGAGTGATATGAGCAGTGCGATGTATTCAAGCGCGGCAATGAACGACAATGCAATTGGCATAAGAAATGCTTTTCTCGGTGAGATCTTCGCTTCATCGCGCAGTCCGCTTAGGAGGAGTAGTACGAATACGAGCAGCAGATATGATAGCACGACCACCGGAGCAATCAGATGAAAGACAAGTTGCTGCGCGAGAAAGACGATAATCACTGGATAAAATAACACCTCAAGTACGCCGATGATCGATAGTGGGAAATCAATAAACGAGAGATATCTTCCCTTTCGAGTCGACCATACAAACTCTCGCCGTCGGAGTGTGCAGTCGATAAAGCCATGTCGCCAGCGGATGCGCTGGTTGAGCAGACCGCGAAACGACGTAGCTCCTTCGGTAATGCAAACAGCCGTGTCGACGTAGGCGACTTTATAGCCGCTGGCTTTGATACGCATCGATATGTCGAGATCTTCGGTGCTACTGTAATCTTCGAACTCCCCTATTTGCTTGAGGATCGAGGCGCGAAATGCGGTTAATGCACCCGGGAATATATAGGCAGAATTAAAGATATGCTGCGCGCGCTTAAAATGGAAGCCAACAAGATATTCAAAGTGCTGCATTTGTCCGATGAGACTTTTCGTATTGCCGACCACTATCTCGCCGATTGCCACGCCGTAGTCGGTATTTGCCATCGTTTTCACAAGCTCCTGAATACTTCCTGGTGTTAGATAGGAATCAGCATCGAGGGTAATAATAAGCTCTCCAGTTGCCGTTGCTATGCCGGTGTTAAGCGCTGCCGATTTACCGGCATTTGCTTGACTGATGATTTGCAGTATTGTGCCGTCTGGGTCGAATCGTCGTTTATAGCGTAGAACGCGCCGTCGAGTACTATCAGTCGAGCCATCATCAACAACTATGATTTCAAGGTGTTGGTAGCTACTGGCCATTGTTGACTTAACGGTCTTGAGCACGCCCACCTCTTCGTTCCAGGCCGGAATGATTACCGATACAAGTGGCCGGTATCCTCTTCGTGATCGCTTCTTTGCCGGGGCGACATACAAAAAGCCAGTGGCAATCTGGTAAAACATTCTCATGAGGGCGAAGAAGAGATAGCTTGCAAGGATAACGTACATAAGCGAGTCTCTATTTTGTATGGTTGCGTCGTTTAAATACGAAAAATAGGCAGCTAAAAATACCAAAGGCAGCAATAAGAACGGCAAGAATAAGATGTGGCCAGATTAGCATCCCAAGGAGTGATGGCACAACAAGAGACGACGTACTAAGTACGACTGTGTCATTTGGATTCATTGTTTTTCCTGTTTATTTCAATAAAGTTTGTATTGTAATTACATCTCATTATATCACAAAAAAAGGTATTTCACCTCTGATACGAAGGTGTTTTTATACTGAGAAAATGCTTTAAGACGTGACGTGCGCATAGGCAGCAACAATCGCTTGCCCCATGGATAGTTCAATCATAGTTTGGGCGGTATAGAGTGCGACGCCACGATGTGTGCGAGCGCGAAAACGTCTGGTGAAAAGAAGATCATTGGTTGAAAAAGCAGTGTGGGCGGCAAGCAGCTCGAAGTCCCGGTATCCAAAGTCTGGTTCGTTATATTTTCGACGAAGCACGCCAATAAGATCGTGTAGGCTGATATACTTTTTGTCGCCAAGTGTGAAGCCATGGCCCCGCGGTCCTCCGTCGGGTAGTACGGCGAGGCGTTGATGAATTTGCTGCTCATCGTAGGCTTCAACGGCTTCGTATTTACTTCGTACCATTCGAATGTCGATATCATGCTGTTTGAGATGTTCAAGCATGAAACTGTCGATGTCAAAACGGCTAAACAGCCGGCCGGCAGAGGCAAATGTACGGATTTTGCCGTCTTGCTTGATTTGGGCTTGGCCGCGAGCAAGCTGCGGAAGGGTCTCGAGGAGCGCGGCATATTCCGTGTAGAGGTTTTTCACTCGGTCGATTACTCCGTGGGCATCCGCAAGCTGTTTGACTGTAGTTTGCGTGGACTCTGTGTGTGACGATGCAATCGTGCCGACTGACGTACCACTGGCGATTTCCTTGAGGGTGAAGATATCAGCCATCGAGACTTGCGGGGCGGTCGCCGATGACACCTGGTCGACGATATCAATTGCGATTGCCGGGCGGCCGTCTGCTTTTGATCGTAAGATTCGACCCATACGTTGCCGGGCGGCGACAAGCGAACGCGTTGGGCGGGCATTGATAATAACATTGGCTCGTTGGCTGTCCCAGCCTTCGGTAAGGACATCGATGTAGGTTAATGCATCGATCTCGCCACTTTCCAGTTGGGCGTAGAGCTTCTGGCGAGTGACAGCTGGTATAGAGCTTGTGACGGCGACTGCCCGAATGGGTCGCGCTGAGCCGTCGGGCTGGGTAATGATTCGCTCGGATAGCTGTTCGGCAATACGATATGGATGCGCGGTGTTGTCGCCCGGAATACAGGCAATGATAGGTGTATTGCCATCTTGGATTACTTGGGCGGCAATATCGACGATCATGCGATTGCGCGACGAATTATAAATAAGCTGTTTGAGGCTTTTGTTTTCGTAATCACCGAGTGCTCCGATGATAAAATCTTGCGCGGCGGTTGCCGGTGCAGGAATAGCTAGTGGAGTGACTGGCGAGAGCATATTGAGCATGATCGCCTCTTTGAGATCTAGGCGATGGATAAGGTGCGGCAAAAGACTCTCGAGGCTGCGGGAGGTGTTGTATTCGGGGGTGGCGGTAAAGCCGATGATGAGCGTGTTTTCATCGATACCTTCGATGATTCGACGGCTGCTGCTGCCAAGGGCCTTGTGGCCTTCGTCGAGGAATATAACGTCAAAGCGTTCATTTACCTGGTTGGTCATTTTGGTGTGACGACTGCCGTCGCTATGCTCGATAGTGATTGGCATGGCCGCGAGTTTCGCAAGTGACGCGTAAGTGGTGATAGTGACCTGTGCATCGAGACCACGGAGCCCAGACGGGGTATCGCTATAAAACGTACCGACGTTTAGGTCGGGCGCAAAGCCAGCGAAGCCTTTGTCGCCTTTCGTGCCACCCTGAGTCTGTCGCACGAGGTCTTTGGTTGGCGTCACGACAAGGATTTTTGGCGGAACCGTATCCTGGTAGCCGAACGCCTCGGCAAGCGTAACGAAGAGTACGGTCTTTCCTGTCCCCGTCGGTGCTTCGATATAGCCTCGTCGATTGCCACTAGCGAGAAATGCCGCAGTGTCATTAACAATGTTCTTTTGGTAGCTATAAAGTATGTCGCCTTTTTGGCCATCGGCAATATAGCGCTGGAGATTACGGAAATAACGCTCACTGCGTGTGAGTGATTCGAGGGTTGCATGAGGTGAGATCACCGATGTGGCGTTTTTCATCAGTGTACCATTATACCATCCCGATAGGCCTGTGTGCATTGATTTAACACAGCACCCGAAGATTATTGGGATTGTAAAACGATACGACATTGATTGCAGCAATCTTGGGCGGTCTACCCTGCTCTGTAGTGTTGGATTGCCATAAGGTATTTACTGAGTTTGGCAGATCGACACTCTATTAATGTAAAGTAGATTAAACTTTCCAGTTTTTTTGAAGGAATGTGAGAATATATTGACTTTGTGTACTTATATTGTATAGTAAGATTGTACTCAGTTATTCAGCTGAGTTAATCCGACAGATAGTACATACGAGACCCTAAGGGGAACTGTGATGGTCAAGAGTCCCAATGATAGACGAGTTCGAACATTGCGCAGATTGTGTAGGGGCGAAGGCCTTCGAGGCAATCTACACCTTGTTACGAGTGACGACCTGGTGTTATTTAAATGCACTAGTCGTGATGAGTTTGTTGAACTGATCGACACGGCTCTTCGGCTGGCGGTCATGCGTGAGTCGCGGACTGCTATGGGTGAAAATCTGCGCTGCTTACAGTTTGCGCTTGCGCTATATAATGATGCGCCCGTAGCTCTGCTGCGGCGCCGCCAGGAGCAGATGATCGCTCTTGGGGTTTCGGAAGATACCCTTCGTCGCCGCGAAACGATCGGCGCGGAGTATCTTCTTGAAATCTTGGCTGATATGGAGTTAGCTGAGCATGACGACGAACAAGAGCAATTGAGTGGCGTTGAGTTGAAACTGGAGCAAATAAGCCAGACATTGCTTGCGATTCTAGAGATTCTCAAAGAACAGACGAGCAAGTAATTTCCGCGCGTGTGACTCCCTATGTACTATCTGTCACACCGCTTCCATAACTATATCGTTATGCTGATGAGCCCTGAGAGGGCGAAAAGCAAAGGGTGTCAATTGTATTCGACAGGGAATATGTTATAGTAAATCAGTTCAAGATCGTTACGAGTGTGGGAGTTTTTTGTGAAAAGTATCCAAATACCACTAGAGTCTGGCGTCGCATTGATACGTGCGGATGAAGTGGACTGGGTGATCCAAGCATTGCTTGATTTTAAGCAGGTACTGCCCGAGCAGACATACAAGGACAACGAAGATGCGTATGTGACGCACGAAATGGCTAAGTCGATATTGCAACAAGCATTTCCCGACGAAATGCAGCTGATGCGACGACTTGGCCGCTTGTGGTCGGCGGTGGCACGATTTGCCGGTGACCGAAGCATTGCCTTCGATGCCTACTGCAAGGCATGCAACGTCAAACTGGCGGAACACGCACTCGCTGAAGTTCCGTGCTACGGCATGGACAGGAACAGTGTCAATGTTGTTGTGAGTCGTGAGTCGCTTCTCAACTGTCAGGCTGCCTTCCTCGCTAAAAATGTGAGGGGCATGGGCGCCGAGATGAAGAAAGACTACGCGTACCTGGTGAGACACCTCCCTACCCAGTAGGATCTCGACGTGAGCCTTCGTGCTCTACGCTGATTACGTTAAAATCAGCTCTCACCTAAGCGCTTACTATGCGAGCTTTTAGGTGAGACGACGATTCAATCTTGATGATTTGGGTTGGTAAACCCAAAATGCTCACCTTCTTTCCATGTGTCAGGGAGGTTGCCGTATGCCGGTATACCGCCGCTGTCTTTTAGTAGGCGTGCCATGTGAAGAAGGTTGTAGGTCATGAAGGTGATGTTGCGGTTGGTGAAATCGTTTTCTGGTCCGCCCGAGTCTTTGTCGAGATAGCTTGGCCCTGGCCCGACTTCACCTATCCAGCCCGCGTCTGCCTGTGGCGGGATGGTGAAGCCGATGTGCTGGAGGCTATATAGCACGTTCATGGCACAGTGTTTTATGCCGTCCTCGTTGCCACTAATCAAGCAGCCGCCAACTTTGCCATAATACGCCCACTGCCCTGCCGCGTTTTGCTCCGATGAGTTTCCATACAGGCGCTCGATGATCTTTTTCGTCTGCGAACTATTATCGCCGAGCCAAATAGGCCCGGCGATAACGACAATATCTGCATCGAGTACTTTTTGGAAGATACGTTCGGCCCATTCGTCGGTACTCCAGCCATATTCGCGCATATCTGGGTAAATGCCTGTTGCGATATCGTGGTCAATTGTTCGTATAACTTCGGTGTTCATGCCGTGTTTTTGCATAAGCAACTGGCTGGCTTCTATGAGGCCGTCGGTATTGCTGCGTTCCGGCGATCGCTTGAGTGTGCCGTTCAAAAAGAGAGCTTTTAAATCAGAAAAGTTATGTGCCTGCGCCATACATCCTCCTTATTTAGGTATGTATCTAGTATAGCGCTTTCTCAGTCGCTACCACTCGTCCGCCGAAATTAAATGCCACTCACACGAGTGGCATTTTACCTTTTCACTAGCTTGAGTGGGTGCTAGTCGTCTTTTTTAGCTACGAGGAGCAGGATACCAGAGATGAGGTTTACGAATAGTAGCGTACATACGCCAAATGCAGTAGTATTCTTTTTCGTACCCTTGTAGATACCGTACGAGATAATCGTCATTGGGAGCATCCATGCAAGTGGAATAAGTGTCCAACCTACGCTGACGGTAGTGACGACGTTCAAGATGAAAGCGATGAGGTGCAACGTCTTGTCTTGGTCGGTTGCTACTGGTGCGGCTGCCGCTGGTGCAAATGCTGGCTGCGTGGTTGCTTCTGTTGTGTCTGATTCTTGCATAGTGAGTTGAACTCCGGTTTATTGTGTATTGTTATCATTCTACCATAAGCTTAAAGGATACTTAGGGTTTTAGCTGATTTTTGTATCGCCTAGTTCAGCAAATTTCGCCGCCATGGTCGGGTTGGCGCGAGTGAGTTTTTTGACGGTGAGTTCGTCGGCTTTATTGTTGGCTATGCGCAGATTATCCTCTGAGCGCAAAAGGTTCTCTTTGGTCTTTTGCAGCTGCGCGATCGATTTGTCGATACTATCGATAGCTGTCGAGAATTTCTCTGATGCCAGGCGGTAGTTGCGACCAAATGAATCACGAAAATCATTGAGCTGGTCTTCAAAGTTAGTGACGTCGATGTTTTGCGCCTTCACGAGGGCTAGTTCTGATTTATATTTCAGTGAATTAAGTGCCGCGTTACGAAGTAGCGTGATGATCGGAATAAAGAACTGCGGACGGATGACGTACATCTTGTCGTGACGGTGCGATACATCCACGATGCCGCCGTTGTAGAGTTCGTTGTCGGCTTCGAGCAGGCTTACAAGTACGGCATACTCGCACTTCTTTTCGCTGCGGTCTTTGTCGAGCTCCTTTAAGAAGTCTTCGTTCTTCTTTTTGGTTGCCGTTTCGTCGCCTTCGTTTTTCATCTCAAACATGATGCTGATGATTTCGTTGCCATCACTGTCAGTTTCGCGGTAGATATAATCACCCTTACTACCCGATCGTGCGTCGTTGTCTTTTTCAAAATAGGCATTTTGAAAGCCAGTTGCACGTAGTTTATTAAACTCGGTTTCGCAGTGCTGCTCGAGTGTCTCGCCCACCATTTTGGTGGAGAGTTTGGCTTTCATGTCTTTACGAAGCGCAATTTCATCGTCTTTGAGCTTGATGATGTCATCTTTCGTTTTGAGCTCGGCGACGTATTTTTCTTTGAGCGATGTTTCAAGGAGCTGCTTTTCGCTATCTTTCATCTTGAGTTCACCTGCTAGCTCATCGCGCTGCTTTTCAACTTTATTCACTGCTTCAGTGACGGCAAGTTGTTTCTCGGTTTCAATAGCTTGCAGTTTTGCTTTTAGGTCGGCGAGCTGGGCGTCCTTTTCGGCCGCGATACGCGTGGCAGATAGCTCACCTTCTGCTTGTAGTTCTTTGATCTTGGCGGTAGCTCGGGCTTTTAGATCGGCAATCTCGGCATCTTTTTTAGAGATGTCAGCCTGTAGTTCATTCTTGGTGTTGGCTTCGGCGAGTTTGATGGCGTTTTGTTTGTCACGTTCGAGCATCTCGACACGTTCACGCAGCTGCTCTTCAAATTCGTGATCCCGAACTTGTTTGAGGATGTCAGCAAATCCAGCCTCATCGACTTTAAATGCCTTTTTGCAGTGGGGGCAGATGATTTCATTCATTATGTTCTATTATACAGTGCTAACTATATGCCGTTATAATTTGTCCAGTCGGTAGCAAGGTCAAAACCGTACGGGTGCTTCGCCGCAAAACCACCCGTGTCGTAGACTTTACCCGGGCCCATACTGGTGTCGACTATCGTGCAACGAGGATACGCGGCATAATTTGCAGCCACAAGTATATATCCATCTTGGTCGACTTTTGCGCCATCCGAGCGAATCGTGTACGAGTTACCTGCGCCGCAGCTTCGAATTACCACGTTCATCGGTAGGTCGTAGTACGTTTCACGGTGCGCGACGCCGCCCGCGTCCACGTATACATGTGCTCCCTTTGAGCTGGTCAGTGCATTTGGCTTTGGCTGAAAAACAACTCGAACGGGTTCTGGCTCTTTTTCTATGACTCGCGACACAATGAGCTTGGTCGGCGCACCATCGAGCACCGAGCTTGTCTGCTCAAATGAGGTTGTGTCCTTATTGTTGAGAGCAGGTAGGTTCGCCTGTTTCAGTATTTCGTGTGGCGACTGTCGTGCTGTCATGACCGTCTGTCTCGCACTCCCATCGACGACAGCAATCAGCTGTGACCGATAGATAATAATGTCGGCGTCCGATGTCGTCAACTTCGTGTCGATTGACGGCTCGATGATATCCTGCGACTCAACGGCAATGCTGGCGACCTGCAAGGCGTCTTTCACGGTATCGGCTGGTGTTAAGATAGTGCGCTTTATGCCGCGATCATAAATAGTTACTAATCGTTGCGGATATGCAGTAGTCAGTACTTGCGCAGCTATATACCATACTAGTGAGCACACTGCCGCGACACCCCAGGCAAATAGCAATAGATGTTTCGTTTGAATTTGCAGTAATCGCTGCTGTTTCGATAGTTTTTTCATACGATAAATGTATTCACAGTATACCTCTTTTTGACACTCACCCACCATTAGGCTTAGTAGACTATTGATAATACAATATATTTATGTTATAATATATAAGTACCATCAGGTGCGACACGTACGATATGAAATGGGGATTCGTGGCTCACATGCTGCGTAGTATTCGTAAGTCTGCTGGTTTGACACGCGCCGAGCTCGCTGAGCTCTCTGGGGTCGCAAAGCAAACCATCAAACGTATTGAGGACGACACGTCTCTGTACAAGATCAACATCGAGACCGCCGGGCGGATCGAGGATGCGCTCAATATGACGGGAAAGATTTTTCACCCATCAGAACTGAGCCTTCTCGGCCGGCCACCCGCAACAGGAGTTGCGCTTGGCAAAGATCACAGTAACTGCGCTCGGTATGAAGCCAAGTGCCCTCACTGTTATCTGCTAGTGCCAAACCTGCCGCACTGCGGCTACTGCGGCGGTATCCTCGACGAAGCACGTGTGTTCGACCGCATGGTCGAAAGCCTCACTGCCTAATGCTCTTGAATGAGCCCCGGCGGTGGGGCTCATTCTTTTTTAGAGACCAACAGCCTTCAGGATCGTACGCTGTATGCATAGTGTTATAATTCTTGAAAAGGAACTCAAATTCATATGGGAAAAATTATTGCAATCGGCGGCGGAGAAATCGGACGACCGAAAGAGGACGGCGGCTTTTACCCTGTAGAGACATCCGCTATCGACCGCGAGATTCTCGCCCTTACTGGTAAGAAAAGTCCCTCGCTTCTTTTTCTCCCTACCGCAAGCCACGACTCGACTGGTTACTTTGAAGTTGTGAAGAAACATTTTACAGAGATTGGGTTCACGTCGGTGAATGCACTGTGTCTATCCGACAAAACACTATCACGGGAATACATCGAAAAAACTATTCTTTCTCACGACGCTATCTACGTGGGCGGCGGAGACACGTTATATATGATGACAGTGTGGAGACGGCTTGGCGTCGACAAGATTCTCAAGAAGGCCCTCGATCGCGATATCGTCCTTGCCGGTCTTAGCGCCGGCTCAATATGTTGGTTTGTGGGTGGCAACTCCGACTCGCGTAGGCTTAGTAGTAGCAGTGACCAGCTCATCAAAGTGACAGGACTTGGCTTTATCGATGCATTTCACTGTCCGCATTACGACGCAGAGCCATTCCGACAAGAAGACCTAAAAAGAATGATGAAGTCGACTTCAAAAGTAGCAATAGCGCTCGACAACTGCGTAGCGCTTGAAGTCATTGATGACACTTACCGGATTATCCGAAGCAGCCCAGACGCAAAAGCTCGAAAAGCATATTGGAAGCGTGGCGAATACATTATTCAAGAGATAAAACCGAGTGATACGCTTAAGGATATTCGAGAGCTTACGCAGAAAATATAATACATTTCAGGATTGTTCTTATATCCAGAAGAGCAGCACGCATGTTACTCTTGTCGAGCATGGTATAATACACCCATGTCACGCCACCGCAATAATCGTCACGGAAATCAACGCCTTCTAGCATGGGGCTTGGGTATTCTATGTGTTGTTTCGTTTATCGAGTCGCTTTCGCCTTATGCTCTGTCGATTCTTATCTTTTTAGCTGCGGCAGGCGCTGGGATCTACTTTATCTACATCAACCAACAGCGTGTCGCACGACAAACTTCCCTTGTGCAACTTCCGGATAGTTTTGTCGCCGCCCTAGGAGGCACACCATTTGAAGACTATGTCGAAGCTATCTTTAAGCGGCTAGGATATCACACCGAGACGACGTCAATAACCAATGATGATGGTGTGGATCTTATTATCACCAAAGACGGCGTGCGTTCTGCTGTGCAGTGCAAGGGATATCAGGGTTCGGTTGGAAAAGAAGCTGTTCAGCAAGCCTACACCGGCATGGCCCATTACCGCTGTGACCGAGCAATTGCCGTTACTAACAGTAGCTTTACTCGGGGAGCAATTAATCTTGCTCAATCAGTCGGCTGTCAATTGATTGATGGTAAAGAGCTCGCGTATCTGGCGGGTCGCGCAACCAGGATGGAAGCGCCAGATAGCTGGTCAATGATTCGAAATTTTCTTTTTAGATAGATTACTGACTAGGATCGTTGTTTTCTATAAATCATCGTCCCGTCGTCTCTCGCTTGCGAAAGCCTATATTCCATTGAAATAGCTAGTGCCAGTGACGCCAAATTCCGTGCATCTATTTCCAGCTCGAAGCATTCTCTAGCCGGCAAAATCTCCCTCGCCTCTCTTTCAAGAGCTGCAACAATTGCCTTTCCAAACCCCCTGCGCCTCTTATTTAGCGCAACCCAATAGCCCAGCTGAACAGCTTCCTGCGCATCTACAATCTGTCCGCCACCCACTAAGACATTTTGTGTCGTGTATGCATTGAACAAATCGCCCATACCATGTCGCCTATGATTGTTCACCTGATGAATGTACCTCTCGGCCTCATCGTCGTTGCATGGCAAAGGAAAGAAAATGTTGCCGCTCTCACTATTGGCGATCATGCCATCTACGTTTTCCCAAGTAACGGATTCCAATCGTATCTCATTGTTATTCATTCCAGAAATATATACTGCCCTTAAAAGCAAGAATTAAACTCAACCACGGATTGCATCTTGTCGTCTTTTTATCTCTTCAATAAGACTAACCGATTCATTGTAAGAGTCTTCTTCGTTACTGATCATCGCTTGATTTATTACAGTAAGATGAGCATGTAGCTCATTATGATAATCACATATTATATCCTTTATTTCTACGCTCAGACCATGACCCGTATCATGCCGTATGAAAGCCTCCAGTATCCTCAGCTGCTCCTCGTTTGTAATCAGTCTGGATTTATATTTGCCAGATTCACCCCAAAATTTTTTATTCATATCTGACATGAAGAAGCTCTTTTCGATCGTAAATCTACCCCTTGTTGTGAATAGAATCTCACCCTGCTTCTTGTCTTTAGCCCTCTTGTGCTGCACACTCACCTGCACATCCGGTATGCGCTTATGAACAAAATAGTTTCTTATGGCAAATAAAAATAAGTACTTTGGATCACTCTCCAAGCTCTTGAAGGCCTCACCTATATTGTTATTGTATGCAGACTCCTTGTATCGTTTGCCTGTTAGAAATTCAATATACTGTTGCTCGATGGTATAAAGCGAAGCGCAGTAGTTGTGCAGCAGCCGAAGGAACTCAGCAAGATACTCCTGCGATTTAACTCTACCTATATCAACTATCATTGCCTTCGATTGCCCGTAACTCGTGGTAGTTGCCACTTCATATCTTTCAATTAAAGATAGAATCTCCTTGTAATTACCATCATGCACTTTCAGTAGATAACCGCTGTCGTTAATGAAGTTCCGCAATATGTATCCTTCGCTTGCTTCATACTGATCAATCAATGACCCCAGATCGATATTTTCGTACATAGGTTTATCTCCTCTTATGCTTTCAGAGTTTAACCCTGGAAGCATAAGAATTCGTTTTATAGCCCCAACTCACGATATACTGATGATTTGTAGTAATATGGACCAGTATTGTCACTAGCGGCAAAATTTGCAGCGTACTCGTCGAGTGCATATTTGATAATTTTAGGCTGAAACGAGACTGACATTGTGTGGTAATTGACGTCAAGCAGAGGCTTTGGGATAAATGCTCGATCTACAGTTCGATCACCGTCAAGATTAGCAACAACAACGGGTAGCCCGAGTGAGATCATAGTTTCTATTTCGTAAGCAAGGAAAGAGGTGCCATCTCCTCCTTTTCTCTTTACGTTTATGCTGCCTAGTAACACAAACTGCTTAGCATTCTTCATACGCTCACGAAGGTTTGCCTTGATGGTCTCTGGCTTGCTTGTGTCAAGCGAGATGTATAGATCGTGTGCATCATAAAAGTCAAAATCTATTTTGACATTATCTCGCCACGCCTCCATTAATCTATATGATGATATATCTTCACTAGCAAATGCTATGTAAGTTTTGTTTCGGTAGCTCATATTCCTCCCTATATTTTCAGTTCATAAAAATTAATCTTATCCTTTGAATTCTTATGGATAACAATAGTTACTTTTGCTGGATGTTTAAATTTGACGCGAGAAACTTTAAACGACCATATCAGCAGTTCCAATAACTCCTGTTCGGACACCGCCGCATCGTCAAATCGTGTAATCCCAGCCCCCATTAAAGGAATAGCGAGAGACCTGCTAGCATACACCCTGTTCACTTCATCCCAAAAAGTCATAAGACAGTTTATATAATCTCGCATTGTCAGATGTGCCATATTGTTGTCATCAAATTTTGAAAAAGCAACTAGTAGGTAATCACCATCTACATAGGTTGAGCCTAGGCTGTAGCGTTGTTTTTTACCAATCTTACGAGCATCATTCTTACTGGCTCTCATTTCGGCGAGATGATTGTCATTCTCAATTCTTAAATCCAATGTCTTGATATCATTTGCATAGTTGTTGAGGTAAATTCCATTTAAAGATTTCTTCGCAATCAACACATCATCGACAATAGTGTCAAAATACTCATTAAAGTTAATAGCCCGAAGTTCACCTTCTTGAAAGATATCACCAATCTTAACCTCCAGAGGTGATCCGTTGATGCTCATCCTTTTTGACGTCGTAGCATTAGCAATAATCCAAGCGATAATATAGCCGAGAATTAACGCTACGACAATTCCGCTAAGCACATACGGCTTGTACTTATCGTGAACCTGTATAGCCACAAAAAGAAGTGAAGCAAAAACACTAATAACTGACACTGAAGTAAGGTATTGCCTCCAAAGAGTTTTACTAAAAAATGAAACTTTTATCTTCATATAAATATTACAGCCCCAAGCCCCGATATATTTCTTCTCGATAGTGGAAAGGGCCTGTCCGACCATTCCTCTGATGCTCATAATGCCAAGTAGTCCATGCCTCTAGGGCAAGCTGTAGAATCTTAGGACTATACGACACATGCATAGCAAGCTTATCGCGTAGTATTGGCGGACAGTGCTCGTCGTCGTGACCACGAGCCTGATTAAGGTTTACGACAATAATCGGGAGGTTCAACTTAAGCGCAAGCTCAATTTCCCAGCGTACAAATCTATACAAATATCTGGTATTTTGACCCACAAGTAACACAAACACTTTACTATTATTCATTCGCTCTCTTAAGCTGCGTTTGATTGATTCTTCGCTGCTTGTATCTCTTGCCTGCTTAAGCATATGCGCATCATAGAAATTAAACTCGGAATTATCGTTCTGTTTCCAGCCTCTCATAAAGTGATATGACCAAATATCTTGATCCCCATCGAAAGCTATGTAGGTTTTATTACGATACGCCATATACACCATCCTTGTCATATGCCATTGTAGAATTTAGACGCTGCAGTTTGTGTGCGAAATATGCTTGCGTCTCCATGTCGGCACAATACAAGTAGCAGCCTTTTTGGCCGCGCGTCATTAGGGTTCGATAAGTATTTTTAATGATTGCATCAAGCTGTGCAGATGTCGAGATCGGGTCTTCTTTCATCTGTTTCTTCCAGCCATAGACAGATTTGTCGCTACTTGCACGAGCTTCGGGAACCGTGACGACTTTTCCGTCACGCACAATGAGATCAGGTCCGATAATAACACCCACGTAATCAACCTCAAGACCCTGGCATGTATGAATACACCCCACTTCACTAACGGAGTTTGGCTTAATGATCCATGCTTGGCCGTCCGTACTAAGATTCCATGTGGCTTCATAATCATCTATGACAATGTCTTTTAGCTCTGGGTTATTTTTACTAATCCATTTCCAGCAATAGCCAGCGACCATGCGCGCCTTGTTCTTTACAAGGTTCTTTTCCTTAATAAGGTCATGTAGCTCTTGAGGGTTATCGATAATTCGAAAGTCATAGTCAATGCCATCAAGTGTTTCGTTAGCAGTTTCACGAATTTGTAGCGTATTGTCGAGCCAAGCTAAATAGCCGTCCGAGCCATTGCAGCGGAATTGTGACTCAAGCGAGAGTTCCGTTACCTTTGCGCCAGCACGAGTAGCCCAGAAGCGGATCTCTTCCTTACTACCAATATCTTTAAGCGTAACCTTTTGGTCTTCATCTACAAAGAAAATACTGAACTTGCTGACGGCGATTATTTCTTTTACTTGATTCTCGCCTAAATGATTGAACATGCCTGATTTTTCATTGAGCCGGTGCGCCTCGTCGACGAGCAGACAGTCAAATGTATTGTTAGTAGCTGAGTGGAATGAACCGGAACCGCTAAACATATTAGCGATACGCGATTTCGTGAACGTACCTGTTAGTTTGGCCTGGTACACTTCACGTGGTGCGGAGTTGCGTGTCACGTATTGTGCGACTAGCTCGCGTTTTGTGAGTTCGACAAGTAGATTGATGGCCAAGACTGACTTCCCCGTTCCCGGTCCGCCCTCAATGATAAGTACATTCTTAACTTCATCGGATGATTCATTTGCAAGTTGCAGGGCTGTCTCGTATGCGACTTTCTGGTCATCGATCAGCACAAACTCGTCGTTACCTTTGAGCATTGATGAAAGTTGATCGGCAAGATTTTTAGACGGCTTAATTTTGCCGTGATCAATGCGATACATGATATTATTTTTGTCGCCATACTTTACGTGAGATTTGATAAATTCTCGGAGCTTAAGAGCGTCGTCTCGCAAGAAAACTGGCGCTTGCTTGAGATAGTCTGCGTAGAATTCGTTTGTAATCACGTCATCTTGCTTGTAATTGTGGAGGTATGCGCACGGAAAGAGCTGAATATCTTCCTCTTGCACCGTTTGATTGTAGTCTTCAAGGAGGCATTTATATGACCAGGCCTGATATGACGGATGCGAGGTTTCTTTTTCGCCATGCTTGAATCGTGTACTGACTACCCCGTCTTTGGTAGTCAGCTGCGCTTCTTGCCATTGTTTCAACTCGACTAATACGGCGCTGTCTTTTTGGTCTTCGTTAAGGCCCGTTACGATAAAATCGATACGCTTTGATGACTGAGGAATGTGATATTCAATCGCGACGCCGGCATCTTCAGGGATTTCACCATCATTAATGACACGCTCCATGTATTGTAGTGAGTTGCGCCATGACTCAAGTTCAGAGTGGCCGGTGCTATGTCCTGTTGCCGCCTTGTATGCAGCATGAATGATGCCCTCGATATCATTTGACATAATATCGTGTTGAAATTTCTGTTTGGTCGCAGAATAAACAATCACTCGGCTAGCTCCGTGTATTTCTTGTGAGTGCCTTTTGCCTTGTGAACAGGGTATTTCTTCTCATTTTTTGCCATTTTTTGAGCAAATGCATCACTGAGATCTATGTTGGATTTATTAGCGATCAGCAAGACCCAATAGAGGACGTCGGCAAGTTCTTCACCCACTTCGTCTGCATGATTCTTGATATGACTATCGATCTCTTCGTTTTTCTTCCATTGAAAGTGCTCAAGTACTTCACTTGCTTCAAGATTCAGTGAAATAGAAAGGTCTTTCAGATTATGGAACTGATCCCAGTCTCGATCATCGCAAAATTTGCGAATTTGATTCTGTAGCTCGGCAATATCTGAGGACTTCGTCATGTCCGGAGTATACTCCATTACCCCTGTTTTTCCTAGGGTTCTACTGCCTATTTGACAAAACATCGGTAGCATCGGTTTAATGATGTAGTTACTTAAGTCTGAGCTTTGCAAGCACCTGATCTGCTTGTGTTTGCGTACTTTTTTGACTAAAAAAGTACCAATACAGTCGTCGATACCATTTCTCCTGGCTGTCGGCTAGGCCTACATTTGCACGGAAGTAAATGTCAAAAGATTCGAGATTGCTAGTCGTATCCTTTAGGCTGTCGACGAGTTTTGATGTGAGATCTTGCGACCGAGCGGCGGTGATCTGCCCAAGAAGATAGCCGATAAATAACATCGTGTTGCCTATATGTTGGCGGTGCTTCTGTACATACAGTGGTGATAGTCGCGATAGTGTATCTGTAAGTTCGTAAGCACTTACCTGAGCTTGCTGAAGCATGATGGCGTTGTGGTTGACTAACAATTCATTGTCTTTAGGTACTTTTGGTACTAGTGTATTGATACTTAGGCTGAGTTTCTGGAATTTAAAAATGACTTCGTCGATTTGTTGGCGGTCGCGAATCAGCCGTTGCTGTCGGGCTTCGATACGCGGTTTTATGTAAAGCCCTACTAACGGACTGATGATAAGAGTTGTTACGAGCGCAACGACAATCGGCATCCATACTTCGTCTGGGATTTCTACTTCAAGGAGTTTCATAGGTATAGTATACGTGAATAAACGGCCGCGCGTATTCATATTGGCCGATAACTGTCAGCTGTTGCGGCGAGAGGATGATCGGCGTAAGGGCAAAAGCTAATCTCTCATCACCGCCTCTCTTGGCATCTGGTATAGTTAGATTACACATTAATCTGGAAAACAATGCCAAGCTATTCATTTGATACCTTGTCTCCTGCGGAGTTCGAAAACCTATCACGCGACCTTTTACAGGTAGAGTTTGGTGTGCATATCGAATCTTTCACTTCTGGTCGTGATGGCGGTATCGATCTGCGCTGCGCCACCACGGAAGACGGCAAAACAATCATTCAGAGCAAGCGCCACCTTACGAGTGCGCAGCGACTCATCACTCACCTGAAAAACAAAGAGGTGTCAAAAGTACAAAAGCTCAAGCCGGCAAGATACGTACTGACCACAAGTGTCGGCCTCACGCCGGCCAACAAAGATACTATTTTGGGTTTATTTGAGCCATATATCAAAACAACAGAAGATATCTATAGTAAGGATGACCTCAATAACCTACTTGGTAAACACCCCGACATTGAAAAACAGCACTATAAGCTCTGGCTATCAAGTACGAATATCCTTGAGCGGATATTTAGTACGGATATCGTAAATAGAACCGAGTTTGAAAAGGAAGATATCGTGCGTACGGTATCGCTGTATGTTGAAAACGACAGCTACAATCAAGCGCTCGAAGTGTTCAGCAAGAATCGATTTGTGATCATATCGGGCGTCCCTGGTATCGGCAAGACGACTCTTGCCCGCATGATGACTTCGAGGCTTCTTGCTGATGGTGAGTTTGAGCAATTCGTGTACATATCGCGCGGCGTCGAGGAAGCTTTGAAATTGTACAACCCAGAGAAGAAACAGCTGTTTTTCTTCGATGATTTCCTAGGAAGGAACTACTTTGAAAAAGGGTTCGACCGAAACGAGGAAAATGATCTGGTGCGATTCATCGAAAGAGTCTCATCCTCTAAAAACAAAGGGCTGATACTGACAACACGCGAATACATCTTACGGCAAGCCCAGCGCCAGTACACGTCACTCGAGGCAAAGCTGATTACCGACAGCAACTACGTGGTTGATCTGGAAAAGTACACCAAGCTCATACGTGCGCAGATTTTGTATAATCACCTCTTCGCTTACGACGTGCCTTACTCTCACCTCTCAAAATTCCTCGAAGATCGAACGTATGAATACATCATATCGCACAAAAATTACACACCACGACTGATCGAGACGGTACTCAAGGAAAGGCCATGGGAGGAGATAGAGCCGAAGGATTTCCCTAGAAAAATCAAAAGCTACTTCGACAAGCCAAGCAAACTATGGGAAGACGCCTATACCAATGGCATATCGGAAGACGCCCGAAAGTTGCTGAAGATACTCTTCACCCTTAAGACGCCCATTTCCCTCACACACCTTCACGCTGCTTTCGACGCAAGCCACAGGGATGCTCCCGTCCGTCCTGACTATCACGTCTTCGAGAAGACGATCAAGGAGCTTGAAAATACATTCATTGACGTCAAGTCTACGTACGACCTCACATCAAATCGAAACCTGCTTTTTGTCGACTACAAAAATCCGAGCATCCTCGACTTTTTCTTGGACTATTTCCGCGATGCTCGAAGAAATGACCTGCTTTTTGCAATCAAATACCCAGTCTATATAGACCAGATGATTTATCGGTTTGTTGATGGAAAAGGCACTAACCTTGCCGGGCAGCTTGTCATGACTGAAGAAATTGCATCAACCATTGCGCACAATCTTCTCGCCGGCTATGACAAGCTACCTTTTTGCGAAGAGGGTGCGCGCCGTCATACTTTCTCAACGAGATCGTACTACGTCGGCACCTATCCTCAAGTGATACATAGGATCCTGAGAGATATGGGATTCTCTACCAACAGTGACGTATGCAAGCAATTACTCGATAGTTATCGCGTATTCAATACATCCGGTAGTGAGGGAAATATCGATTCTCAAGTATACCTGCTTGAGCTATTTACAGATCACATGACAGGAGTGGAGATACGCCAAGCACTCCACGCGATTATTCCAACAATCGATTCAGTAAGTAATTACGAATGGTTTTTGTCGCACTTCTATGGCACAAGCCTGAGTGATATTTTTGAGGCCTGGCAACAAGAAAATGACACCCTGCTGAAGGAACGAGCGATTGGTGTTGCGATCGACGAGCTACAAGATCTTGACCTCGACGAACTAGAGAATTACCAAGACACACTCGACTACTACGAGGAATCTCTTGGCCTTGAGACCGCTTCTATCGACGATGCATACCAGGATGCGCTTTACGACGCACAGCACGCAACTCCAGATGATTATGGCTACGATGGTCTTCTGCGAGCAGGCGCCTCAGAGCCTGTACGGTCTATCAACGAAAACGAAGAAATCGAGTCAATGTTTGATAGCCTGAGGCAAAGATAGGTATCACGTATAGCATTTACCCGCTAGCCAAGCAGTAACTTCGTGAGCGTACCGGCATCAACATTCACGCCAAAGACGCTTCCGCCCGGCTCAAGCTCGCGGCCAGTGGCAAGATTGCCGATAGGTACTGGGTCGAAACCGAGAGTGTCGATGAGGTGTGAAACGGTTTCGACATCTTGTGCGTTATCACCGGCGAGAGCAATAGCTTTGCGGCCAGGGGCGCCCGCTGGTCGAGGTTCGTCGTATAGGTCGTGATAACCCATGTGGTTAAACGCTTTAACAACCCGTGAATCCGACAGGAAAGCTTGAATCGCTTCGCTCGAAGAACAGTCGGGGTCAAGAAACTCATCGCGCGGACCGTCGACTTCCCACCAATGATTGGTGGCATCGATGACTAACTTGCCTGCCAACGCGTCGTGCGGTGTCTGGCGGTGTTTACTGAGTGGTAGTGCCAAGATGACGACATCGGACTGCTCGGCAACTTCACGACTCAACGCCGCAACGGCGCCAGGCGCGAGCACCTCGACCGAGAGCTTGATCTTACCCACCTCGCCCGAGCCAGCAATATAAACCCGGTAACCCGCCTTGAGCGCTAGCTGTGCGAGGACGATGCCAAGCTTGCCGACGCCAAGAATACCGATCGTTCGCACGTCGGCCATGCTATTTCTCCGCAAGCAATTCGCGCACGCGCGGGATCACCTTGGTAGCGTAGAGTTCGATCATATGACGGCGCACACCAGCAGGAACCGGCCCAAACCCATACACCATGTCAAACCGAGTCGCACCGACTACCTTCATGGCACGAGCGATCTTTTGGGCAACGGTCTCCGGTGAGCCAACGTACATAGAGCCACTTTTTACTTCACTCAGGAAATGCTCGCGCGACATTGGCGCCCAGCCGCGGGTTTTGCCCACGCGGTCCATCTGCTCTTTAAAGAAAGGAAACGCCATCTTGACCGCCTCTTCGTCGGTATCGGCAATAAAGCCCGGCGAATGCATGCCGATAGGATGTGGCGTGCGACCAAATTGCTCAGTAGCACGCTTATACAGATCAACGTACGGTGCAAAACGATCTGGCGAACCACCAATAATTGCGAGGACTAACGGAAAATCGTAAGCAGCCGCACGCACGACCGATTGCGGCGAACCACCAACGCCCACATATGTTTCGAGCTTGCCTGATTCGGTCTTTGGGAAGATGTCGGCATTGTCGAGCGACTGGGTGTATTTTCCCTCCCAGGTGACTGGCTTCTCTTTGAGCAACTGCGAAAACAGGTCGATCTTTTCTTCGAACAGTGCCTCATAATCACGCAGGTCGTAGCCGAAAAGTGGGAATGATTCGGTAAAGGAGCCACGACCGAGGATCACCTGTGCACGACCGCCAGACACGGCGTCGAGAGTTGAGAAGCGTTCGAACACACGCACCGGATCGTCGCTCGAAAGCACCGTTACGCCGGAGGCTAGTTTGATGCGCTTGGTCTTACTAGCGATGGCAGCGAGTACCATCTCGGGGCTCGAAATCGCGAAGTCGTCGCGATGATGCTCACCAAGGGCAATGATATCGACGCCGAGTTTGTCGGCTAGTACCGCCTCTTCAATGACGAGCCGGATCGATTCGGCATAGTTCATCAGCTTGCCGTCCTTGCCGACCGCCAAGTCGCCGAACGAGTCGAGACCGAAGAGATATTCCGGATCGTTTTGAGTCTGTTTTTTCGTCATATGCTTTACATTATATAGCAAACTGCAAACTTTGGATACAGCTTTCGAGCTGGTGGTGTAGTAAGGGCATGTCACTATTACACAGAAAACAACGTCAGCAGCAACGTGAAATCATCAGAAGTAATTCGGGCAGGCGCCTGCGGCGGACGATTGGATTCGTGCGTATCGGATATTTTGGCCATACTTAGATTGAAGACCTTCCGTTCTGCGTGATACCTACACTTCGCGCAGGATTTTCTCTATTGTCTTTCCTCTTGCGAGCTCGTCGATGAGTTTATCGAGGTAGCGGATTTCACGCATGAGCGGCTCTTCGATGTTCTCTACTCGGACGCCACAAATGACACCAGTGATCAAAGTGCGTGATGGATTAAGTTGAGGAGCCTCTGTGAAGAAAGTTTCAAGGTTAGCCTGCTTTTCTAATTGCGCATCAAATTCCGACTGGCTATATCCAGTCAGCCAGAGAATGATTTCATCGACCTCCGCCTTCGTTCGTCCCTTCTTTTCTGCCTTGGCGATATACAGCGGATACACGCTGGCGAAGCTGATCGAGTAGATGCGGTGTTTTGTCATGATATCTATTGTAAACCATTGAACGATCTTGAATCGTCTGGCCGGGTGCGGTTGATGGTAATTACTCGTAGATTTGTATAGGTTTAGTATGTGCGAACGTATATCCGCGCTCGCGACGAAGCGCCTACGATATATTGAAGTACCTGGTAATAATACGCACGACTATCTCGACTTTGAACTTATCGAAAAGCGACTGCGCGGCTAACCTCTCTTGGCGTATAAGAGTCATAAACGCAAAGTACACGACAAATACGGCGTAGGCAATATAACACGTTTCAGGGTTCAGAAATGACAATTGGGTCGGTACTCCAGGCGTGTGCCTGGAGTACCGACCCGTTGCTGTTATGCGCCGTGGACTAGCCGGCTTGTGCCGAAGCCACCACTTCCTCCGCCTCTACAAGTGCCTTGAGGTTCTCCATGAGCTCCTCGGTTGACTTGTTTGCCGGCGGGTAGCAGACTTCTCCGCTCGTGAGCAGCGCCACGTTGGCCTTGGCTGTGTCGCGCAAACCAACAAGAGCCTCAAGCCTCTCGCACTCATTGCGCAGCCTGGCCATCGTGATGATGTGCCCGGTGAGGGTCGCAGAAGTGGTGAGCTTGGCCTCTTGCTTTGCGATCGTGGCCTCCGCCTCGGAAACCAGGTTCTCGAGAATGTCGAGGATGGCCTGGTCGTCGTTGGCGACAGCGGCAGCGTAAAGCTGGGCGTTGTTCGTACTGGCGGCGAGCCCGATTGCGCAGGTGCGGACCTCGACGACATCGGAAATGAGCTTGATGTCCTGCTGACGGTTGTTCTCGGTCACTGTGTTTCCTAACTCTCTGAAGGGTGGATACTGCGTGGCACTATTGAACTGCAATTATACAGCATCGATATAATGCCATAGATTAAGTATTTTTGCAAGATTATCCTCTCGTATCGATATAAGAATAGTGATTACCTCTAAGCTAGAGTCTGTAGATTATGCAAATAAAAAATCACTTGAACTTACCCTGCTATCGACCATAGGTTTCTATCGAGATCGCAACAATAGGAGAAGTGCAAGCTATACTTTACTGGCAGAATTTATTGGACCAACGCTATCTATCATTTTCGCAAACACCTTTTCATTTCTTTCCCAAATCCATCTTTCCGAGATGAAAGCGACTATCCTTATCTTCAGGGAATCATCAACTGTTGTGTGCCAGCGATATACATAGCTCTTGTTGCCGTTTTTGCAGTCCGCCGTAATTGTCAAAATGTCAGACACCTCACCTCGCGCAGCAGTGCCGCGATGGACCTGGGTATTGCTAAAATCGTGGCAGTACCTGTTGGTCGGTGACTGTATGCTCGATATATACTTCGATGATTCTTCCATCGCAACATCCCGCAGAGTATTAATAGAATTATCCGCGAATGGGATTTGAATAATGGGGCTGCCACTATCTGAAATAAGCATCCACGCCCTTGGAGTTTCGAGGTCTTTGGGCCAATCACCGTAGAAATCGAGCTCGCCCTGAGCGCCATGCGACCACCAGTCTGGTCGTAGGTACTCACTCGATTTAGTTTGAGCACTCACTAAGCTTGACTCAAGAACAATACCATCAAATAGCTTGGGTAGAAAATGAAGCCCTGCAAAAAAACCGATTGCAGGTACAAAAAGAATTACAAGTGCTCGAATAATAGTATTTTTTTGCATAAGGTGGTATTTTGGTTTTTTCTTAGAATTTACTTTCATTATACGCAGCATTTGGCAGGTAAGTCTAGTGGCTTTTATCGTTGAAGGAACTAGGATATCAATACGACTTGCTTACTATTCTCACGGATAAAACGCCGAATGATTTTGTACTCATCAACGTCAAAGTTCACCTCGTAAGATTCGAGGAGGCTGAGATCACCGTCCGTATAAAAGCCTTGGATCATCCAATTATTAATGACGACGCCGCCCCCTTCGGCATCGAGTGGTATGGTAATGGCGGTTTTGTATGGCCATGCAGCGAGCTTGTTGCGTTCGAGGGCAATTTCAAAGCGTCGATTGTATAGCTCCCTGCTCTCTTTGCCGATACAAGCCCCTTTACATTTGCCAAGCGAGTACGAGAAGCAAGCGCCCGTCGCCTTTTCGACACCCATGAGTTTTGGGCAAAGCTGGAATGTTTTCGTAAGCAGTTCGAGTTGCTTCTTTGCTTTGGTCCGCGTTTCGTAGAGGCCGTATACTTTGGTGAGATCAGTGTCGGCGTTGATAGTGCCAGATTTGACGGCAATGGTAGCATAGCCGTCTACTTCATCTTTTACGAACAGCGCGTAGGAAGATACACGACGTAGTTTTCGGTTGTAGATCGGCATCAACTCTTTTATCATTTTAGATTCGAGGATGAGTGCGGTAAGTTCGCTGCCCGTTGGGATAGTTCGGACGTGATGAACGTTTTGACTTATCTTCAGTTCCCTGCTGCTGCGATCTTGAAAGTGCGACAGGATCCGCTTTTTCAGATTGATGCTTTTGCCAATATAGAGTGGCTGGCGCATTTCATCTTCAAATATGTATACACCCGGGACGTTTTCAACTTCGTTTAACTCCTCGATGTTTAGATGCGGCGGCAGGTACTGTGTTTTGAGCTGGCGGCTAACAGCTTCGTGAAATACTTCATGGCCATGTTCGTCGTAAGCGAGCTGGCTAAAATAATGAATCGCCCGTGCATCATCAAGCGCGCGGTGACGCGCCATGATGGGAATACTGTGCCGTTCGATTAATTTGGCGAGACTGTGGCCTTTTTGCCCAACATAAAGAGCGCGGGACAATCGAACGGTACATAATAACTTCACTGAAAAATCGATGCCAATCATCTCGAATTCATTTTTCAAAAACGAGTAGTCGAACCGGACATTATGCGCCACAAAGACGGCACCGCTCAGTATCTCGTATAGCTCATCGGCGATATCTTCGAACTTTGGCGCACCGACGATATCGTTTGTAGTGATGCCCGTGAGGGACGTAATGCTACTAGGGATGTATGCTTCGGGATTGATAAGCGTGCTGAATTCTTGCACTACTTCACCGTTTTCGTAGCGTATCGCGGCAACTTCTAAGACGCGGCTGTTGCGATAGCTACCACCCGTCGTCTCGATGTCCACAAATACCACAGGATAATCAAACATCTCCCTCTATTATAAATGATGTAACTGTCAAATTCGCCAGACCTCTGTCGTTTGCGACCGCAACGCAGATGCAAAACTTGTACTATTATTCATTTTATTGTATAGTAATATAGTTCGCTATCCCGACACATATGGAGGCTTTTGATGAGCGAAGTACCACACACCCTTGATGAGCTGAAGGTCGAACTTGGCAAAGACATGCTACTCTACGCGCTCGACGCGTACGGGCAGGTAAACGAAAAGGCGCAGCATTTGATAGTTGTCGCGCCGTCTGCTCACCACGTTGCGGCAGTAGAAGACTGGCGTGCGGCTAACCCGGATGCGGTGAAAGCCATAGGTGCGGTTGCACGCCGTGCTCTTTCGGAACTACCTAGGGGCGTCGATAATGTCTTGATCTCGATTATGAGTGACCTCTCGACAGATCTTGGCGGCGTCAGAGGTGTTTTGAGCTCCGAGGCCCGCTACATAACTCATATCTTGGGCGTCCTGCCGACGCAATCCGCAGAGGACATCGAGAAGTGTCTCGTAGCGATCGTCGCGTTCAGTAACGGGGAGTGAAACAAAGAGCCAGGTGGCACAGGAATTTTTCTGTGTCGCCTGGCTCGTTTTCATTTGACAGAAAAATGGCATGACATAGCTGTCCCCGCATATCTCTATGCGGGGATGACGTCGGACTTTCCGACGGTTTGGGGTGTATGTCGCGGTGGAGCTCAGGCAACTTCTTACTTGAGCTGGACGGTGAGGCTGTCGATCTCATCCCGTAGCTTCGCGGCTCCCTCGTAGTCTTCGAGGACAACTGCGACTTCCTGCTCCCACTTCAGTGCACCGATACGCCGTAGCGGCGAGTCGGCGTCTGGTGCGGGGAGCATTTTCTTGCCAATTGCAGGGAGAGAACAATCTATGAGTAGCGTGTTCTGTATCCCGGAGTGGCAGCAGTACTCCTCGTACCACGCCTTGATGATCGCGATGAGCCTGGTGGTCATCTCATATCGGCCAATCGTGTACCTCGCAGTCACTGAGTATGTGTTTACCTGGTCGTCAGGGACGATAAAGTGACCCTGCTCCTTGATGTGCGAGAGAAACTCCTCTGGTAGACGGCCATCCACTTGCATGATGAGATCGGGGTGTTGCGGATCCTCTGGGCCAGGATAGTTGAGCCTCACGATGACATAGGTCGGCATGTTAATTCCCCCTCGTAGCCCTGGACGAACGAAATGTTCATCAACGACAGAACTATGTCGTGATTATATAACTTTCTATATAAAAAGCAAATTGAAAAGATATATTAAATAAAAAACCCCATAGCAGGGTGAAGGGTTGTAATGCTTGGGTGGGGAGTGTGTACTCCCCACCCAAGGCACCTCAGACGGCTCGCGGACCAACTTTCTGGCCGGAGGCGGCGATGGCGGCATCGAGCTTGACGCGGATGCTGTCGACAGACTGCTGAGCGGTAGCGATGGATCGCTGCTTGTCGCTGTCGTAGTACCGAGTGGACTGATGAGCGGTCGACAGTGCCTCTTGCGCAACCTTCAGGTCTGCGCCGAGACAGTTGACGTAGTGGATCCAGGCGGCGGCACGGACAGACTCCGGGTACTCCCGCAGCCGTTCGATGGCGCCGGGGTGTTCCTCGATCTGCTCCATCAGCTTCAGGACTGCGCTGACGTCGGCATGGTGTCGGACACTGGCCCCGATGTCAGCGATCTGTTTCGTGAAACGGGGGTCGATCGACAGCTCGTACTGCGCCACCTGCTGTCGCCTCGAGAGCCTGTAAAGCAGGATTGCAATAACGGCCAGGAGGACAACTGCTACGATGAGCAGGGTGTTTTCGACGGGCATGATAGCCCCTTTCTGAGGTGCGCTCTCGCGCCCTCGGTTGAGAGAGTTGCGATTGCCCGGTTATTATACAAAAATAATATCTATTTGTCAAGAGCATTGGTATCTTCCCTATCTAGGCGCTTGTGTCGGGTGAATCGTGGACAGGATATAAAAAGAGCCCGCACCTCAAGCGGACGAATGGCTTTCAATCCGCAAGGGATTGGGCTCTTTTCGTGTCCGCGAGGTGCGGGCATGGGGCGAATCACGCTGGTGATTCATGGCGTTCGCCGATACCGTGGAAATCCTTGCCGATTGCCTTCCCTGCTACCTGGATGGCCAGGTAGGTTAGAAAGCGAAGCGGGCCACGGCACCACCACTGCAGGTTATCCTGGCTGGAGTCGAAGCCGATCCGCCGATCTACTCTGAATTCATGGTTGATGAATCCCATTTGCTTGACGAGACGCCGGGCTAGCCATGCGTGCAGGAAAGGGTGCGCGATAACAATAACTTCACGCACATCCTCCTCTCTGAATACCCGAAATGCCTCATTGATGACGTCCTGCGTATCGAGGTAGAGCTGGCCATTGCCCTTTGGCGTTGCATAGGCGCTGGTGACTACCTTGACGTCAAATGTATGGAACTCCTGGAGATAGCGAGCAATCTCATGCTGAGCGACAACAACCGCTTGTATGTCGCCGGTGTACTGCGCTTCATCTCCTGCCCCTAGTGGCTGTTTTGTAGTGACGAGCTCATGCGCGGCTGCAGTGTAGCTACTAAGGCGATAGTTGATGAGGTCGAAACGTGCGTGTTGGCTGACTTTGCCAAACGATAGTGCGACGATGCCGATTTTCATGTACTTCCTCTTTTGGTAGAGCGAACAGTTACACTATAGTGACATATTATGATAGAGAATGCAAATATCCATCGGATAGATTTTCTGTTGTATCTTGGCGGGCTGTGCGTGGGCTGGCAATAAATGCCCCTTCGATAAACCCGAACAATCTTCCGCTTTCTTTCCTGCGCCCGAATACTGCCGCCATGATGTGTTCGTCTGAGCGCATTACACAGGGCGAGTAATTCATTGCTCCGATGGCTTTGGCAGTAATGGTCGAAGGGTTCTCCAGCGCCTGAAGCCCATGATGCTTGTAAAGCGTGGATTTGCTGTAATGATTTGATTTGTGGGAATAATGCGCGACCGTTTCTTCTTGTCATCAGGCAATCCGGTTGGCAGCAGATAGCCTTGCCATGCAAGGTGCCCATACTCGAGCTCGAGATGAAGCAAGTCGGTGAGGTACGGTTCGTCGTTTACATCGTACATGCTGTAGCTGCCCATTGCGAGCGCATGGTCGGCTTTGTGCGGGGCATGTGACGTGACAAGAATCTGGCCAATCTCACGTGGCTCGACCCATGCGAATGTTTCGTGGTCTAGGTAAAGTATTTTTACACTAGCTTTTGTTTCGATGAGTTTGTATTTCCCAACCCCGATTAATGTAATCATGACGAACCTCCCGTAGTGCCATTAAAGACCCATCAGGCTGATTATGCGTTGAGCGTAATCACTTGCGGCCTGAGACCCTGGTCACAGAAGAATAAAACTGCACGTCCTAAACTGCATGCAGGGCATGGGACGAACAAGTATAAAAGGAAATTGAATTACGAAGCTAGTTATCCAGTCGATGACTTCATCGCAAACCGAACATGTAATCCGTCATTTTCTTGATGAAAATTACAGCGGTGTTCTGGCCACTGCGGATGCTGCGGGTAATCCGCACGCTGCAGCTATCTATTACTATCCTCAGCAGGATTTTACGATTCTTTTTGCGACAAAGTCTGAAACACAAAAATACAGGAACATACAAGAGAATAAACAAGTGGCTTTTGTTGTCTATGATGAAAAATCCCAAACAACCATACAAGTATTTGGTCGCGTGGAGATTGTCGATGATCCAGAGGTGCGTCGTGAAGCTATCGATAATATGGTCGTTTTGTCTATAAAAATAAGCAAAAGAATACTGCCCCCTGTCGAAAAGCTTATTGCAGGTGATGATATTGTACTGCGACTCGTCCCGCGCGTCATAAAGATGGCTGTGTACGCACGGCCAGATTCTGAAGGTGATGATTTGTATGAGACCCTATTGTTTAGTGAATCCGCGTAATCAGCGGCGCTATATCGTGCCGATGGTAGAAAACTCATCTACAGCGTAGGGCCACTCTGTCAAACTTGATATATATGCAAAAACATGTTAAAATTAAGTATGCAATTGACCGCCAGCTGGTGCGTTGATTCAACCCGAGTAGAAGGAGTGGTATGCACACCGAAGGGCTGTATTTGACACCCGAGGAAGCAGTGGCTGATATCAATTCGAAAGGCGCAAGCTTGGATTTGCCAGCTACCGCCCGTCGAGCTGTGAGGGTGACGCTATGGATCGGCGCTCACTATGGTTACGGCCTGCGTGAGATGCCGGCGGATCTGCGTCAAACCTTCATCAAGGAGGTGGACCAGGTACTCGATGTACTCAGTAATTATTCTGTGCACTACCCTGGGTACGATCCTGAAGAAGAAGGACCCTCGGCTACGCCCCTGAGCCAAGATCAGATCTTGGCAGTGGAGTACCACCGGCTCCGACACTTCATTGAAGTGGCCGGACTGGAGCACTAGCCCGCTCCTCCTCGAACCCCGCACGGCAGCCAGCTGTGCGGGGTTTTCCTTTTAGGTTGCATCGGGGGTGAAGCCTACTCGTCCCGAATATCACGTATCGGAGGGCGCATGGTATTACGAATGAGCGGCTGAATACTTGCGATAATACTAATAATAAATATTAAGCCAACGATGATTAGTAGTAATGGCGACTCTAGGCTAAACAGGCTAAGTGTCGGTGCGCCGTCAATGATACCGAATGCTGCGGCAGCGGTATCGGTTAGTGTTTGTCCGTAGATGTAATGAACGGCAAATGCAGCTGCGACACCTAATACTAAAGAGACTATCACTACCCGTAGCGCAACAAGTAGGATGTACACAACATAAATACCTGCAACATCGCGACGCTTCGCGCCCATTGCACGGTACACGGCGGTTTCTTTACGGTTTTCGGCCATAATGCGAGAGATAGTGAACCAGATGGTTATTGCGGCAAGGCCGAGTGCGGCTGGAAATGCGATACTAGCGATGCGGTTAAATAGCTTACCGATTTCATCAAGAATCAAATAGTTTGACCCATAGGGGCTGGCGGTGAATCTTTTATCGCAAGTCGATTCGGATGGAGGACAAGTTTCGTTGTGGAGGAATGCCCGAGCATCTTCGATAGTTGCAAATTCAAGGACTCGCGATGCAAAGTCTTCACTAGTACTTGCCTGCTGCGCGGCCCTTGCGCGCTGTTCTTGCTGTATGTCATCAAACTTCATTTCAGCAGGCAGCGCTTCGTACATCTGAAGCGGAATGTCTAGCGTCGACGAGTAGTCCTGCGCTACAAGAAGGCTTTTGGTGTACTCGTCCAGCCCTTTGGGATAGTCGGTATATGGTTGTGAGTACTTGATGCCAACGATCTGGAATGTCAGAAGTCGATGACTGGGAGCTGTATATGAGCCAAGCTTCTTTTGTGCCTCCTCTGCCTCTGCGTCGGCCTGTTTTTCAAGGATAGTGCGTGTATCTGTTTTAATGGGAATCTCGCTACAGGCTTCGGTCGGATAGTCATGAAGAAGACTCGGTTTTTTATAGCCCGCAGTGCCTTCGTTGCTCTTCATTTCTATATAATCGCGCTGGATCTTTTCAAGTAAGGACTGCTCTGCTGAGTTGCGATAGCATGATTGATACGTGACGCCGTTTAACTTTGTTTGGATCTCCTTTAGCCATGTTCGCTTCTCGCTCGCAGCTTCCGGCTCTTTGCCAATACCGACCTTTTTGCCGAATAAAGAGGCGGCTTCTTGGGCGGAAACAACAACAGGAATACCCTTGAGGTTTGCAGTATTGGTCGTTAGTAGGTACCGTGTGAGAAGTTGCTGGTCTGAAAAATGGTAGCCACTATTGTATATAGCATTGATATAGCCTCCTTGTTGTGTAGGACCACCTTTTGGTTCGAAGACACCGAAATCTTCCTTGTTGTCCTGGACGTAGCGTAAGCCTGGGATCCAAGGTAGCATGCTTGGCCTATCGACAATATAGTACCCGCTTGCGCTGTATTTTGCACCCACTTGCCTAAGATCGCTCAGTTTGTTTGTGGCGGTTTTGGCGTATGCTTCAAATTTCAGAGCCCCCATTGCCTCTATGACTGGCGATGCCCAGTTGACGATGACGCGCTGCTCTTCCGGTAATGTCTCTGGCATCCATGCAGCAGGCTGCAGGGCGGAGACTTCACTCTCCTTGGTGTACTCAATGCCTAGAGATTTGTATTTGTCTTGCAGGTTTTTGTAGTAGTTCTTTTCAAAAGTTTTTATCTCACGTACATCATCTACAGATAGAGGCATCACGAAGCCCATCTTGCTATATGGTATATTCGGCGATGCCTTCACGAGGTAGCGGTCATTACCAGCTTTTTTAATGAATGCTGAGGCGCTTTTCTCTGCCCCATTAAAAACAATAACCGTCGCAATAAGTGCAGCAAACAATAGGCTCGCCACAATGATGGATGTAATCAGTACGCCACGCTTTGAGCGAAGTTTTGTTCGCGCTAATTTTAGTGCATAGGACGGTCGGATCATACGATAGCCCCATCTTTGAGTTCGATGATGCGGTCGGCCTGACGAGCGACGTCGGCATCGTGCGTTACGACAACAATGGTCGTGCCGAGCTTGTCGCGAATAGTGCGAAACAGTTCGATGATTGACTGACTGTTCGTCGAATCGAGATTACCAGTCGGCTCATCGGCAAGGATGATACGAGGATTATTTACCAGTGCCCGAGCAATAGCGGCGCGTTGAATTTGGCCACCGGATAGCTCCTTCGGAAAGTGTTTAGCTCGTTCGGACAGCCCCACTTGCTGCAGTAGCTGCTCGACTGTCTCGTCAATATTCTTTTTCTTTGTATTAGTGAACATGGCAGGAACGGTAAGATTGTCGTTTAGGCGGAGGAACGGCTGCAGGTAGAATGACTGAAAGATGAAGCCGATAGCATTCCTGCGTAGCTCGCTGAGTGCGCTGTCGCTGAGACTGGTCGTTTCTTTTGATGCTACAGCCACCTTGCCTGAGGTCGGTTTATCTAAGCACCCAATGATCTGAAGGAGTGTACTTTTACCACTACCACTCGCGCCAGTGATGGCTATGAATTCGCCTTTACCGATAGTCAGAGTGACATCACGGAGAGCATCAACTGCTTGTTTGCCGAGCTTGTAGCGCTTCGATACATTCCGTACAGATATAATCTCCTCACCTATCGATTGAGGCTGTCTGTGCGTAGGGCTAGTAGTGACTGTCTGTGGCCGCTGCTCGTATCGGCTAAGGGCGGTATGGGCTGCTGAAATATCCCCGTCGAATAAGGAGAGAAATTCTTTTATTTTATCTTCTGGGATATTTGTCATGTTTACTATTTTCGTTCAGCATCGAACGCTCTTATGGTTAGTATAGCAGATCAAGTGTTGGCCTGATTCTCTGCGAAGAAGCGTTGCGAGAGACCCGCACAGGCCTTTATAAGTAAAGTTCTAGACAAGAGTTGGTGTTATGGGTGAACTTGAAGATCTTTTGCTGTAGGCTTCTGTGTGACGCCGCCAATAATTGCTGCGCAGAGAATGAGTAAGCCACTAATGATTTCGTGCGGTGCCAGTGTTTCTTGATAAACGAGGAACCCCAGTAAAGCACCGAACGCTAATTGAGACGACAGAATGACACTAGCTATATTTATATCAGAGTGCTGGAAGCCATAAAGAACCAAACGGGTTGCCACTATAAGTAGTAAGGCGAACAAAATAGTAGCGATGACGCCTTCGATGCTCACTATGCGGATGATGTCATTGGGTGAGAATATCAGAGTCAGTACGATCATAAAGACTGCACCCAAGCCGAATTGCAGCCGCATTATAGCGCCAAGGTCGACACCCTTTAGTTTCTTCGCGAATAAATTACATAGCGCAGTAGTTGCACCACCGAGCAATCCAAATATAATTCCAGTACTTCCGACAAGTATCGAGTCTGAGTATAAAACCAACCCGACCACCGCCAGGCCAATCGCGACGAGCTTTCTAGCTGTTACTTTTTCCCTCAATAAAATACTTCCTAGTAAGAATGCCACAAACAATTCGGCGGCATTAGACGTAAACAGCGTATTGGCGATGGTTGTCGCTTGGACTGAGAGCGTAAAGAATAGAATACTTATCGCGGCAACGATACTGTATGCTATTGCGGTCATTCTCTTTGATCGAGGTATTCTTGTCTTTGTGCTTTTCTTGAGGCGCGTACAGGCTATCAAGATCAACCACACAAGTGCAAATCGAGCGGCAACTTGAGCTTGATCGCCCCACATATCTGCCATCTCGCGAACTAAAACATTTGTTAGTGCAAATAAGAACGCGGCTCCGAGAAGCGCTTCGCTACCACCTATGGTTGTTTTTGTTTTTAGCATGGTTTTTAGTATAACAGTAAAAAGAATCGAACTATTTACCGGATAAGAACGAGTTTCTCATTTTCACCTTGAGAGTCAGGCGTTTTTTCTTATCTGTAGTTTTTTGGTGATCCCGCGGAGAAGGCGCTTCGCTCCTCCATTTGCTTGCAAGGACCCGCGGAAAAACACGCAAGATGACATAATAATCCGCTTCGCTTCTTATTCTGCCATCAACTACATTCTGTCAAATCATAGATTATGACAGAATTCGCACTCCTTCGGAGTCCGGTTTTCTACGAAAACCAACCACGAAAAAAGCCCACCTTTTGGGTGAGCTATTTTCGTGGTGAGCCAAGTGAATATAAGTTGGAACCAACTAGTGTTAGAGGCGCAGGAGCTCTGGGGTATATTCCATACTCCTGCCTCTATAGGGAGTCCGCTATCGCCTACCATATATTAGTCGAACTGGCAATCTGGCAGTCCTGGGTAAGTGTTAACTACGAAGCTAGAAGTATAGATAGATTAGCCTGTCCGAGGGAATAGTCATTTCAGAGTAAGTCCCACTTAGATTGGCATTATATTGACTGACTCTAATCTTGTCATTGGGTAGCACTTCCTCGACCCACATCGCATGGCCGTAATGGCCTTCCATGATTATGGCAACGGATTGGGCTTTTGGTGCACTCCCTGTCGGAATGCCCGCAGCCTGCGCATTAGCTGGCCACTGATTTGCATTTCCACGACCGCCCCAATATGGCATATGTTGACACTTTTGATAAACTTTCCACGCCGCATAGCTTACGCTCTCGCGGTTATACATACCCCATGGATCCACTACAGTGTCAATTGCAGCGTTGGCGAGATTAGCGGGATAGCCGCCGTTAGCCGCCTCTGCATCCTTAATGAGACTAGCGGCCTTTCTATCTACCGTGCGTATAGCCTCTTGGTCATCTGCGCTCAGTTGCTTAATTTCTAGTTCCGATATTAAGCTTTTGGAGAGAAAGAGCGCCTCCTTAACTTCCTGTGGTGTAATTACTCGATAGTGAGCGGCTGTATCTCGTATGTCCTTAAGCCTAGATAGCTTACTTGAAATCTTGGCTAGTTCAACCGGGTGCTTGAGTACATGTTCTGATATTACATCCCATACGGATATGGGCTTAATCTCATTGCTCATTCTCTCTTTTAAGCTCTCGAGGTCTGTAACATTACTTAGGATATCTATTAGCTTATGTCGAGTTAGAGCCTCATTGCCATCTGCGGAAGTATTTTGATCAAAGATATTAATAATCTGCCCTAGTGTTAACTGAGAAGTGAGGGTGTCCATGGACTTTCTTTTGGAAATTTGCACCTCACCTTTGTAGTGTATGGCTTGTTTGGCAATGAGGTCCAAATATGATTCTGTAATGTCGGGTGTATAGAGTAATAATCTTCGCAGATGCGACTCTACCTTGTAGAGGCTCTCAGATACCTGCTCTCCACGTTTTTGAGAGGAGGAGTCTCTTACTATTGATAATGCATCACTGTCTTCGATCTTTTTATAGATATGGTCAGAGAGTTCTTCGTTAAAAGTGATGTTGGCGATAAATAGAGAGCCAATACTTTGGATGTCAGCGTCGGTAAGCCCAGTGTTACTGATGGCCATTTTGGCATCTTCCAGGCTCTTTGTCGTTATAGCAAGTTCAATTTCAAACATCTAATTCCAGTATAACTCATATCAATATGTAGCATTTCGGGGCTTCATGCTACCATTGGAAACATGAAGAAGCTTTTAAAGAGGCTTATGAAGTATCCTGAGCTAGATATTCCTGAGCCGTATGTCCACCCGATCTTTATACCTTATGCCAATAGCGGCTCTAAAGCAGCCGAATCTAACATGACTCAGATTGGCCTCGCTGATCACCGGCTCCAGAAACAAGCATTACAAAAGAATCTAACGCTGGTGTTCATGTCACTGGTTGTGTCAGCGTTTTCTGTTGTTATCGCTCTTGCGTCTGTTGCAGTTGCAATATTTGCGCTGTTAAGTAAATAAAGCCGGTTCTTATAGAGCGTAAATCATCATTTACTCAGGGCTTGCGCCCTTTTAATAAGTGTAGTTTCACTAATCGCAGCTTTATGTATCGGACCTTCTTTTTTATCTCTATCAAAGATTAGTGATAAGTAGTGCCGATCCTGTCCATTGAAGCCGATTATATTAACAATATTAAATCTTCCTTTTGAAACAATGCTGGCCAGTTTACCTTCATCTAAGTTACCTTCGATGTTGCACATGACAATTAAGTGCCTGTTCTCCGCGTAATTTTCACCTCTTGACGATTTTGCTCTAATTTGGCCTGCTACTGCCTCTTCGAGTGATTGATATTTTTTATCTCTATGTGTTGCCAGCGTTTGCTCTACGTACACCGCTTCACTTTCACCGCGTACCAGCCCGCCGTCGTCATTATCAAGCATTTTAGCCACCATTAACTTATCATCGGTTAAATCCATTAACGCAAGCGCGTGTATAAGTAGGCCAATCCACTCTCTTTTGCTCATGAGTGTATCAGACACCTTGGCGCTATCCTCTAGCCAGGCCGGATCATGCAGGCCAGGTAAAACGAAGTGCTTAAAAGCTAGGATGGGATCTATAGAGACCCCTTGTGTCTTAATTGGACTGCCTTGTGGTCGCCATGTATAATCTGTCATCTTTGTGACTACAGCCTTAGGTTCTCTTCTTTGTCCAGGTTGAGACGATGTAGCACTCGTTTCCTACCATATGGAAGAAAATCCTACCCGCACCCGTCATGCCGACCTCTAGCAGATAATCAACATCCGGGGGAAGACCTTTAAATAGAACATCGTATGGCTTTACGTTATTGATTCGTGGCTGGGGCCTTAGGATATTTTTGATAGTGTCCTGAGTGGATTGGTTGATCTTTTTGAGTGTATTAATGAACTCTTTGGCTTCAACTTTGCTAAAATTGCGAATGTCGCAAACTGAGCTATCATAGTTTTCAAAACTAATTCGCACAACCTTTGGTTCGCCACTGATACTATTGCCGATTGCAACCTTTGGGCTGAGGTATGTGGTTTGTTCGAGCTCTGCCAGGCGTGGATTAAGCCGAGGTTGTTGTGATCGCTTTGAGCCTTTTCCCATAGAATTCTTTCATAGACTGGTGCGTAATCTCTGTTTTTGATGCTTCAAATTTCTCTACACCATGGCGTGCGTGCTGCCAAGGTTCTTCCGAGTGTGTAAGCGCTTCGAGGTAGTCGGCATCGTACTTGCCATAGATCTTCCAGATATCTTCAAGCAGCGAAGCTTCATTGGTGGAAATATTAGAAAGCTTATCTTCGTCAACATCTTTTTCTATATCATTCATTGCAAACTCTTTAAAGACGCCGTATACGCGAGGAATTGCTGGTCCATGAACCCATGCTTGTATTGGCTCATTGAACATTGCCTTATCAAACAGCACTAGGCTCCATGCCTGGCTGTAATACAAGAGCTTCTGTAGCTTTTTGTTTGTTAAGCCAGTCGCATCAGTTTTGTTCTTTTGAATAAAGAAATCACTAATTAGAAAAACTTTTCTTGATAGATTAGTGTCTTTTGAATTAAGCATAAGCTTAGTCTCCTATACGTAAATTGTACTATAGATGGCGTGTCGTGTGCTATAGATAATTATCTTTAGGTATGATGCGGACACTTGTGGCAGATAACAGGAGGTAATTTTAGTAGCTAATGGGTATCCTACAAAATCCTACACTTTTGGCCCCGATAACAGATCGAGCTTGAGTAATTGTCGGTGCCTGTTTGCAGCATATTTATAATAGATACCTCGCAGTATCTCCTGCGGTATATACGTCAATTTAAAGATGAGATACAATAAAGCAGTCTAGGATTCAAACAATTAGTTACGTAACCCCGTTGCGTAGTTGTGCCGTAAAATGGGCAGCTACGTAAAAAAGAATAGGCATAACTGCTTGTTTGGGTCCTAGACAGTCCAGCGTGGCTGTCCTTTTTATTTGGCAGCTAATTAAGAAAATAAGGAGATCGCAGGATGAAATGGATAAAGCACCAATATAAGCTATTGATTTTAATTATTTTACTTTTAGTGCTCGTAGTCATATGGGTCATCGGAGGTAATAGTCGAGGATCGGTAGACCGGACTAGCGGGACGCAGACTAGTTCACCGCAAGAGCCTGTATCATCAGGCGCCCCTGCGACTTCGAGTCTACAGCAGCTTAAAGATATTGCCGGTGAGGACGCTACCCTGCTAGTCGCAAACTCTGCGGAGTTGAGAGAGGCTACAAATGAGTCGGAAGCTCCATATAAGGTCGTTATTAATCACACAAATACACTTGAGTGTTCCGTGGCTAAGACCGCATCATACGATACGTTCAAGGCCCTGTATGAAGACGAAAAAGTAAAGAGCCTCATCGATCAGGTGGTAATCACGTACCCTAATCGATTAGTTACAAGTTTGAGTGGTGATGATGGACGTAATATAGAATCGTGGAGTGGCAAGACTAACTTTTATAAGTTTATGTTTGACGGCTATCAAGTGAGCCAGCGTGATCCTGTGGCTCAAAAGACTTGGGTAATGAGTATTGATACTTGCAAGTAGCTCTTGTTAAGGCCGATATATTAAATTATACTCATAGGTATAATTTATGAATGAAATCAATCTACCATATATTGGCGTAAAACTTAATCCCGGAGTTTTGAACGGGGTTGATCAAGCCATTCAAAACGTGTCGTTGGACGCAACCTTAGAGAGTCCTCGTTTTAGAATTGCAGACGTAGCTCTGAGTTATCGGCTTATAAGTAACTTGAAACAGAATGACCTCCTGCCTACTACAGCACGGGAGAGTGAGCGATCGTGGAGTAAATTTAGTATTAAGGACTACGTGTATCTTCTATGTGTCACAGAGCTTCGTTCATTTGGAGCTAGCACGGGGCAGTTGCGAGGTCTCAGGGATATCTTTTATGAACAACACACAAGCAGAGATGCAGTACGAGCCTTATGTGCCGTATTCGGTCGCATTGAGATTGCCCTTATGATGTACGCGGACGGTAAGATTTACCTATGTGACGCTGATAATGCGGCGCTCATGGAAGCAAGTATCCGGCCACTCGATTCTTTTATCAAGGTTAGTATCAATAAGCACCTTAATTATGCTCTCAAGCTCGCTGGTATCCCCTATCAGTTTACAAGCCTAGAGACGATGGCTGAGCGGCACATGCGTCTTGATCTTGAAGCGATAACACTGCCTGAATCGAAAGCGCTTGAAATGATACGTAATAATGATTACCGAAAAGTAGTTATATCAAAGAAAAAAGATGGAGCGTTGAATTCTGCTGAAGGCCGACGTGAGATTGATGGAGCTATGCTGGGAAAGACCGAAATGATGAGTCTACTCGCAGAGCTTGATTTTGGTCAGGTTGAGATTACGAAACGTGATGGGAGGATTGTGCATGTAGTACGAGAAGATAGCGTTAAGTTGTAGGCTGGGCAATAAAGAAATTGCAGGCAATCACCGATAACTAATCGTTCTTTCTTCAAGAAGTACTTGGGTAAGATATAGGAATATTGACTATGTCATTACCAACCGATATTAGTGCACGGCACAATAAGGTCGCCAAAAAAATCACAAACAATAGCCTGACTAACAAAGAGAAATTACAAATAGCAAAAGAGATTGATCAGTTTGCAAGACTTTTGATCGACATTTATAGACAGCAAAAGACAAAGTTATGAAAGCAATCGTATATACACGAGTATCAACCAAGGAGCAGGTCGACGAGGGTCATAGTTTGGCGACCCAAAAGAGGCTTTGTTATGAGTATGCAAGCAAGAATGACTACCAGGTTGTAAGGCATTTTGAAGAGTGTGGTGAAAGCGCAAAGACCGCCAATAGGACCGAGCTTAATGTGATGCTTGCCTACGCTGTGCATAATTGCAAAAACATCGACGCTGTCATCATTTATAAGATTGATCGCCTATCGAGAAATACTAGTGACTACCAGACGCTAAAAAACACACTCAATACACTTGGGATTAGTGTTGTTTCATCCACCGAATATATACAGAATACACCAGCGGGTCGATTCGCTGAGAACATGCTAGCTAGTGCCGCTCAGTATGACAACGAGCTTCGCGCAGAGAGAAGCAAGAACGGGATGGTCGACGCCGTCCGTAATGGACGTTGGGTCTGGAGGGCACCCTTGGGTTATGTTAATGACAGGGTGTACGGCGTTAAGAATATTAGACTCGACAGAAATACTCAGTACACCGATGCACTTCGATCATGCTGGGAAATGATAGATGGTGGATATACCGAAACTGAGGCGCTAAGGGCATTGAATGCCAGGCTTGTTGAGCTTGACATGCCCCCTATACGCATCCAAACTCTTTCTCGGATGCTTAGAAACCCACTATATGTCGGCGTCGTGAGCGCATTCGGGATGACGGTAAATAGTGATACGATCGAGAGACTTATCGAACCGGGTCTATTCTATAATGTCCAGGACATTCTTGATGGTAAAAAAAGAAAGCCAGAGAGATATAAAAAACTGAACCCCGATTACCCACTTCGTGGTACATTGCTCTGTCTTGACGGTCATCGAATGACTGGCAGCGCTCCTCGTGGTAATGGTGGACGTTATCCTAAGTATCATTGCCCTAAATGTAGAGGCTTGAAGCGCAGCTACGATGTCGCTAAGACGGATGACCTATTTGCTGAGTACGCTGGCGCGTACGACATGACCAATGAACTTCGAAGTGCGCTCATCGAGGCTGTACAGTTAAACCTCGGAGATGCGCAGAGGCAGGCTACGAAAAATATGCGAAATATCGATAAGCAGCTACTTGCACTTAATGCAGCTGACAGAGAGATAACGAATAAAAATATAACTCGGGTTTATACCGATGAGCATACAAAAAGGATGCTTGATTTGAATATGACTGAGCGCACGAGACTTCAGCTTGAAATGAATGAGCTTGATAGAAATGTCGATGATGCCGAGGAGATAGTCGAGTTCGGGCTGCGAAAGCTGGAGAATATTGGACAACTATGGACTGATATAGAAGATATGCATACGCGCTTTCGGTTCCAAAAATGGCTATTTCCCGCCGGCGTAATGTTTGACGGGGAAAAATTTGGAACCAGCCAAATTCCGCAAATTCTATCCATAAAAAAAGAACTTCCTTTCGGAAATTCTCTTTTGGTGATCCCGCGGAGAATCGAACTCCGATTGCCAGGATGAGAACCTGATGTCCTAACCGTTAGACGACGGGACCAATTCTTTAGTGTAAGACTTGGCTTAACTCGGACGATTATAGCAATAAAGAGCTGCGCTGTCTAGTTTGCTTGGCTGAGATTCTCGATGATAGCAAGCAACTTTCGCGGAGTGATTTCGGCTTTGATAAGGTAGCCATCGGCGCGGTACTGCATGGCCATGCGCGACTCGTCGTCTTGCTCGAAGTTGGTCATGACGATTACCTTTGAATTTGGGATGAGATCTTCTTTGTCATTTCGAAGCGCATCGAGGATCTCTGTTCCCCTTCGTTCTGGTAGCATGACATCGAGCAAGATGAGGTCGTACGATTTGTTGCGGGCGGCAATAAGGCCGTCGTTACCATCGACCATCCAGTCGACTTCATAGCCGGCGCGCTGCAAGCTGCGAACATACATTTCACCGATAAATCGGTCGTCTTCGATACATAAGATTGTTTTTATTGCCATGATTATCCTCGATACATTGAATGATTTTTGATCCAGCCGCTGCTTGTTTCGATCAGACTTTCATTGCTGTTATTATTTGCTTTTAATTTGTCGGCGACGGTCGCATAAATCGGGAGGCTGAATGTAAAGACAGATCCTTCGTTCTCGACACTCCGTACACTTATGTGCCCGCCATGCGACTCAACAAACGCTTTAGTGATATAAAGGCCAATACCCGTGCCCGCGACTGTCTCTCGTGAGCGGTGGGAGCGGTAAAACTTATGAAAAAGGCTACTGACGACATTGCCCGGCATGCCGATACCGTGATCCTCGACGGAAACCTCAACAAAGTCCCCTTTTGCGGCAGCGGAGACATTTACAGCACCACCTTCATTACTATACTTGATCGCGTTGTCGATAAGGTTGCCTAGTACCTCGCCAATACTGCCACGGTCGGCGGCGACGGTTGGAAGGTTGGCGGCGATTGAAACCCCGAGGACTCGGTTTTGTGCGGTGGCGCGCAGCTGCATGTCATCTTTGATCGTGTCGTAAATACTTGCGACCGATTCCTCTTTGAGATGAACATTGAGGTGGCGGCGATCAAAGCGTGAGGCGTTGAGAATATTATTGATATAACTCGAGAGGCGGTTTGCCGAGACAACGAGTCGCTTTAGTAGTTCGGCATGGTCGCTCTGTAGAACTGGCTGTAGCTCATCTTCAAGCACGTCGAGGTAGCCGCGGATAACGGTGATTGGTCCGCGGAGCTCGTGAGCAGCAAAGGCGATGAAGTCGAGATCGTCTTCTTCGGGAATATATTGATCGGTGCGATTGAAGAGCGAGAGTACAGTCTCGGCCTTACTCCCCTTTTGGTACGTGGCCACGACGTCGTACATGCGTCGCCCCTCTTCGCCGGGTAGCTTATCGGCAGTGCGTGCCCATGTTTTCTCGGCGTGAACGGCCGACTCTTCGCAGTCGTCGAGCCAAGTATTGAGATTTTCTTTATCGTTGAATACGAGATCGAGCACCGTCTTGCCGTCGATGTCAGCGTGAACCGGCGCGGATTTATTGCTATAGAGAATATTGCGATCTTTATCGAGTGCAATGAAGCCACACGACGTATTGTCGAGTGCTCGTGCCACAAGGTCGTCCGGCGAGGCTACGACGGGAGTATCAGCTTCGGATGCCCCGCTTCCCATCTTGTAAATTGTTTGAAGGGCTTCACGGAAACCCGACTTCGCAAATTGCTTTGCATTTGGGTTCGGTGGTGTTGTGATGGTTGGCTCGCCCGCACTGTGCGTAAGGGCATTCATGAGGTTTCGGGTAGGCTCAGTGACAAGCGAGACAAGAATCAGGTTGACGCCGATTGAGGCTGAACAAATGGTAAGGAGTGTAATGATGAATGCGAGGTTCGAAAGCTCAAACACGCCGGTAATGACAAGTGCGCCACCTACGACAATGGTTGTGACGATTTGCATGCTGACGGTAAACAAAACAGCCCGCTTGTGGAAGCGTGGCCAATACTCGCGAATAAGATGTGGCTTAGAATCTGGGGTATCGGCACCCGTGCCTCTTACTTCCATGAGACATCTCCGGTAGTTGGGACGGCTGCGATCCAGGTTTGGCCACGTATGAGTGGTACGTCTTTACCTGTTGCGTCGGCAAACGTTATTTGGCTCGTTTTATCTTTTTTGGTCCAGGTGACCGTTTGGGCTATGCCGTTCTGAAAGATGATAGCTTCCCCGCTACCGATCGTGGTGATAGTTTCGTGGTGGCCGTCTTCCATAGCTGGGTTGCGAGCAACTTTCATGGCGACGACAGCACTCGGCGCAATCTGGCCATCTTCGCGGTCGAGGTGTGGCGCGCCGGCCTGTGATCGAAGATAGGTGTTTGATGCTTTGTCGTATGCGTAGGTAGTATTGTAGAGCGCACTACTGATGTTGATCGTGATGGAGGTTGCATCTGGTGTTTCACTTGGCTTGCCGTCTATACGAGCGAAGCCAGTAAATTGAGATTCGGTGAAGCCTTTTTGTGCGTTGAGTGCGTCGAGCTTTTCAAAGCTGGTATAGACATTGTGCGGTGCATAGCGGTCGGTCGAGCGCCAGTAGCTGCCAGCATTGAAGAACTGGTCAATATCTCGATAATTGCCATTTCGCACCTCATCGAGTGCGGCCGGACTGCCGCCAACATGGACGACACTTGCATTATACGCGGCGAGCCAGTCGACATAGTATGGGCGGATGCTGCGAACAGGTCCGATGATTTGCGGTTTGTCTTGCTGATGAAGTGTCAAGAAGCGTGTGATGCCACCTTCGGCGACGGCTTCATAGACGACGCCTGATTGTTTGAGTCCGGATTGCGGCCGAGCATCGGGGCTATTTTCGATCATGATTGCCGTGACAGGCTGTTTGGTTGCAGCTTCGTCACCTACGAGGAGACCGGTAAGGGGCGAGTAGTATTTTGGTGCTTCGGGCTTCGGCTGAGGTTTAGCTACAGGTGCTGGCGTCGTGGCTGTTGGTTTGTGACTAAGAATAGCGTAGGTTGTAATACCAGCCGCCAGGACAAGAATAAAGCCTGCGATAATAAGGCTTAGCTTGCGGTGCGCGCCGATCCACTGTTTAAGATGTGCCAATACTTTTGGTTTTGAATTAATTGCGTTCATGCTTACGGCTATTATAGCAGATACAAAGAGGTATTTTAGCGGATTTGGTAGTTGCGTAGGAGGAGGCTGCTGTAGGCATCTTTGACTGCTTGAGGAATAGCTTGAGCGGATTGAAATCCATGCTCCACGTACGTCTCCATGCGGCTGAAATCACCCAGTGTTTTATAGGCGGTGCGCTCGTGGCCGTGGCGTACCGAATAGTTTGCTAGTGTGATTGTCTCATGTCGAGTGATGAATGTTGGCTGGGGATGTGGCCACTGCGCCTCGGCAGTCGCCAAGAAGCGCCGTGACATGAATGGCTGGTGGATGAGAATGACTGTTTTTGGCACTATCCCCTGCTCGTGCAGCAGCTTGGCCGACAGTGTGATATTCTCGCCGGTATTGGTTGCGTTTTGCTCACGGAGAATTGCAGACGCAGGCACACCCGCGCTGAGCGCAGTGTCGGCAAGTAGGTCGGCTTCGGTAATATCCATGTCTGGCTGGGCGTAGCCAGAAAATACGATTAAGGGTGCGAGTTTTTTATGATATAGCGTTGCTGCGTAATGTGCTAGCTCGGTGTTTTTACAGCCGCCTACGACAATGGCATCAGCCGGCCGCAATGGCGTTTGAATTGACATGTAGTCCCAGACAACTTGCAGGAGCTCGTTGTCGGAGCGCGCATCTTCCACTTATTTACCTGCGTTAATAGCTGCATCAAGACGGCTGAGGACTGTTTCTCTGCCAAGCGTAGCGAGCGTATCGTTGAGCGCTGGACTAAATGGTGCCCATGAGACGGCAAGACGAATCAGGCTAAACAGAATACCTGGCTTTTGACCAGTTGTCTCAAGGAGTGTGTTAAGTGTTTCCTGGATAGAATTGGCGTCAAAGTCACTTGTTGAAAGAGCTTGCTTGGTAGTCTCAAGCAGTTCAATGAGGTCTTGTCGAGCAAATTTCTTGAGCTGCTTGTTGTCGTCGGCCATGGTCCAGTCTGGAGTTGGCTCGGCAAAGAAGTACTCGGTGAGAAGCGGTAGATCTAGTAGTGTTTTGAGACGGTCTTGTACGAGCGCAAGGATCTGCTTCTTCTTTTCTTCACTTGCGCCACTGGCGGATGCTGGCCAGAAATCAGTAATGCGAGCATAGAGGTCGTCAAGACTGAGGAGACGGATGTGCTGGCCGTTAAGCCAGAGGAGCCGTTGCTCATCAAATCGAGCGCCACTACGCTGTACGCGTTCAAGGCTGAACTTCTCGATCAGTTCGTTGCGTGTAAATATTTCCTGTTCGGTACCATCATTCCAGCCCATGCTTGCTAGGAAATTGAGCATCGCCTCAGGGAGTATGCCTTGGTCTTTATATTCCTGAACGCTCTTTGCGCCGTCGCGTTTTCCAAGCTTCTTGTTGCCGTCTGGCGCCATGATATGCGGCAGGCACGCAAGAACTGGCCATTCAATTTCAAGTGCATCGTAGAGCGAGAGGTATTTTGGAATTGATGAAATATATTCCAGGCCACGGATGACATGTGTAATGCCCATCTCGTAATCATCGACGACATGCGCAAAGTTATACGTAGGAAGGCCGTCACTTTTGACAAGAATAAAATCATCAAGTGCCTCTGGACCAGCTGATAACTCACCCATTACTGGGTCGTTCCAGGTGTAGCGCTTTACGTTTGGTACTTTGAAGCGGAGAGCTTGCGAACCATCCCAAGCTGGTGGATTTTCCGGGCGATGGTCGCGGTATAAGAACGCACGCTTCTCGGCTTTTGCCTGGTCGCGAAACACTGTCACCTCTTCGGGTGTATAGGGATCGGCGTATGCAAGACCTTTATCGATAAGTTTTTGAGCCCATGTAAGGTAGTGTTCGCGACGCTCTGTTTGGATATATGGTCCGAAGTCGCCGCCTCTGCGTGGACCTTCGTCCCAGTCAATACCGAGCCATTCGAGAGTGTCAAGAATAAGGTCTTGAGCACCTTCGACCAGACGAGCCTGGTCAGTATCCTCTATACGTAAAACGAATGTCCCCTTTTGTTGCCGAGCAAGAAGCCATGGGAAAAGTGCAGCACGAACGTTGCCAACATGGATATAGCCAGTTGGACTTGGGGCAAAACGAGTACGAATAGATGTCATAGTATCTACTATTGTATCATTTATCGATCGTTTACTCGAGGTGACTAGAGGCTTTTGGCGATATTGCCAATTTGGCTGTTTGAGAGCGGTGCGTCGCCGCTGATGGTATAGAGAATGCCACCATTTACCCAAGCAGCGTTGCCGCCGTAGGCATAGATTTTGAGGCCACGTTCGGTAAATGGAATGTAGTTTTCACCAACTTTTGGCTTAACGTAGTTATCGAGAACTGCTTCTGAATCGTAGCTGCTTTTTGTCTGTGTGATAGTGAAGTTTTGCGGTCCACCGTTGGCAGCAAACTTCATACTTACTTCGCCTTCTTTGTAGGCAACTGCGCCATTAAGGCTGTAGCCGTCTGGGTGGTATTCAGGATACGAAGCGTCGATACCGGCCTGGGCAGCGGCAACTCGTACAGAGAGGCTCGGGAGGTTGATGTAAGTGAAATAGCCACCAAGAAGGACGAGTGCAAGGCTTGCGCTGGCAACGTTTAGCAGTCGCGGATGGCGTGCGAGGAGTGATTTCTTTTTCGTTTCTTTGTGCTTAAGTGGTGCTTTTTCAAGTGCTGCATTGATCGCTTCGTTCTTGACTACTTGCGAAGGCTTAGGCTGAGTGGGCTGAGCTTGTTGAGGTTGAGCGACCGCTGGCTGAACCTGGGCGGCGCGAGCAGCATGCGCTTTGGCAACGGTAGGATGAACTGTTGCTGGTGCAATATCACTCATGCGAGGTTGTTTTTTGATAGTTGGATGTGGTGCGAATTTTGAAATAGCTTGGCTACGTGCAATCTGCTGTGGTACGCGCTTTTGCAGAGCTGGTTGCGTTTTAGTAATAGGCTTTTGAATTGTTTGACGGTTGAGTGTCTGTGAACGTTGCGTAGTGCGGTGCACATGGTGCGATGCTGTTGGAGTGGTTTTTTGAGCCACTACTACAGGTACGGCGGCCGGTTTTGCGGCGCCATCAAGGGCAAGTCCTGTGACTGCATCGTACTGTCGCCCGTTAATTGTTATTGTATGTTTTTCGCTCATCCTTATTACTCCCGTTGTGCGTGCGCTATCTACCATAGTCAGCGTAGTGCTTATGCTCACGCGCTGTTATTTTCTATCTTAGGGAGAAAAAGCAAATTATGCAATAGTTTTTACAGTCTGATTGCTAGGATATCTGTACTACTGTACAAATGTGACATTGGGTCGCCTCGGAAATGAAAGTAAACTTTCGTTTCGCTCAGCTCGCCAATGTTATAATAATAAACACAATGTATCACCCACCTTCAAAGCGAAAACAACTGACAACCCGCATACTTATTTCAGCACTTATGACACTATCTGTTGTTTTGCTGGTCGTTATTCTTATTTCTGTTATTCTTGGCTATCAGTTCAATAGCAAGGATGGCCGTATTGAACAGACTGGTTTGATTCAGTTTGAAACCCTCCCAGGTAGCGCAACAGTAGAGATTAACGGTAAGGCGCTCAGTGCTAAAACGACCACTAAAGCGACCGTTCTCCCTGGAGCGCACGAGTTTGTTATGTGGCGTCAGGGGTATGAAACATGGCGAAAGAGCCTTGAGATACAACCTGGAACATTGACGGCCCTAACGTACGCGCGTCTTATTCCAAAAGATCGTACGGTGAAAGAGGTTGCATCGTTTAACGAGTTGTCCGGTTCCCTCGCTTCGCCATCAAGGCGATCTATGCTGTTGCAGACGACACCGGCTGCCGCGAGTTTTGTACTTGCTGACCTCCAAAATGACCAGGCAATCAAGCAGCGAACACTTACATTGCCCGCAGATGCTTATACCGACTCTACGACGCCTGATGTTGCGCACCAGTTCCGATTGGTTGAGTGGGACCAAGGTGGGCGCTATGTGTTATTGGCACATACATTCAACAGTGCGACCGAATGGCTTGTGCTCGATACTGAAGATGCCGCCAGGACAACTAATATAACCAAGAGCCTCAACATCGCCATTGATAGCGCGCAGTTCTCTGGTACGAGCGGCAGTCAGCTTTATGTACTATCGGCTGGCGACGTACGTAAGATCGATGTAGCGGGCGGGACGATCTCTCGACCACTCGCCTCGAAGGTTGCGTCTTTTGATCTTTATGGAAGCGATATCGTGGCTTATGTATCGCAGCCGCTAGCCGAAACGCATCAGCAATCTGTCGGTGTTGTTCGCGAGGGAGATAAGTTACCGCATGTACTGCGCACGGTTGTCACTAGCGACGCCGAGCCGCTGCATATTGCAACTAGTCGGTATTTTAACGAAGATTATGTGGCGATCTCGCTAGGCGGCAAAGTCGATATACTAAGCGGCGACTATCCGTCATCAACCGACGAAACAAACGATACGATGAGACAGTTTGCTTCGTTTACTTTCTCTCGCCCGGTTCAATGGCTCGACATTAGCCATAATGGTCGCTTTGTGGTTGCTCAGACGGGTGATCGCTTCGTGTCGTACGATATTGAGCGTATGTCATTGCCCGCTGAAGCGACGCTTGCGGGCGAAGGTACGGCATCTCAGATGCGTTGGCTTGATGATTTTTATGGCTGGTCTGATCGTTCAAGCAAGCTCACCTTGCGAGAGTATGACGGCTCAAACGAATATGACATGGGCGCTGTAGTAAGTGGCTTCGATGCAACATTTAGCCAAAACAACAGGTATCTTTATTCGATCGGTAAGACCGATAAAGGCTACCAGTTGCAGCGCGTACAGATGATCTTACAGTAACTCCTTTAGATGTGATGATGATTTTTGATGAGCGAGTATGACCCAAATCACATTCCGATACATGTATATTTCCTGCTTTGCGTTAAGGTTATTATCATCAATGATAATAATGAGATGCTCCTCCTCAAGCGCTCCGATAAAACATCTCGCGCTCATGGATGGGATCTTGCAGGGGGCGGTGTCGATAAGGGCGAGGACCCTCTTGATGCTGTTGTGCGCGAGTCGCTAGAGGAGACGGGTTTGTTGATTGATAATATACGAATGCTCTCAACATTTCACGGAAATACAGATGGTGGCGAGTTCGTTATGATTGGCTACGTTGCTCATGTGGGCGATGACAGGGTGCGCCTTAGCTGGGAGCACGAGTCGCATGAGTGGATGAGTATTGAAGAGGTTGAGCATATCGAACTTCCGCAAGCACACCGATCAATTGTTGATGCATATTTGATCTAACGGACCCTTTGTGTCTATGTGTCGCTCAGGAGTGATCTGTGAGCTGCTACTATGAGGTTGCAGCTAGCGACCGCCGCCGAATATACGCTCAAAGAATGTCGGTTCGCTGCCAGGTATACTGGCGGCTTTTGGTGCGTCGGCTGCGGCTGGGGCTGTTGTGGCTGCCGCTGGGTTTGGACTCACCTGCTCTGCAGTGATAAGAAGGCGCTTGAGGGCCGTCCCAAGTGGTACGCAACTGACGAGTGTAAGGACAGGCTTGTCCGTCGGATAGACGAGCTTACTTACCTCCTCAGGCATGACAACTTCTTTTGTCGTAATCTTGTAGGCGTAGCGCTTGCTCTCATAATTGACGTAGATAGTGTCGCCTGTTTGCAGCTTTTCGTTTTGCGCAAATATGAACTTGTAGTCACCATTTACGAAGGCATCATTACTTGAGTGTCCAGCAAGAACGGTGTTACCTGTTTGGCCAGGTACACTGCTAGCACCTGGAATACTAAAGTGTGCAACACCTGTTTCCATGGCTTTCATTTGCGAGTTGTAATCATTGCCGACGCCGAATGCAACCGGCACTTCGACATTAATCTTCGGGATGATGAGCTTCGACTCTGGCCCGATATTCGTGTCGACGGTTGGATCAACGATAATATTTTGAGGATCGATATTACCTGGTACGACGTAGGCCTGAACGTTAGCGAATAGTACTTGGTTGTACTGCAAGAATACAAAGATAAGCGCAACAAGCGCAGCCGCAGAAATGGGAATGAAATGGCGGCTTTTTCGCATTTTACCAGCCGACTCTGCAACCTGCTGCTTGAGCTTGTCGCGAAGTTCGTGTAGCGCTTCCTGCTTCGTGAGGTCGCGTGGTGATTCGGGCTGAGTATTGCTTGGTTCCGAGGTGGTCTGGCTAGTCTGTTGGCTGCCGAATGCTTGCTTCGCTTGATGTACTTGGCCAGCGTAGTAGCGTTCATAATACTTCTGATAATAATCTTGCCAGGCGCTATGGTATTGCTTCCACTGTTCAGCTTGTGGCTGAGGTTGTGGCGTATGAGTACGCTCGTATGGGTTGCTAACGGTCAGTGTTTGTTGGGCTGACTGTGCAGCCTGCTGGACAATTGGAGTTGTTTGGACTGGTGCTTCGTTGCCGTAGATCGAGTTGATTTGATCGCGGACGATTTGGGCGGCGGCTTGTTGGGATGAGCCACGCTCCGACCTGGTGTGTTCGGTTGGGGTATGCAAAAGCGATCGCTGCGGTATCAGCGGCGTGCCCACTCGCCTTGTATCGTCATTTTGATCTGGTCTCATATATAGATTCCTACTGAGATCTATTGTACAATACATTGGTAGCATCTGCTAAGACCATCTGCCGCGGTGGTGGAATCGGTAGACGTAAGTTTTAAAACTTACCAAATAGTATTGTTGGGCGAGTGGCGGAATCGGTAGACGCGCTAGACTCAAAATCTGGTTCACATTAGTGAGTGGGGGTTCAAGTCCCCCCTTGCCCACCAATACTATTTGCGCTAGGGCGCCGCTATGCGGCCGTTTTACGAACAGAATCTGGTGAGCATTAGCTCGTGCCAGGGTCGTGAAAGCGGAGTCGAAGAAAAATGCTTGCATTATTTCTTCGGTGAGAACGAAAGAGCGGAGCGATAGTCCGGCTCGCGGTACCAAAATAAGCTTCCTTTCGGAGGCTTATTTTAATTTGACGGTATCAACAAGAGGCGCGGCTTGTCGTTCAAGATCGTAAAGTACTCGTTCGCTCACTCTGGCGTTTGCCGTTTTTGCGTAGGGCTTTGTTGATCCGAGTAGTTGACGTGCTTGGAATTTATTTTGAAGAACAACTTTGTTGTTGAGATTCTTAAGGCCATCGAGCTTCACATACGTAAGATATTCAGCCGAGAGAAGTCCGGGCCATGCAACTAATGATTGGCGCGAGCGGCGAGAATCTGTCCGGACAGTCCGACTATTACCCAGATCGTTAAAGCCGTCGATCAATGTGACGTAGTCCGGGTCGTAATTAAAGTAATTTTCCTCAGTACATCTTGCTTTTGCCTGAATGCCACGGGCTTGCCTGTTTGACTGTCGAATAGCGATGAAGTCACTATTAAAAGAACTTGGTTGCTGGCTCTCGAATTGTATTGGGGCTGGTAATATGGCAATGTCCGGATCTTTTAGCGAAATATCCAGCAGTGCAATGGCTGTGTCGTATTCGTTTAAGATGCCACTGCTCACTCCTCGGTATTCGGCAAACTGTGGATCGAAATACGTGCCTTTTTTTATTCGATCTTCTCGATCTTTCATGTAGTGGATGCCATAGCTAGATAAGATTGTTTGAGCTTCCCTCACGTGAGAGCGCTGTACGCCCTTTTCGTTGAAAAGCGTATCCGACCATAGTGGTAGCATGACGCGATTTATGGTGTGAAAGTTCAAATGGTTGAGGAGGCTATAGGATTCTGGCGTGTTGCTTTCCTCTGCTTGGCTCAGTGCTTGGCCAAAAAGTGAAGCGAAGTCTGCACTGAACCAATGTCCATATTCAATCATCGCTTTTTTGAACTCACCTTCTGTGACCGGCGATACTCCTGTTGAGAGGTAATCATGAAGTATATAGCCAAATGTCTTCGACCAATCGTTAGGCCGCTCGAGTAAGCGCTCCTGTTCGGAGTCAAGGTGGCGATCAACCCTGCCGGGTTCACGCTCGTATGCACTGCTAAAGGTTTCGGCATTCATTTGAATGATAATTATAAACTATTTACTGACAAAAAGCAATATATCTAATTGTTTGAGATGAGGCTAGCGGCTACCGCCTCAAGCGGTTTTGTCGGGTGCCAGAGCCAGTAACTAGCGGCTCGTGCTGCAGTCTGGCCGCGCCAGATGGCCATCGGGTTTTCCCAGTCGCTCGTTACTACCTGTCCGCCGCTCGCAACGACGATATGTTCCTTGTGGAGTACTTGGATAGTGATTGGATACGTGATCGTAAATTTATGAAGTGCATCGACGAATTGCGCAAGTTGCATACTGAACGTCAGAATCTTTGGATAATATACGGCCTGGAAGAGCTTTTGAAGCTGAGCAAAAGACACGACGAGTAACGTATCTCGGCGATCAACAATTGCTTGAGAGCTATTTTTTATCAGGTCGACTGCATCGCGAGTGATGGTGAGCGGTCCATTGTAATCTTTAAGGAAGTTTTCATAGGCAATGGCCGTTTCGCTGTTTCGACCAGCGTCACCAATCATTAAAACGCCGGTTGACCACTGCGCGAGTGCTTCTAGCTCCGAGCGGGCGTCTTTTGCCAGGCTGCCAGAGGGGTTTGTGGCGCCAAAAATCGTATCGGTAATGGCCGCTGGGATTGTCTTTTTCAGCACATCCGGAAGCAGGACGCGTACTTCGCCGACACCTGTTTGGAGTGCGACACTGTACGCCTCGGCAACACCTGCAAATCCAAGCTTGTTGCCACCTAGTATGCCAAGCCGGCCAGCTTGCGAGCGCTGCTCGGGCTTGCTCCACTCAATGTCTGGAAAGAGCGGCTTACTGCTTATTTGTTTTTTCCAGTATGTGCTGTCCACTCGCTCGGTCCTTTGTGATTTCATAGCTAGTATTTTTTCGCTCAACGACGACTTTCCAGCCGCTTTCCAGTGCTTTTTCGAGGAGTTCATAGGTTGGGTTAAACGCAATCGGGTTGTCTACTATATTTAGCATACCACTATCACCGTTGCTGTCACCTACGGCATAGCTACCTTCGAGTGTGAGATCGTGCTCATCGATGAGGCGCTGAATGATTTTATCTTTGCCGGTGTGTGTTTTGACGACATTACCAGTGAAGAATTCGTCGCCTCGCTCCCATTGCTGGCCAATCCAGGCGTCGAAGCCGTAGCGCTGCGCGAATGGTTCAACGAGTTCTTGCTGAGATCCGCTGATGGCGATAATGAAGTAGTTATCGGCTTTAAGCTGCTTGATAAGGTCGCGGGTGTAGACGTAGACATTTTCGGCCTTTTTGTCGAGCACGCGCTTTACTGCTTCGTCGTAGTCGCTGACACGGAGTTGCGGTAGGTATGAGTCGAGCCCGCCAACCATGATGCGCTCAAACTCTTCAAAGGCGTTGCCGTGGACGCGGTGGCGCCATTCGCGGTGCCTAAGGGTGGTTTCCTCGCCGAGGTCACTCGGCAGGACGCCCATCTTGTAGAGTTCGTAGAAAACTTCACGGTAGAGCCCGCTGCGAAATAGCGTTCCGTCGATATCGAATGCTGCAAACTTTCGGTTCATAGTAGGATGATTATACAATCGTTTTTTCTTCGGCGCAACTGCTAGGGTTTTCCTTCACCGCTGCGTCATCTCCTCTTCGTAAGCGGCTTCGCTCCTTCTTGTCGCTACGAGAGATTACCTCAGGAGCTTTTGTTTCTTTTGTCGATCAAAAGAAAATCAAAATATCAATTAACTTAAGCAATCTCAATACTTACCGGACAGTGGTCCGATCCTGTGATGTCGGGGTGGATTTTGGCATCGACGATTCTGTCTTTGATGCCTTCACTTGCTAGCCAATAGTCGATACGCCAGCCGACGTTGCGTGCGCGGGCGTTTGCCCAGTGGGTCCACCAGGTATATGCGGCTTCTTGCTCTGGGTATTTACTGCGAAATGTATCAGCAAAACCAGCACGCTCGATGATGTCGAAGCCTTCGCGCTCTTCGTTGGTAAAGCCGTGCTTACCGACGTTTGGCTTTGGATTGGCGAGATCGATTTCACTATGCGCGACATTCAGGTCGCCGCAGAAAAGAACTGGCTTTGATTTTTCAAGTTCTTTGACGTGCTCCAGAAATGCCGGGTCCCATTGCTTGTGGCGTAGGTCGAGGCGGCTTAAATCTCCCTTTGAATTCGGCGTATAGACAGTCACTACCCAGAAGTCATCAAATTCAGCAGAAATGACCCTACCCTCTTTTGTTGGGTCGCCGTAGCTATCGCCGGCAAGGTTGTATTTTTCCGCAATCGCATCGGCGAAGCCATTGATGACAGATAGCGGCTTGATTTTACTGAAAATAGCCGTGCCACTATAGCCAGCTTTGTCGGCGCTATTCCAGTACTCATGATAGTCTGGTAAATCGATTTCCGCCTGCCCCTGCTTAGCCTTTGTTTCTTGCAGACAAAGGATATCTGGCTGCTCCTTTTCGATAAAGCTTTGAAAGGCGCCTTTGTTGATGACGGCACGAATACCATTGACGTTCCACGAGTAGAGTTTCATGTCTTTTAGTATACCACGGTGATAGATTGACAGAATATACTCTTGGCGGTATAGTATGCTAGTTCTGTACGGCCCTATCAAAGGAGACGTTGTGAAGTTTTATATAACTGAGTCTGACCCCGGTTTTACGGTGCTCAAGGAATTGATTGCCGAAAGGCTTAAGGTCTCACCAGGTGAATCGTCGATCAAGATCACCGCTTCGCTTCAGGTCAATCTGTGCGAGAAGGAGCTTGTACTGACAAACCGGCGGAGACGCGAGGTGAAATACAAGGTTGTTGAGACGATCACCTTGCCCGTAGGCCTGGAAGTGGCGATCTTCGTGAAGTCGAGCACCTCCTACGGCAACAGTAGTTCGGGACGTAACCCGGACCGTGCTGCCATTCGAGAGATAGGCATCACGCGCAAGCAGGGCGACGGGCAAGATACAACAGAGTACTTCAGTCTGCTTATTGACTTCTCAGCGCGAGAGATCAACAGACTTCCCATCCCCGCGCGTACGTTCACCAGGGCAAACTGACTGGCGCCACTGCAGAACACGACCCGCCCCTTTTATTCTGGGGCGGGTCTGTTCAATTTAATATGATTTTAGGCTGCGTTTCGTGTCGCGATCTTGGTCGCGGCGTTTGATTGTTTCGCGTTTGTCGTAGGTTTTCTTGCCTTTTCCAAGAGCGATAACGAGCTTGATGTGCCGTCCGGCGGTTTTGAGACGAATTGGCACGATGCCCATACCTGTTTGTTTACGGGTGTAAAGATCGTCGATTTGCTTGCGGTGGGCGAGGAGTTTTCGAGCGCGAGTGTCGATTGACCGAGCGCCCACTTTGCCTCGTTCGTTGAGTTTGAGGCTGAAGCTGGCATTGTTGAGCCAAAGTTCGTTGCCCTTTATAGATACAAAAGAGCCTTTTAGCTGGACGTGGCCGTCACGAGCGGCGCGAGTCTCAGGGCCTGTGAGCGTGATACCGACAACAAGCTCATCGTCGAGTGCATAGTCAAAAGCGGCACGACGATTCGTGATAACGCTCGGTTTTTTGATCGGTTTTTTGGCCATAACTACAGTATATTGTAGCGTATCAGAGGGAGAAAGCGAAAACTTAGCCGGCTCGACGCGTGAGTGCGCGGGCTGTATCGATGAGGATGTCGGCTGATGCTGGCCAGGTAAACTTGGCAATGTGTCGTTTGCCGTGCTTGGTGAGGTTTTCATATAGTTTGGGCTGAGATGCTTCTGCAACATGCTTTGCAAACGATTGTGGGTCGTGTGGATTAAAGTAGAGTGCTCCCTCGCCTGCCACTTCGTGGAAAATAGCAAGGTCGCTGGCGACTGCAGGTGTGCCAAGCGCGAGTGCTTCGGCGATCGGAAGTCCGTAGCCTTCGTCGAAACTGGCCGTGACGAGTAGTGCATTTCGTGCAAGCAGCTCCGCGTACTCCGTGTCGCTAACACCGTTATGAAATACGATCTTTGTGCCTTTTGAGACATGGCGTTCGAGCTCGGCTTGACGCTCAGGCTTGATACGACTGAGCAAATGCAGGGTGTAGCCGGCTGGTAAGAACGCCATCCCCTCGATGAGTGTCTCGACGTTTTTATAGGGCATGAACGAGCCCATGTAGACAAGTTCTGTTGGGGCAGTAGAGATCCCCTTTGGTGTAACCAGTTCGGCAAGCTTTTGAGGTGCATTAGGAATAATAGCCATAGGGCGTTTTGTAAGCTTGGCATCCTTGATATCGTGCTCGCTCGTCTGGCTGACGGTTGCAACGGTGTCGGCCGCATTGAGCGTGAGGCGCTGTGGCCAGTACGTAAGATGATAGAGCCACCAGCCGGCGCGTATGAGCCAGTGGAGGTTTTTTGGCGGCGTGCGGTGACGGTAGTAGATCATATCGTGGAGCGTCAGGATAAGTTTGAATCGTCGGCCAAAACTACCGATAGTTTGCATCGGGGAAAATACGACATCAGGTTGATAACGGTTTAAATAAAGCGCACTAAATGGTTCACGCCACGATGTTGGCTCGTGAAACATGATCGAGTTCATGCCAGCGGGCAGGAACTTTAGTTGGTCGACGTGGCAGACGATAAAAGTTGTGTTGTGGTGTTTGTCGGCTACTGCGTGAGCGAGTTCGGCGCTGTAGCGGCTAATCCCATCGTGAAAGTCTGTGCGGATATAGCGCGCGTCAAAAAGCAACTTCATATCTGTTATTGTAGCATATCTAGCCATGGTATAATGGTTTCTATATGAAAATTCTGATTGCGTCGGACTTACATTGGCCGACAATTAACGGTGTTGCGACATTTAGCCGCACACTTGCACAAGGATTGGCCGAACGTGGTCATGAAGTATTGGTTATCGCACCAAGTCAAACCGGTAAGCGCTCAAAGCAGGTAGATGGGAAATATATCATCTCTCGTACCGTTTCTGTGCCCTTTCCGTTTTACCAAAACTTCCGTATCTCACTTACTCCTCAGCGTGAGGTAAAAAAGATCATTGAGGACTTTGAACCGGATGTTATCCATATCCAAATGCTCATGTGGATTGGCCAGGCGGCGATGAAATTCGGCAACAAATACGGTATTCCAATCGTGAGTACGAACCATGCGATGCCAGAGAACCTGATGGATAATCTAAAGCTACTCGCACCAGTTGCTCGTCCGATCAACTATATGTTGCGTGATTACGGCCGTCGTTTTCACTCAAAGTCGGACTGCGTGACGATGCCAACTCAGTCGGCTATCGATATGTTCAACGTTGAATTTCCAAACCCGATGGTTGCCGTTTCGAACGGTATTGATTTGAGCCGTTTCCAGCCAGGCGAAGTTGACCCTGCGATTTATAAAAAATTCCATCTACCGACTGGCCGACCAATTATTAGCTACATTGGTCGCCTCGATGCCGAAAAGCATCTATCTGTACTCGTAAAGGCTTTTGCGCACATTCATAAAGAAACCAATGCCCATCTACTGATCGTGGGCGATGGCACTGATGCTGATCGTTTGCACTACTTGGCGCGCGAGTTGTCGATTATTTCACACGTAAGCTTTACTGGCCGTGTGACCGATGAGGAGATCACCGCCTTGCACCGCGTCGGCTCGGTGTACTGCATGCCGTCTCCGGCTGAACTCCAGAGCATTGCAACGCTCGAAGCGATGGCGAGTGGGCAACCTATTGTTGCGGTAGACGCCGGTGCGCTCCGCGAACTTTGCCAAGATGGCCGCAATGGATATCTTTGCGATCAGGATGATGATGTGCAGATTGCTGAAAAGCTCAAACTGGTGCTGTCTGACGAGACTGCTCGTAGAGCGATGGTAGCTGAAAGCTTGGCGATTGCACGGACGCACGACATCGAGCACACACTCGATCAATTTGAAGAAATTTACCAGAATATTCTTGATTAGCCAAGGAAGGTTTTAATAGCCCGGGCCGCTTCTGGGGCGGTTTCGTAGTGGATGAGGTGCCCTACGTGTGGAATAACAACAAGTTGAGCATCCTGGATGGCGTCCGCCAGTTGGTGTTGCTTTGGGAGCGCCGTGATGTCATCGCGCTCACCTGCGACAAGTAGCGTCGGGAGTGTGATAGCATCGGCGACTTCGCGAATATCATGGCTGACTGATGTTCGAAACGCTTCTGCCACTACCTTCGGTGAGGCGAACGTACTAAAGTGCGTGAGGTGTTGATCGTGGATATATGCGCGCATGGCTGGGTCTTTCGTTTTAGTCATGGAAACGCTCATGATTTTAACAATCGACTTTGCGGACAGCCACGAGTGACTTGCGCGACCCGGAAGGATTCGTCCCAGCCAGTAATAGAAAATGGCGAGCTGCGTCATGATCGCTTTTGGTCCTTTTAGTGCGGGCGCACCGATGGGATTAACGAGAATAAGTTTCGTGATAGTGCGCGGGTATTTTGCCGCGTAGTGGCCTGCGACGATGCTGCCAAAGGAGTGCCCAAGTAGTACCGGCGGTGTCTCTCGGGCGACGTGTTCAATAAATGCGCGCGTAAATTCAACGTACTGCTCAAGATCATGTTTGCTACTTGAGAGTGCCTGACTGGCACCAAATCCGGGCAGGTCCGGCACGATTACGTTATATTCAGGCAGCTGTTTGACTATTCGTTCGAGGCCATGGTGTGTTCCGCGAAAGCCGTGGATCATAACAATCGTCGGCAATGACGTATCGTGGTAGCTCCAATACGCTACGCGTGACCCTTTAAAGCCGAAGTAATGCTGTGACATACCATTTAGTATACCCGATCTGATAGCGTCGTGTGTGTATGTCAATTCTACCCCTGTTCTGTTACACTGGTACAGATGATCGCTGATATTACCGTTACTGAAAAAAGCTTTGGCCCAAAGGTCCTGATGAGTGGGATCAAATTTAGTATCGATGATGGCGAAAAAATCGGCGTTATTGGCCGCAATGGTGTTGGTAAGTCGACCCTATTTGGCATCGTAACTGGCACCGACAAAGACTTTACTGGTGAGATTATTTTTAAACGCGGCACGGTAGTTGTAGCTACCCAGCAGGAGCACCATGATCTTGATGATACGACGGTGCTCCAGTACGTCCTATCGGGCCTTCCTGAGTATGCCGAGCTGAGTCATATTATTGAAACCTACCCCGAGACTATGGGCGACGACATGAAGCTGATCGATGAATACACCCAGGCGCTCATGCGGTTTGACGACAAGGGCTTTTACCAGATCGAAGAACAGATCGAACGCGAACTCGATAACTTCCAGCTTTCGGGCATCGCACATCGTCAATTTACTACCCTATCTGGGGGTCAAAAACGACTCGTCGAGGTGGTAAAAGTGATGCACTCCGATGCACACTTGGCGCTTGTCGATGAGCCAACCAACCACATGGACTACGTCGCTAAGGCCCAATATGTTGAGTGGATGAAAACAGCCCGCGAGGCCATGCTGGTTATTACTCACGACCGCGATGTGCTCAATGAAGTCGATCGAATTATCGAGCTCAAGGACGGCGAAAGTGTCAGCTACAAGGGCAACTACGACGCGTACTTGAAGCAAAACGCCGTCAGTACCGGTACGCAGATGAATGACTTTGAGATGATCGAAAAACGTATCGCCAATCTCAAGGTGAAGGTACTTGATTACCAACGACTGAAGGAAAAATCACGCAACCCAGGCACGATCCAAAAGTTTAAGCGCCTTGAAGAAGTCAGCCGTAAAGAGCTCGGTGAGCTTCAGGCCAAGGAAAAGCCAACCTTCTGGATCGATAAAGAATCAGCCGCTAACCTCAATTATAAAGTTGCCGCTCAATACGATAAGTTTAAGTCGAAGAATATTCGCATGAGCCTGAAGAACGACGAAAGTCGCTCGAAGCACGTACTAGTGAATGCCAAGTCGCTCAGCCTTGGCTATGGAGATGCTCCTCTATTTGACGGTGTGAATATCGACCTGCGTGAAGGCGAAGCGCTTGAAATCCGCGGTCGTAACGGCGCGGGTAAGACAACACTTATCAAGGCCTTGCTCGGTGGCGCTATTCCTGGCATTGATGCCGATATTAAGACGTTTAATGGTGAGATTACGCTCGACAAGCAAATTCGCATTGGTGTCTACGAGCAGGAAGTAAAGCCAACGTACTTTGACTTGTCGCTAGAAGATGCAATCGAGCGCATGTATCTTGATCGTGAGCTGTCTATCTCCACCACAAAGATTCGTGGGCTACTCAGTGACTATCTCTTCAATGAAGGCGATGGCAAGACGCCGATTAAGCGACTGTCTGGTGGTCAAAAGGCTCGCTTCCAACTGATTTCGATGTTGGCTAATGATCCGCAGTTACTTATTCTCGACGAGCCAACTAACCACCTTGATCTTCCAAGTATTGAAGAGCTCGAAACAGCCCTGGGTAAATACTCGGGTGCGATCCTGTATGTTAGTCACGATGGCTATTTCCGCGATGCTGTTGGTGGCGAATTTATACAAGTCGGCAAAGCGTAGGCATCGTCTCTAATAAAAAATACCGCTGCAATAGCGGTATTTTTTATTAGCGGTCCATGAACTATGCGGCTGTTGGCTCGAGGTTGTGTGCCTTGATCGCAGCGGTGAGCTTCGGACGATCAAAACCAAGGATGATCTCGCCTTTGATGTCGGTCACAGGAACTCCCTGATAGTTACCGCCATTTTTTGCCATGAGTTCTTCGTAGGCTTCCTTGTCGGCTTCGACGTCTTTGGCGGTGTATGGAATACCGAGCTTGTCGAGCCACTGCATCTCGGTGTGACAGAAGGCACACCAGCTCGTGCTGTAAATGGTGATATCAGGTGTTGTTGCGTCGCTCATGAAGTTCCCCTTGCCTATTGCATTATTACTATACATTATACACTAAATAATTTTGTTGCACTATTTGTGCAGTACGCCCTATAATTTAACCATATGCATCAAAAAAAGACAGAAGCGTTTGCGCTTCCTACGGTACTCATTGTTTCTGTCGTACTCCTTACGATGCTCCTTGCATCTATTACGGCGGTGAGCTCGATTCGAACCGCCCTTAATGAGCAATACTACAATCAGCTTGCTAATGAAGCGGCCGAGTCTGGTGTTGCTATGGCCGAGGCATGCTTAAAGGCGAATAATTACAGCCCAACATGGGGTGCGGGCGCAACCGGTAAGCCGCTACGTCCAAATACGGGTTGTAGCGGAGGTGATGCATGTACGAGTGGCGCAAATTGCTTCGTGCTTAATCGTAATGGCATCCAGACGACATACACAGTTGATGCTCCAGAGCAGGAGTCGAATTCGCAGATGATTTCCGTAAAGAGTACCGTGTCACTAATTCGCACCTCAAGTAGTACTGTATGGCGAACATATAACGGATCCGCCGTTGCGCGCTTGGGGGCGGATGTAAGCTTCAAGAGTGTCGTCTTTGGTTATAATTCGGCTGTTGGTGGTGGAGCATTCTTTGCGACGGTTGCGGCAGATGGTGTACTGAAAGCTGTAGGAGATAACTATTATGGGCAGCTTGGTAATGGCGCCACGAACGCAACATTAACCCCGACCCCATTCAATCTTCCTCCTGGTCAACGTCCTGTCGGTGCTTACACTAACTTCTTGTCCGTGGGTAAAAATATGTTTGTTATCACAGACACTGGCCAGGTCTATGGTGCTGGCGAGAACGGTAATGGCCAGCTTGGTGATGGGACTTTTGTGAATCGTACAACGCCAGTACGGTTTAACTTGCCCATAGGAAAGCAGGCTAAGTATGTTGGCGTTTTGGGACATGCAACATTTGTTCAAACGACCGACAACTACCTCTATGGATCGGGAACGTGTGGTGCGGGTATTGTAGGAAGCGGCTATTCAATCGCAGGTTGCTCAAATATCTCTACTCCTGCTGTCGTGGCACTTCCTGCCCCTAACGTAAACGATCCAAACACGATCCCGACGACCAACATGGCACTTGATCGTTCCAACGTATATATTCGGATGGCGGGTGGGCGGGTCTATGGGTGGGGCGCGAACGATCGGGGTCAGCTTGCCAACGGCACGACAACAAATTCATCTGTTCCAGTAAAAATAGGAACCTATGGCGATGCCGGTCAGCCAAAAGCAACACAAGTCACATTTGATGGCGATACGGTATATATTGTTGACGATAGCGGTGCAGTTAAGAGTGCCGGATTTAATTTTTATGGAAGTCAAGGTAACGATCGTATCCCTATTATCAATGTCAATAGCGGCAAATGTCTCGACAATAACGGATTTGATGGTCTTAATATCCAAATCTACACATGCAACGGGTCGGCTGCGCAGCAATGGGCGTGGAATGAAGATTCTAGTATTCAGAACCTCAACAATAATAAATGCCTCGACAATGCCAATGGCGACGGTACGACAATACGGCTTTGGACATGCAACGGCTCAGGTTCACAGAAGTTTGGCCTCGACGTTAATAACTTTGTTTACAACTGGCAGTCGGCGCGATGTCTCGAGAATGCCGGTGCCGACGGCGTGACGGTTCGACTCTGGACCTGTAATGGTACTGCGGCGCAAAAATGGAGACTACCGGAAATTACTACTACGCTTCTTCCCTTTTCTCTTCCTGGATCGGCCGGCAAAGCAACAAAAGTCGCAACCGACCAATGGTTCGCCTCGGTCCTCACTGATACGGGCGAGGTGTGGAGTGCAGGCTTGAATGATCAGGGGCAGCTCGGCAATGCTACGACTGCGGTTGCACAAGCGATGCCGGTAAAAATGATTCTGCCGGTCGGCGTTAAGGCGATTGACATATACTCGACTTCATATGGAGGCTTGGGCTCTCCTTCAAGTAATACATATGCCGTTGGAGATGATGGTAAGGTCTACGGCGTTGGTAGCAATGGCTATGGCCAGCTTGGCGACGGTACGATAACTGGCCGTACTACGCCTGTTACTATGCAGGTGTTTGACGGTAGCGCAGTTCGTGCACGGCAAGTACAGTCGGGTTATGGAACCACGGTTATCTTAACGACAAACGGTAAGGTCTATACGGTTGGAAATAATTCTAATGGACAACTAGGCGACGGTACGACAATAAATAGCTCGACGCCAAAAGCCAATCGCTATACCAACGTGCTACCGCTGACGATCTTTTAGCGCTCCTGCCTAGTGAGATGCCAGCCGCCACAAAGCTCACACTTATACGCGGTTAATTCGAGATCTGGTTTCATTAGCATCTGGTGATCGGCTGCAGAGAGTGCCTGCTTTTCGGACGTAAAACGACGTTTTGTCGTGCAATTACTAGCAAAACGAAACGGCACGTGCTTTGGTGTGCTATTTTTACGAGGCATCGTTTACAAATCCTATCTTCACTGTTACAGTATATAAGTACATGAGCACATCACAAAACGACAGTGGTGATAAGCCAGTACCGCCGACAAAATCGACGGTTGTTTTATTGCTGGGCACAATTGCCGATACAACTTGGCGAATGTTTATTCCAACGATCGGTCTTACGATTGCTGGCGTCTATAGTGACAAAGCACTCGGCACAAAGCCTTGGCTTACGATCGCCGGTATTATCCTAGGGGCAACTATCGCCGGGCTGCTCGTTGCGCGCCAATTAAAGAAAGTGAATACATAGAACATGACCAATACGTTTGCAGCACTCGATCTTCATATTAGCCTCGCTCCCGAGGCCGTTTTCCATATTGGTTCGCTTCCTGTGACAAACAGTATGATTCTTGGCGTGATTGGCTCACTTGTTGCGATTGCACTTCTTTTTTACGCTGCCGGCAAACTTAAGCGCGGCAAATACAATCGCTTTGTTGGTTTGATGCAGTGGACATTCGAAGGTTTCTTGAAGCAAGCAGAAGAAATTATTGGTGATAAGAAGACGGCACGTAAGATCTTCCCGCTTGCCATGACAATGTTCTTCATCGTGCTAGTAACCTATTGGGTAAGTGTCTTGCCTGGTGTTGGCGCGATTGAATGGAACGGTATCCCGCTCTTCCGTGGCCTTCCTGCTGACCTTAACTTCACCTTCGCCCTTGCAATTATTACGGTCGTTGCCTCACAGGTCTACGCCATTAAAAAACATGGTGCATTCGGCAATATCGGTCGCTACCTTCGTAACCCGATCAAAGATCCTATCGGTGCATTCGAGGGTATCCTTGAGTTTATCGGTGAATTTTCCCGCCTGGTTGCCCTAAGCTTCCGTTTGTTTGGCAATGCCTTTGCCGGCGAAGTGCTCCTTATGGTGATTGGTGTCCTGACGAGCTACTTCGCAAGCGTCGCGCTCCCTGTCTTTATGGGCTTCGAGCTCTTTATCGGCTTCATTCAAGCATATGTCTTCTTCGTGCTGACTCTTATCTTCACATCACTGGCTATTCAGAGCCATGGCCACGACGAGTCACACTCAAAATCTCATGATCATTCCCCTGTTGATACCACCAAAACGGCTGCTCAACTGGAATGATCTGAGTAAAGTCAGTTATAATTTAGGTAATAATTTAAAGGAGATAACATAAAATGGAACAACTAGCATTCGGCCTTACATACGCATTGCCAGCACTTGGTGCAGCACTTGGTATCGGTTTGATTGGTGCAGCAGCACTAAACGCGCTTGGTCGTAACCCAGAAAAACTTGCTGACATCCGTACTTTGATGATTACAGCTATCGTCTTTGCTGACGCGCTTGCGATCATCGGTATTATCGTTGCATTCATCGCTAAAGCCTAAGGACAATACCCTACATGGACTATCTAACATCATTTAAAGCGCTTGCTACTGCCGCAGCCGAGCCAGCCAAGACTGACGTCTTGACGTCCCTTGGTATTGATTGGACGCTGCTCGTATTGCAGATCATTGCCTTCTTGATCTTGGTCGTGATACTTGGGAAGTTCGTCTACCCAGTATTCGTTCGGATTATCGATGAGCGACAAGAGCAGATCGAGGCTGGCACCAAAGCCGCCCACGATGCCGAGAAGAAAGCCGCACGTGCAGAAAAAGAAGTTGAAAAACTTCTAAAAGAAGCGCGCACTCAGGCTAAGGATATCGTGCAGACTGCCAAGGAAGAAGCCGTGGCTGCTATTGAAGCAGCCGAAGGTAAAGCCAAGCAAAAAGCAGAAGCTATCGTGGCGAGTGCGAAGGATCAGATTGAGAAAGATGTGATTGCGGCACAAAAGACGCTTCATAACGAAACACTTGATCTAGTTGCCCTTGCGACCGAAAAGGTACTTGGCGCTTCTATGACTGACAAGGTTGATAGCAAGGTTATTGCATCTGCCATAAAGGAAGTTAGCTAATATGGCTACGCGTCTCAGTCGTCGTAAACTTGCCGAGTATAGCGCTGATCAGCTGCTTGCTGGCAATAAAGAGATTGCTCTTCAGGAGCTTGCCGCCTACTTGATTGAGAAAAAACGCACAAGTGAGCTTGAGCTTATTGTGCGTGACATCGAGGCTGCATTACTCACGCGCGGTATTGCGATTGCGGATGTCGTGACGGCTCGTGAACTTACGACTGAAACGCAGGCGCATATTGAAGCATTCATTGCTTCGAAGCACCCCGGTGCAACTGTTCAGCTGCGAGCTCGCGTTGAGCCGGACGTACTTGGCGGTGCCAAGATCGGTCTTGCCGGCGAAGAGCTTGATGCAACGATCCGTCGTAAGCTGACAACATTAAAAGCAAGTAAAGTATAACAATTGATAAGGAATAACATGAGCGAAGTATCGGTAACAGAACTTTCGAAAAACCTCCGCGACGCCATCGCCAAGTTAGAGACGACCGAAGGACTTGAAAAAGTTGGTATTGTCGTCCGAGTTGGTGACGGCGTAGCTTGGATTCACGGACTCCGTGAAGCTGGCTATAGCGAAGTGTTACAAATTGAAACAGATAACGGCACGGTCGAGGCATTTGCCCTCAACCTTATGGAAGACGAAATTGGTGCAGTGCTACTTGGTACTGACGCTGAGGTTCGTGCTGGTGCAAAAGTAACCCTTAAGGGTGAGGTGCTTAGCGTACCAGTTGGTCCAGAGCTGCTTGGCCGCGTTGTCGACCCACTTGGTCGCCCGCTTGATGGTGGTGCGCCAATCAAAACGAAACAAACCGGCCTTGTAGAACGCGAAGCAATCGGCGTCATGGGTCGTAAATCTGTTCACGAACCACTTATGACAGGAATTGTGTCAATCGACGCTATGTTCCCTATCGGCCGTGGTCAGCGTGAGCTTATCATTGGTGACCGCCAAACTGGTAAGACATCTATCGCAATCGATACGATGATCAACCAGGCAAAGCAAAAGAGTGGCGTTGTAAACGTGTACGTGGCTGTTGGCCAAAAGCTTTCAAAGGTAGCTCGACTTGTTGATCGCCTTAAAGAAGAAGGCGTGATGGATCAAACTATCATTGTCGCAACTGGGCCATCTGATCCAGCTTCACTCCTCTACCTCGCGCCATATGCAGGAACAGCAATGGGTGAATATTTCCGCGATAACTCACAACACGCGCTTATGATCTACGATGATCTTACGAAGCATGCGGTTGCGTATCGCCAGATGTCACTGCTTCTTCGCCGTCCACCAGGACGCGAAGCATACCCAGGTGATGTCTTCTACCTTCACTCACGCCTCCTTGAGCGTTCAGCCAAGCTATCTGACGAGCTTGGTGCAGGTTCACTAACTGCCCTTCCTATTATTGAAACGCAGGCTGGTGATATCTCTGCATATATTCCAACCAATGTTATTTCGATCACCGATGGTCAGATCTTCCTCGAAACTGACTTGTTCTACCAAGGTGTTCGCCCAGCGATCTCTGCTGGTCTATCGGTCTCTCGTGTTGGTGGCGCAGCGCAAACCAAGGCTGTTAAGTCTGTCGGTAGTAACCTGAAGCTTGGTCTTAGCCAATTCCGCGAACTTGCAAGCTTTGCTCAATTTGGTAGCGATCTTGATGAAGCAACTAAGTCTCAAATTGACCGCGGGCAGCGCTTAACCGAGCTTTTGAAGCAGCCTCAGTACCAGCCTATGAGTATCTGGGAGCAGTACGTGAGTATCGCTGCTGTAACTCGTGGTATGTTTGACACCGTAACTGTGAGCAAAATCAAAGATGCGCAAACAGCATTGATGACCCGCCTATGGGCTGATCATAAGGACGATATGCGTGAACTGAACAAGGGTGGCAAGCCAACCGAAGACCAGGACGCATTGATTGAAAAAGTTGCACTATCTGTTGCTAAGGGATTTGAGGGTTAATAGTTTATGGCCTCAACCCAAGCATTGAAGTCGCGTATCCGCTCGGTAAAAAATACCAAGCAGATTACGAAGGCGATGCAGATGGTTGCAGCGAGTAAGATGCGTCGTGCGCAGGAGTCCACAAAAGCCTCTGCGCCGTACGCACTTGCAGCGAGCGAACTGCTAACATACTTGGCAAGCCAAGGCGTGACGAAGCAGCATCCACTATTTGCTGGCCGCGCAGTCAAATCTCGCCTGCTGATCGTGATTGCGTCTGATAAGGGTCTTGCGGGTGCGTATAATAGCAATGTTATCAAGCAGTACGTCCGAGAAATCAGCGCAGATGCTCAAGCCGGCACTGCAACGACCACGATCGCAGTTGGTCGCAAGGCGACGCAATTTGTGTCACGACTGAAAGACGTTACTGTCCAGGGTGTGTATGAAGATCTGCCGGATCACCCGGCTGGACACGAACTGTATGCTATTTTGGATACGGCACGTGATCTGTTTGTCTCTGGCGAAGTTGATGCTGTCGATGTAGTCTATACTGAATTTATCAGTAGTTTGACGCAAACGGCACGTACGCAACGCATTCTACCGGCTGGCTTTACGCCAACCGATGTGAGTGACGAGGTGCGTGAAGCTGCCTACGAGCCAGATCTTGAAACGGTACTTGATGGTGTTGTGTACCGGCTTATCGGTGCGCAGATCTTCCAGGCGTTACTCGACGCTCGTGCGAGTGAATACAGTATGCGTATGGTTGCTATGAAAAACGCAACCGACAATGCAAGTGATCTTGCTGATGATCTGACGCTCGCAATGAACAAAGCTCGCCAAGGTGCGATTACCCAGGAGCTTGCGGAAATATCAGGTGGCGTAGAGGCATTGAAGGATTAGTTATGAAGGAGAAAACAATGAGTAAGAATACAGGAAAAATCATCCAGGTCGTCGGCGTGGTGATTGACGTTGAGTTCGACGGAGTACTACCGGCGATTTACGACGCACTTAAGATTAAACACGGCGATCGTACAGTGACCCTTGAGGTTGCTCAGCATCTCGACGAGCACACTGTTCGTGCTATTGCCCTTTCAAGCACCGATGGCTTGAAGCGCGGTGCCGAAGTAACAGCAACTGGCGCGCCAATTCAGGTTCCAGTTGGTGCCGATACGCAAGGTCGTATGTTTAACGTGGTTGGTGAGCCAATTGACGATAAGCCTGCGCCAAAGGGTAAAAAAGCTTCAATTCACCGTCAGCCACCTGCCCTTTCTGAGCAGTCGAACAAGGCTGAAATCCTTGAAACCGGTATCAAGGTTGTCGACCTTATTGCGCCACTTGCCAAGGGTGGTAAGGCTGGCCTCTTCGCTGGTGCCGGTGTTGGTAAGACGGTTCTTATTACCGAGCTGATCAACAACATCGCCAAGTTCCACTCTGGTAACTCGGTATTTGCTGGTGTTGGTGAACGTACCCGTGAAGGTAACGACCTTTACTACGAAATGGAAGAAGCGGGCGTGCTCGACAAGACTTCCCTTGTCTTCGGCCAGATGAATGAGCCGCCTGGAGCTCGTCTTCGTGTTGCCCTTTCAGGACTCGCGATGGCTGAGGCTTTCCGCGACGAAGGTAAAGATGTACTTCTCTTCATCGATAACATCTACCGCTATACACAAGCTGGTGCGGAAGTATCTGCTCTCCTTGGGCGTTTGCCAAGTGCGGTTGGTTACCAGCCAAACCTCCAGCAGGAGATGGGTGCGCTCCAAGAGCGTATTACCAGTACGAAGAAGGGTTCAATTACCTCTGTTCAGGCTGTGTATGTGCCTGCGGACGACCTTACCGACCCAGCGCCTGCAACGACTTTCGCTCACCTTGATGCGACGATCGTTATGAACCGTGCACTGACAGAAATTGGTATCTACCCTGCCGTTGACGTGCTTGATAGTTCATCGAGCAGCCTCGACCCAGAAATTGTCGGTGAAGAGCACTACCGCGTAGCTCGTGAAGTTCAGCGTGTGCTTCAGCAGTACAAAGAGCTTCAAGACATCATCGCGATCCTTGGTATGGAAGAGCTATCTGACGATCAGAAGCAGATTGTTGGCCGCGCTCGCCGCATCCAGCGCTTCCTCGCACAACCATTCTTCGTCGCCGAGAAGTTTACCGGTGCGCCCGGTGCGTACATCAAGCTTGAGGACACGATTCGTGATGCTGCTGACATTTTGGCTGGCAAGTACGATGACAAGCCTGAGAGCTGGTTCTACATGGCCGCCGGCCCACTAAGCGAGAAGAAGGACTAGTCCATGAATCTTCAGCTCATCACACTCGCAGGAGTGAAGGTCGATCAGGAAGTCTATGAAGTCATGATGCCGACTGCGGCTGGTGACATCGCGGTCTTCCCTGGTCACGAACCACTGGTGACGCTTGCGGTGCCTGGTGCTATTTCAGTTCGTCATAAAAAGGACGACAAAGATGATCGCCTTGAATACTTCGCTATTTCTGGCGGTGTCGTTGAAATTTCACAAAAGAAAATTCGCGTCCTTGTTGATGAAGCCGATCATGGTGATGATATCGTTGAAGCCGAAAGCCAAGCGGCGCTTGAGCGAGCAATTGCGATGCGCGATTCAGCTCAAAACCAAGTTGAGCTTGAAAAAGCTCACCAATTGGTTGACCGTCATGCTGTTCGGCTTAAGGTCGCTGGCCTTCGTCGACGTCACCAGCGACGATAGATTTTTGGCATAGATTGTTTACAAAATCTCCAACAGGAGTAAAATAGGTTTGGAATAAAGATGTATCTCATGATTGTTGCGCAGGGATTGTGTTGATTTTGCTACGAGTTACATCCAACAAAAATATTGCGTTAACTGGATAATAGTTCAATTATGTCTGAAAAAAATAGCCGTCATTTTGACGAGTCACATCTATTGCATGTGCTAAAACACCACCTGCCTACGCAGGGTCCGCTTAAGGATTTTGTGCATCACAACACATTGCACGCGTTCCAGGATATGAAATTTTACGATGCGATTTACAAGGCATCGGCAATTTTTGGCTATCAAACGACACTGACGCTTACCGAGTATCGAGATCTCTATGGCATCAAGCGGATAACGCCACAAACACTCGCCAGGGTAATACGGCACCGAAAAGGCGACGAAGACTTTGACGAGTGGCATACGCGAGCTCTTTACAAAGAGTACGATTGGACGCGCGAGCCACGTATTGGTAGGTTGCGGGATGAGTGGAGGCAGCTGTATTCCATTAATATAGATAACGCAGTACAACCGCTCCTCTTTCGTATCGTTTGTAGCTATATCGACCAAGGTATAGCAATTTCGCCCTTTCCCTTTGAGGATAAAGGTCTTTTAAATGCACTAAGAGATTTAGAAGATCACAGTATGGTAAGCTTTTTCAAAACGAAAAAAGCGCGTGACCTGCTGTATGACAAGTCGACCACAATAGAAAATCTACTTGAGCTATTGGTGGGCGACAAAGCGTATTACGAACAATATGTGTATGATCAGCAGTTTGCACATCGGGGGTGGTCTGGCATCGTATCGACGCTCGAGGACAATCCGGAATCGCTTTTGTATGCAAAGAGTATTTCTCTAAAAGACATGATAATCTTCGAACTGTTGCTGGAGTTAGATGCACTAACGGAACGCCTAGGCGAAAATTGGAAGCCGCTCGCCTCTAGCATTACGCAATCACCGCTCGATATGTTTGCCGATGAACCATCTACCGAGCTAGAGGAAGTCATTAAGATATGGCAAGATGCTTTTGAGTGGAGCTATTACGACACCGTGCTTTCCGGAGTGCTGCTCACGCTGCCCTCTGAGTCGGCTAAAGAAGAGACAGAACCAAAGAGCTTCCAGTCTATTTTTTGTATTGATGACCGGGAGTACTCTCTCAGAACCTACGTCGAAAGTTTGGACAGCAAGACTGAAACCTTCGGAGCGCCTGGATTTTTTGGTGTAGAATTTTATTTCCACCCGGCTGGTGCTAAGTTCTACGACAAGCTTTGTCCTGCGCCAGTGACCCCTAAGTATCTTATTAAAGAAGTGCCGACGCACGACCCACACGCACATGGAAAAGAAATCATGTACACGAAGCACTCTCACAGGCTAGTGAGGGGATTCTTCTTCTCATACTTGCTGGGAATTCCGGCACTGGGCAAGCTCATTGCTAATCTCGTGAACCCAACCATGAGCCCAGCTATTGCTGACGCATTCGCCCATATGGACCCGAATGCCGATCTGACCATTGTACATACCGGCGAGAAAGATAAAGAAAAAAATTTGCAAGTGGGCTTTACCACGGAAGAGATGACGGACCGCGTTGAAAAAGTACTTCGATGTATTGGGCTTGTCGAGAATTTTTCGCCAGTGGTGTATGTTATAGGCCATGGGTCAAGTAGCGCCAACAACCCCCATCACGGTGCGCACGACTGCGGTGCTTGTAGCGGACGACCGGGTTTGGTGAATGCCCGTGTTTTTGCGTACATGGCAAATTATCAGCCGGTACGAGAATTGCTTAAGGTGCGCGGGTTGCCTATTCCTGAATCGACGCAGTTTGTGGGTGCGTTGCACGATACGGCGTCTGATGAAATCAAGTTCTACGACGAACATGTGCTGGCGGGCGAAAATAAAGAGCTGCACGAGAGAAACTCTCGTCTATTTGAAGAGGCGCTTGATCTTGATGCCAAGGAACGCTCGCGCCGATTTATGTCTATCAGCACTAAACAGCACATCAAGAAGATTAGGAAGGATATAAAAAAGCGATCCGTCTCCTACTTTGAACCGCGACCGGAGCTTGGGCACGGTACGAATGCACTATGTGTTGTAGGGCGAAGAAGTCTCACGAAACGTCTGTTTCTTGATCGAAGAGCTTTCCTGAATTCCTATGACTATACGACCGACCCAGAAGGCAAACTACTGCTTGATGTGCTCTCTCCGCTCGGGACTGTGTGTGGTGGTATAAACTTGGAATATTTCTTCTCGCGGATGGACAACTATAAACTTGGTGCGGGCACAAAGTTGCCACATAACGTCATGGGGCTTGTAGGCGTTGCCAATAGCAGTGACGGCGACCTTCGCTCTGGCCTTCCTCTGCAAATGGTTGAGGTGCACGATCCAGTGCGACTGCTTATGGTGGTTGAGCACTACCCTGAGGTAGTCAATAAGGTCATTGAATCAAAACCAGAACTACATGAATGGTTTTCTAACGAATGGATTCACCTCGTCGCTCTTCATCCAAGCGAGAAAAAGCTCTATGTTCTTGAAGAGGGCAAATTTGTACCGTACGCGCCACTTACCAAAAAACTACCGGTCATGCACGATCTCTCCCGCACGTTTGAAACAACCATGAAGATGAAAACAAATCATGTTCTGGATGCCACGCAGGAAAACTTACCCGTGCACATAATAAAATAGGATTTCGATATGCTACCACAACTTCTCACCACCTTATTACTCCTTCCGATTCTTGGCTTCGCCGGCTGTATTCTTATGTCTAGAAAATGGGAGCGCATGATTTTTTCTATTGCTACCACGGCGATACTTTTGGAACTTGCTACGTTCCTTTTCTTCGGCTACCAGTGGCTTGTATCGGGTGCTTCTTCGGTGTCGGTGAGTATCGGATCTTTGTATGCCAGCTCGAGCTATACGTTTAATCTCGATTTTCATTTCGATAGCCTCACGGCGGTATTCCTCGGGATGTCTATCGTTATGACAATCCTCATTTTTATCTTCAGCAAATCTTATTTGCACCGTGAACAGGGCTTCAAAAGGTTTTATAACACAGTCCTTTTGTTCTTTATTGGACTATTGCTCATCATTCTGGCCGGTAACTTCGAGGTGCTCTTTTTGGGCTGGGAGCTAATCGGAATCAGCTCTGTGCTACTGATTGCGTTTTATAGGGATCGGTTTCTACCGGCACGAAACGCTCTAAAGGTTTTTTCAGTGTATCGAATCGGTGATGCTTTCCTGCTTGCGGCTATCTGGTATGCACACCACATGTTCGCGGGTAGTGTGCATTTTTCTGAACTCTCGGGTCTCGCTCCGCAGCATGGAAGTATCCTTGTCCTCGGCCTGCTATTGTTGATGGTGGCTATGATTAAATCTGCGCAGTTCCCGTTCTCGTACTGGTTGCCGCGTGCTATGGAAGGGCCTACAACATCAAGCGCGATCTTTTACGGTGCGCTTTCTGTGCATATGGGACTTTTCTTGCTACTAAGGACATTTCCACTCTGGGAAAGCAGTGTTGGACTTCGAATAACTATTGCAATCGTCGGTCTCGTTACGGCGATCGTCGCCTCATCGATTGCCAGGGTCCAGTCGTCTGCCAAAACACAAATTGCGTATGCGTCCGTTACTCAAATCGGCATTATGTTTATTGAACTTGCGCTCGGTCTTGAGTGGCTCGTACTGCTCCACTTTGTCAGTAACGCCGCCTTAAGGGCGTACCAGTTGCTTATTTCCCCATCGATTGTCAGCTATCTTATTCATGATCAATTTTTCACTTTCGTACCGCCCCTCCAAAAGATCAAGAATACTTTTGTGGGACGGCTGCGCGCTACATTTTATACTCTGGGTATAAAAGAATGGGGTATGAATTCGGCAGTGAGCGGGTATGTATGGCAACCGCTGAAAAATATTGGCCGGTTGTTTGCTTTTCTCGATGGTCTTCGGGCGCAGGTGGTTTCGGCAGTTGTCTTTTTGAGTCTTGTCGCACTAGCGGTTGTATCCACTCATCTGTCGCTTGTCATTGCGACGATCGCAGCCATCATCAGTCTCGTCTTTTATATCCGGGCATACACAACAAAAAATTCTGCCAGAACGTGCTGGAATCTCATAATGCTAGGGCATCTTTTTGGAGCACTTTTCTTGGTGCTGGCATCCGCTGGAAGTTGGGGGTATCTTGCCATGTACGGTGCGGGAATAGTGCTCGCATTCATAGTGGGTCATGTATGCCTGTGGTATTTACAAACAAAGGGCGAACCGAATGGGCTGCGTGATTACCATGGTTCTATATATGCATTTACAAAGCTCGGCAATTTCTTCTTTATCGTATCACTTCTGTTTATGGCGTTTCCTATTAGCCCCTCTTTTTTGGCGCAGGATATTATGGTGAGCTTGATCCCTATTAATCATGCGTTTATGGTCGTACTCTTTTGCCTCTCGTATCTGCTTGTGGGCGTGAGCACCATACGCTTATACACGAAAGTATTCTTTGGGCCGCACAAGACAGGCCACCACGAAATAGCTTACAAATCCTCATAGTCGAGCAATGGTTCGTACTTTAGTGGAGAGATGAGTGGGCGGCGTATTTGTTGGCCCGTAAAGCGAGCCTCGGCGACATCGCCAACGCGTAGCATGTCGCCCATGCCGATAGCCATCCAATCGTTGGTAGGAGCGTCGGTGTCATTATGTGGCACGTACTGTGAATCATGCGTGAGCCATGGAAATTCAACGGTTCTATAAAGGTGCTGTTTGATGTCAACATCGCTTGCGAAATATTGTCGCAGCGTAAAGCGAGACAGCTTCATTCCTTGCCAATCGATCGACTTTTGGTGCTCACCTACGAATACTTCATGAGGGGCATGTTCGATTGTCTGGAGACGTTGTCGCAGGATGATTGAGCCAGCAATGATGCCGGCACGGTACGTTCGCCTAAGAGCTGGTACTGCATCAAGCTCCTTGCGCGCTTCAAGTGCCATCAGGAAATGAGTCGGATCTGTCTCGGCAAGGTTCTGGAGATAATCTTGCTTGAGAAACGTGAGATCATTGTCGTCAAAGCCACTAAGCATGCTGAAGTCGGCATCCATTTCACTACTTGGAATAGGATAGAGTTCTGGCATGGATAGCTGAGGCTCTTGCTTTTTCATAGTATTTATGTTATTATACAACAGATGTGAAAATGATGCAAATCGTTATTGCAACAATGATTATTTGGCGCTACACTATCAAAGTGCTTCGGCGCAGATGATATGTATCTATCTCGGATGTAATTTGTACTGGCCCTATCTTTATACTGGACCAGAGTAAATCTCACTCGATATACCTACTATCGCAACAACTACATAAACGGGTTTATTTGTCATGAAAACAATCGAGCAAACACCAAACGTTATTGACTGGTCAAAGCCTGTCGGCATTCACTGTATTGATGATCGTGGTCATGAAGGTGCTACACAAGACATTAAGAATGCTGCTGGGTCATACGGCTATACGCTTGATACGTACGCGGCGCGTGCGATTGGTCGAGATGGTAAACTTGATGTCTATATGCCGGTCGGTGTAGGTGCGAAGGTTGTGACAAAGGGCCTGTCGCGCTATGCACTGCTCGGGTGTATCCATGAAGCATGCGCCGCAGAGGGCGGTGTACTTGCAATTGCCGATCAGTTTGCTACTAATGGTGAATTTATCTTGAATGAGACGAATAGACTTCTCGATGGCAGTGTGAAGGAGTCGACCTTTGAGAAGTTGCAGGGTTTCCATGAGCAACTTAGTACGGATGAGCGGCTGTTTCGAGGTGTTGCTATTGAAGCTGCCGCCATGGATTCTGATGACGATCTTCCGAGAATTCCTCGATCCCGCCTTTTGAATGCGGAACATGCAGCCACTCAGCTACGTATCAATATGCAAAAAGATACTTGGTACGATGCAGCCACTACCTATGCTCAAGGTAAGTCGGAATATAACTATGATCTTTGGGCAGTGCCTTTAGTTGCAGAGAAGATTAATACAATTATCCCGCACGATAACATTGAGGGATTCGTCATTGCGTCTGTTGCGCGAACTGTGGCAATCTCTCGCCTTCTTCCTCGAGACCACACGGCGACCGGCATTGATATTGCGGTTCATTAACACGGGTAGTTGTTTTGAGTTAAGCAGGTGTCCCCTATCCCGGTGGTGCTTTGTCTTCGCTACTCGGTCAACTATACTTAAGATAGGTCCACGCTGAAAAATCAGTAGGAACAACTTAACAAGCAAAAAGACAGAGGTGATTGACATGAAGTTGGACTGGAACTGGCTGTTTCGCTATGTCCTCTTGGGGGTGCCCTTGCGACTGATGTTCAGGGTTCACGTGGTAGGACGTGAGAACTTGCCGGCAAAGGGTCCATTTGTACTTGCGATTGGTAGTCATACGACCGAGTTGGAGTCGGCATTGATCCAAGTCTACCTACGTGAATGCGTCATTCGGTTCTTTGCTAAGGCGGAGTACTGGCGCAAAAGCCTTCTCCATAAGTGGTTCTTTACTCACACTGGTCAGATACCACTGGAGCGTCTCGATCCACGTAGTGCCAATGCCACGATTGACATCGGGGCGGAGATATTGAGGCAAGGTGGAATCTTGGCAATGTATCCCGAGGGCACGCGTTCAAAGGATGGTAAGCTTCATAAGGCACGTTCGGGTGTGGTGCGAACGGCAATTCGTGGTGGCGCGGTTATCGTGCCGGTCGGGTTGATTGGCTTCGATAAACTCAATCCTCCAGGTAAGGGGTTTCGGCCAGGCACTGCGACGATAATTATCGGCAGGCCTATCAATCCAATAGCATTTCACAAGGTTGCCGACGCCGCTGTGCACCTGACGGGATCGACGAATGCACTCGAGAGATTGCTATCGCCCGTTGTCACCGAGCACTTGATGCATGTCATCGCCCAGCTTTGTCACAAGGAGTATGTTCACGAATACCTTCCTGTTGGCGAAGGCTAAGAAAAGCAGTGGAGCGGCCAAAAATTGGTCGCTCCACTGCTGTCGGTTTGCTTGTTAAGTTAATTTAAACTAGCTAGAACTTCACGCACCTCCTGGGTGCTTTTTGTATGCATTAATGTATCACGCAGCTCACTGGCGCCGTCGAATTCGCGGACATAGATTTTGAAGAAGCGTTTGAGCGGTTCGAACTTACGCTCGCCAAGCTCGGCTGAATACTTATCGTGGAGATCGAGCTGGAGGTTAAGTAGGTCGAGGAGTTCTTCCCTGCTGTGGGTTTGTGGTGTCGTTTCAAATGCGTACGGGTTTGTAAAAATACCGCGGCCGATCATGACGCCGTCGATGCCGTATTTTTCAACCAGCTCTTCGCCGTGTTGGCGATCACGGATATCTCCGTTGATTGTAAGGAGCGTATGAGGCGCTATCTCGTCTCGTAGCTTTTTGATCTCTGGAATCATTTCAAAGTGAGCATCTACCTTGCTCATTTCTTTACGTGTGCGCAGGTGGATGGTCAGGTTGACGACATCCTGTTTTAGTAGGTGCGTGAGCCAGTCTTTCCATTCGTCGGTGCTGCTGTAGCCAAGACGTGTTTTAACACTGACTGGCAGGCCGCCTTCTTTTGCGGCTGCAATCAGCTCGGAAGCTAGCTCTGGCTGCTTGATGAGCGCACTACCTGAGCCACCTTTGACGACGGATTTATCTGGGCAGCCCATGTTGATATCAATCCCCTTGTATCCTATTTCGGCGAGCCCTTTGGCCATGTGCGAGAATTGCTCTGGCTTATTGCCCCAAATTTGGGCGACCATCGGGTGTTCATCTTCGGTAAACGCCAATCGTCCGCGTGTACTATGTTCTCCCTGTGGGCTACAGTAGCTACTGGCATTAGTGAACTCGGTGAAAAATATGTCGGGCTTAGCGGCGCTCGCTACCACATGACGAAAAACAACGTCAGTCACTGCCTCCATCGGAGCCAGAATAAAGAATGGTCGTGGTAGTTCGTGCCAAATGTCACTCATAGTAATTAGTCAGTTTGCGGTGCCTGATCTAGAGTATTAAAGTCTGGGAAGATTGTCTCTTGAGATTGGGAGTTGTCACTATTGAGACTTGTGGCGCGATGCTCGATCGCATCTTGTACCATCCGCTGTCCAAGCTTGCTGTGCATGCGTTCACGCACGCCAAGGGGCGCTTTGAGCTGTTCTGCGTGGTCAATTGTAGGAGGTGCCTCATAGATATGAGGAGTGCTATTGTATTCGATCTGGTCGCTTTGTTCGATTTGTCGAATATGCTTTGCTAATTCCATGAGTTCTCTCCCGTGTGTTGTGGTAATCTGTATCTATTTTGACATATTTTCAGCAAAAATAAAACGCCTACTGCTCACCACAATCTGTTGATTGTGAGGAATAGTAGACGGACAGGAATAGTGCATTCTGTTTTTTCGAGGTGTCTATGGCTGGGTGCCATAGTCCTACGTCCGTCATTTCGAGGTCTACTTCTTGGTGCCGTAGATTCTCTGCGACTTTTTGGCCGCTTCATCGGCGTTTTTGACGTCTGTCATGCCAACTCTCTTGGCATCGTCGACGAGACCCTGCTCTTCCGGACTCCGATTGGCCGGCTTCTTATTGGCGGCATCGAGAAAGTCCTGCTTGTTACGTGACAACCTAACCACTACTCATTTCTTTTGCTAGATGGGGTGTTGCGGGTAAATTGCTGGGCGAGACGCTTCTTGCATCAAATATAGCCATAGTAGCTAGATTGGAAAGAAACGCCTCGCCAAGTTTGGTCGGGTGTGGCAGGGTTCGGACCTGCAGGTTTCTTAGTGCTAGGCACTGAGAAGCTTGCTACGTCATCGACGCCCACTCCCAAGGCTTAAAAAATAGGGGCGGAGCCTTGCATATTTGAGGGGCGAGCCAGGTGTCAAATGGGGGTATAACACGAGTCTCGAGCCAGCAAGGCCCCGCCGGTCAAAGACCGTCCTACACGTATATAGCCGCTTGGGGGTCGCGGGTGTGACGCATAGGACGGCCGTCCTTGGGGTTGATATACACTATTCCTGTCAAAGTTCGTGCTTGTGGCACGAACTCAAACATTCGTGTACAAACACGCTCATTATAATATATCTTTTATGATAATTTGTCAATAGTTCTCTAAAAGATCGCGTTCAAAATCAAGCATGCCTTTATAGCTTTGTTCGTAGGCGGAAACATCAGGGAGATCGAGCGTACAGATGTGTTTCCAGACGGCTTCAATAAGTTTAGAAAAGCGCATGATCTCATCTGGCGTAAACGTTGCATCGAGTGCAAGTACATCCCCGTTTTTGGTTGGTTCGACAAATTGCAGTACACCATGATCGACTGTATACGCTTGGTAATCCCGTGAGCTTTCGACAAGTAACTTGTAAAACATGAGCTGCTGACGGTACTTGTGAAGCTTGATCTTCTCGTAGTCGGTCTTTCCCTGCCAGCTGGACGTCGCTTTACCTGTCTTGTAGTCGGTCACGATAATCGATTTGCTAGCGGTGTCGATATCGACAAGGTCGAGTGAGCCGGTAAGCCGGGCGTCGCCGATGCGGACTTGCTGGCCAGCAAAGTTGAGCTCTACTTTTTGTGTGTCAGAAAACGCTTCGTATTTTGCACCTAAAAACACCTGGAGAGTGTCACTGCCCCGCTGCAAATAATCAGCAAAATCAGCCTCGGACATGTGCTGCTCTTTGAGATTCTCCTCAAAGTCGTGCAATATGTCTTCGATTGGGCGATGATTCTTCTGGGCGGCGACATGGGCGTGTGCCCGTTGTAATGTACGGTGAATTGCCGATCCGTAGGCTGCACTGGGGCTCATAGCCTGCGGGAAGCGCAGAAGGTTGTTGAGGAGGAAGGTCTGTGGGCCGCCACGCGACACATCAAGGAAGTTATTGAGGTGAGTGACGCTTAGCTTGTAACTTTCAAGCGTTGGTGCGAGGAGTTGCTGCATCGTCCCTTGGGATAGTGAAATAAGCGGCTCGTACCAGTTACGCTCGGCCGCATTGATACGTTCTTCAGCTGAATGCTCAAGTGTCGGCTGCTCTGGGTTCATGTTGGTCGTAAGGAGAAAGCTAGCGCCGAGTGTCGCCTTGCCGTTTGTGTCTGACAGCGAGTAGCTAATAATTAGCTGCTTTCGAGCTCGGGTCATAGCTACGAAGAAGAGGCGTAATCGTTCGTCGAGAGTGTCACCGGCCGGTGATAGCGGCAAATTTTCTGGATATCCGATGAGCCGGCTGCGACTGCGCACACGCTCTCCCCATGCCGTGTCGATAGCGCCAATGATATGAACAGTGTCGAACTCAAGGCCCTTTGATTTATGAGCGGTCATTAGGTTGACGGCATCGGTTTGCGTGTCGACGTATGGGCGGATACTAGCAATCGAACTGCCGAGCCGGCGATGTAAGTTGATAAATGAGAGCAGAGTGCGGACAGTCGGTGTTTCATCGATTTGGTAATCACGGAGCTTACTGCGAATTGTGCGTAGCGCTTCAAGGTAGACGAGATATTCATCTGGTTGAGATGTGATTTTGTCGGCCGAAAAGAAGTACTGATAAAACGGCGAAACAAACGTTTGCTCTTCACCTTCCGGCGCCAGTTCAACCTTGCCAAGAAGAATATCAAGCATTGCTTCAAGCGGCGTATGGGGTACTTTTTTGGCTGTATCAATCAGCCATTCATGAAGCGGCACGAACTCTGGAGTAACGGCCATGATTTCCATCCATGACTTGCGCTGCTGGTAAGCTTGTAGGCTCAGCTTCCAGATTGATTGCGCGCTGATTCCCCAGGCGGTATGCGAAAGAATCTCGGGCAAAAGCGCATTTACTTCATCGTGTCGGCTCTCGAACAATGCGACAACGAGCTTTGCGACTGCTTCGAGCTCGATGATCGGTTCAATATCAAGGACATTGTCGCGCCGCTCGTAGTTTACTTTGATGCCCGCATCGGCAAAGTACGGCAACAAGCTGATTATTTCGTGGTGGCGACGTGCAAGCACGGCAATTGAGGCTGGTACTTGGCCGGCTGCGATACGTTTAGAAATGGCGGTGACGAGGAGTTGTCGCTCTTCATTGATAGTTCCCACTTCGACAAGCGATACTTCAGCGTTGTCGGCACTGCGATGTGCGGTCAGGCTTTTATCGATGTCGTCGAGCACTGTTTCGAGGCGCTCGTTACCTTGGACGATCACACTGCGAGCAGCCTCAAGAATTGGCGCTGCTGACCTGTAGTTATCCCGAAGTGTAATGCGGGCTGTTGCCGGGTAGATACTTGGGAAGCTTAAGATGTTGCTGACTTCAGCGCCCTGGAAGCTGTAGATTGCTTGGTCGTCATCTCCTACAACCATGATGTTAGGACGGTCGGCGTTGATGTCGCTACTTGTGAGGTTGTGCAAAATACGCATCTGTGCCATGTTGGTGTCTTGAAACTCATCCACCATGATGTATTGGTGTTTTTCCTGGAGATTAAAGCGTAGCTCTGGAAATACTTCCATGGCGTGCACTACGCGTAGAATCATGTCGTCAAAGTCGTATAGCTCAGCTTCTTGCATGCGAGATAGATATTGGTAGTAGACAAAGCTGACGGCGCGGAGTTTGGCTTGTCGCTCGTGACTTTTGAGGATAAAATCGCCCGCGTCGTTCTTTTTCATCCAGGCGTTGCGCCAGGCGGTGAGCGGTTTTGTTGAGTTGGATTCGCGAGCCTCTTCGATGGTGTGCTCGAGGCTGTCACCGAGTATGTCTGCCAAAGATACAACCCCGACAAGCCCAGTTGCACCCTCCGTCTGTCGTATCCGTCCTACGATTGGCTCGAGGAGGTCGATTGTCGCCTTGTTGATCCGGCTTGCAAACGCGGATGCAAGCAGCGGCTCGCAGGTGTCGATGACGTGATCATTAACATCAAGTACAGCCAGGAGTTCGTCGCTCGTGAGACCACTCTTTTTGAGTTCGGATATTGTCGTGAGAGTGTCGCCAAGGTGGGTGTACTCACTGTTCATTTTGCCTGACAGTGGATTGCTATAGTCGAGCTCATCGAAGATGCCGCGGAGTAGTTCGTAACTACTGAGCTCGTCGGCGGCCCGAAAGTGCGCACCGTGATAAAAAAAGTCGCCATTTTGATTGATAACTTCTGCGCCGAAGCTGTGAAAGGTGTGAATCGCTACCTTAAACGCATCCTTGCCGATGATTTGCGACAGGCGTTCACGCATGGCATTGGCGCCACTTTCGGTAAATGTAAGACAAAGAATATTCTCGGGTAATGTATCGGTCTGCTTGAGGATATTGGCAACTCGCATACTAAGAAGCTCGGTCTTGCCTGTTCCTGGCCCAGCTATTACCATAACCGGGCCATCGATTGTATCAACGGCCTTCTTTTGAGCGTCATTCAATTTGGCGTAGCGAGTCGTGAAATCCATTGAGTCTATTGTAGCCTAGATGGCGCCCTCTGTAACCTCTATCTACGTTGCTCAAGAGAATATTTCTACTATGGTGATATTGACACCTGCCCCTTACTCTTTACAGACAGGGTGTTATAATACGAATAGATATGAATGAAGAGATTTATGACGACTTGGCACTGGAACGGATTGCACGCGATAAGTTCGGCCTTGATATTGATATCTCGAAAGTGATTCTGCGTCAGGCTGAGGTTGGGCGTCTGACGACCGCAACTGTCATGCTTACCAAAAAGAAACAGTTATTTGTCTACGTGTCTGGCCATTCAAAGCTACTCTTTAGTGATGTGAAGAAGATCGTTTCTCGCATGGGGCTTAAGGCTGAGATCTACTTCCCTCCTAAGGGTCGAATTGATTATTTTGACGAGATTGGTCGTGAGAAATTTCGCGCCGTCTTCCCTGGCCGCGGACACATCAGCGACGATGATATTTTATTCTACCGCACTCTCGCGCCGTACAATCCAGCAATGATACTCATTAGCGAGGTGAAAAATGGCGAGATCTATCGGTACGATAGCGATGCTCGCGGCGACTGGCGCGTAGCAACCAAATTCACTTATCGACGTATAAAAACCAGCTAGTAAAAATACCGGATCGTATAATCCGGTATTTTTATAATTTATTTACTTCTTTTTATCGAGAACAACAAGATGTTCGATGTGTGGTGTTCGCGGGAAGAAATTGTATCCCCGATGCGAGCGGATGCCATACGTCTCGGCCAGACGAGCCACGTCGCGCGCCTGGGTGGTCGGGTTGCAGCTGAGGTATACGATGCGCTCAGGTGCTGTCTCAAGCAGCTTTGCGATGACGTCTTCATGAAGGCCCGCTCGTGGTGGATCGACGATGATAGTTGCATCTCCAGTAATATGCTCAAGGGCGCTTTCGCTTGGTGCAAGGATGGCTTTGGCTGCTTGTTCTCGCTGAAGCGCGGTAATGTTGCGCTCCATCTCGCGAACAGCGTGCTCGTTGATCTCTACCATCGTGATGTTGTCGCCACCGATAGTGAGGCCAATGGTGCCGACGCCGCTGTAAAAATCAACTGCTGGTTTATCCGCTGGGACCCACTCTTTCATGTCGAGCAGTGCTTGCTCGTACACAGGGAGGTTGATCTGGAAGAAGCCTTCGACAGCATAGGTAAATGGCACATCGAGAATGGTATCGGCGAGGCTGGTTTCGCCCCATGCTTGGAGGCGCTTGGTGATGACGCTGGCTGGACTCTTTGGGTTCGAGAAGATAAGCTCGAAGCCGGCAACGCCAAAGTCGCGCATTTCCTCTTCGGTGAAGGCATCGAAGAATTCATCTTTTACATATAGTTGCGCAGCCACATCGCCTTGGCGGTTGCAACGGACAAGGAGTGTTTTGAGTGGAAACGCCTGAATGTCACGGTTACGTAGTGTGTCGCGGATGGCGTGGGCGGCTTTATTGATGGCGTCATGCGCAAGACTGCTCCCCTGTACGGGGATCTTGCCTTGTGTGCCGCGGCGGAAGAATGCGAGATCAAGCTGATCGAGCTCTTTGTCCCACCAAAAACTAAACTCAATCTTGTTGCGGTAGCCATATTCTTTGCCATCACTATATACTTCGATTGGATTTGGAAGCACGATATTGTGAAGCTCGAACGCCTCTTCGATAAGTGCTGATTTATAGTGCTGCTCAGATTCGAATTTCATGATCTGCCACGGGCTTGTCGAAAGATAACTCGTTTCGTCCACTGGCGTCACGCGCTCTTCGCTTGGCTCGATCACTTCAGTGACAATGCCTTCGACGAAGCTTGATTTCTTCTTTGTCAGCTGCACATTTACTTTTTCGCCAGGAAGGCCACCCCAGACAAATGCTTTTTTGCCATAATCAAGGCTGCCGAGGGCTTGGCCGCCACCCACGATTTTGTCGAGGGTTAGTTCTACAATAGGAAAGACTTTTTTACTCATCTCTCTAGTGTACCTTATTTAGGTCTGGTTGATAACACATCCTTGTGCTGGTGTGCCTGCTGTGACGGTCATTTGTTTCCCATTCTTGCCGCCGGACAGTACCCACTTAGCGTCCTGCTCACTGTAATAGCCTATTACGTAGGTACTTACCTCTCCTGGATTAAGGGCAATAGTAATAGTGCACGGAAATGACGACGTGGCAGTGTAGCCGAGACTCGATGCTGATGCGCGGTTATTCACATTCCCTCCAAAATAGTAATATTTCTTAGTCGATGTACTGATATCCATGATTGGTGTCGTGCTGGTGTCGATCGGATCTCCGAACTCGTTACTTAGATCAGGCGTGACCGAGGTGAGATTTGTAATGGTGGCAGCTGCATTAATCATTTGGGATGATGACGTGTTTTCAGTCAGGAACCAGCTCGTACATGATGCGCGTGGGCAGCCAGGGGGATATTCGCCATTTTTCTCGTAGAACTTTTCGAGCTGGTTTTGTAGCATTGTCATGTCTGCGCTACGCGCGTCGTCTCGAGCTTGCTTTTGCACCTGGGTGTATGCGAGGACGCTTATGGCGAGGAGGATGCCAATAACAGAAATGACGACAATGAGTTCGATGACCGTGAAGCCTTGTTTGTGATTTTTAAACACGAACGCCTCCTCTCTGTGTATTGACTGTGAGACATAGCACCCAGGTTAATATGGCGGCCACCACACCGATGACAATACTCATAACGATAACGGTCGTAAGTGCAAGGCTGGCGAAAAGCAAACGTATGACGGCGTAAAGTTTATGCTTATTCATGAGACGATTGTAGCGTAGTTCGAGGTGTATGGATAGTAGTCGTAGTATAATGTTGAATAGATTATTTTATGAAACGACTCGCCAACTATTCGCAGTACTTTCTCCGCAGTCCGCAGCTTATTAAAGAGCTTGTCGGGCACTCTTCGGTGAGTCGCCGTGACATCGTGTATGATATCGGTGCTGGCAGTGGTGCTATTTCCTCTGTTTTGGCTGAGCGGGCAAAGTCGGTTGTGGCTGTTGAGTTCGAGCCACGCATGGCGTCAAAGCTACGGGATAATATGGAGCGATATTCTAACGTGTCGGTGCATGAAGGCGATTTCTTATCCATGCCGCTCCCTAAGAAGCCGTACAAGGTATTTGCTAATATCCCCTTCCATCTTAGCTCGCCAATTGTTCGACGGTTGACGCAGGCTGAGTACCCGCCCGAAGCGATCTACTTAGTTGTACAGAAGCAATTTGCAAATAAGCTCTTGCCAAATTCCGATGGGTTCACTGGCCAGCTTGGTATGATGGTCGGGCCAGAGTTTGCCGTGCGAATCCGTCGACGCTTGCTTCGTACCGACTTCTTTCCTCACCCGAATGTCGATACGGTGCTCCTTGAAATGCTGCATCGCTCCGAACCTCTTGTTGAGCATTCGAGGATGCCGGAGTATCGTCAGTTTGTCGAAGACTGCTTCTCTACCCCGAAAATATTTGCAAAGGCTCCTCGCTTTGCTATTGGACTGCCGCCAGATATCAAACCATCGCAAATGAAGTTGCCTCAATGGGTGGCGCTATTTCAAGCTAAGGTAGATCGGACAAAATAAAAAACTCCTAGATTATATATCTGGGAGTTTTTATACGTGAACGTTTATTTTTTCTTCTTTAGGGCTGCTTTGAGCTTTTTCTTCAGAAGACGCTTGCGCGATGCGCCGTGCCAGTTCTTGTGTTTGGCCATAATTAATAATCCAATCTTTTATATATCCTCTCTATCATATCACGTTAGAAGGGTTACGTCGCGAGGATTGATATACGATACGACTGCTTTAGATGCTTTGACGTAGCTTTTGTTGCAGCTTATCGATGTCTGGCACGATGATATGCCTGCGATTGAGCATGATGAGCTTTTCTTTTTTTAATTTCCGCACCTCTCGGTTGATGGTTTCTCTTGAAAGACCGATACGAGCCGCTAGTTCCTTTTCTCGAATATCAAGGACGTAGCGATCGCCGTCGCCTTTGGTGCTAAAATGCTGGCATTGGATAATGAGCTCATAGATCAGCCTACTTTTGGCACTCCCTGCCATAAGAAGGGATTGTCTATCGAGAAAGTCGCTTATGTAGTCGTATGAACGCTCGAGAAGACCGAGTGTGATCGATGGGTGCTCCTTGAGCAGGTTTTTCATTGCCCCAATAGGCGCCCGGCGTACTACAATCTCAGAGTCGGCTTCGTAGATGTATTTATTCTGAGCCGCAGTGAGTATATGAGATACAGGGAAGAAATCGGGTGATCTATATACCTGCAGTATGACCTCATCTCCTCGATAGGAGATCGTATACACTTTTACATGACCCTCTACGAGATAGTAGGTATAGTCTGATTTTTCACCTTCAAGTAGTAGGATTTGCCCTTTAGAGTACCTACTGGGTCTATATTGCTCAAAGAAGGCGTGGATAGTAGTCGAGGTTGCTGAGGCCACGCGGTGTCCTCCCTTCCGTAACTCCAATTATACGCCCCTTGGTGGTGGCGGTAAAATGCCCTCTCTGTCTTTCTTGAAATGAATGCAATAAAACAACAGCCCAAGGTGGGCTGTTGTTTTATTGCAGTGGTCGTGGCTCTAGCGTAACAGCACGTGAACTATCTCCACGTATTGAAGCTGTTGCGGCGTGAATTATTGTTGACGTATGTCACCTGTCCATCTCGGACGCGAACGTCAACTCGACTGCCGTCGGCAAAGCGAACCTGGTACTCTCGCCTGTTGTCATCACCGCGCAGCTCTACGCGTACGATGTGCTTGCGAGGAAAGACATTTTGAGCAATGCGCCTTGCTTGCCATTCAGAGACGCCTCGTCTGTTGTCATTCCACCAATTATCACCCCTATTATTTTGGTCGTTATTATTGTCTCTGCTCCACGAGTTATTGTTCCTATCCGAGGCACTGCCTTCGGCACCTGCGCTCAGAGGAGTGCCAGAAAGACCTATTACGGCTGCAAGAAATGCAGCGGTGATAATCTGCTTGCTACTCATCTTTTTCATACACTACCCTCCATTATGTTGTCCTCCATATAGTATGAGTGTATGCCGAGATATGATCAGCTAGATATGTCACTTGTTGAATATGGCTATTATCACAAGAATGTAGGTTATATGACGACTTATTCTAGGCCGATGTGTGTATTTTTGGTGGATTGATTTTGTTGGCTACTTCTTTTGACTCTTGCTCTTGGCTGCTGGAGTGGCTTTTTTTGGTTGCCATGCTAGCAAGAAGTAGACAATTGCAGCCGCTAGAATGGCAATGATAATACTAGCACCGATAATGACTGGCATGCAGTGGTCAATTGCACTGACTGTTTCTGTTGAGGTTATTGCGCGTGTGTGTTCTGCGTGGGCGAGTATTGTAAGCATTCTTTGAGTATATCATGACGCTTATGATTGATTGGGTGATAGATATGAAAGCACCCTCGGTCGAGGGGCTTTCGCCGTCCTTTCACGAGGGTGTGGTAGTTTGTCGCTCGGATCGTTTGATGCGTAGCCCGGAGCGGTTGTTGGTTTAAGCCGAAGAGCAGAGAAGATCGAAGATTAGTCTTCGATCATTTCCTCGCGTTCGATGATCAAACCTTCATGCTCCGTTATCATCGAGCGCGCAACGTCTACGCAGCTGGGCGCCAGCACCCGTACCTCAAACGTTCCATCGGGCTCCTGGATGTAGCCGATGCCTGGCGGGCATGTGATGAATGCGCCGGCAATTTGGAGTGTTTCATCCGCATGCTGAATCCGACGCAGTGGATTGGGTTCGTTCTCGGGAACTCGAATGTAAAATCGTGTCCATGACATTATTGCCTCCGGGGGCGGTGATCGTAGTGACAATACTGCATCCTTGCTGATGCAAGAACTGTCAATCATAATAACATATTATTCAAATAAATCAATTAGATATGCTTCAGGAAAGATGGAGTTTCTCTCTTATTTTTTCAAGTAGTTCTGGAAACTGAGTCGTTTTTTGATCATAGCCAAAGTGACCTCGTTCGTTAAACTCAAAATACTCGGCGCTAAGCATTTCTTTTATTAATCGAGGCTCGTCGATAGGTATGTATGGGTCGTCGGTCGAAGCAAATAGTAACGTCCAAGGGGTATGCTCTTTTACAGCCTGCCAGTTCCAGGGTTTATCAAAGTAGCCGCTCGCTTTTTCGTCGTCATAGCCAAGGTCGGTATAGTATGTCCCGACAAGGACGAGACCGGCGAGCTCATTCGTCTCGGCGTATCTGGTTGCCGCTATTGCCCCTGACGAATGACCTACTAGGATCGTATTTTTATCGGCTTTGATTACATTGGCTATATACGGCAGCCATTCGCTTGATTTTGCTTCGATGGGATCCGGTAAGTTGGGTGTTTCGCATGTAACACCAAGCTCTTCAAGTTTACATCTAAGCCAAGGAAACCAATTGTCTTGGCCCGATCCCCCGCCGTTGCCGTGAAGCAAAACTACTCGTGTCATGGGTGTATTGTAGCAGATGAGGAGATGGAGCGTGTATGTATTGACGATTTTATAAATAGGTTGTATAGTCTGTCTTAGCTTATTGCATATCCATTCGGTGCGTAATAGTGTGCACCTCTACGAAAGTGGTTCAATGAACATCTTTACTATGATCATACGCCGCAGTGACACAACCTTTGTGCCACTGCAGAATGTCCGTTATGCATCCATGGCGGTTGTCATATTCGCGACACGACGAGACGAAAAGAAGTATCTTCGGGCCGGGTTGCATCACGAGCCTGGTGTCATGCAGGGTGTTGAGCCTCATGCGGAGAAATACCGGGCTTTTAACCTGTTGGTCGACGGAAACGAAATGATCGGTAGGATTATCGAAAAACGGTATTTGCGCTCTGTTGTCGGCGAGCCTCGGCCAACTATGCTGGTTGAGTGCCATCCCCGCCGCAGTGGTGCTGCACCAGTTGTTCATGTGACGATTCCATTTCCTTAGCGAGAGAGCGTGGCGCAAGCTCATCGAAATATTCCGCCGATTCGGTTCAGACTGACGACCTACAAGCTAGGTCGGATGCGCCTAGAGTCAGTTTGGACCATTTCGGTGGGCTATTTCTTTTTACGTATATACTTTATGAAAAAGAGTCGAGATGCGTCCTGGCTATTGGCGGTGTTGTCGAATTAATGTATTTAGCTTGTAGCCAACAACAACACCCCATACACTACTGGCGAGTGTATTTGCGTACGTCAATGCACCAGTGTCGCCACCTAAATTCATGATAGTAAACCCAAGAATAAGCGCAAAGACGCTACTTATGAGACTTGCAATAAGTAAAGTGATAAAAAGTTCGAGTGTAAATTTTGCTTTATTCTTCATATGAGATGATAATACTCTTGCTCGGCTTTCATTTCAATGAGATGCCGCGATGCCACGTTTCATGAAGAGGTGAAGAAATGTCCTGTCATGTATGGTCCGGGGATTTTCCTGGCGAGTGTAAGCTAATATTTAATAAAATATAGAATTAGCACTCTTGACATGAGAGTGCCAGATTTACTATAATTACATATAGAAAAGGTATCCCCTTTTCGTTAACAAGTCAAATAGAAGGAGGTTATTATGAGTAACTTAATCAAATTTGATCCGTTTGCGGAAATCCAGGCCTTGCAGAAGCAATTCTTCTCAGATGATTGGTTTTCTCCAATTAAATCAATGCAAATGCCAACGACTGACGTCTATACAACAAAAGACGACAAAGAGCTTCATGTAGAGGCACATCTGCCGAATTTTGAGCAGAAAGACATTAGTATCAATGTCGACAAGGGCAACCTCATTATTCGCGCCGAACGCCACGAGCAAGAAAAGGATAAAGATAAAAAATATATTGTCCGGGAAAGTTCGAGTAGTTTCTATCGTAGCATTCGCCTGCCCGAGGCTGCCGACGAAGATTCAATTAAGGCAAAAATGGTCGATGGAGTTCTGAAAGTCTCAGTAAACTTCAAGGAGCTGCCAAAGCCAAAGCAAATAACTATTGAGGCATAGTGGCTAGACAAAGAAAAAAGACTTAGATCAAATGACCTAGGTCTTTTTTCATGGCTGGGATGGAGGGGTTCGAACCCCCGAATGCTGGTACCAAAAACCAGTGCCTTACCACTTGGCGACATCCCACTATAGATGAAAGCTTCGTTAGTATAGCATAAATTGAGTGCTTATTTCCAGTCCTTTTAGGGGTTAGCGATGACTTCCCTTATGGAAATAACGCCGACCAATAAACTTGTGTATTTCACTCAACAGGATTGGAATGACGAAAGCGATGACACCAGTAATGATCAGGTCGCCGATGGCAACAGGCGCAACGTGAAGTATGCCTTGGAGTGGTCCAAAGACGGCGAGCATCTGAAGGCCGACGGCAATAGCGAGTCCAATGTAAAATTTGCCATTAAAGACACGAAGTCGCCTGAAGATCGATTCGTAGTCGCTGCGGGCATTGAATGCATTTGACCACTGCATGACGACAAGTGCGGAGAATGCAATCGTGCTACCGTAGGCGTGGTTGTACTGTGAACTAAAGATTGCATAGAGTGAGAGTGTAAGCACGGCCATACTGAGGGCGATGAGGATCATGCGACTGATGATGAATCTACTCAGGATAGGTGCGTTGATGCGCTTTGGCTTATCCTTCATGTTTGACTTCTCGCCCGGCTCAAGGCCTAGTGGGATGACCATAGCGGTGTCCGTAACGAGATTGATCCAGAGGATTTGTACGGTGACGATTGGGAGCGGCATACCGATAGCGAGTGCACCGAGCATCGTTAGGACTTCTCCGGAGCTGGTAGACAAAAGATAAAACAGCATGCGGCGAATATTGGCGAAAATCGTGCGACCTTCGTGCATGGCATCGATAATACTCCGGAAGTTATCGTCGAGGAGGATGATATCGCCAGCATCCTTTGCGATCTGTGAGCCGCTTCCCATTGCAACACCGACGTGTGCGTTGCTTAGTGCCGGCACGTCGTTGACGCCATCACCGGTCATGGCGGTAATATTGTGTTTTTTGAGAAGTGAGAGAATGCGGTATTTGTGCTCTGGGACTACCCGCGAGAATACTCTGATGTCATGTATGATTTTGTCGAGCTCTTCGTCGCTCATCACACTCATTCGACGACTGTCGAACACCTGGTCACGGTGCGTGACCATCCCAAGCTGGCGACCGATATGATAGGCAGTCTCAAAGTGATCACCGGTGATCATACGCACGGTCACCCCTGCGGAGAGTGCTGCTGCGATCGCTTTCTTCGCTTCAGGGCGAAGGACGTCGGCTACGGCCACAAAGCCAATAAATTCTAGTTGTGTGCGTTTTGGCAGGCTGGCAAAATTGTTTAGTTTCGTGCTGAGTCTTGCCTCAGCGATCGCAATAACCCCATAGCCCTGCCCTGTCAGATGATGAAGCTTGGCGCTCGCCTGTTCGTGCTCATTTTCCGTAAGATCGCTGCGAGCAAGCACGTGTTCTGGCGCCCCTTTTACGATGAGGCGATAGCCCGCGCCATCGTGCCAAAGATTACCGCTCATCGCAACTGCCTGGTCGAACGGAAGGCTGAGGAGCGGTACGCCCTTAAGCTCGATATCTGCGCCTTCAACAAAGTCGCTCATGGCGGTGTCGAGTGGATCGTGGACCTTTCGACCATTTTGGTTGATGGCGTGCGCTAGTATGCGTGAAAATGTCTTATCAGTTCCTTCTGGATGCCAAATTTCCTGGACGGTCAGTTTATTTTTGGTAAGTGTCCCGGTTTTGTCTGTTGCGATAGTGGTAAGGACGCCAATAGTTTCGATCGCCCGCATCGAGCGCACGAGGGCTTTCTTGGCGGCCATGCGCCTCATGCCAAGAACGAGCACAACGGAAATTGCCACCGGTAGGCTCTCGGGTACGGCACTTACAGATAGTGCGAGGACAAAACGAAGGCTCTCACCTAGCTCCATGCCACCGCGCATGGCGAGGGCGAACGCGACAACGGCAACGCCGCCAACGATCGCGATAACATGACTAATAAGCTTATCAATTTTTTTCTGCACAGGGCTTTCTGTGTTGGTATTTTGGGCGAGTGCTGCTAGTTGGCCAAACTCGGTATTGTTGCCTGTTCCAGTAACCACCGCCGTAACATCGCCAGATACAACAAATGACCCCTGGAAGAGTAAGTTGCTACGCTCGTAGATTTCCTTCTTGCCATTTAGTGCGTCTGGCTGCTTGTCGATCGGCACTGATTCACCCGTAAGGAGCGATTCATCAATCCGTACATTTGCGCCCGTGAGGAATCGGAGGTCGGCCGGAACCTTGTCGCCTTCTCCGAGCGAGATGATGTCACCTGGCACGAGCTGCGACATGTCGATTTGAACAAGGTGGCCATCACGGAGTGTCTCGACGTTTTGAGCGGTGTGTTTTTGGAGTGAACGCAAAATACGCTCGGTCGAGAAGCGCTGCACGTAGTAGATGATCGCGCTGACGAACATGATAGCGATGACAATAATAGCGTCAAGTATATCGCCGTGCAGTACGCTGATAACTGCTGCTACAAAGAGGACGAGCATAAAAATATTTGCAAATGGCTCTATTAGCTTGCGCCAGAGAGGCTCGCCTGTGACACGAATGGTATTCGGGCCGTGGATCTTAAGGCGCTCCTCCGCCTCGTTATTCGATAGTCCACGTAGCGAGCTATCTAGGTCATTTAGGGTGGCCTGGGCGGAGTGATTGTAGTAAAGCATTAGTAGTATTATAACAAAATACCCCGCAAAGCGCGGGGTAAAGTGACAAAGTTGAGATCAGCCTCTAGGTGATGCGGACCAGTTGCATCTGTTTAATGCGTGCACCGTTTCCCCAGAGGATAATATCTTTGATCTGCTTGTCGAGCAGGCTCTTGCCGAGTGGGCTCATGATCGAGATGCGACCATCGCTTGGGTTGGCCTCGATGCTATCGACAATAGTGTAGCGTACCATTCGTCCGTTGGTGTCGATAAGATCGACCACGGAGCCAATAGCCACCTTGAGTCGCTCGCGTTTGCTCGGATATAGCTTTGCCTGTGACAGATGCTGCTTCTTGTCGGCGAGCTCGCTCTCGAGTATCTCAAGTTGTGCAAGCTTCTCGGTGCGATCTAACCGTTCGTCGTGGCCATCGGTCTTGTCGAGCTCCCTCAGGCTACTGAGTGCCGATGCGACATCTCTCTCGAGCCGACTGACCTGCTTCTTAATTTCTTTCATTCCCTTTTTACTCAAATACAATGTTTTCGCAGTGGTGTTCATAATACCCCTCCTTTTGTCTTTTTATAGTAGCGATTGAAACTTTTAATCTTACTACGGGTCTAGTATGTCAAATGAAACTGAGTGAAGTCTTAAGTTTGGATAATTGCACCATCTTTTAATGTAAATGTGCGATCAGTTTTGCCGGCGATATCAAGATCGTGCGTCACGGCGATGATTGTTGTATTTTCACTCCTGCTAAGTGTGTGCAGGAGGTCAAAAATCTTTTTGCCCGTCTCGCTATCTAAATTACCAGTTGGCTCATCGGCGAGAATAACGGCTGGCCGGTTTGCGAGCGCGCGGGCAATACTGACGCGTTGTTGCTGACCGCCACTGAGCCGGGCGGGCTTCCGGAGCTGTTGGTCCTCTTCTATGCCTACTTCATTCAGTAATTCTGCCGCCCTATCCTGTCGTTCATTTCTTGGCGTGCCGCCAAACTCGAGAGCTAGCATGACATTTTCGATGGCCGAGAGGTTTGGGATGAGATTATAGTGCTGGAACACAAATCCTATCTTGTGGGCACGATACTTTGTCTGCTCTGATGCTGAGAGTTTGGCAATATCGACACCATCGACCATGATTTGCCCACTCGTTGGCGTATCGAGCGCCCCGAGTAGACTAAGGAGGGTGCTTTTGCCACTCCCGCTCTTGCCAATGATTGAGGCAAATTCACCTGTCTCGACAGTGAACGATACGTCACGTAAGGCATGTACTGTGCCGTGGCTTGCTTGAAATGATTTTGAGAGTTGTGAAACGTGTAGCATAAGATCTCCTTATTCTGTCCTTAATACTTCTGCTGGTCGGATACGTGAGATGAACCATGCCGGAATAGCACTGCCGACAATAGCGATAAGCAGAATTACGCCGGTGCTCAGAGCAAATGTTTGAGGCGAGAGCGTGCTTGTGACTTGTCGGATATTCGCATTTAGCTGTCCAGCTAGTTGCATATTTCCTGGTCGGCCTGGTCCGCCCATGCCGCTCGTTCGACCAGTTGTCTGTGCGCTGGAGATTGATTGATTATTTACGAGCGACTGTGTCATTGGACCGCTCACAAGGACGCCAAGCCCAAGCCCGACGATCGCACTGACGACTGTAAGTGTGAGTGCCTCGCTCATGAATTGACCGACTACTTTTGTCGTGTTGCCACCAATTGCTTTAATGACTCCGATCTCACGCCGTCTTTCGCGTACAATCATGACCATCGCAAGCAGTATAATAATCGCTCCAGCTATGGCCGCCGCAATAACACCTGTAAGTGCAAGACTGGCAATACCTTCGAGAGGTTCAAGACTGCTGGCAATCTGCTCCTCTTGGCTGGTAACATCTGCCTTGTCTCCGAGGTTTGATTTGAGTGCTGCTACAGTCGCACTGACGTTATCGCTACTATCAACGACAGCAGTAACATTGCTCACCGCGCCAGCCTGGTCTGTTAACGCTTGGACGGTCGAGAGCGGCATGACGATACTACTGTTTTGGAAGGTGTTTGTCGTGTCGTAGATACCTTTGATTGTGATAGTCGTTTCGTAGGCGGTAAATGTGTCACCGACTGAAAGGCCGTTTTTCTCTGCAAGTGTTTTGCCGACCAACGCGATGTTGTCGTTACTATGGCCATCGATCATAGTCCCGCTCGTAAGCTTACTTTCTGGAATGATAGACGTTGGCGAGTCTGAGCCGGTGACGCTCGTGCGAGGGGTTGGTGCTGGTCGCGTGGCAACATCCGTTGTTGCCTCGCCTTCCATCATTGGCGTTGATTCGGTGCTTTGTTCGAAGCGCTGCTGGCGTTGTCCAAATCCACCAAGCTCAAGCGAGGGCATCAGGCTGGTGTCGTCGCTGCCAAGTTGGTCGGTCAGGCTGGCGCTTGTTTGGGAAACGTGAGCGGTTGACTTGATTGCTGCAAGTTCGGTACTCGTGAGTGCATTACCGCTCCCCATTCCACCTTGAATGCCTGCGGGGTTGATAGTGATGTTCGTGGCCGTAGTTGCTTTTAGTTCGGCAATTTTCGTTTCGACGCTACCGCGTGCAACGAGCATCGCAAGGACGAGTCCTATACTGATTGCCAGCATGAAAATGATCGCGCCCGATCTCATCGGGCTTCGTAATGTGTTTCGTATGCCTCGCGACAATACATTCATATGGTTCTCCTGTTAAATATGGTTCTAACAGGAGTGTACGTTTTATTTCTGATCTTTGGCTTGTGAGTTGCTGATAATTGGCAGTAATACAGTAAATGTCGTTGCGTGTTGAGGTGCACTACTGGCGCTGAGTTCACCGTTATGAATTTCAACGATTTTTTTCGCCAGCGCGAGGCCGAGGCCGTAGCCATTCTTCCCATTTCCGGTTCGTGATGTGTCGGCACGGAAGAAACGATCAAAGATAAGTGGCAATGCTTCGGCGCTAATGCCATCGCCGGTATTGATGACCTCAAGACAGGCTTTTTGCGCCCGCTTACCAACATGGATTGATACGAGTGAATCAGAGGGGCTGTACTTGAGGGCGTTATCGATAAGAATAGTCGCCAGCTCTTCAATACTAGCTCGGTTGCCGATAATTGATGGTGCCGACTTGGCGGCGGTAAATGCAATACGCTCACCCGTCTTGTCGAACCGCTTTGCAATGCGGCGAACGGTGGCTTCGAGCGACAGCTCTTCTTTTTGGATATTATCGTAGTCAAGCCTAGAGAGCTGCAGTAGTGTCTGTGAAAGGCGCGATAGTTTATCGACTTCTTCGAGATTGCTCTCGAGCAGTTCGCGCATCTCTGTTTTTGCAAGCTTTGGGTCTCGCAGGGCAACTTCGAGCTCGGTTTTCATGACGGCAAGTGGTGTGCGTAGCTCGTGGCTGGCGTCACTTGTGAATCGTGACTGCGCCTCGTGCGCCTCTTCGATAGGCTGTAGTGTTCGTCTGGCAAGAACATAGCTGCCGATGCCTGCAGCAATAAGAATGACGACATTGATGTAGACAAGCGAAATAATAAGGTTTGTCGAGGCTTCATGAGCCTGGCTAGCTCGAATTGAACCCACGTCCAGTCCGGGAGGTGCGCGGAAACTATTCTGCCGTTGGATACCGGTTTGGAGCTCTTCAAGTCGACGGTTTACCTCCGTAGAGGTAACCTGATAGATGATGACACTAAATAATAAACTGATGATCATAAGAATCATCAGGTACCAGGCGGTTAATTTTATAGTAGCCGATTGAAACATTAGGCTTGTAGCTTGTACCCAAATCCACGCACGGTGTGAATGAGCGGCTTCTCAAAACCGACATCAATCTTGTTGCGCAAATATTTAATATACACCTCGACGGTATTAGGGAGGATATCGGCATCATAATCCCAGACGTGCGCGATAATTGTATCTTTACTCAAAGGTCGGTCTTGGTTGCGGAGCATATATTCAAGCAGTCCGAATTCTTTACTTGTGAGTTGAATAGATTTCCCCGCTCTGGTGACGGAAAATGTGATGGTATCAAGCGAAAGATCACCGGCCGTTAGGATATTTTGTTGTTGCTCAACTGGCCGACGCAGGAGCGCGCGGACACGGGCGAGTAGCTCTTCAAGCGCGAAGGGCTTTACGAGGTAATCGTCTGCCCCACCGTCAAGCCCGGTTGTGCGGTCGTTGATACTGCCAAGCGCCGTCAGAAGAATGACTGGCGTGTGGATCTTTGCCTCGCGCATAGCTTTAACGATTGCGATACCGTCGTAATCGCCAGGCAGCATACGATCAATGATTGCTGCATCATACGGCTCTGTAGTCGCCATTGCGTATCCCTCGTCGCCATCGTAAACAACATCGACCGCATAGCTCTCCTGCTCAAGTGCCCGCTTGAGGGCGCGGGCTATCTTGTGTTCGTCTTCGACAACAAGTATTCTCATACACTTATAGTATACGCCTATTCTGAGAGTTGACTTAACAGTTGGTCGTTTCGGGGTAGGTCTGGCCCCATGCTTCCATGTCACGAAGTATAGGAATGAGGTCGAGTCCCTTTTCTGTCAGGCGATATTCACAACGAGCAGTTGATGAAGTTGGTGTTTTTTCGATAATGCCCTGCTCCTCAAGACTTGTGAGTCGTGCCGAAAGTGTACGAGGGTTAATGCCCCCGACAAGATCTTGAAGTTGGCAGAAGCGAACAGCTTCTTCATTTGCAAAAAAGCGTAAAAGCTGAGGCGTCCATTTGTCGCCGAGGATGTCGGTGGCTGCTCGAACGCAACCGATGGTCTTTTCTGCTACTGTCATAGTTCTTTCACTATACATTATCTAGTGAATTTTGTCAAAGTAGTCACAAGCATCTAGACTGTCGCTTTACCGTCGCTTGCGCGGATATGTTCCATACTAAAGTCCCAGCTTGCGTCGGTCTTCTTGTGTGGGTTAAAGATGTACATTGGGTCGAATATCTCTTTTGTCTGACGGAAAAGATGGTAGATATCGTCGCCAAACATTGCCGGTAGCCACGGACCGCGCACCATGCCGTCGTTATGCTCGCCAGCGAGCGTACCGCCGTACTTCTTAATGATCGGAATAATTGCTCGCATGACAGGCTCGAGTTTGGCTTGCTCGCTCTTATCCTCGATATCCATCAGTGGAATGATGTGGAAGTTGCCGTCACCAAAATGGCCTGCAATCGTGGCCGGGAGCTTATAGTTGCGGATGATTTCGCGTATTTCTGGCAAGAACTTATGGATGTGGCGTGGCTGAACGGTCAGGTCGTCAATGAATGGCGACGCATATTTATCATGGACGCGGTTACGAAGTAGACTCAGGCTCGCTCGGCGGATATTCCAAAAGAGTGCGCTATCGGCATCGTCGTGTTCGACGGTTGTTTTCAGCTTAAAGTCTGCGAGGTCTTTCTTAAGCGCTGCGATTTTACTATCGATTTCGGCAATGGTTTCGCCGTCAAACTCGATCATCAGGACGACGCTCGGTAGATGGGCTCGGAAGCGAGCCGCTTGTGTAGCGAGCATGGCTTGCTGCTTAAGCCACTCTTTCGTGCCGAGCTGCTGGCGAAACGATTTGAAGTATTTGACACCAAGGCTGAAGGTCACATCGTCAAAGCCTTCGAACGTGACAGGGCGATGCTTCATGACGGTTTGAACCACCTTCTCGAGCTTGGCTGGCTTGTCGACATATGCGACTAGGAGGCCGTTGTGCGGCGCCTTCTTGTGTGCCTGCATGATGATGTCCGTTACGATACCAAGGGTCCCCTGGCTGCCGGTGATAAGTCGAGTTAGGTCGAAGATACCTGTATCCCTATCCCATACACTCCAGAGATTGTAGCCCATTGAGTTTTTGCGGACACGCGGCCGGGCATTCTTGATAAGGTCGTAGTTTGCCTCAATGAGTTCGTAGACCTTTCGGTACAATTCGCCTTCGAAATCACCCTGTTTGATTTTTTGAGCAAGCCCCCTTCTGTTTAGCGGGGCGACGGCGTACTCCTTACCATCGGCAAAGACTACTTTTAGTTCACGAACCGATTCTTCGGCATTGCCATAGTGTAGTGAGCGTTCCCCGCCTGAATTGTTGCCGACCATGCCTCCGATCGTGCACAGCGCACGGCTGGCAGGCACACAGCCAAGAAGATAGTCAGACTTGAGCATCGCATCGATATCACGCATGTATACGCCGGGCTGGGCGTGTACAACGTTGCCGTCGAAGGGCTGGAGTGTGCTAAAGTGTCGCGTCATGTCGAGTATGAGTGAATTGCCAATGGCGCCGCCGGACATGTCAGTTCCTGCTCCACGAGGAGTGATGGAAAGCGCCGGATATTCGTGTTTCACCTTATTGACATGCTTTACGAGTTTTTGAATGTCTTTACTGGTGTGAGGGAAAAGAATTGCCTCAGGGGTGAGCTCGTAGATACTCGCGTCATGACTATAGGCTGTTCGATCGGCCGAAGAGGTTGAAATTTCGCCGTCAAAAATAGCGCCTAGATCTGTCAGTAAACGTTGCATAGTCTCTACTATAGACCAGCCATAAGCATCTTGTCGAGCTCGACGCACCAATGTATAGTGGATACATGGTAAAGAAACAAGCAACAACTAAGAAGAATTTAAAGACGGCTAAGAAAACGACCCAATCGACCGAAAAGTTTCAGCCGACAATGATGACGATCGCAGTTTCATCTGTTGCCGTTATTAGTCTTTTCGTTCTCGCCTATCTAACGGCATCAAGCTCGCTCTAGGCAAAGAGTTCTAGTATAAAAAAAGCGCCTTGTCAGGCGCTTTTTTTATTCCCAAATATAGTTCGGAGTGAAAGTCTGTTTGAGTATTCGAGTGTGCCATAGCGGAAGATGCGTACGGCCACATTGATAGCGAGGATACCAGAGACGGCGACAATGGCTAGTCCAATAATACCTTCGTGAAGCGGGAGTGTATTAAACCCGTTTCGGATGAGGAGCGCGAATGGCGCAGTGAACGGAAAGTATGTGAGCCCAGTGACGACAATACTACTAGCCGGAGACATGAGCAGTGGGAAGAACCAGAATGGCACAATCATCAGTGTAATGGCGATACCAAAGAAGCCATTTGCTTCCTTCGCGGTTGGCATGGCCGCCCCGATAGCGACAAGCATGCCAGTAAAAAGAAGGAATCCCGAGATGAGAACGGCCGCACCAAGTAGCATTGGCCAGAGATCGAACTGGATTGAGCCAAGGAAGCTGCTCATGTCGGGGATGTTGAAGGCCTCTTTACCGAGTAGGTAGACGAGAATTGCTGGAATGACGATAACGGAAATTTGTATGAATCCGAGAATGATCAGCGATGCGATCTTACCCATAATAAGCGCTTTTGAAGAGATGCTTGTGAGAAGCATTTCCGTGACACGATTCTCCTTCTCTTCGGTAGTGCTGGTGAGCATCTGGCCACCGAGCAGGACGATGATGGCATAAAACACGATCAGGAATGTCATCGGGACGATCATGCGACCAATGATATTCGCCTCGTTGCCGTCTTCAAAGTTTGTCTGGGTTGTGCTTGCACCCCCAGTCACGACGGCAAGCAGCTGCGGTGATCCGACAGAGGCGATAGCGCTGGCTTTTATGAGCGACTGCGCAACCTCTGTGTATTTGCCGTTGTCGGTGAGTCCGTCGTTTTTATTATAGACTTGGATTGGCTGCTTCGTAAGATCATTTGGGTAATAGAAGAATGCATCAATTTTTCCGATTCGAACATCATTGATCGCTGCTGTTTTATCGGTGGTGCGCGTTGCTTTTAACGTCGCGAGTGTCGTGTCGTTGATGATATTTGTCTCATCTTGAACGACCAGGCTGAATGGTTCGTTCCGCACTTCCTCTTCCCTGTTGAGGCTTGTTTTATTTGCAAAAAAGACGATAGCAAAGATGACGCCGGTCAGGGCTGGAATGGCGAGGATACTGAGCCAGAAGCTTGGCTTTTTGAGTGTTCGAATAAGCTCGAATCGTAGGACGGTACTAAAATTATGCATGTTTTCCTCCAGCTTCTTCGCCGTAAATAGTAACAAAAATTTCATCGAGTGATGGGCGCTGGACGTCAAAGGTAGTGATCTTCAGGTCGCTTGACGACACGAGTTCGCGCAAGATCCGATCGGTCTGCGAGCTGTCTTTTGGTGTCAGCTCGGCGTATGATGTTTCATGCTTCGTAATATCATAAAGCGCGGGTCGTTTCGGGAGTGTTCCGGTAAAACGCACCATGATGCGTATGCCGCCAAAATCATCCTTGATTTCGTCAATAGTGCCGTACATTTTCGCTCCGCCGTCTTTTAACAGTACGGCCCGTTGGCATAGTCGCTCGACTTCTTCCATCTGGTGAGTTACCATCATGACACTAGCGCCTTTTTTGTTTTGCTCGTCAATGATATCCATCAGAAGTCGGCGATTCACCGGATCGAATCCTTTCGTTGGTTCATCGAGAATAAGCAGCTCAGGGTCGTTCATAATCGTAACGCCAAGTTGGATTTTTTGTTGTTGTCCACCCGAGAGTTTATCGAGTTTTGTCTTGGCCTTGTCGCTTAGTCCGACGCGCTCGAGATATGCAAGTGACCACTTGCGCGCTTGAGATCGTTTGATGCCTTTGAGCTGTCCAAAATACGTCATAACATCAATGACAGCTTCCTTCTTATAGAGCCCACGCTCTTCGGGCAGATAACCGAGTTTACCGGTCGACATTTTTGGATTAAACGGCTGACCGTCAATAAGTAGAGTGCCTCCGGTAGGTTCGTAGAGGCCAAGGAGTGCGCGAATAGTGGTGGTTTTACCGCTCCCATTACTACCCAGGAATCCAAATATCTCGCCGCGTCTTACATCAAAAGATAGGTCGTTGATCACGGTTTTTTTGCCAAAGTCCATACGGAAATGGTCGATGCTAACAAGAGGTTCAGTTGTGCTCATGTTTTTAGTCTATCATAGGCGTTTATATCAGACCAACCCTTCTCGTGATAGACTAGTAAGAATGAAAAAAGACTTTCACTTTACATTGACCGACCGGTTGCCCGGCACGCATGCTCGTGCTGGTGTGATTCATACACCCCATGGTGACATCGAGACGCCAGCCTTTATTCCGGTTGGCACGCAGGCAACCTTGAAGGCACTTGTGCCCGAGCAACTTGCTGCTGTTGGTGCGCAGGCGATGCTTGCCAATGCCTACCACCTCTACCTTCGCCCTGGTTCTGAAATTATTGATCAGGCTGGCGGCCTCCATGCCTTTATGAACTGGGAAAAGCCAACCTTTACCGATAGTGGCGGGTTTCAGGTGATGAGCCTTGGGGTCGGGTTTAAGAAAGTGATTGATATGAGCGGTGATGTAGCCGAAAAGCCGCTCGCAAAGAAAGATAAACTGGCATGGATCGATGATGACGGCGTGACGTTTAAATCGCACCTCAATGGCAGTCAGCATCGTTTTAATCCTGAGGTGTCGATGAAGATTCAGCACGAGCTTGGGGCTGACATCATCTTTGCGTTCGATGAGTTAACTACGCTTCATCATTCGTACGATTATCAAGTCGAGTCGCTCGACAGGCGGACGCATCCATGGGCAGTTCGTAGCCTTGAGGCGCATCAGCAGCTGACTCAGGAGCGTGCTGATAAGCCGTATCAGGCACTGTATGGTGTTGTGCAAGGTGCTAATTATGAAGACCTGCGCCGAAAATCATCACGTTTTTTGGCTGATCTTGACTTTGATGGTTTTGGACTTGGCGGCGCCCTGACGAAAGAAAATATTGGCGAGATTGTCGGCTGGATGAGCGAAGAGCTACCCGAGGACAAGCCGCGCCATATGCTCGGTATTTCTGAGCCTGACGACATTTTTGATTGTATTGAGAATGGTGCTGACACATTTGACTGCGTCTCACCTGCTCGCGTAGGCCGAAACGGCGCGCTGTATCTTCCGACTGGCCGAGTCAATATCACCAATCGTCGCTTTCGTGATGATTTCACGCCACTAAATGCTGACTGTGATTGCTATACCTGTCAGAACTATACTCGCGCCTATCTTCACCACCTATTTAAAGCTGGCGAGATGCTGGCGAGTACACTGGCTACGATTCACAACCAGCGCTTCATCGTCAAACTGGTTGACGATATTCGAGCAAGTATTAAGGATGGCAGTTTCTTTGACTTTAAACAAGAATTCTTGGCTACTTATTATCATAAAGATGCCTTGTAGCGTATAATAACGGATATGAAAGTACGAATTGATATAGATACAAAGACCTTTGTCCGTTTTTGGCTTGTTGTGATCGGGTTTGCGCTCGCTCTCCTTGCTATTTATAGTGCCCGAACCGCACTTATTATTATTGGAGTAGCGCTATTTCTTGCGCTCGCTCTTAATGCTCCAGTGAGCCGAATCGCCAGGTATTTACCCGGTAAGAGTCGTGTTGGCGGTACGGCAATTGCTTTTGTTGTGGTTGTCGCATTGCTTTCTGCGGTCGTGACATTGGTGATTCCGCCAATCATCGAACAATCAGCTAAGTTTGCGCAGACAATCCCATCGATTGTTGATGACGCGGGCACCCGCTGGCAAGGCCTCAATTCTTTTATTGACAGTCATGGGCTGCGGCCGCAAGTCGATAGTGCACTAACGTCTATTAAGGACAACGCTTCTGGCTGGGCAGCGAACGCTGGCGGTACACTCCTTACGAGCGTTGGCTCACTCGCCTCAACGCTGACTGCGACACTGCTCGCACTCGTACTCGCCTTCTTGATGCTCGTCGAGGGGCCAATGTGGCTCAAGCGCCTTTGGGGTGTCTACAACGACCAAGACCGCATGGAGTATCACAAGAAGCTCCTTCAGCGTATGTACTCGGTTGTGACAGGCTATGTCACCGGACAATTAACAGTGTCGGCAATTGGCGCGGCTGCTGCCGGACTTGCGGTGTTCGTACTGAGCTTTATCTTCCCACAAGTGCCTGCTAACCTTGCAATGCCAACCGCGGCAATCACATTCGTCCTATCGCTTATTCCAATGTTTGGTGCCACGATCGGTGGTGCAATCGTCACTGTCTTACTTGCCTTTAATAGCCCGACGGCCGCAGTTATTTATGTCATTTTCTTTGTGCTGTATCAGCAGATTGAAAATAACTTCATCTCTCCGCATATTCAGGCGAAGAAAATTGACTTATCTGCCCTTGCGGTACTTGCATCGGTAACGATCGGTCTTTACGTCTTCGGTGTGGCTGGTGGTATTATCGCCATCCCAATCGCCGGCTGTGTTCGTGTGCTTGTCGAAGACTACCTTGAGCGAGCCAAGAAGAATCGAACTGAGAGTGAGAAACCTCTTAATAAACTCGTAAAGAAAATCAAAGGTGAAACAGCCGCATAATGCTCGACTGAAGTACTAATAAAATAACCCGCCGTCGTGGCGGGTTATTTTAGTATGCGTATTGCCAGACGGGGCCATGTGACGTGTCGCGAATGACGATGCCTTGGTCAAGCAGCGTATCGCGCAGTGTATCTGATGTTCGCCAGTCTTTATCGTCCCGGGCGCGCTGACGTGTAAGAATGAGCTGTTTCTGATCGTCAGATATATCAGGTGTCGACGATTGCAACTGCAGGCCGAGCGTCGAATCGATCATGTCGAGTAGAGTACTGAGGCTGTGGCGATGAATCGAAGCGAGTGGAGTGCTTTCTAGCTCGGCAAATGCCCTGTCGATGATCATCAGAGCCTGTGGTGTATTGAGATCGTCATTGAGCGCCTCAAGGAGCGCATGCGGAGCTGCGCGCAATGATACTTTCTTCTCGCTATCGTCGGCGATAGTGTCGTGTGTTTGATGGCGTAGGGCAGCGGCTACGCGCCAGTTGGCGAGTCGGTTGCGAGCAGCCTCGGCGTTGGCGAGACTGAAGCTAGTCGGCTTTCGATAATGAGATTGCAGAACGAGAAGGCGGAATGCAAGCGGATCCACCTGGTGATCGATAAGATCTTGGAGTGTATAGAAGTTGCCGAGGCTTTTGCTCATTTTTTTGCCATCAACTAGAACATGCTCGTTGTGTACAAACATGCGAGCGTAGGTTGGATCATCCTGCCCTGCGGTGCTTTGTGCGATCTCGTTTTCGTGATGTGGGAATGCAAGGTCGATGCCGCCGGTGTGAATATCAAATGGTCGCCCAAGGCCCTGGTGGCTCATAACTGAACATTCAATATGCCACCCTGGGCGTCCCGTAAGATCAATGCCATCGAGTATAAACTCCCATGCTGGCTCGCTGGGCTTTTGTTTTTTCCATAGCGCAAAGTCGTGAGCGGCATCTTTGTCATATTCATCATTTTGGATGCGCTGCTCACTCGTGTTTGAGTCGGTAATCTCGACGAGCTGGCCGTACGTCTTCCCCGATTTTTTGTAGCTGTCAATCGAGAAGTAGACGCCATCATCGGCTATGTATGCAAATCCGGCCTTATGTAACTCGGTGATCATTTGTCGCATGCCTTCTATGGTGCTGTCATCAGCGGCTTTGATGAATTCAAGCGCATCGGTATCATTTCCGATAGCGCGCATATCTTCTAGGAATAGCTCGCCGTACGTATGCGTGAGCGTGCGGAGTGCATCCATGGCTTCTTGATCTGGATAGGTCTCGCGGCTACGTCGGATGGTTTTATCATCGACATCCGTAAAGTTCATGACGTGCTTGACTGTATAATTATTGGCAGAGATGACGCGGCGGAGTGTATCGGCAGTAATGAACGCACTTAGATTGCCAATATGGGCATGGTCGTAAACGGTTGGCCCACAGCTGTAGATCGAGACAAGTTCTGGGTCGAGTGGTTGGAATAGCTCAGCTTTTTTAGTGAGAGTGTTATGCAGTTTGAGTGTCATGATCGTGCAGTGCCTTGTCGGTCGCGGTTACTAGTTCTGAGACAATTGTATCGTAACTTTCATAGGCGCGGAAGCCTGAGGCGTATTTATGTCCCCCGCCTCCGAAATAACCAGCGACGGCTTCGGCAATAGGAAGATTAGCCCTAAGCTTACCGGTAATCTTACCATCTGGGTAGGTCTTAATAGCAACACCAAGCTCAACGCCCTCAACGAGACGCATTTCATCAAGCACGAGGACGCTTGGGTTGTATTGGTCGCTGTACTTTTGAATGTCTTCCCATGGGATATGGACAATTGCTAGCTTTCCGCCAAGCAAATACTCGATTCGACTAATCAGTTCGCCTTTATACGCCAGTATCTCTGGTGATTTCTTCATAAACTCACGACGACGCTGTTCGATAACAGACGACGATGCGCCGAGTTCGGTCAGTTTGCCAGCGACAAAATAACTATTCGGTAAAACATTTTGCGTAGTCAGTCCAAGACTATCACTCATGATCGCGACAAGCATATTTTCGGCCGCCTGTTGGTTAATTTGCCACTCATTGTCGACTGCTAGTTTGTAGATGATTTCGCTGGTTGCAACGGCATCTTCAGCAAGCAGTGTATGCTCAAAACTCAGATTTGATTCACCAGGATGGTGATCGATCACGAGTACTGGATGAGATTCGAGGAAGTGGCGAACTCCAGGAGTGGTGAGTACTTTTGTAATAAGTACATCCGCGGTCGTGTCGACAATGATGGCAAGATCAGCGTGAGTATCAAAATCGGTAACAACCCGGTCCCATCCTTGGATAAAGCGCATATATTTCGGTATTTCAACTGGGCAGTAGAGTGAAACTTCTTTACCAAGGTCACCCAAGATCTCTTCGAGCGCAAGTGCGCTACCCAGGCTGTCGCCGTCAGGGTTTTCGGCTTGGATGATGACAATTTTTTTAGCGTCGTTAATCAGATGTGTTGCAGTTTCAAACATTCTACTAAGTATAACAGATTACTTGACCTCCTCGTTTACCGCTGCGTCACCTACTCCTCATGAACGGCTTCGCGCCAGCATCGAACAAGGGCCTCGGCAGCTTGTCGATGTCGGGCTGTAGATGTTCATTTTACAGTAGGTAGCGAGCGGCTCTCCTGTGGCTCTGAACGAAGCCGAAGAAAGAAGCCAAGACATTCACTGCTATTCGAGAATGTTTGAGCAGCGCGATTTTTGCAGAATACAGAGAAGGTTTTGAGTTCTTCTTATCTCAGAGATGTCTTCAGATGCAAGAGTAGCTAGAGGGCTCGCCTGCCCTCAAGCGCGTGCGTGAGCGTGATTTGATCAGCATATTCAAGGTCTACACCTACCGGTATGCCTCGTGCGAGACGACTCATAATGACGTCGATACCTGCATCATTGATATAGCGCTGCAAAAAGAGTGCTGTTGATTCGCCCTCGACGCTAGCGTTGGTAGCAATGATCAGTTCTTTGACGTCATCCTCTTTGATGCGTTCGAGAAGTTCCGGTATGTGAAGTTGTTCAGGGCCAATGCCATCGATCGGTGAGATGGCACCTCCAAGTACATGATACGTCCCCTTGAACTGTCCGGTGCGCTCAAGTGAAACAATATCTAGTGGCTCTTCGACGACGGCTATGGTTTGCTTATCCCGATCGCTATCGCTGTAGAGCGACGAAATATCCTGATCGGCATCAATCAAAGCAAATGTTTTAGGGCATTGCTTTACGCCGCTATGAAGGTTGGTAATGGCGCTTGCCAGTTTGTTGGTCAGGTGGTTATCGGCGCGCAACAAAAAATACGCGTAGCGCTCGGCTGTTCGCGCGCCAACGCCCGGTAGTCGTCCGAGCTCATCGATTGCACTTGTCAGTGCGCTTGGCAATAGTTGCGCCATATCAATCTCCCTGGTGGCCTAAAGGCCGAGGTTGCCGAGTCCGCCCATGAGAGGCTTCATTTTTTCAGCAGCGACTTCCTGTGCTTTTGCAAGTCCATCACGAACGGCAATTTCAATCCAGTGTTCAAGCTCAGATATGTCATCAAGGTCAACTTGTGCGGGATCAATTTTTACGCTCTTGATTTTAAGCTCACCGTTAATCTGTACCACAACTGCACCATCGCCTGCCTCAACTTCGATAATTTCCTTGGCAAGGTCTTTTTGTGCTTTTCGTAACTGATTTAACATCTTCATTTGGTCGAATGCCATGACTGTCGCTCCCTATCTAAATAACTACACTTAGTATACGTTATTTTGAGGTGTTTTTGTAGAGGTAAAAGCGATCTGCCTGGTTACTACGGGTGTCGGTAAGGATCTTTTGAAGCGGTATAGATATCTTCGCCGCTTTATATTCGCTACGTTCTACTATGATGCTAGCCGCTGCTGTTGGAGCGGTGGTCGCGACGCGCAGCGTGACGTTTTTGTGCTGTGTCTTGTTGTTCGCTACTGCCTGGTAGAACGCCTCATGTTCCTTTGAGGATACGAGGGTTATGTCGCCTGAACTTTTTCGTAATTCTTGATTGAGCAAGCGAAGGTCGCGGGAGAAGCTTGTTGCGGTGCGCGGATCGTAGTGGTAGCCATACATGTAGCGCTCGATCCCTGATAGAAGCAGTCCGCCAACAAGGATTGTGAGTGGCAGTAGTCCGATGATGCGAGCATAGGGATTCTTTGGGAATAGCCTGTACCATTGGTGAAGAAGCGTTTGAACACCGGTTGCAAGCAGGAGTACAAGTGGTACGAACGTAATGCTAACAAAGCCAGGGTTGATGAGTAGAATAGGAATAAGGAGCAGTCCCCAGACGCTAATAATGTAACTTCTGGCTGTATGACGGGCGCGAATGATATGTAATAGGCCGAGGATGATGAGCGCGATTGATCCGAAGCTGAAAATCGGTGTCATGATGATGCCGCTGGTCGGCGAGATGACATCAAAGTACTGAGTGGCGAGCTGCGATACGTTGCTGCTAAAGTTTGGCCAGACGTTCGGAACGCCCAGCAGTTCAAGCCCGAGGCTCGGATCTTTGTAAATGCCGTAAATAAGAGGAATGAGTAGGATGAGAGATACGAGCCCTGCTCCGACAAATTTCAGCTTAGATAGTCGTTTCACCATGAATCGCAGGTGCGGATGAAGGAGTGCAGCACTACCAATTGCAAGGAGTACGTAGGCGCTCAGCGGCGTATAGAGGCTTAGCGCGGCGCCGATAAAGAAGGCAAATGTCCACAGTGTACTATGCCGGCTGTTACGCACGACGAGCATGGCAACAAGTAGCAGATAGATTGACCAGAAAATAAACATAATACTTGGTGTGCCGCTTTGTGATACAAACAAGAATTGGCCTGTTGCAATCGTCAGAGTCGATGCAATAACGGCAATATTATGTTTAAACCAGCGACGAAGTAGCAAGAACATGCCGATTGCAGAGAAGAAGCCAAGTATAAGCGAAGGAAGCTTAATGCTGAATGTTGTAATGCCAAAGACGGCAAGACTCGCCTTTTGTAGCAAGTAGTATGGTAGGTCGATAATACTGAATGAGGAAAGATTGGCTGTTGATATGCCACTGCTAATAACGGTTGATTTCATCTCGGCGTCAGATAAGCCACCAGGTACATAGAGGCCCGCCACGACAAGAAGCGTAATCAACACAAGGAGGATGAGACCGTAACCAATCTGGTAGCGATACTTGTAGGTGGTGAAATCGGTAACTAGTAATTTGCCCATGGGTAGTACCTTTGATTATATCACGGCTAGCCGTCGTGATGCTTGTCGAGTGACATAAAGCGGAGGCGCTCAGGGTGGAAGTAGAGTTCAACGCGACCAACGGGACCGTTACGGTGTTTAGCGATGATGAGGTCGGTAACATTCTCACGTTCCGTCTCGGGGTTGTAGTAGGCCTCGCGGTAGATAAACATAACGATGTCGGCATCTTGCTCGATAGATCCCGATTCACGGAGGTCGGCAAGTTGCGGGATCTGCGGGCTACGGTTTTCCACCGAACGAGATAGCTGCGAAAGCGCGATGACTGGTACGTTCATTTCGCGGGCAATCAGCTTGAGGCCACGAGAGATCTCACTCACCTCTTGGACACGGTTGCCATCACTTTTGCCACTTCCTTGCATAAGCTGGAGGTAGTCGACGATAATAAGGCCAAGTGGCGCTTCGTGGGCGGCGCGGCGCGCTTTGGTGCGCATTTCAAGCACAGAAAGACCCGGCGTGTCATCAATGTAGATAGGCGCTTCGGCCATTTCGCCCATCGCCTCGGATAGCTTTGAGAAATCATCATCACTGAGGTTACCAGTACGGATATTCCAAGCGTCAACACCGGATGCATCGGCGAGCATACGGTCGACGAGCTGTTCTTTACTCATCTCGAGTGAGAAGAATAATACAGGCTGCTTGGCAACGGTTGCGACGTTGTAGGCGAGGTTTGTCACAAGCGTGGTTTTACCCATCGCAGGACGGGCAGCCAGGATGATAAGGTCAGATCGCTGCAGGCCGGCCGTCATGTTGTCGAGGTCGCGGTAGCCAGTACGTACGCCACGAAGCGCTCCCTTGTTGCGGTGCAGCTCTTCCATACGATCGAAGCTTTCCGTCAAGATACTTTCGATACTGACAAGATCTTGCTTGAGTGATTGGTCACTTACGCTGAAGAGCTCGGCCTCGGCTCGCTCAAGCAGCTCTTGGGTGGTGGTATCCTCGTCGTAGCCGAGCTCTGAGATTTCACCACTAGCTTTAATGAGGCGGCGGCGAACGGCTTTTTGCGCCACAAGTTCCGCGTAGGCTTCGGCGTGAGCAGCGGTCGGTACATAGTTGGTAAGTTCGGTTAGGTATGCTGAGCCGCCAATGATTTCAAGCTCATCTTTTTTCTTTAGCTCTTCGGTGAGCGTCAAAAGATCGACAGGTTTATGTCGTTCGAACAGCCGCATCATGCCGCCGTAGATTGTGGCGTGGCGCTTGTCGTAAAAGTCTTTTGAGGTAACATGCTCGCTGATATCGGCGAGGGTTTCTTCGTCAATCAAAACAGCGCCGAGCAAGCTCTTTTCGGCATCTAAATTTTGTGGCGGGACTTTGCCCGCTGAAACTTCCTTTGTGGCCATAACTCTCTAGCGCGAATTACGATTCGACGCTTACCTCTTCTCCTCCACCCATAATAGCAGCAACTGCCGCCGCTGTCTCATCTTTTGGCGGCGGTGGCGTGCCAATCGTGACAATTTCAGGTTCGCCGGCGCCGGTTTCGCGAAGACAATCTGAAAGTAGCGGACTGTATTTGGTGTCATCGAGCTTCTTCTTGTAAAAAGCATTCATGGTGTAAATCGTCAGTGTGTTGCCATCGAGTTCGAAGCTACATTTTGATAGGACGCTAAAAAGCGCGACATAATTGACACGGGTGTATTCAACGAGAGCTGGCCAGTCGAGTACTTCGATGCCGCTACGAGGCTTTGCGGGAGCGGCCGGTTCTTCAGGCTCTTGCCTGTGAGTAGTCGTAGGTATATTTGGTACCATAGGGGGTTTTACTGTCGGGGTCGTCGCGGCTGGCTTTTGCTTTGGGAGTGACGGATGTACTTTTGTTGCCTGTTTTTCAAGCTCGGCAATTGGCGCGCTGACACTAAGTGACGGTGCGCTAAGAGCTGCACTCTTTGGCTTTGGAGCTGCATGCGCCGCGAGAATTGTTAGTAGTTTTACGTGAGGTTGTGACGACTTAGCAACTTCAAGTAAGCGATCCAATAGGTCGATGAGTTGCGGGCGCTCTGCGATCAGGCGACGGACCGTATGAATGAGTTGTGACGCAAGAACGGAGGCCTGAATCCCCTGCTGGGTGCTGCCATCGAGAAGCTGGATGATTTCTTTTAAGTCCCTTGCTTCGTATGCCGAAAGCAGGTTGTCTATAAGCGTCGTTGGCGCAAGTCCAAGTGACTGTTCTACGAGCTCCTCCGTAATACCTGCTTTATCATCGGTAAGACTGGTGAGTTGATCGAGCAGGCTGATGCTGTCGCGGAAACTGCCATCGCCACGAAGCGCAATGAGGTCGAGCGCGCCGTCGCTAATAGCGATCCCCTCCTCCTTTGCAATGTGCTTCAGATGGGACACTGCATCTACTGGCGTGATAGCCCTAAATCCGAACTGTTGCGTACGGCTTACGATAGTAGCAGGTAACTTGTCCGCGTCAGTCGTCGCCAGGATGAAGACAACGTGCTCGGGTGGTTCTTCGAGGGTCTTGAGGAGTGCATTGAACGCCGCTTTCGACAGCATATGTACCTCATCGATAATATATACCTTCTTGCTCGCAGAAACTGGCGCGATCTGTACTTTCTCGCGTAGGTCCCGTACGTCTTCGACGCCGTTGTTACTTGCGGCATCGATCTCAATGATATCCAGATGGCTGGTCTCGTCACTATACGGTAGCTTATTGATTTCATGCGCGAGAATACGCGCAATAGAAGTTTTGCCGACGCCGCGTGGACCTGTCAAGAGATAGGCGTGCGCGATTCGCCCTTTTGCGAGAGAGCGTGCAAGGACATCGGTGACATGTTTTTGGCCCACGACTTCACCAAGCGATTTGCTGCGATATTTACGATAGAGTGCTTGTGACACTTGTTTGTTTCCCCTCACTTTTACTCTCTCTATTGTACGCCGTTTTGATTAATCGATTGTTGTGATTTGTGATAAATAAAAACACCCCCTGGAGGGGTATCGGTGCATATAGTAATAAGCAGACAAGAGAAGCGTGCGCTCTCATCTACTTATTACTAGATGAGCGGAGCGGAAGCCCTAGATTGGGCGTCGTACGCAGGCCTGGAGAGTGTTGAGAACTCTTGGCTCCACCGCCGACCATGCATCTTCCGATGCGTCCCTGAGGAAGATTTTGACATCTTTGTCTGCAACTGTGGCGGAGGTGATACCACCCAGTGATTCGAGGGTGGAAGCGAGTAGCCGCTCCTGCAATTCTTTTGTATTACACCCCCTTGTCCAAGGTAGGTTGGGTGTATCTTCGAAAACGAACTGCCTTACAAACGGGTTGATTCCCGGATCTTTCACCTTGAGTCCGGATATCTCATCCATGGCATCCCCTTGTCTGCTTGAGTGTTGTTACGGGTGTAGACAACTAATAATACTATGACATATTTACTCAGGCTTTAAAAGAGTGATATTTGCCGTGCGGGTAGATCGATGTTTGTCTCTGTGTCAGAAAGCTCCACATGGTAGCCGACATACTTTTTAAGTGGCAAAAAAAGCTGTGTATCTTGCTGTTCGCAGAATAATAGTGAGCCAAGCATGCCACTTACTTTGCCGGAAATAAGATTATGAGTCGTTGATTCATATGCGCTATCAAGTGCAGGCGTGCCGGCTGGAAAGAATTTTGTGTCAAGATGGAGAATGGTAGCATCCGAAAAGCTGGTCTTTATTTCAGCCTCAATTTTGCTGAGTGTGTTTTGGAGCTTTACCTCAGCATTTGCCTGCTCGTATGGTGAGGTAAGCGTCTCTATCTTCTTTCGGATAAGGACGGTCTCGGCAATGCCTGGGAGTGCTGCTATCTTTGCTTCGTACTGCCTGGCAATATGTGCTGTCGAAAACGTGTCGAGAATCAGTGCGATGCGAGCACCTTGTTCGAGCAGTCTGCTATTGCCGCGGGCGGCGTGCGAGATACCTACTTTTATGATGTCATCCCCGAAAAATGCCAAGTATAGGATATGGGGTTCAAGATTCCGCGCCTCTTGCTGTAAGGATACGGACGTCGTATTGTAGAACGCCGGGTTAAAGCCGGTACGCTTTTGACAGGCTGGGCACTGCTCGTATTTTGCTTCGACAACATTTGCATTTGGGCATACATGACTTTCGTTGTTTGTGATGTTGTGCCAGCCGATGCAATAGCGCTGCGAGGTGTCAAACGTAAGTGTCAGGGTCTTGCCGAGCGGCTCGAGCTGTACGAAACGATCGTCTTTCTGGAGCGACAAAATTGGCTTCTCGTTTTTTGAGAAGCCAACATGTGCAAGGATATATTTGCCAGTTTCTGGCATGAGCCTAGAGTGCCGCTTCGACAGCAGCCCAAGTTGCGTCTGGATTGTCTTCTGGGACAATGATTGTCACTTGGTCGCCGATAGCGATATGGAAGTATGTGACGCTGGCAAGGAGGATGCGGTATTCTTTGCCATTTGTTTCTACATAGTACGCACCGTCGTGCTGAGTAAGTGTGCCAATAATTTGCTTGCGCGGTGTTGGGCCGATCTGCTTGTAAATAAAGCTGCCATCGTCGGCGATAGTAAGCTTCATGATGTCGCCTTCAACAAGCTTTGACTTGCTGGCGTAGTTGGCTGGTACTGGGTAGCTTTTGCCGTCTGGGCCGATGGTGACCTGGCCGTCGAAGACGCCTTCAATCACTTTGCCGCCGACATCTTCTTGGCTGTTTCGTGGTGTCACGATAGTGCCATTCTCACCCATGATGCTGATAAGGAGTTCTTTAGCAGCTGCTAAGTTGGTTTCGGCCTCTTGAATAAGCGAATGCAATCGCTTCACTTGTTTTTCTGGTAATTCAGACATGGTAACTCGCAATTTCCTTTTGTCTATTTTTGTAGTGATATTACCTCTATATATACCAGTAGCTCGTGTTTATGTCAATTGCCGACCCATGTTCGCCAAGGTCCAGTTATGGCGTCGGTCGGATTATAGCCAGCATAACTTCTAGTCAAAGTAAGGCCGGTGATTTGGGCTATCGAATCGCACGTATCTACTTTGAACGAAAGTGGCCCCGTATACTGTTGGACTCCCGTATTCATGGATGCGTAATAGTTCTTGCCTGACTTGCTGATTGCCGCGATTGCAAACATGGTATTGCCCGTGTCATACGCGTAGCAATACAGCAAGTTGCCGAAGGTAGGATCAATAAGATAGGAGGATCTGGATGCCTTATAGTTGAGCGAAGCTAGTTCGGCGGAATATGGATAGTATTCATTTTCCGTCTGAAATAGCATAATTTTCGTTTTTAGGGTATTGAGATCATTTTGGACGGCGGTATCGTTAGCACGATTTTGGATGCCACTATATGCAACGATAATAATGGCGGCAAGAATACCGATTATGACAATGACAATCAGCAGTTCGACAATAGTAAACCCTTGTCGGTGTGATCGATCTATCATTGCGGTGGTCCTGTTGATGTAGAGTTGCCCTCCGCGCTGTTCCAGATCCAGTTTGATGAATCGCCGTCGGCGTAGCTATAGTTTGTTGCACCCTCGGTAATCATAATGTCATCCCACCATACGACACCATTCCCTAGTGATGCGCCATTGTAGAGGCGGATCCATGCTGCTGTGGCGGTTGCGGGTATTGAATATGTTACTGATACACGCGACTGGCCAGTAGTATTTGCCGCCTGTGTACCTCGTGTTAGCGAGTGCGATCCGGTACTCGATGTATACCACGCGGTAATCTGACGCGATCCGTTGCCCGAAAGTGAGCCTGCTTGGGCTGCTGTGAGCCGAATAGTGCCCGATATGGTGTATGTTTTTCCTGCCTGAAGCCCCATTCGGAATCCGCCTAGGTCACCCCCGTAAGCAATATATGTATCATTGGTAGCACCCGAGGGCGTGATCATGAATGATGCGGTTCCAGAGCTGTACCACGAGGTATCCCTGGTTCCGGTTGCGCTGACGGTTGTTATCCCTGCCGTATTATTTTCGGCACTTGGATTCGTGGCCATGTTAGTGATTGCCGCTACCCCGCCTTGGCTATGCCCCGCGCAGCCACCCTGAATTGGCGTCTGTGCGGTGGATGTAATTTTGTACGAAATGGTATCTTTTGTGGCGGTCAGGCAGTAACTGTCTGATGAAGCGACGTAGCTATACTGAAAATCGACATCATCAGCCTTCTTGAGGCTGGCTCCGCTTGATGGGTAGACCCCTGCATCAACTTTACTGAGCTCAAGTTGTTTCGCGGCGCCAGCAAGACTGCTCGTGACTGCTGCTGTTCTGGCCCGATTCTGGATGCCGTTATACGCCACAATCGTAATCGCGGCGAGGATGCCAATGATGACGATGACAATAAGTAATTCAACTATCGTGAAGCCTGCGCGTCGATAGCGTATTGATAAGGTACCCATGGTCATTAGTATGCCTGATCCCCTTCTGTCCAGTAGCCCCATCTATCTTGCCATGAAGCATAGCTCGTGTCCTTGACTGATGCAGGAATGGTATCCTGTTCGTATTGTGGCAGTTTTGGTTGGCCAAGGCGAAGAAGTTTGTAGCGCGTGCCATCAGACTTATAAATGTAACAGTTTCCGGATGTAACAGTTCCGCTTAGTTGCGGGAGTGAAGCTGCATATTTGGGTACGACGCCCGGGATAAAGGTATTTGCGCCACTTGATGAGTAGGCCCAGTTTCCACTTGTGCTTGGGTACGTGCCGACTTCTGCTTTGTGCAGCTCAATGACTTTTTGTATTGTCTTTAGGTCTGATTGAATAGTTGTGTATTTCGCTCTGTCTTGGATTCCGTTGTACGCCACAATAGTGATTGCTGCTAATATGCCGATGATCACAATGACAATCAGGAGCTCTACGATAGTAAACCCAGGATTGCTTTTTTTACCCTTTGTCATCTCGTTAGTTTCCGCCCGCCCAGTCTCGCCATGGTCCAGTAGTCGTGTCACCACTACTGTAGCCTGCGCCTCCAGCAACCCATGCCGCGTTAACACTCGCACAGATTGTGTTAGCCGTTCCGCCGGCCCAGCTGGTTGCGCCAGTATATTCATTAATAACTCCACTTGGGCCAGCGTAGAAGCGTTTGCCGGATTTACTGTAGCCATGGATGGTAAAGTCGGTTGGATCAGTCGTTGTCGGGTAGCAGATAAGGAGGTTGTAGTTTGTGCCTGAAGGTGGCGTATAAGCATTCTTATTAGCTTGTATACGGACGTTGGCGGCGTAGAGCGCGGGATTGCCGTAAGGGTACGCTGAAGCTGTATTGTCGATCCTGGCCAATGCCATTTTCTTCGCAAGATTAGCGAGGTCAGTCTGTACGGCGCTGTCGTTTGCTCGATTTTGAATACCGTTATATGCCACGATCGTTATCGCTGCAAGGATACCTATAATAACAATCACGATCAAGAGTTCGACAATCGTGAAGCCGCTTGTGCTTTTTCTCATAACTTAAGTATAGCAATAAGAAGCACTGAATATAAAATGTATTCGTTTTCCACACCATTACTAGGGGTGCTGACAAAAGCGTTGTTAATTTTGTTGTTGCATAAAAATATACCGCCCTGTATAGGACGGTATATTTTTGGTTCATTAACGCCGGTTGAATAAGTTTGCTTACTCCACAAGGGAGTAAATGAAATTAGCTAAGTTCTACGCTTGCGCCAGCTTCTTCGAGCTGCTTCTTAGCTGCTTCAGCGTCATCTTTGCTGACTTTTTCTTTGACTGGAGCTGGGGCACCGTCAACGATAGCCTTTGCTTCACCAAGACCAAGGCCAGTGATTTCTTTAACAGCTTTAATAACTGCTACTTTCTGAGCACCAGCGTCTGTAAGAGTCACTGTGTATTCAGATTTTTCGTCTTCAGCAGCACCAGCTTCAGCAGCTGGGCCAGCTACAGCAACAGCTGCAGCAGCAGGCTCGATGCCGTATTCATCCTTAAGGATAGTTTTAAGGTCGTTAACCTCGAGTACAGTAAGCTTAGTTAGCTCTTCTGCAAGTTTCTTAATGTCAGCCATAATAGCCTCCTATATATTCAGTTTAATTAATTGGTTGCTTTAGCACTGACGCCGTCTAGGAGGGCGTGCAAGTTGCCAGATAGTGCGTTTGTAATATCGTGAACTGGTGAAAGCAATTGTGCCACCACTTGGCCGATAAGTTCGTTCTTGCTTGGAAGACCAGCAAGAGCTTTAACTTCATCAGCGCTAAGGGTTGCGCCTTCGCCAGAAAACGCGCCAACAAAGACAAGTGCAGGATGAGTTTTTGCAAACTTATCAAGTACTTGTGCTGGTGCAACTTCGTCGTTGTCGCTAATCGCGTAGAGCAACTGGCCAGTAAGAGCTGAAGTGTCAGTGTTTTTGTAGACGTCGTGAGACGCTAATGCAACACGAACAAGTCGGTTCTTGATGACCTTGATTGTCACTCCTGCTTCACGAGCAGCGCGGCGAAGTTCTTGTACGTCAGCTACGCTGAGGCCTTGATACTGTGCGAACACAGTCATCTTGGCATCGGCGAGAACGTCGCTCATCTCTGCAACCAAAGTGTTCTTTTTATCGCGGGTAATTGCCATAAAAGTCCTTTCTTTGATTGATGTTTTATTCAACCGGATTGTTAATGTACTGGTAATGAGAGAAATTCATCAACAAGTTGCTGAATTCGGTTCAACGCCCTTTCGGGGCTGAACGACTCAAAGACAAAATAAAAAGTCTTTGATTCTCGCACTACCAAAGACTTATAAGAAATGTTTGTTACATCCTCGGTAGCGGATTAAGTATTTCTTTCGATTTACTGCTACTGTCTCTGGTAATGTCTGAAGTGAGTATAGCAGAATGTGCGTGAAAAAGTCAATATTACAGCGTGAAAAGGTGTACAAATTGCCAAAGTATAGTATTTATGTTAATATATTCAGATGCTTACGGAAATCCTGTAGGCTGCAAAAACGCAAAGGAGCGTGACAATGGCAAAGGCCAATGTCGATAAGAAGCCCGAAGTTAAGACCGTCTCTGACAAGCCCTCGGTTTCCTCTGGGAAGAGGGGCGCTACATGGCAGAGGCAACCGAGTGTGCTTAAGCCCTCGAGGTTTAAGATCGGCGACGGCGAAGACGACTTCGTTGACTAATCTATAGTCCGAGTCCTTGTACAAGGGGCGGGGGGGG
>JALDYI010000012.1:0-7610 GCA_032154105.1 Candidatus Saccharimonadota bacterium
ACAACTGGCGGCTTCAAGTAGATAGCCGTAGACGCGCCGCGCGAGGTGAAATGTACACAACTGGCGGCTTCAAGTAGATAGCCGTAGACGCGCCGCGCGAGGTGAAATGTATGCAGATGTGGCGGAATTGGTAGACGCGCTAGCTTCAGGTGCTAGTGTCCTTCGGGACGTGGAGGTTCAAGTCCTCTCATCTGTACCAAAAATAAAGCAATCAATCGGTTGCTTTTTTTATTTATCATCTTTTTGCAACGAAAGGTCTATACTAGGTTTAACCGTTCTCTCCATAATACGAAAGAAAGGTGTTGAAGTGGCTCAGCCTGCTCCTGAAGAATTCGAGTTTATCGTTGAACGTGACGGTGAACAAAGAACTCTGCGCGGGGTCCGCGAGGGTGAAAGTCCGTACGTGCGGCTAGACAAGCGGTTTCATGCACTCCATCCGGCAGTAAAAGCAGCCGTACAGAATGCAAAGGACAGATTCGGTGTACAGATTGGTAAGGGGGTAAACAATGTCTGGGTGGCGGTCGGATCGGAAGAATCCGGCGATGATTCAGTCCAGCGTGGCCAGCACCTCCTCGCTAATATCAGAATCGAGACACGTACGGGTGGGTTCGTCATCGCCGCCGGTGTAGCACTTGGCGTTATCGTGGCGATGAAGCTATTAGATGGTCACACCAAGAACCGTAAATAGCACCTGTAAAACAAGCCTCACGAGGGCGCGTTGAGCTATCAATAGAGAAGCTCCGCTGATCGTGGGGCTTCTTTAATTACACCGTGCAGGTATAATCAGATGAAGATGAATGATATAAAGAACGACATTGGGGTTGGTCCACATTCTAAGCCGTGGCCGGCTGACGCATGGCTTGACCCTGACTTGCTAGAAAATGGGGATCGTCGTAATGTTGAAGATAAATATCGCTACTGGACGGTCGAGGCTATAAAAGCCGATCTCGATAAGGGTAGGGTTGACCTTCATGTTGCGATTGAGAACTGGCAGCACGACATGAATATCGGCACGATTGTGCGAAATGCAAATGCGTTTAACGTGGCGGCGGTGCATATCATCGGCAAACGACACTGGAACCGACGTGGGGCGATGGTGACGGATCGGTACCTGCATATTGAGCAACATACGACTGTCGACGATTTCGTCAAGGCGATGGGCGACCGGCATATCATTGCTGTTGATAATTTTGATGGCGCGTTGCCGCTTTCAAAAACGACACTTCCAAAAATGGCGGTGCTGGTGTTTGGCGGAGAGGGTCCGGGCCTGAGTGATGAGATGCGAGCGGCGGCTGAGCGGATGGTCATGATAGAGCAATTTGGTAGCACGCGCTCGGTAAATGTCGGTGTTGCGGCGGGTATTGTGATGTATGCCTGGGTACAACAACACAACCTCGTGCGCTAGTCGCTAGTAAAGCTAGAGGTAGTCTGCTACTATGACGGTATGTCAAATCCCGAATACATTCCGGAGATTGTGCCAGCCATCGAGCTGCGGGCTTCATATCGGCCTAGTGAGTTGCTACGCAGAGCCATCGGGAATCTTGTATCGGAGGAGTATGTCCCAAAAGTAAGGGATGAACTGACTCTCCGCTCGACAATTCGACGGGTTATGTCCGAGGGTGATTATAATTTCGAATCCATAAAAGACGGCTCTGTTCGCCAGGCTACAACTGAGTTCTCGCAGCTTCCTGAGAATCGTCATATCTTGTTCGATGGAAAAGTCGAATTGAATGCCGCCCCTAGGACGCACGGCCTTATGCGTATGACGTTGAATGCTCGTCTAAACAGAACGACGTTAGCGGCAAGAGATATACTGAGTACGATTCCTTCACTTGAGGATGAGCCCGTCTCGTATAATAGTGACAACCGTCCGCGTCCACATGCAATGTTTGTTGATTTGCCAGAAGCCTTCCTTCCGGCAAATGAACTAACTCGTATGGAGAGACTTCAGGAGCTTCAGTCGGGCTTGCTTCATCCATCGGGCGCGTACTATGTTGTTCCACAGGCTCTTAGGGCCCTAAGAACACGCATATTACTAAAGCGGTCAGACGTTGCTGACGCACTAGATATATGATATAATCTCATTTATGATTATTACAGCTATCCATCACTCACATCTTCTGCCGAAGCGAGTCGGATAGTTTTCTTTATCTCAGTATGAATAACGCCGACAATCGCTTCGGCGTTTTTGTAATCTAACGACGTATTTTTAATAAGGAATAACTATGACCAATCAAAACGACACAACATTGCAAGCATCCGATAAAAATGTCACAATACAGGCAGATATGACGACACTTTCTTCACAACCGTACAAAGGCACCCGCGACTATTATCCGGCCGACAAGCGCATCCAAAACTATATTTTTGACACTTGGAAACAGGTGGTACGAAGCCACGGCTATGAAGAATATGGCGCTCCTATGCTTGAGCCACTCGAAGTATATACGGCAAAAAGTGGCCAGGAGCTTGCTGGTGAGCAAACATATACCTTTACTGACCGTGGCGGGCGCACTGTAGCAATTCGCCCAGAAATGACACCATCGATCTCTCGTATGGTGGCCGCCCAGCGCCAAGAGCTCGGCTATCCAGCTCGTCTGTTTTCGATCGCCAACTTTATGCGCTACGAGCGCCCGCAGCGTGGCCGTGAGCGCGAGTTTTGGCAACTCAATACCGACATTTTTGGTGTCGAAGGTGCGATTGCTGAAGCCGAGATTATCGGTCTGGCGAGTGAAATCATGAAAGCATTCAGTGCGACTGACGACATGTTCACGATCAAGATCAACAACCGCAAACTTATCAACTTTATGATGGCGCAGTACCTTGGACTTGATAGCCCTGAGGCGCTTGCTATGGTGAAATTATTCGACCGCAAGGACAAGATATCGGCCGAGGACTTTACAGCGCAAGCAGCTGCTATATTCGGCGAAGATTTGGCCGAGAGCGGACTTGCGAGAGTTGAGCGGCTACTTGATGCGAAAAGCATGGCTGATCTGCCGGAGGAACTGCGCGAAAGCAGTGCTGTCAGCGAAGTTCAAGAGTTGTTTACGCTTCTTGAAGCGGCTGGCGTGAAGAACGCTATCTTTGACATTTCACTTATGCGGGGACTCGACTATTATACCGGGACGGTGTTTGAAGTTGTCGATACTGACCCGCAGAACAACCGCTCTCTCTTTGGAGGTGGTCGCTATGATGGCCTTGTTGGTATTTTTGGCGCTGAGCCAATTCCAACAGTTGGTATGGCACCTGGCCTTACGACGATGGAATTATTTCTGAGTACACATAGTTTACTGCCCGAACTCGCCTCTAGTACTGACATCGGCGTTATCGTCCTGGGCGACTCGCTCAAGGGCGCGCTTACGCTTGCGGCGCGGCTACGTGAGCTAGACGTGAATATCGAAGTAGATATTTCAGGGCGCAAGCTTGAAAAGCAGATGAAGGCGGTTCTTAAAAAGAGCGTGCCATTCATGCTATTTGTTGGCGAACAGGAGCTGTCTGACGGTGTGTATTCGCTCAAGAATACAGCCACCGAAGAAGAGCTCAAACTCGACCTCGATGGTATCGCAGCGGCTATAAAAGCCAGCCGTAGCTAGCGCGATAGTCTTCGAGTGGGCGGCTGTTGCATCGAGTGCCTTGGTTGAGGCATGTAGCGACATCTGTTATAATCAATAAAATATGAAGACGACTGTAAAACACCTATCCGATACTAAAGTTGAGCTAACTATTTCGCTTGGCGCTGAAGAATTGAAAGCTGCTGAGCAAGTAGCGCTTACGAAGCTTGCAAGGAACGCCAAGGTCCCTGGCTTCCGCAAGGGTAAAGTTCCAGCCAGTGTTGCTGCTAAAAGTGTTGATCCTGCGGCGCTTGCCGAGCAGACACTTGAAGATGCACTTTCAAAGGCTGTAGCCGAGGCCTTTACTTCTGAAAAGCTTCAGGCGCTTGATCGCCCTGCTGTTGAAGTAAAGAAGTATGTTCCAGGCAGTGAGCTTGAGTTTTCGGCTGAAACTGAAATCATTCCGGCGATTACACTTGGCGACTACAAGAAACTTGGCGCAAAGAAGGAGAAAGCGGCTGTCACTGCAAAAGACGTTGATGAAATCATTGAGCGCATGCGTACTAACTTTGCTGAGAAAAAAGACGTCGAACGAGCGGCAAAAGATGGTGACGAAACTGTCATTGATTTTGTTGGTAAAAAAGACGGTGTAGCTTTTGATGGCGGCACTGGTTCAGACCATAGTCTTACTCTCGGTAGCAATTCTTTCATCCCGGGCTTCGAAGAAGGCATTGTCGGCAAGAAGCCGGGCGAGACATTCGACCTCGATCTTGAATTCCCTAAAGATTACCACGCCAAAGAACTTGCAGGCACTAAAGTGACCTTCACGACGACCCTGAAGTCTGTCAAGGAAGTCGTATTACCAGAAGTAAACGACGAGTTTGCTGCCAAATGTGGTCCGTTTACGTCAGCAGATGACATGACGGCCGACATCAAGCGCGAGCTTGGCGACCAAAAAGAGCGTGAAGCAGGTGAGAAGCTTAAGGACGCACTCGTCAAAGAGCTTATCGAGCTGAGCAAGGTTCCAGTTCCGAGTATTCTTCTTGAAGACCAGGCGAAGAGTATCGAGCAGGATATGACGCAGAACCTTATGTACCAGGGTATGAATCTTGATATGTATCTTGAGTCTAAGAAGCTCACAAAAGAAGAGTGGCTTGATTCTGAAGTAAAAGAAGCTGCCGAAAATCGCGTAAAGGCTGGGCTTGTGCTTGCTGAGCTCAGTAAAGTTGAAAAAATCGAAGCGACCAACAAAGAACTTGAAGATCATATTAATCTCTACAAAGAGCAGTATGTGAACAACAAGGAGGCGTTGGCGCAATTCGACAATCCTGAGGTGCAGCGCGATATTGCGAACCGTCTTTTAACCGAGAAAACGGTCGAACGATTAGTCGAACTAAATACTAAGTAGTTTGCTCAACTTTGAAATAACCCTCTGTGTAGAGGGTTATTTATTTTGGCACTCATTTGCGTCGAGTGCCAAGTCGGGTGTATACTTGATGTATGAATAAGCCCAGCAATTATCTTGTCCCCACGGTTATTGAAAAAACATCAGACGGCGAGCGTGCCTTTGATATTTACTCGCGCCTCTTGAATGAGCGAATCATTTTCCTCGGTGAGGATGTTAATGAGCACACAGCAAATATTGTTGTTGCCCAGCTGCTGCATCTTGCCTATGACGACCCAAAGAAGGATATTAAGCTTTATATTAACAGCCCGGGTGGTAGCGTCTATGATGGTATGGCAATCTACGATACGATTCAGTATATCTCACCTGATGTTCAAACGATTGGTATTGGTTTGCAGGCGAGTATGGGTGCGTTCCTACTTTCAAGTGGTACAAAAGGCAAGCGCTTTGCGTTGCCAAATAGCCGTATTATGATTCACCAGCCAAGTAGCGGCACGCAGGGTAAGATTAGCGACCAGGAAATCACCCTCCGTGAAGGTCTGTTCTTGAAGCAGCGTCTGAACGAAATCCTTGCCAAAAACACTGGACAGAAGCTCGCCAAGATCGAAAAGGATGCCGACCGCGACTTCTGGATGAGCGCCGAGGAGGCGGTGAAGTACGGCCTGATCGACGAAATGATCACAAAAGCATAGTTCTACTGCTTGACTAGAGGTAGCGCAGTGGCTATTCTACTTGAGGTCGCACGACCAATTGTCTATTGAAAGGCTCCATTATGGATGCATTCGGTGTTGTTCTTTTACTCGCTATCTTCTTTCTCGGCTGCGTCGCGTGGTCCGGTATTGTCAACCGATCAGTGTTGCCATTTAGCCTTTATGCAAGGGGTGAACTCCGTGTAGCTTGCACGATGTCGGCATTTGCGCTTGGTATATTGGCGCTTGCACTTGCCGGCCTTCCGGGTTATGTGGTTCTGATTGGCGCAGTCCTCATGGCTGTTGCCGTGATAAGCTGCTACCGCAAGGTGGTTAGTAAGATTGAGGGAGTGGATAAGAAGCGGGGCTAACTGGCTACTGTGGACATATGACGTCCTGTTTGCGACAGGATAAGTTGGGGTGACGATATATTCGTCGAACCATCATCGCAAACCACTCTCTGCAATTGTGTGATTACACCGATGAGCCCAAGAGGGCGAAAGAGTGGCGGTGTACTGTATAATAGTCGTTATGCTTAACACCGCTCATGTTACCAAGAAAAAGAAGCTTTCATCAAAACGCGACACGGCGTTTGATCGCCTCGTGCTACTCGTATCTATTCTGTATCCGCTTAGTGCATTGCCTCAGATGCTCTCTATCTTTAGGGGTAATATCGACGGGGTGTCAATTGCCTCATGGGCTGGATTCTTCGTGTGTGCCGGTATCTTTCTTGTCTACGGCCTACGTCATAAAGTATGGCCAATGATCCTATCTAACATGCTCTGGGTGGTCGTTGATGGCATAGTGGTGGTCGGTATTATCTCGTATCGTATCTAAGTCCTTGACTGATTGTGAGAAACAGAGTTAGATAGCTCCATCATAATAAAGGAGCGATATGTTATACATTGTCGAAGCCGCAGTTGAGCAACTTACCGCAGTCCAAAAGCGTGATGCTCGCCGGCTCCCGCCGTATCCGATCGCGCACTTTGGTCAGGATGCGTATGTACTTGACCGCGAGAATGGAATTTTCGCAGTGGCGGACGGGCTAGGGTCTCGGCCACATAGCGATCTCGCGGCCCGCGAGGTGCTCTCGATGTTTGTCAGGGCATTTACCGCATACGGCGTGCCGAAGGATGCCGAGCAAGCCCGCGAACGAATCCAAGATGGGCTCATTGACCGCCTGCAGTATGCGGCAGCTCTGACGCAAGGGGCGACAACACTTACGGGTGTGATTATCACTCCAGATGAGCAGGCAACCTTTCTACAAGCTGGCGATTCGCAGTTTTTAATCCGCCGGCCAGCGCAAATCATCCACCAAACGAGCGAGCAGGGCGTCAAGCAGGAGATGAGCGACCAGAGGCTGTATGGACTATATAACTTCTTCGGCACAGCCAGTGGTTATGATCCATCCGTCCCACCCAGGCAATTGACGGAGTTGCCAAATACGCGAACCATTAGCGAAGGTACGGAATGGGGGTCGGTTGAAATCCGAGAGGGAGATCGATTGATTTTGGCAACCGATGGCGTGATGGGGGATCGACAAGATGAGCGGCTGAGTGAACTGGACTGGCTGAGTTTTACTCGCCGAACGTTGGGCGCACAGGCGTGCGCGCATGCCTTAGTGCATTATTCTCGAAAAATCGATGACACAACGGCTGTTGTCGTCGACATCGAGCGCCATAAAAGTTAGCTTGAATTACCTCTTGACTATTTGCCCAGAAGTCTTCACAATAGGTACCAAGAAGTAGTGTAGCTGTGGTTACGTGTGTTCTCTGGTCGGATGGCACCAACAGAGGAAACCGCAGTTTAGGGAATCTTCGGAGCCGATTACCCAACTAACAATAATTCAACTATGCGAGGAGCATCCATGGCAAAAACCAAGCCTGACGCGGCTAGTAAGCGTGTTTTCTTTACAAAAGATGACACAGCCCTACCGCTACCAAATCTCATCGCTCACCAGAAAGA
>JALDYI010000009.1:0-31137 GCA_032154105.1 Candidatus Saccharimonadota bacterium
TGCTTATGCTAAGGTAAAAACAATGAAACAACGGTCCACCACACCAGTTTCAAAATCGTTTGTCGCGAAGGCATCTCTTGTCGCGGCTGCGGTTTTGATGGCAGTCTCAGGTCCTGTACAAATGGGATCTGTTGCTCGTGCCGATAGGTACAGTGATCAAATCGAAGCGATTGAGCGTGAAGTTCAGGGCTACGACGGTGAAGCGGCTAAGCTTGCCGCTCAGGGAGATAGCTTACAAAAAGCCCTAGGTATACTTCAAAATCAAGCCGCTACTATTCAGGCGCAAATTGACTTGAGCCAAGCGAAGTATGACCAGTTGATTGCGAAAATTGCTGAAACGGAACAGAAAATCAAAGACAACCAAGACGCTCTTGGTGAGATACTGGCAAATCTTTATGTAGACGATGACATCTCGCCACTTGAGATGCTTGCAAGTAGTAGTAACATCAGCGAATACCTTGATAAGCAGGAATACCGGAATTCTATTCGCGATACATTATCACAGAAGATCAGTGAAATTAAGCAACTAAAAAAAGATCTTGAGGTGCAAAAGGCAGATGTCGAGCGTGTACTTAAGGATCAGCAATCGCAACGCGCCTCGCTCGTCGCCAAGCAGCAAGAGCAGCAGCAGCTTCTGAACCAGACGAAGAACGATGAAAACGCTTACCGCAGCTTGTCAGCTGGCAAGAATGCCCAGATCGAAAAGCTTCGCGAAGAACAGCGTCGCGCAAACGCGCCATCACTTGGTGGAACCATCCCTGCGCCAAGCCCTGGCAACGGCGGATATCCTGCCCAGTGGGCAAATGCTCCTCAGGACTCACTTGTTGATAGTTGGGGTCTCTACAACCGTGAATGCGTGAGCTACGTCGCATGGAAAGTGGCCAACAGCGGACGCTACGTGCCACACTTTAATGGTGCCGGTAATGCCAATCAATGGCCAAGTACGCTTCGAGGGCGAATTCCACAGGGCAGCGAGCCTCGCCAGGGAGCGGCGTTGATTACTATGGCGGGCCCATATGGCCACGTGCGTTATGTCGAGTCGGTTAACGGTGACGGCAGTATTACTGTAAGTGACTACAACCTTGGTGTCGATGGTTTGTATCGTTACTACAACATGAGCCCACCATCGGGCGGCATCTATATCTACTTCTAGTATTTAAAACCCCTGCATAACCACTAGCGCATCCCACTCGGGGTGCGCTATACTTATAGGAGTAGAAAATCGTTTCACAGGGGAGGGCGAACGTGCCTGAAGAACAACATATCCATAACTCGTCCGCGCATGCCAAAAAGGCGCGACCGCTAACGAAGAGCTCTTTATTTTTGATCGTTGCCGCCACTGCAATTATTGGCTTTGTGGCTGGTACTCGTAGTAATGATATTCTCGCTGCCGTTGGGCCGGCGTTCGGTGTCAAGGTGCATACCGGCACACTCGATCTTTCGTCTGTTCAGGATACATACCAGAAGCTGGCTGCCAACTATGATGGCACACTCGACACGCAGAAGCTTGTCGAAGGAGCGAGTCGTGGCATGGTTGCTGCGGCTGGCGATCCCTATACGGTATATATGGACGCCAAGGAGGCGGCCGATTTTAACAATGATCTTTCTGGTAATATTGGTGGCGGCATTGGGGCGGAGATTGGCCTTCGTGAAGATCAGCCAACGATTATTCGCGTACTCAAGGATAATCCAGCCGAAAAAGCCGGGCTTGCAGCGGGCGATCAGATCGTGGCAGTGAACGATCAGACTGCAGTAGGACAGACGGTCGATAAGGTTGTCGCAAATGTTCGAGGCGAAGCTGGTACTACGGTAAAAATAAGCGTTCTTCGTGCGGGCGCGCCGAAAGAATTCACCGTAACGCGCAGTACAATCAACAACCCGAGTGTTGATGGCAAGATCGAAAACGGCGTCGGTACACTAACGATTTCACGCTTTGACTCACAAACCGGTTCACTTGCGCGAAAAGCTGCGCAGCAGTTCAAGGACCAAGGTGTAAAGAATATTATTCTCGATCTTCGAGGCAATGGCGGCGGCTACTTGGGTGCGGCGCAGGATGTTGCAGGCTTATGGCTTAACGACAAGGTTGTCGTGAGTGAACGAACTGGCGGCAAGACGACCGAAGAACTAAAAACAGGTAAAGATCCATTGCTTACTGGCATCCCGACGGTGGTGCTGGTCAATGGCGGCACGGCAAGTGCAAGTGAAATTGTCGCGGGAGCGCTACAGGATCACGGTGTCGCCAAGCTACTTGGTGAAAAGACGTTCGGCAAGGGAAGTGTACAGCAGGTGCTCGATCTGAGTGCGGGTACAGTACTCAAGGTGACGATCGCCAAATGGTATACGCCAAAGGGTAATAATATCAACAAGCAAGGTATCGTGCCAGATCAAACGGTTGTCTTGAGCCAGCAGGACGCCAGCAGTGGCAACGACCCGCAGCTTCAGGCGGCTCTCAGACTACTCGGGCAGTAGCGCTTGTGCTTTTGAATGTAAGCTAGTAATATAAGGACATATATGGATATAAAAAAGAAAATCCTTCTCGTAGAAGACGACACCGCACTCGCAGCAGTATATAAATCACGCCTCGAGCTCGAGGGCTTTGAGATCCGTGAAGTTAACAACGGAGAGCAAGCATTGTCGGCGACTGTCGAATTCAAGCCTGACCTTATCTTGCTCGATGCAATGATGCCAAAGATCAGCGGCTTTGATGTGCTCGATATCCTCCGCAATACGCCAGAAACAGCCAATACCCGTGTCATCATGCTCACCGCTCTTAGCCAGCCAAAAGACAAAGAGCGCGCCGAGTCACTCGGTGTCGATGATTACCTTGTGAAGTCACAAGTGGTCATCGGTGATGTGGTTGAACGCGTAAAGTTCCACCTTGGCATCACCGAAAACGCTACACCGCAGTTCTAATCGCACATCTACCTAAAAGCGGCCTCCTTTACCGGGGGTTGCTTTTTTATACCGATTGTGCTTTAATAAAGAAAAGGACAAAAAACAAACATGTCAGAGCAAGAACAGCACATCACCGCAGAGAGTGTGGGTCAACAGGTTGATCAGATGATTGATGTTGCGTCGCTCAAAAAAGTTGATATGACGGTCGAGGATTTTGCTCGATATTCAGAGCTCGATTCTGATGATCCGGAGATCACGGAATTACTTGCGCAGTACGACCTTAAGGCAGGGGAACGTGTTATTGTCTCAGCTAGCGATGAGGATGACGCACGTAATGGCTTCGACCGTGTTGTTGTGGCTGGCGGACTTGATTCATTTACCACCGATAGGCAACTTACAGATGAACTCAATACTAGGTTGCTTGAGTCCGAGGGTGCTGATATGCGATCTAATCTTGAGCGTGCGGAGCGTATTGTTCCCGGCGATGATATTAAAGAGCTTGGTGATGTTGCACTTGGCGCGGCTGGTGTTGAGGCTCCAACTCCAGTAGAAGAGCATGAGAAGAGTCCGTTTGGTTATTTACGTGATCTTTTGCCACCGGTAACGCGGCCGGATAGGCAGCCTGAAAATCTCGACCATCTTTATGGATCACAAGAGGAGTACGAGCGTGTGCTTGCTAGTTTGCAGCTTACGAAAGCGGAGCAGGAGCAGCAGAAATATTACGATACGTTTGTGACCGAGGAAAATAAGCAGTCATCGCGACAAACGCTTACGGATAGCCTAAAGGTGAATTCTGAACTTGGACGTGTTCTTCGTGAGGCGGGAGTTGACGTGGCGTCTATGGATGCCATTGACGCAATTCGAGAGAATGCCGACGTTCGCTATGAGACAGCTAAGTACTTCGCGAGGAAGCTCGAGGATGCGGTCATAAGAGACCCGCAGGCATTTGGCTGGCGTATTGCAGATAATATGTCGAATAACTTAAAGGAAGATCAACAACGCCCTGGGCACAAAATGATGAGTAGGGACTACGTGGTGAGTCTCGCGCTAAAGATGCTTGGCGGTGAATTTAGCGATCGTCATGCAGACGACTGGCTTGATCGTGATGAGACTGGGCGTGTTGTCTTGGGGCAGCATCGTGATGCTGCGCGACAGATATTGCTCTACCGATGATTTGGGGAATAACAGGATGGCGAAGATATACAGCTTTAAAGAGGCACGATACCGAAAATACAACCCAGAACCCTATGTTGCTCCAACGTTGATTGAGAGTATGCCGGATGATATTCAAGAGGCTTTGCAGATGGCTGCAGCGGAGAAGTTACGACGTACGATGAAGATTGCGAACGTTATTATACAAAGCGAGCATATTCCACCGAGTCGAGAGCTGACTGATGATGAGATGCCGCCAGGATTTGAGTTGTCGCAAAGTTAAGGGAGATCAAAATACCCACCGAGATGGTGGGTATTTTAGTGTAGGGTAAAATTACTTTACGCTGATTTGTGTACGAGGGTTGGTTTTACCAGTAAACGTTTGCTTACGGATTTTTGTGAACTCAACGATACCATCGACTGCTGCGTGAATAGTAAAGTTCTTGCTCATGAATGTACCAGGACCGGCAACTTTTGCGCTACCAGTTTGACGTACGAGAACTTCGCCTGTGCGAACTTTTTGACCACCGAAGCGCTTTACGCCAAGGCGCTGACCGGCGTTATTGCGGTTATTTTTACTTGAACCACCTGCTTTAACGTGTGACATAAAACAAACTCCTTAAGTTTTTTATAAATCAATCTGTTCAATTGTACCGAATCTAAAGGGTTTCGTCAAGACTTAACGAGAACAAGCAGCTCACGGGCGACGACTTGGTCTTCTCGGAAGTAAAGGAGTTCATGATCCTTGATGTTCTTGAAGCCATGGCGAACGAAACCAAGCTGATCGAGCTGGTTAATGAGCGGGAGGTGTACAAAGCCGCCGTCGATACGCTTCCAGGCTGGAATGGCAATTGACACCGGCGTGCCGGCTGGAATCTGCGAGGCAAGGTTTTTTAGGAATGAGCTGATGATATTGTTGCAGTTGCCACGTACTTGATCGAGCTTGGCCGGAGAAGGCGGGGCGCTAAAGGGTTGACCAAGGTAGGTTTCGCCGACAACAGCCCCGATAGGGCCTTGCCATGAAGTATCCATGGCGTCGCCTTCGTGAAGATCGTATTCAAATGTAGCGCGATGTGTCTCTTTGAGCCAGTCGAGGTTTTCTTTGCTATAGCGGATCATTTTTTCCGAGAGGTCGGTGCCGTAGACGGCATGGCCGAGGAGGGCGGCTTCTTGTAGTACGACGCCAGTGCCGCAGAACGGGTCGAGAATGCGAGCGTCGGGCGCAGGGCCTGCCAGGTTGATCATGATTTGAGCGAGCTTTGGCGGGAGCATGCCGACAAAGGCGTCGCGTTTTGGCCGTTCTTGATCGCGTTTGGTGTAGGCGGTGATATTTTGTGCGCCGGTACTTTCGGCGACAATGACACGGCCGTTGCGGGCGCGGATGACAAGCAGCTCTACTTTGTTATTCGAAAGACCAAGCTTGTTGTGATGGGATGTTGCCGTGTTGAGTGCGGTGTCACTATTTGGGATCATGCGCAGGCTGACATTTACTTTTTTTAATTTTTGCTTGAGGATGATGCCGGTTTGCTGAATTTCTCGAGGTGACACATCGAAGCCGTAGGCGCTGATACCAAGCGTAATCTTGCCTTCGAAGCCAGACCAGGCGTGCACATACGCCTGGACGATTTTCATGCTGACGCGGCGCCAATCGCCACCAGGAAGCTCGATGACGACTTGGCCGGCCTTTTGGACGCCACCTAGTTGTTCGATAGAAAGAGTGTCGGTGTTGATTTTTGCGGATACGTCCGAGAACCACGTCGTGGCATCTTCGCCGTAGCGTCGTTCGAGTTCGGCCATGCCGAGTGCTGGTTGTCTGCCGAGGAGTGCTATATACATATATCCTTAGTATAGCATTAGGTGTACGCACCTAATGTGAGTGTGTATAATACAATTATGTCATTTCGAACGTGGTTGAGTGTCGCAACAGTAGTATTGCTTGCAGTGATCATCTACTTTGCGCGTCACGAAATAGTTCACGCTTGGGAGCTTCTTGGGAATGTAAATATCTGGATTTTACTCCTGCTTATCCCCGTTCAGATGCTAGTCTACTATGCGGCAGGTGAGATGATTTTCGAATATTTGCGTGCGAAGAAATCGATCAATAAGGTGTCTCGCTTTGATCTCATGCGCATGGCGCTTGAGATGAATTTTGTAAATCACGTACTGCCTAGTGGTGGCGTGAGTGGCATTTCCTACATGGGGTGGCGACTTGGCCACTACGGCGTGAGCCCGGGGCGGGCAACGATGGCGCAGGTAGTGCGCTATGCTATGGGGTTTGCGTCATTTGTGGCGCTTTTGATTGTGGCAGTACTTATGGTGACGATCGATGGCAATGTGAATCGTTGGATTATTCTTGTGAGTGCTGGCCTGGTGATGGCGATGGTACTAACAGTGATTGCCGGTATTTTTCTTCTGAGTAGCAAGCGGCGACTCGACAGATTCTCTGACTGGTTGGCACGAACTGTCAATAATATAGTGCGAAAGATTACATTCGGAAGGGTGCGAACTGTTCTAGGGGCTGAAAAACTACTCGTATTCTTTGACGATTTGCATCATGATTTCCTGGAGCTACGACGCGAGAAGAAGATTCTTTTAAAGCCATTTTTGTGGGGCCTTGTATTCAACCTCGCAGATGCCGCACTGTTTTTTATCACCTTCTGGGCACTTGGTACGATCGTCAACCCGGCGCCAATTTTGATTGCATACGGGCTAGCTTCGATGGCTGGCTTCTTTGTGGTGACTCCTGGCGGAGCGGGTGCGTACGAGGCGATTATGGTGGCGTTCTTGGCTGTTGCTGGCGTTGTATCTGGCGTGGCGATTGCCGGCATCTTACTTACGCGTGTCATCGTACTGATCGGTACAATTGTTCTGGGCTATGTTTTTTATCAGCATGCGTTACTAAGGTATGGAAAAGACAAGTCTCCAGTTTAGCGTCAGCGACTTTGTTGCGCTGACGAATCAAACGCTCGAGTATGCGTATCCGAGCGTTGATATTGAAGGTGAGGTGTCGAGCTTCAAGGTGAATCAAGGTAAGTTTGTCTTTTTTGATCTGAAGGACGCCGGAGCGAGTGTCGGTTGTTTTATGATGCTATTTCAACTGCGTGTGCCGATCGAAGATGGCATGAAAGTGGTCGTGACGGCGTCACCAAAGCTAACGCAGTGGGGAAAGTTTAGCCTGACGGTTCGGGCGATTCGCCCAAGTGGCGAGGGAAGCCTAAAGAAAAGTTTTGAACTTCTCAAGGCGAAGCTCGATAAAGAAGGGTTATTTGCGCCGGAGCGTAAGCGCCTCTTGCCTCGTGTCCCGGAGCATGTCGCGGTGATTAGTAGTACGGGAGCGGCCGGCTACGCTGACTTTATTAAGATTTTGAATGATCGATGGGGTGGAATTAAGGTTGATGTGGCGCACGTGCAGGTGCAGGGTGCGGATGCGCCTGATCAGATGATCCGAGCGTTGAAGTATTTTAATGAGCAGGAAGTATTGCCGGAAGTGATTGTGATGATTCGCGGCGGGGGAAGCGCTGACGACCTGGCTTCATTTAATGACGAGTTACTCGTACGTGAGATTGCCGCAAGCCGCATTCCGACATTAGTGGGTGTTGGCCATGAGACGGATGAGAGTTTGGCCGACCTTGTGGCAGATGTGCAGGCGGCAACCCCGAGTAACGCGGCGCAGTTGCTAGTGCCTGATAGGAACGAAATTATTCGAAGTGTCCGATACCAGGTTCGATCATTGCTGCCAAAGGTTGAGCAGGGCATTACTCGTCAAGAATCCCTACTCCGGGAAACGCTGAGCGGCGCGCTGCGATCGACGATGGCACAACTCGAAGCGCAGGACGATCGGCTGCGGACGCTGCGCACTATCTTGCAGCAGCTCGATCCACAAACGGTGTTGCAGCGTGGGTATGCACTGCTTCGTGGCAAGCAGGCGATTGGTGAAGTGGTTGAGATTGAAACAATGACGGCTATAATGAAAGCAAAGGTAGAAACATATGACGCAAAATAAATCGATTCAGCAAAAGACATCTGAACTCACCGAGTTGGTGGCGTGGTTTGATAGTGATGATTTTACACTTGAGCAGGCGCTCGATACGTTTAAAAAGGCTGAAAAATTAGCACAGGACATTGAAAAAGATTTAGCGACACTCCGTAACGACATTGAGGTCGTGAAGAGGTCGTTTGACAGTGAGTCCTAGCGGATGGTGCTAGTCTGGGGTGTTGCTATTATTCTGGCGCTGTTTGGGTTTGTGGTGTTCCGCGGGGCGCCCTATGTGCCGACAAGAAAGCGTGATCTTGAGCAGGCTTTTGACGAGCTGTATCCGCTGAGTAATACAGATGTTCTTGTTGATATCGGCAGCGGCGATGGAGTGGTGCTTCGACAGGCGGCCAGGCGAGGCGCGAGGGCGATCGGCTATGAGCTCAATCCCGTACTGGTGCTCATTAGTAAGCTGTTAGCTCGCCCGTACAAGCCATTGATCACGATTCGCTTGGTCGACTTTTGGCTCACGCAGCTACCTGCTGACGTCACGATTGTATACACCTTTGGTGAGTCGCGGGATATTCGTAAAATGTATAATAAAGTTGTTCAAGAGGCAACTCGGTTGCATAGAACTATTTACTTTATGAGCTATGGCTTCTCGGTGCCGTCTGCAACGCCTGTTGCCAAGAATAAGGTGGCGTATCTCTACACGGTCTCTCCTTTACAACCTCGCTAGGCATAAGTATAATGACGGCATGAACTCAAACACTCACAAACACGAACGTGGTGCGGTAAGTGGCTTGCTTATTGCAACAATTAGCCTTTCGCTTGTAGCGATTGCTGCTGGATCTGTAGCGATATGGGCTTACATGAACTACACCGATCAGAAAACAAATGTCGACACTAAAATACAGGCTGCCGTTGCTACGGCAAAGAAAGTTCAGGGCGACGAGGACGAAAAGAAGTTTACGGAGCGTGACAAATTACCAAATCGACAATTTACAGGGCCTGATGACTATGGCCGATTGACGTTCGACTATTCAAAGCAGTGGAGTGTGTATGTTGCCAAGGACGCCACGAGCGGTGGCTCGTACGAAGCGTATCTTAACCCGGGGGTTGTTCCACCTGTGAGTAGCCAGGCGAAATATGCACTGCGAGTGACAATTGAGGATAAGGAATATGACGCAGCGCTCGCTGCCTACGCCGCTCTTGTCAAAAAAGGTGATCTTCGCTCGAGCGCTATCTCTGCTAATGGCGTGAATGGTACACGTTTTGATGGCAGCTTCTCGAAGGACGTTCGCGGTGCGGCGGTTGTGTACAAGATACGCGACAAAACAGTGACGGTCCGAACCGATGCAGATACATTCAAGCCGGACTTTGACACACTTGTTCAGACGATTAAGTTCAACCAGTAGTCCAGCCTGCATGCTACACTAGATGTAGTATGACTAGCGGGTCAGGTGAGTATAAAAAGATGCAAGAGTCACAACTGCGTGACTCTTCTTCGCTTGTGACGGCCGCGCACGAGTTAAAGGCGCCACTAGCGTTAATTCGACAGCTTTCGCTCTCGATCGAACAGGGTGATATTCCACAGGCCGAACAGTTGCGCATGCTTCGCCAGGTGACGCTGACGAGTGAGCGAGCACTCCGACTCACCAGTGATTTGACGCGTTCCGCTCGGCTCGAGGATGCCTTATTTACACTTGAGCCAATTAACCCTCAGCAGCTTTGTGAGGATATAGCGCAGGAGCTAGCTCCATTATTTGCCGCTCATGGTCGTGTTATTCGAGTAGTGAGCCGACGCCGTCCGCCGCTCATGGTCGCCAATCGCGATCTTCTTCGACGTATTATTATGAACTTTAGCGACAATGCCCTGCATTATAGTAGTGAAAATGGTGTTGTGGAGCTCAGTACGCAGATCGTTGACGGGGAATTTGTACGTGTTGGCGTGCGTGACTACGGCCCGGCACTTCCAAGTGATACGTGGAGGACATTGGCTGCGAAACTAAAAGCGCCGCAGCCTGTTCATGCACGTCCGCAAAGCAGCGGACTTGGGCTGTATATTGCTGGTCAATTCGCTGAAGTCATGAACGGTACGATTGGGGCAACACGCCACCGTGATGGAGTGTCATTTTACGTCGACATGCAAGCGTCGAAGCAATTGCGGCTACTATGAGTAAGAAGCTACCTATCGTACTCGTTGAGGATGATGCATGGCTAGCTGAGCAGTTTGGCCGCATGCTGAGTGACTATACTGTGCATCATGCGCCCCACGCACTAGCTGCGATCGATTTGATTGATGAAGTTAAGCCGGCAGCAATTATTTTAGATGTTCTTCTTACGGGCACGACGGCATTTACGTTGCTTCATGAACTTCAATCATATACCGACACTGCGATGGTGCCCATTATTCTTTGCACTAATATGGCGACTGAATTGCAGCTTGAAGAGCTGGAAAGTTACGGCGTACGTCGTATTTTAGATAAAGCAACTATGCAGCCAGACGATCTTGCCGTAGCAGTCCGGGGCGTGACGCTATGAAAAGTATACGCACTCGTGCAATTGTACTTAGACGAACAAATTACGGTGAAGGGGATAGAATCCTACATTTACTGACTCCGCAGGGCCGATTTAACGTTATGGCTCGTGGCGTTCGAAAAGAAAAATCCCGCCTTGCAGGTGGGATTGAGCTTTTTGCAGTGAGCGATGTGGTGATTGGTGAGGGGAAGGGCGATCTTGGCATTTTGACATCGGCGCGGTTGGTGCACTTTTATAGGCATATTCTCGAAGACTATGACCGTATGCAGTTCGGTTACGAAGCGATCAAGCAAGTCAGTCGGGCAAGTGAAATGGTGAACGAACCAGAGTGGTACGAGGTGCTTTTAGAGGTTCTGATGGCGCTTGATAGTATGACGATTGAGCGGCAGCTTATCGAAACCTGGTTTTACCTGCACCATGCTGCACTGCTTGGACACGAACTGAGCCTGACGCATGATATTGATGGAAGCGTACTTCAGCCAGAGGCTACGTATCGTTACGATGTAAGCGAAACAGGATTGCGACCTGTTGCACACGGCGAGCTTACAGCTGACCATATCAAGCTGCTTCGCTTAATTTCATCCAAGTCGTTGAAAGTGCTGGCACAAATTGGTGGGATTAGCGGAATTTTACCTGACTGTTGGCTAGCGGCGAGACAGCACGCGGCCCTTTAAAAGTGAAGCACCCGCCACTGGCTGTGGCGGGTGTAGGGTGGAGGCCGGAGCCTCCGGTGGCGCCCCGGAGCTAGCTCCTTCGGGTGCCGACGCGTCCGAAGATGAAAATCCGGACGGCGGTCAGCTTGGTGCGCTTGGGTGCATCGGATTGCAGGATGTTACCCAAAATCTCGACGCACGTGTTCTCGTATTCCATTGCTTGCCCACGAACGGGTGCGAATAGCCGGTCGGCCAGTCTCGTATGTCCGCACAGCGATCGAAGGACTGCCATGTCGAGGACGCGTCGCCAAGACTGAATGGTCGGATCGTCCACGTGGGCCCATGCCTCCGTCATTTTCTGATGGAGCCACTGGGTCTCATGGTTTTTGCTGCGTGCAACATGCTCGAGGATTTCGATGTACATCGTTGCCTCGGCCTGTTTGTGTTGGCCAACTCCCGCGAGAAGCAATTCCGCCGTCACGAGCGCCGCTACAACAAGGTCGGCACGTGTATCACGTATCAGCGACTTGCAGATAGCGCCCTCTATGAGCAGCTGCCCATAGAGCTCATCGTACGATGTGGACGGCGAATCGCCTTCGATGCCTTCGGCTTTGCGAAAGAGCTTTTCTGCCGTCGGTTCGTCACCTTCAAACAGAGTAACGATGCCTTTAGCAAGATAGAAGGCAGCGTCGTTGGCGCCCTCGTCGGACAGGATTTGCAGTTCGTGCCGAGCATCGGCCAACTTACCCCCAAGGAGTTGCTGGCGAACGGTGGTGAGGTCGGTTACGAGATTGGTTGTCAATGTAGTACTTCCCATCATAATGCCTTTCTCTAGTGGTCGTGCTAAACGATAGGGTTTATAAATTATAACATCAATGAAATAGTTATGCAAGTTGCGACATCTGTTATAATAGTCAGTAATTATGAGCAACAAACAGATCAAGAACGAGCGAATGGAAGCAATTGTAAGTTTGGCGAAGCGCCGTGGTTTTATTTACCAGGGAAGTGAAGTGTATGGTGGACTATCCGGTACGTGGGATTACGGTCCACTTGGAGTGAGCCTGAAGCGCAATATCATGCAGCTTTGGTGGAAGATGTTTGTTGACTCGCGTGATGACATGTATGGTGTTGATGCGGCAATTCTTATGAATCAAAAAGTATGGCAGGCAAGTGGCCATGTCGACACCTTTACCGATCCGCTTGTGGAAGACCTCGAAACGAAGCAACGTTTTCGCGCCGATCATCTTTTAAAAGATGCTGGCTATTCTGCTGAAGGTTTGTCGCTTGACGATATGACGAAACTTATTCGTGAAAAGGGTGTGAAGAGCCCGAACGGTAACGAGCTATCTGAAGTGCGTACGTTTAACATGATGTTCTCGACGACGGTTGGTCCAGTGGCGGACGATAAGTCAATTTCGTATCTTCGCCCAGAAACGGCGCAAGGTATCTTCACTAATTATAAGAATGTTGTCGATGCGTTTTATCCAGACCTTCCATTTGGTATTGCTCAGCAAGGTAAGGCATTTCGTAATGAGATCAGCCCGCGCGACTTCGTGTTCCGCTCTCGTGAATTTGAACAAATGGAAATTGAGTATTTTGTTCACCCGGAAAAGTGGGCAGAATCTTTTGATGCACTCCTAAAGGACATTTATGACTTCCTTGAAGCGCTTGGTTTGCCGCGTGAAAGTATTCATGAACTTGAAGTGCCAGAGAATGACCGCGCACACTACTCTAAGCGAACGATTGATATTGAGTATGATTTCCCAATTGGCCGCGAAGAACTTTTGGGCCTAGCGTACCGTACCGACTTTGACCTTGGTAACATTCAGCGCGTTGCTGGTAAGAGTATGGACTATATCGTAAAAGGTACGAATGAGAAGTTTGTTCCGCATGTGATCGAGCCATCATTTGGTGTAGAGCGTGCACTTATGGCAGTACTTTCAGCGGCCTATACCGAAGATGAAATAAACGGTGAGAAGCGCATTTTCCTCAAATTCCCGGAACACCTTGCCCCAGTGAAGTACTGCGTGTCTCCGCTGCTTAAGAATAAGCCAGAGCTTGTTGCGAAAGCTCGCGAAGTGTATGAAATGCTTAAGAAAAAGCACGGGAACGTTATGTGGGACGATAACGGCAATATTGGTAAACGCTACCGCCGCCAAGATGAGATTGGTACGCCGTACTGTGTTGTGATTGACTTTGATACAATCGAAAACGACGGCCTTGTGTCGGTTCGTGACCGTGACACGACCGAACAGAAGCGTGTTTCTGTTGCAGATCTGAAGTAACCTAGCGTGCTGATATAAGGCGGAGGTGTATGAAAGAACTTGTTGTCACTAGTCACAATCAGCAATCTGTTCACATTGACCATGACGCCACGAAAGTAGCGCTTCATATCCAAGAAACGCCTCACTTGCTAGATTTAGTGAGGGAGATTATCGCTGATACTGATATTGAGGGTGAGAACATTGCTATCGAAAAGAATCTAGGCCGTGTCGTAGGCGAGACGACTCTCATCGAAACGACGGATGATGACGAGATTGTGTACGCCAAGCGTCTCGGGCGGGATAAATTCACTCGTTTTGTGAAGCATAAGGCTGCACAACCTACGAGCTACGTAACGATTATTCTTCATCGTGCAGATGAAGGCTACAATCTATGGAGTGCCTGGTGTGGCAAATTAGTGCCAACTTCACCTGGCGATGAAGATGAGATGCCTAAGAGTCGGGGATTCTGGAGCGATCACGCGCTTGTGTTTGACGAGACGATTATTCAGTCGGGTACTGCAACGCCAATCTGCCCCTGGGCATAGATACACATAAGCATAGCCGCTTGGTGTATTGAGCGAAGTGGCGCCCGAAGTACAGCGTCCGCATGGTATGATCGATACATAGTAGTAGCTGTTTGGGAGAAACGAACTCATGCAATCTGAAATCGAGGCTAAGTTTTTAAATATAGACCATGATGAAATTCGTGCAAAACTGCGTGAACTTGGCGCCGAATGTGAGCAGCCGATGCGCCTGATGCGACGCGTGGTCTTTCATAGCTCAGATATGGAAGCGAAAAACGCATTTGTGCGCGTACGAGACGAAGGTCATCGGGTAACGATGACGTATAAGCAGTTTGATTCACATTCTATTGACGGTGCGAAAGAGTACGAAATTGAGGTGAGTGATTTCGATACGACGATAGCGCTGCTCGATGCGGCTGGCATTGCGCACGATACATTTCAGGAGTCGCGTCGGGAAAATTGGCGACTTGGAGATGTTGAGATTATGCTCGATGAATGGCCATGGCTTGCGCCATATCTTGAAATTGAGGGTCCTGGTGAGCAACATGTTAAGGATGTCGCTAGTCAACTTGGTTTTGCGTGGGAGGACGCTGTATTTGGTGGCGTAGCGAATGCATACGCGCAGCAGTATCCGCATATTGGGGAAGCGGGCAAGAAAGAAATTAACACGAACTGGCCAGTTATCGCGTTTGACAGTCCTGCGCCAGAGCTTATTGCCAGGGTATGATGAAAGAAAAAGTCCGTGAATTAATAGCTATATCGAAAAACGGCCGTGAGGTATGGCTCGATCATGATCGTACGAATGTCACATTTCATGTACTTGAGACACCGGACCTGTTGGCGCTTGTAAGAGAAGCGATAGAAACGGTAGATATCGGCGGCGATGAAGAGATTGTCTTTGAAAAGGACATGGGGCGAGTCATTGGTACGACAACACTGGTTGAAACGACGGACGATGACGTGACCGTATATGCCAAGCGGAAGCAGCGCGATAGATATTCACGATTTGTGAAAAATAGACAGCCCGTATCATCATGCTACATCGTGGTTGTTATTCGAAAATATGATGAGGACTACACGCTTTGGACTGCCATGTGTGGAAGATTGCTGCCAAAAGAAGCCTACATTCCGGGCTCGGTGTTTAATGCCACGCATGCTCTTGTGTACGATGAGAACTTACTCCAGCTCGATACGATCACGACAAGTGACCCGCGGGTGTAAAGCGCTACCATTCGGCCACGGGCAGTAAAGGGTGGTGGAGTACAATAGTAGTTAGTAGTAGGATAATGATGAGAAGGAGGTGCTGTAATGGGATTTTTTGACGGATTACGACGAATGATTCAGGGCGAACCAATCTTTACTAACGAGCCAAAGCAGGCGAGCCGCAACGATTACGACGATGACGATCCATGGAAGAAGGATGACGTACCCTCGCAAGATACGGAGAACTCTGTAGAGTCTCCGTTTGTCGATGAGAAGGGGCGAAAAATTATTCCAGAGATCCGGCTCGAACATTGCAAGTCGCATAGGAACGGGCCAACTATGATGGTAACTGCTTGGGCGACAAATACGGGTGACGTCGAAGTGGAGCTCGACAAGGTTGAGATACTTGGCGTGAAATATGAAATTGATAGGTTTTTAGACCCCGGCAAGGCGCATGAAGTAACGCTATACAAAGGTCCGGTTCCTATGAATGAATCGTATCACGAGGCCATTCTGCAGTATCGAATTGTCAAAAACGGTGACTATTTTGCTGCTCATTTTATGGTTGAATATAACCGAGAATCAGACGGCGTGTATACTGTCGAAGAACTGCACCCGGAGCGTATCATACGCGACGTCTAAGTGGTGGTGGCGGAGACTATTGCACGACTATACAGTTGGGTGCATACTGTAGGTACAATTAACAAGGAGGCGATATGGATGTGATCATTAACTATTGGGCAGTGCTCGCTGCCGCAGCGGCCAGTATGGTGATTGGTGCAGTGTGGTATTCACCGGGTGTATTTGGCAAGGCCTGGATGAGGCTTGCGAAGGTGAAGCCAGATAGCAAGGTCTCGAATGTGCAGACAACTATCATGTACGGTGGGACATTCATTGCATCGGTGGTGACGGCGTATGTGTTGGCGCACGTAACATTCCTGAGTCATGATTTTTTTAACAATTCATTTCTTCAAGATGCGCTCTCGACGGCGTTCTGGCTATGGCTCGGCCTTACGGCGGCGCGCGTATTTGTGCATGATACATTCGAAGGTCGTCGCAAAAAGCTGACACTGCTAACGGTTGGTCATGAGTTTGTGACCATCATGGTAATGGCACTGATTATCGGATTACTTCCTGTTTAACTCTTGATTGTAGAGCACGTAAAGGCCTGTCAGTATGCCTGGCGGGCCTTTTTTGTTTGCCGATGCGGCGTATAATGGGAGTATCAGCCTTAATAAGGGAGGTGTCTATGCTAAATCAAGCAACTGTTCTGGCAACACTGGCCGTTTCGAATATAGCGGCAGCAAAAGAGTTTTATGGCGGGAGGCTCGGGCTCGCTATGGTTGATGAGAATCAAGGTGGCGTAACGTACGCGAGTGGTACGGGAAAACTGTTTGTATATGAGGCGCCAACCGCTGGCACCAACAAGGCAACATCTGCCTCATGGGATGTTGATGATGTTGAAGAGGTGGTCGATGAGCTTGCGGCAAAAGGTGTTGTTTTTGAGCACTACGACATGCCTGGGATGGCACGAGAGGGCGATATCCACTTTATGGGGCCATACAAATCCGCCTGGTTTAAAGACCCCGATGGTAATATTTTAAGCGTGGGTAGTCAGGAATAATACTGGCGACGTAGCGGTCGACTGTTTTCATCTTGCGGAAGTCGTGAATGGGCCGTTGGTAAAAACCAGGGCCCCATTCACGTTTAATGGAGGTATAATAAATAGTAATGATTACGTATTATACCGACGGCAGCGCGAGCCCGAACCCAGGTCCCGGGGGCTACGCTGTTATTAAAGAACTACAACCGCACCTTATCGGGAGCGAAGAAGGACAGACAACGAATATTCGCATGGAAGGCAAGGCTATTTTAGCCGCCTTAAAAGATGCAAATGGCGAGCACTGCGAGATTTTTACTGATAGCGAGTTTTGGATTAATGTCATCACGAAGTGGGCGCCAGGCTGGGAAGCTAAAGGCTGGAAGAAAAAGGGCGGAGAGATCAAGAATCTCGATATTGTCCAAGAGGTATATCCGATTTATCAGCAGTCAAATGCCACATTGACATGGGTGCGCGGGCATGAGGGCGACATCGGCAATGAATTGGCTGATGAATGGGCAAATAAAGCTCGTGAACGTGGCGAGGTTGGGCCTGTATTGGTCGAGGCGCAAGCGCCAAGATCTGCCGAAGCGTATGTCGATGAATTTTTAGGCCTTGGAGCTGTTATGCAGCTTGCGACAAGCCGTGAGAATGTACCTTGGATTTCGACTGTATATTTTGTAGCCGACAATGATCGAAATATTTATTGGTTGAGCTTGCCGAGTCGCCGCCACAGTGAAGAGGTGGCTGGCAATCCTCGCGTGGCAATTGCGATTGCAATTAAACAAGACTTGCCCGTGATTGGCATCCAGGCGGAAGGTTCGGTGACTATTGTTGACGACGGGGCGATCGTTGAGACGATCCTTGCGAGCTATGTGAAAAAATATGATGGTGCCGGCAGGGAATTTCACCAGCGCTTTGTTGAAGGAAAGAATAAGCACCGGCTATACAAATTGACACCAAGTAGTATGGTGCTATTCGACGAAGTGCATTTTAAAACTAGTCCTGCGCAGCGGATCATCTAAGCAAGGAGCGAGAGAATTTATGCGAGAGATAGAGATTAAGGCTACGATTACGTCCGTCCAGTCGATCATTGACGCGCTTGCAAAGCAAGGTGCGCTGGCAACCGATCCCGTTACGCAGCACGACCGTGTGTACGGGCTGCCCGAAGTGGATGGTGGAGGTGACAATACCGCTCCATGGCTACGTATTCGTAGCGAGACGAAGCAAGGTCAAACGAGTCATATTTTTACACTAAAGAGGTCGGTGACGAGTCAGCTCGATAGTATTGAGCACGAAACTGAAGTTGCTGATGAGTCTGAGCTTGAGATGATCATCAAGCAGTTGTCTTTTTCGTTGTATTCTGACCTAACGAAAACTCGTCAAAAGGCGCATATTGGTGATATTGAAGTATGTATTGACGTAGTCGAGGGTCTAGGTAGTTTTGTTGAGGTTGAGAAGCTGACGGACGACGATGCGGATATTGATGCCGTTCGTGCTGAGCTATGGCAGGTTCTTGCATCGCTTGACATCGACCCTGAGAGTGAAGTAACTGACGGCTATGATGTCCTTATGAATAAGAAGCTGGCGGCCGTATAGACGTGAAGTCGGTAGCAGTGAATGACCGGATGCAGCAAGGATATGTCTATACACTCGTGGCGCCAATGGGTGAAGATTTCTCCTCGGATTTCACGCCCGAATTAACACCAAAGCAGATGCTGCATCTTGGTGTGTTTGGCGGCGTGTATATGCGTGATTGCCGCGATGAATTCCCTGATGATTGGTTTAGCAATGCAGCATTGGCGCCTGGTAAAAGTGAGGCGTCCTTTAACTTTTTTCAAGTAGCCGCTAGTCAGTCTTTGGTCGAGTGGCGAAAGAAGGGGTGGATTTATGACGATGATCCTCGTGGGTGGTTTCAGTGGTATTGTCGCTACTACATGGGGCGGCGCCTGCCAGAAGAGGACAAGCGACAGATTAAACGCTGGAAGCAGATGGTTCGCCACGTGGCGCAGATTAAGGCGCACTGCGCGCCAGGTGATTTAGCTTGTCGTCGTCGGCAGCGCCAAGCACTGCTTCACTGGGCGTATGATAGCAGGAAGTTATGATTACAATACTGACACCATCAAAGACTATGGATTTTATCGGCTTGGCGCCAGCCTATGTCGAGCCGACATCTACGGTTTTTAATACCGAAGCCGCCGAGCTTCGCGGGCTTATTGCTAGCTACGATACTGCGACCATCAAAGGCTTGATGTCGGTGAGCGATGACCTGGCGCAAAAGGTGCGCGCGATGTATCGACAGGATGTTCAGAAGCCTGCTTTTTGGGCGTATGACGGCGATGTGTTCAAGGGCGTTCAGGCCGCCACGCTAGCAGAGGCGGATGCGATATTCGCTCAAAAACATGTGCTAGTGCCGAGCGGTCTGTATGGACTCGTCCGGCCTTTTGATCTTATTTCACCGTACCGACTGGAGATGAAAGCCAAGGTCGCAACTGCAAATGCGGATACACTTTATCGATTCTGGGGTGATAGGCTTGGCGGCTATGTTGAAGGTCATGCCGATCATGAGGTGCTGATGTTATCGTCTCAGGAATATGCGCGGACTATTACGCCGTATCTCTCGCCGCAAACCCGAGTGGTGACACCAGCTTTTATCGACAAAAAGCCAAATCACACCGAGGCGCAGGTGGCGATTTACAATAAAATGATGCGTGGTGTCATGGGCCGATGGGTGATCGATCGGCGCATCGATTCACTCAAACAAATAACGGACTTTAGTGCGCACGGCTACATGTATAGTGAAGAACGTAGCTCGACCGATCGACCAGTCTTCTACCGTGAAGTTATGACACCTCTGGTTCTATAAAGAGAGCGCTGAAATCTTGCGGGTTTATGTGGTAATTGAATCCCGGTTCTTTCTCTTGAAGGCGGCCGTGTGTTGCTTTATTGTACACGGGGCTGTTTGCTAGCCGAATAAAGCATACAATGGCGTAGCGGCCGATGTCTTTTGTCTGCTCGGTTGCTACAACTCGGTGCGCAAGTGCACGTAGCTCGCCACCTGATTCGTACTGTAATTGCATGGCTGGAATGACGGCTGTCTTGCCGCTTTCAACGGGCATATCGTGCCATTCGTTAGTCTCGTAGTCGAGCCGCTCACAGCCGCTATCAGTTTCATACAGATGAAATGTAAATCCGCTTTGGTCGGTGTGTGGCTCGGCGATGAAATCGCCCGCTGCGCGGCCGCCAGTGTAGTGAATGAAACGTATGAACGCAAGGTTTTCACTCGCTTTGACTTTTTCGCAAAAACCCGAAAGGCCATATTCCTGCTCAACTTGTTCGGCAAATTGAGCCGCAAGTGGTGTCATTTGCTTTGATAGTGCAAGTGCCGCGTGTGCGAATCGTCGTTCGGTTTCACCGATCGGTCGAGCCAAAAGCTCCTCTAGATAAGATTGATGAGCCGTAGCGACGTCGAAATTCTCTTTTTGATCGGCGTGATTTCCGATGCCATCCTTGAACTCATAGCCTGTTCCGGCTGCGTCGCTGTTGGCGGGCAATGTTTGTTTGTCCTCAAGTGAAAGCGCACAAAACGATTGCCATAGTAGCGCAGCCTCTTCGACCGTCGCTTTCAGGCTTGGTGCATATGGCAGCATAGCTACGCCTTCTGTTTTTAGGGATTTAATTGATTCGCTCATGATATCGCTCTCCTTATGTGTCAAAGTCTAGACGAGGACAACAATATAAAAAAGTGAGCAATCACTCACTTAAAATATCTGAGAAATATTGTATTACTATCTTTCCTGAGTTGACTCGATATAAAACAGGGGTAGTGTAGTGATCGTCCCTGCTTTAAGGGCACCAAGGACGGTTCTGATGCTTGTAATCGAGTCGTGCGGATTACTTTCATTTGCGATTGCATCGTCGATTGAGGTCCAGAAATTATGACCGTAGTCGGTATCGGATAGCGTGCCGCTGTGCGTATCCGCGTAGCAGATCGGGAAGAGGACGTCGGAGAATAATTGATCATTTTCATACATCGTTCTTCGCTCATGGCCGGCAAGACTGAAGGTAGCCTCGAGTCCCGTTTCTTCTCGTAGTTTTCGCGTCGCCGCCTCAAGCAAAGGTTCGCCTTTGACGATTGTTCCACCCATAACGCCAACTTTGCCAAAGGAGGGCTGACTACCACGCACCTGGTTTAAGATTTCGATTCCGTTATCTGTCTGGCGGGAAACGATTGTAATGACATTTATTTTGAACAAGCGATTTGATTGGTCGCTCGTATGATGAATATCGGCTACATGCCGTTGACCTTCTGAGGTGAGTCGATATCCTTCGCTAGTCTTTTCTACTAGTTGCTTTTGGATGAGTGACTTTAGGTGATAGTTATAGAGGTCATTTGGCGTATCTGCCGGCTTCATTTCGCTGTAGCGCATTGAGTCGGTATTCTTCAGGCGGGAAATAATATGATTTTGAAGAGATGGTAGCTGCATATATGAGTAACTATATGATTTATTCAGTAGTGCGGTCAAGCGTCCGTGTATTGTGCTACACTAAACAAGTAACAAACTAAATATCAAGAGAGCGATGAGGGACTGGCCCGATGACTCGCCGGCAACCTGTAGAAATATAAGGTGCCAAATCCAGCCTGATGGCATCAGGAAAGATATATGAGTACATCTTTTATTCAAAAAGAGAAGCTCCTTTCTTGATTGTCTTAAGGGACAGATAGAGAGGAGTTTTTCATGTCTGTACAAATCAATTATCGCACCGCCGAGAGCGTGTCGCCAAAGCACCCGGATAAAATTGCCGATCAAATATCCGATGCGATCCTGGACGCACATCTTGCAGAGGATCCACTGGCGCGTGTGGCGGTCGATGTAGCTGGCGGTCATGGCAAGCTGTTTGTCACGGGTGAGGTGACGTCGAAAGCGGTAAATGTCAATGTAGCAGAGATTGTGCATCGGCTAGCGGGCGATATTGAGCTTATAAATAACCTTGCGCCGCAAAGCCTAGAGATCGCCCAAGGGGTTGATACGGGCGGGGCGGGCGATCAAGGGATTATCACCGGCTACGCAACAAATGAAACGTCAGAATTATTACCGCGTGAGGTCATCTTGTCGCGGGCGCTGAACCAGTATCTTTATGCTATCTGGCCATTCGACGGCAAGACGCAGATTACGTTACACGGCTCGCATATTTCGGGAGTAGTGGCGAGCTTTCAGCATGCGCCGAGTGACAAGTTGCGTCACGCTGTTGATGTTTGGCTAGCCGATTATGAGCTCGACAAAGATATCCGTATTCACGTCAACCCGAGCGGTGACTGGCAAGTCGGTGGCTATGATGCAGATGCGGGATTGACTGGCCGTAAACTGGCGGTCGACAACTATGGTCCGCGCATTGCTGTCGGGGGCGGGGCATTTAGCGGTAAGGACCCGAGTAAGGTTGATCGTAGTGCCGCCTATGCGGCCCGGAAAGTTGCGGTTGATTACCTTCGTCAGCGCAACGCCAAGGAGGTGTCTGTACGCCTCGCGTATGCGATTGGCGTGGCCGAACCCCTGGAGCAGACGGTTGTCGTCGACGGCATATCAGAAGTGATTAGTGGATATGACTTAACCCCAAATGGTATCATTTCATTTTTAGATTTACGACGCCCAGTGTACGAACAGACGGCGCAGTATGGGCACTTTGGTCACGGATTTGATTGGGAACGATAGTGGCTAAAATACTACTCTTGACATATGACGTGAAAGATTTAAAATATATCGTAACTACATGCGTATTAGAGAGATGATTGGCGAACAAGAAAGTTGGGCTTTGGACTCAGAAACTGAGCCTGAGCCCATAGGCCACGATGAATATGTCGGGCAAGTTTTAGCGATATCGCATCAGATCGAGCAGGACGACCGGGTTAGCTATAGGCAGTGGCGGGGCAGGGAGAGAGACGACGTATCAATAAAAATATGGCCCGATAGGATTTTTGCTTCTTTGGCTCGACGTGCTTTTGATAATTATATAGCCATTGCTAGCGATGATGATAGGCGACGATTGGTGGAGGCTCTCGCATCTCGCACGATGCACCGGCTAGATGAACAGACGCCACTCGATGACACACGGGTGATGCTCAACCACGTTCCTTTATTCTTCCACTCTCGGGTTGCGCTTATCGGCCATCGCGAGCGATCTGGCTCGAACATTACCCTCAAGTCGGATACATTATGGACACCCCTGGAGCGAGATGTGCTCGTGGGCGGGCTAGCGACAATGCTCTACTATAGTAAAAATCCGAACGAGCTTCGTACTGTTGAGTAATTTACCTCTATTCGTACTTATGGTTCTTAAGGTACTATAGGATAAGTTTAAATAAAAGAAAGTTAGAATATGGAATCAGAAACGCGCGATACGACCGATATTTTTTTGTGGGCAAATAATACCGATGGGGTAAAGAAAGAGCTCGATGTTGAATTCTTTTTATTTAACAAAAACTACACGCCCTATACGACACATTTTGCAACTGAGCTCAATGTGCAGATTAAGCCGTTGTTTTTGTACGACCTTATTAACTTTGTGAACCTCGGTGCTGGTACGGGGCTTTCTGTCCGCGATTTTGAGCTTTCTGACGGTGAAGAGAATACGTTGCTACGTACTGATCTCGAAAAAGTCGGCCGCGCCGAGACGCTGATCCACCTTATCGAGCACGCGCGCCACGATATCGTTGAGTTCAGCGAAGAAGAGCATGAGTTCAAGCGTATCAAGGGTATTGTTGCTCGCTTTACGCACAAGGATGATCCGAAGAAGGCGTTTTACGCAATCAAACAAGTACCGCAATCTCAGGTGCTCAAAGGCTCGACAGCTTGGGAATTCCGGGAAGGTAAGTTTGGCGCATTCCAGGCTGATGTCGGTCTTAAGATTCCACCAGACAACCAAGTGCTTGTCATCGACAAAGATATCTTCATTTTCAACCAGCCGAAGTTTGAAAAGCTCTTTAATTATGACTACAAGAAGCAGGCGTTGGCAGATGAAAAGGTCGCTGAAATCGAGAAGCTCTTCAAGTTGAGTTTTCCTGATGGCCTCGATCTGCAGACGCTCGTACGTGACCGTCGTAAGATCGTAAATAAGCTGCAGAAGATGGAAATCGGGACGATTACACAGGAGCAGGCGATTGAATATGCTGATACGATGCAGCTCGAGCTCATGACCGATGATGCCGGTGCAATTATCATCATGGACGGTAATGATCTCGACACCTTCGTGAATCTTATCAACGAAGACTATATTACGAGTGAAATTACTGGTAGGCGCTACGAGATTAAGAGCAAAAAGCTCCTCGATGAACCCGACGGCGAACCGCCAAGAGGCTAGGGCACGGCGCCAAGCTAACCATTCGAGAGTCTGTGCGTTCGAGGCAGGCTCTTTTTGGTTGTGTATATCTAGCTGCGAGGTTCGCTGTGGAGAATGTCGGGAATTGAACTGCCTGTTTTGATACTGTGGATGAGCGCGAGGATGGATAGCGTTGAGTCGGTGTTGCGGGCAGCAACGAACTCATTGTAGAAGATGCTGTTACTGATACCGTCAAACAGGTCGTCATAGATGAGCTCGTAAGGAATTCGCTCCGTGATATCATCGATATGTTCTTGCTCGGGGCGTCTGGCAATGTGGAGTGTTGCGCTCTCATGCCGAAGTGGGACGTGTTCGAACGAGTCTTTTTCATCTGTTTCGGACGCCTCATGGATGATGTCGTTATCTCGAGTTTGCAGTAGGTACGAAATGTTGCGGCTAATATCGATATCTCCATCACTATCTTCAATAGAGTATTCAATAGATTGAAGTGACTTGTAATCTCCAAGTATCGATAGTGTGTTAGATTCACGTACTTCATCGTTGATGAATGGATGGAGCGCTTCGGGCGGGTGTTTAAGTTGCATTTGTGTGTCAAAGTGTACGACAAAAAGGTGCGGACGAATGACTTTGCGGCGTTTTTTGTCGTCAAACGATCGTTCGGCCGTTAGGCTGATTGACCGTTGATTGTACAATCGCTCTTCCTCTTCGTCGTTATCGTAGTGACCTTGGTACGTTTTGCTCGATTTTACATACTCCATAGCGTCACTTTTACCAGTTCGAAAATCATGATCCAGTTCATAGGAGGTGCTAGTCAGTTGAGCCGCGAGGGAGGCGAGACTTGGTTGCGATTCCGTCATAGTGGGTTGATTATAGGACGATTCTGTACATTCGGCAAGATAGCGTATAATAAAAGAAATGAATCAGGGGTTAGCGCTAGAAATTATGCTCTCGGGGGAGAGTGTGCTGCTTACCGGGCCAGCGGGTGCCGGTAAGACCTTTGTGTTGAATCAATTTATCAAGCTTGCAAAAGCCGACGGTAAACATGTGTCGGTTACGGCCACGACCGGACTGGCTGCAACGCATCTTGGCGGCACGACCATTCATAGCTGGGCTGGTATTGGTGTGTCTGACGAGTTACCGCAACGATTTGCCGATCACGTCGCAAAAGGCCGCCGTGAGATTATTGAAAAAACCGACGTACTTATTATTGATGAGATTTCGATGCTGCACGACTTTCGCCTTGATATGGTAGACGAGGCTTGCCGGTTGGTCCGTAAAAAACCAGACGTGCCATTTGGCGGCATCCAGCTTGTTATGAGTGGCGATTTCTTCCAGTTGCCACCGATCAATCGTGGCGACAGTAGGGCAGGTGGCTTTGTGGTTCACTCAAAAGTGTGGGAAGAGCTCGATCCTACGATTTGCTACCTGCAGGAGCAGCACCGCCAGGACGACGAGCATTTGCTTGATATTCTCAACGCGCTGAGGGCTGGCGACATTCGTCGTCATCATGCTGAAAAATTACTCGAGCGAGTTGATGCCGAGCCGCCTGTTGACGCCGTGCTTACGGAGCTTCACACAGTGAATATCGATGTCGATCGACTCAATGAAGTCAAGCTCGACGAACTATCCGGTGACGAACTTTTTTATACACAAGTTACAACCGGTGGTGAAAATTACGTCGAAAACTTACAACGCTCAGTGCTAGCACCTGCAACGCTCCGATTGAAAAAAGGTGCGCTGGTGATGGCGGTAAAAAATGCGACCGACCGTCGCTATGCAAACGGCAGTATTGGCACGGTGATTGACTTTGAACCCGCGACAGAATATCCGGTTGTCGAGTTTAGAAACGGCCGAGTAGTGAGTATGGTGCCTGATACCTGGGAGCTGCGAGACGGTGATAAAAAACGAGCTGGTATTACTCAGATCCCACTTCGTCTGGCATGGGCGATTACGGTGCATAAATCGCAAGGGATGACGCTCGATGCTGCTCGGATTGACCTGCGTAAGGCCTTCGTGGAAGGCATGGGATATGTGGCGCTCAGTCGAGTAAAAAATTTGCACAACTTGTATTTACATGGCATCAATCGTACGGCCCTACAGGTAAGTGAAGATGCTCAGACGATCGATGGTCGTTTGCGCCAGCGGGCTGCCAATGACACGAAGAAGTTTGCGCATTTGGCGGAACAGGCGGAGACGCGCAAGCATGAACGGCCAAAAGCCAAGAAGGAAAGCGCCTCTGGCTGGTCTGATAAGATTGCTAAAATGCGTGAAACCTATCCGAATGCGTATCGACCGTGGCAAGTGGCAGACGATGTCGTATTGAAGCAGGAGTTTCAAAACGGTAAAAGTGTCAAAGAGCTTAGTGGACTTCTCGGCCGACATGAGGGCTCGATCACTATGCGCCTGCAAAAGCACTTTGGCGAGGATGTCGTTTCGTAGCCTGTAGTCCAAGTCTCAGCTTGCTTGAGTGATATACTAGGAGATAGTTTATGCAGCAGCAACCGAAAACGAAATTACAATTTCCAAAACAGTTTCTCTGGGGAGCGGCCACGGCGGCTCATCAAGTGGAAGGCGGTAACCACAATCAATGGTCGGTCTGGGAGCTTGAAAATGCCAAAACAAAAGCTGCTCAGGCGGAGTATCAATTTCATGATCTCGACAATTGGCCGGCGATAAAAGCCGATGCTAAGCATCCAGGTAATTACGTTTCTGGAGCGCTGGCTAATCACTATGATACGTACGAACAGGATTTCGATCTACTGAGCAAGATGCATATGAACGCGTATCGCTTTAGTGTTGAGTGGTCGCGTATCGAGCCAGAAGAGGGAGTGTGGGACCCGGCGGCAATCGATCATTACAAGCGGTATGTTGCCGCGCTCAAGAAGCGAAATATTGAGCCTGTTATGACCTTATTTCATTTCACTTTGCCTGTCTGGTTTAGTCAAAAGGGTGGGTTTGAGAAGCGCTCGAATGTCGCGTATTTCACTCGTTTCGCCGAGAAAATTGTCAGTGAACTCGGCAAAGATATTCGCTTTGTTATTACGATCAACGAGCCTGATATCTATGCGCACGAGAGTTACAAAGCAGGCAATTGGCCCCCAAATCAGATGAGTAACTGGCAGTTTTTGCGTGCACTCAATAATCTTGCATATGCACATGTACAAGTGGCAAAACGGCTACATGCTATGAATAAGCGCTATAAGGTCTCGATTGCTAAGAATTCGGCGTACTCCTATGCGGGCGATACGGCTTGGCTTAGTCATGCGAGTGCGGCGGTGTTGCAGTATCTTCAGGACGATTATTTTTTGAAAAAAGTCGTTAAGCATTGTGATTTTCTAGGCGTTAACTACTACTTTAGTAATCGCGTTTATGGGTACCGAGTGCACAATCCAGATCAGAGATTGAGCGACCTCGGCTGGGATTTGAGCCCGGCGAATATCGAATTTGCCCTCGAACGGCTGTATGCAAAGTACAATTTGCCAATCATCGTGACCGAGAATGGCCTAGCCGACCAAGATGATGATCAGCGTCAATGGTGGATTACCCAAACACTTGCAGGTATGCAGCGGGCACTTGAAGCTGGCGTAGATATCCAGGGGTATCTGCACTGGAGTCTGATTGATAATTTCGAATGGGCTCATGGCAAATGGCCACGTTTTGGACTGGCTGAGGTTGATTATAAGACGGGGGCGCGAAAACTTCGACCAAGCGCTGTCTGGTTTGGAAAAGTAATTAAACATTTGCGAGAGGCAAAGTAAAAATCGTATGGATGAACCATTTGGAAAAGTTGAGATTAAGATTGCGCTTATCGGCGGCGGCACTGGCAGCTTCACCATGCTCAGTGAACTCAAGCATTACACCAGCCGCATTGCTGCGATTGTGAATATGGCTGACGACGGTGGTAGTACTGGTGTGCTTCGCGATGAGCTTGGCGCGCTACCTCCCGGTGATGTACGCCAATGTCTTGTCGCGCTGAGTGACTCTCCAAAAATTCGCGACCTGTTTAGTTATCGCTTTAAAGAGGGGACATTTGGTGGGCATTCCTTCGGCAATATCCTTCTCACTGCACTCGAGAAGACTACTGGTAACTTCACCGAGGCGGTCGAGACAGCTTCTGAAATTCTACGCATTAACGGTGTAGTTGTTCCTGGAACGCTCGACGACGTTCGTCTGCGCATGGAGTGGCCAGAGGCAAGCCTTGTGCTCAACGGAGAGCGGGTGATTGATGCTGATTACTTCAACCATGACCCGCGTCGTGCCACGCTGTCTTTAGTGCCAAACCCAGTGCCAAACCCAACGGCAATTGCCGCGATCGAGCAGGCCGATCTTGTCATTATCGCTCCAGGTGATCTCTACACATCACTTGGTCCACTTTTGGTAATCGATGGTATTGGTGACGCTCTTCGGCGTACAAACGCCAAAGTGGCGTATGTCAGCAACCTTGTTACGAAAGAAGGCCAGACCGCCGGCTTTACAGTAAGCGACCACGCCGACGAGATTGAGCGTTTCGCGGGCGGCAAATGTCTCGACTATGTTGTTTACAACGAAGAGCGACCGACAGCAGAGGTCGCTGCGCGTTACAAAGCAGAGGGTGCGTATCTCGTTGAATATGATGAAGGTATGCTGGAGCGAGCACACTACAAAGCAATAGGTGGCCATTTTATCGGTGGCATGGCCGAAGAGCATACTACGGATCTCCTGCCTGTGACACGCTCATTGATCCGTCACGATGCCGAGCGGGTCGTCAAAACACTCCTCGGTGCATATAATCGCCTGTCTAAGTCTTAAGGTTGGGCGAGTTTTAAAAGTTGCAATATAGGCTATTTTGTAGCGATATATATTGACATAGCATAAGCTTTATGCTAATGTAAAAGTATTATGACACAAAAAGCAAAAACTCTCACCACTCGCTTCATCGACAATCTAAGCAAAAATAGTACTGCCGAGGCTATCGAACAGACTAATCAGGATTTTAAGAACTCGCTACTTATCGTTTCAATCGGTATCAACGTCTTTGTTTTTACGGCTTGGTTGGTGCTACAGGTAGCTGGCGCCTAGGCCCTTTGACCATGCGCTAAAGTTGTTAGCTCGCTAGAATTTGCAGGCAGCATAGCTAAAAATACCACATCGACTTTCGGTGTGGTATTTTTGCTACCTCTGTTTATACGGGTACTTATCCACCTTTTTGTGGATAAGTAGGACAGGGGAGGGAAAAAATGTCAAAAATGGGGGTTGTCGTGGGTAGAAGTGGGTATTATAGTTAGATCCAGTGGAACAAGGCACAAGCCTCCAAAAACAAACACCACTAGAAAAAATTAAAATAACTAATCCAAAGCCAAAGGAAACGTACCGTGGCAACTGTAGATTATTTCGAACGAAAGCTTGACGACAAGCGTCGGTTAACCATACCGGCTGAACTTCGAAGTGAATTTGCAAGCGGCGTCGTACTTACTCGAGGGTTTGGCCAGTATCTTCACTTATATCCACAACATGTGTGGGATAGGGAAGTCGAACCAGCATTAGGCGGTAGCATTCTCGATGAGAAAGTAGCTGACCTTAACGTTAAGTTCCGACGAGGCAAGACTGATGCGGATCTCGACCAAAAACAAGGCCGAGTGACAATTGAGCAGCATCTGCTCGAGTATTCAGGTATTGACCGAGAACTGGTAGCCGTCCGAGCCGGAGCATATTTCAGAATCATGCGTCCCGAGGCCGACTATTAGCGAACAATTTAAATCTGCACTTTAACAATCCGATACCAAGAAAAAGCAAAGAGAAAACTCTCGAGATCAGCTACCTGGTAACTAGGCAAGTGGGATATTGAAGCCACATTAAAAGATTTCAAAGCACCTTACTTAAAACACACCTCCCAAAAAAACTCCACCTCACACATAAGTCTCTCAATCGAATAACTAGGTATGAGTTGCCTCTGGCACCCACCTAAACAGTTATTCGACCACTTATTACAAAAACAAACACACATGCGAAAACAAACATTGCCTTAGTTGCCAGATAGGTGATCTCGAGCTTCAACTACTATAGTGATATAGTAGTGAAGATGAGTTTCAAAGAACATCCACCACAGACTTTACATGTTCCTGTCCTTCTGGACGCCACACTTGATGCACTACAACCCATTCAGGGCGAGAATTATCTCGATTTGACGGCGGGTTACGGTGGTCATGCGCGTTGTATCTTAGAAAAGACAGAAAATCTTACTAACTCCGTTTTAGTTGACCGCGATGATTACGCTATTGAGCGTTTATCTGAGTTTCAACAAAAGGGAGTGCGTTTACTGCACACCGATTTTGTCAGTGCCGCAAGGCAGTTGATCGAAGAAGGGAAGCGGTTTGATATTGTACTGGCTGATTTGGGGGTGTCATCACCACAACTCGACCAAGCAGAGCGAGGGTTTTCCTTTACACACGATGGTCCACTTGATATGCGTATGGATCGCACGCAGGAAGTGAGTGCTCACACGATTGTGAATACGGCTTCGGCGGACGAATTAACGCAGATTATTGTGATGTACGGCGAAGAGCCGTTCGGGTTTGCGAAGCAAATTGCAAAAGCAATTGTTGAGCATCGGCCGTTTGAGACAACAAAGGAACTTGCTGACTTGGTAAAGGATACGTACCGTGGAAAATGGAAGAAAATCCATCCAGCCACGCGCACATTTCAAGCACTCCGTATAGCGGTCAACCAGGAGCTTCGACAAGTAGAAGAACTGATGCCACTACTCCCACAACTTTTAAACAAAGGCGGCAGGGTAGGGATTATCAGCTTCCATAGCCTCGAAGATCGACTTGTAAAACAGTATTTCAGCGAACAGAAGAATGCTGGGTATGAAGCCGAACTCACGATATTGACCAAAAAACCGCTCGATGGAGTCACTTACGACGTTCACAATCCGCGATCACGAAGCGCAAAACTTCGCGTCGCAGTGAAAAAATAAAACAAAAATAGAAGGGGCCAAAAAAATGCCAATTCACATCCC
>JALDYI010000003.1:0-84539 GCA_032154105.1 Candidatus Saccharimonadota bacterium
GAGTCTGGACCGTGTCTCAGTTCCAGTCTGGCTGGTCATCCTCTCAGACCAGCTACCGATCGTGGGCTTGGTGAGCCTTTACCTCACCAACTACCTAATCGGACGCGGGCCGCTCCCAAAGCGTAATAAATACTTTAATCCGAAGATCATATGCGGCATTAGCTACCCTTTCGGGCAGTTATTCCTCACTTTGGGGCACGTTCCTACGCGTTACTCAGCCGTCCGCCGCTCGCCGCCAAGTAGTAAACTACTCGCGCTGCCGCTCGACTTGCATGTGTTAGGCACTCCGCCAGCGTTCATCCTGAGCCAGGATCAAACTCTCCATAAAAAGATGTAACGGCTTGGAAGCCGCTACGTCTATATAAAATATAGACTGACGATGATATATTGCACAACTAAATTGTCAAAGTTCTTAATTATCTGTTCAACTCCACTGTTGTTTATCGCTCTCTTGGCGACCAGACTTTATCAATCATACATTACGAATCACGTAGGCGTCAAGGATTATTTAAAACTATTTTGTAGCTAAAAAGACAACTAGGCCAATTACGACGCCTAAAGCTGCGCCAACAAGCACCTCAACAGGGGTGTGGCCTTTCGCAGCGCGCGGCAATGCAACATTACTCTTCTGCTCTTTTATGAGCTGCTGAATGGCTTTACCCTGTTCGCCAGAGGAACGTCGCACCATCATTGCGTCGTACATAACTATAGATGCAAGCAATGCAGCCAGTCCAAACAAACCCGAATCGATACCGTCCCGCAGCCCAATAACGGCAACGAGCGCCACGACAGTTGCACTGTGGGCGCTCGGCATATTACCAGAAAGATATAGTTGTCGAAGGTGATCAAAGCTGCGATGCCTGATCACCATGATAATGTACTTTGCACCCTGCGCTATCACCCACCCGGCAATAATCGCAATGATATACGGGGAGAAAAGCACTTCCATGTCTTATACTTCCTCGTCCTCGCCTACCTGAGACTGCTCAGGCATAAGGCCAATTGATGACACTTTATCATTCTCACCCATGCGCATAATACGAACACCCTGTGTTGTACGTCCAAGTGTCGGGATATCCTTCAGTCCAACACGGATTGCTTGACCCTTATTAGAAATGAGTAGCACCTCGCTTGCATCCGGATCAAGTGTGCGAACAGATATGATCGGGCCTGTCTTAGCTGTCACGACAGCAGCTTTGATACCAACGCCACCACGCTTGTGACTTGGGAAGTTGGCTACCTTTGTCGCCTTGCCGTAGCCATTCTGACTAATAACAAGGAGGCTGAGCTTATCATTGTCAACAATATCCATACCCACCACGCAGTCGTTTGGTCGGAGGCGGACACCACGAACACCGCGAGCGGCACGGCCCATCGGACGAGCGTCAGACTCATTGAAGCGCACCGCCTGACCGGCAGAAGTTGAAACGATCACGTCATTCTCGCCAGTCGTCTTCTTGATCCAACGAAGCTCATCACCGTCATCAAGCTTAATCGCGATCAGACCGTTTGTGCGAATATTTGCATAGTCTTTAAGCGGAGTCTTCTTGATCGTCCCCTTTATCGTTGCCATAAAGAGATATCCATCATCACTCGCATCTTTTTCGTGTCGGATAATTGAGGTAATCTTCTCTTCTGGCTGAAGTTGCAGAAGGTTCACCGCTGCGACACCCTTTGCCTGTAGACTCGCTGCTGGTACTTCGTACGCCTTGAGGCGGAAGATACGACCACGGTTTGTAAAGAACAGGAGATAATCGTGCGTGCTTGTAGGAACAAGCTGATCAATCACATCCTCTTCCTTTGTCGTCATGCCGCGCTTACCCTTACCGCCACGGTTCTGACGGCGATACTCACTCAAGAGTGTACGTTTGATGTAGTTTTCGGTTGTTAAAAGAATAACTGATTCTTCTTCAGGGATCAGCTCCTCGTCACTAAACTTACCGAGCTCATGATTAATAATCCTCGTACGACGCTCGTCGCCATACTTCTCTTTCATCTCCAGTAGCTCAGTCTTAATGATTGCGAGAATCTCTTTTTCGTCAGCCAAAATGCCCTCAAGCTTGGTAATCAGCTTAATAAGCTCGTTAAGCTCGTTTTCGATTGCTTCACGCTCGAGACCGGTGAGGCGACGGAGCTGCATCGCAAGAATCGACTTCGCTTGAATTTCACTCAGCTCAAATCGCTTGATCAGCTCAGCCTCGGCAACATCTGTGGTTTTACTACCGCGAATAATCTTAATGACTTCATCGATGTGATCAAGAGCAATTTTATAGCCCTCGAGGATGTGCGCACGCTCCTTAGCCTTTCGCAGCTCAAACTCAGTGCGACGACGCACGACAGTCTGACGATGCTTCACAAACTCACTGAGCATTTCGTGAAGCCCCAAAATACGTGGCTGAATACCATCAATCAGCGCTAGCATATTATAGCTAAAGCTTGTCTGGAGGGCCGTCATCTTATATAGCTGGTTGAGCAGCTTCTTCGGATACGCGTCCTTCTTTAATTCAATCACAACCCGTACAACACCGCGCGCACTCTCGTCGCGGAGGTCACTAATGCCAACGATTTTCTTATCTTTCACCAATTCGGCAATTTTCTCGATAAGCGTGGCTTTATTTACGCCATACGGCACTTCCGTTACGACAATCTGATGGCGACCTTTTTTCGTCTCCTCGATGTCAGCAATAGCACGCATCATCACGCTACCTCGTCCAGTCATATAGGCCTGCTTCATTGGTGCGCCACCGTAAACAGTCGCACCCGTCGGGAAGTCTGGACCCTTAACATGCTGCAAAAGATCGTCTGTTGTGGCGTGCTCGTTATCGATCAACTCAATCGTTGCATCAACTAGCTCACCTAGGTTATGTGACGGGATATTGGTAGCCATACCAACCGCAATACCAATCTGACCGTTCAGTAGTAGGTTTGGCAGCTTCGCAGGCAGTACCACTGGCTCCTGTTCTGAGCCATCGAAGTTATCGCGAAAATCAATAGTTTCCTTATCAATATCAGCTAGCATCTCATCGGCAGGCTTGGCCATACGCGCTTCGGTGTATCGCATCGCAGCTGCTTCGTCACCATCCATCGAGCCAAAGTTACCCTGCCCCTGAATGAGCGGATAACGAAGTGACCATGGCTGCGCCAGTCGAACCATCGAATTATAGATCGCCGAGTCACCGTGTGGGTGATATTTACCCATAACGTCACCGACGATACGAGCACTTTTTACAAACTTCGCTGTACTACGATTACCATTTTGGTTCATCGAGTACAAAATGCGTCGGTGCACAGGCTTCAAACCATCACGCACGTCTGGGAGCGCTCGGTCAATAATCACGCTCATAGAATAACGCAGGAAGCTATCTTCCATAACATCTTCAAGCGTGCGATGCTCAAGACCTGTTGTATTTACAACTTCGTTGTGAATAATATTATCATCTTCAATTGGTGTGGTTATTTTTTCATCATCCATAATTTATACATCCAACTCCTCTAGGTCAACATCTTTAGCGCGTGTCTGAATAAACGCTTTACGTAGTGGCACCTCATCGCCCATCAGCTTAGTAAAGACTGCGTCGGCTCGCTCAGCATCTTCAATACGCACCTGGATAAGAACACGATTTTCGGGGTTCATTGTTGTCTCCCACAGCTGCTCGGCATCCATTTCGCCAAGGCCCTTGAAGCGCGAGATAGTAACACCGGCCTGCTTCGTCTGGTCGTCATTTGCATCAACGGCGACACCGCGCGCCTTCCTATCGGCAATGATCGCACCTAGCGCTTCATTCAGTGCTGGCTCGTCGTAGACATACTGCTTCTTCTGTCCACGGTTAATACTATAGAGTGGTGGCTTCGCAAGATAAATGTATCCACCCTCAACCACTTCTCGCATATAGCGGAAGAAGAAGGTCAGCAGGAGCGTCGCAATGTGACTACCATCGACATCGGCATCGGTCATAATGACGATCTTGTGATAACGCAGACCATTAATATCAAAGGCCTCGCCAATACCAACACCAAAGGCTTGAATCATAGCGACAATCTCTTTATTGGCGAACATCTTATCGAGACGAGCACGCTCAGTGTTGAGAACTTTACCACGAAGTGGCAAAATAGCTTGCGTTCTGTTGTCTCGGCCCTCTTTGGCGGAGCCAGCCGCTGAGTTACCCTCTACGATGTAAATTTCACTATCATCAGGGCTTTTGCTCGAGCAGTCCCATAGCTTGCCTGGCAGTCCCATACCATCAAGCGCACCCTTACGAAGTACGTTGTCGCGCGCGGCACGAGCTGCCTTACGGGCGCGAGCCGCTAGGAGCGCCTTGCCGACAATCTTCTTGGCAACTTCAGGGTTTTCCTCGAGATAATAACTAAAGTACTCATTCATCACCTGCTCGACGTAACGACGAACCTCTGGATTACCCAACTTGTTCTTGGTTTGACCTTCAAACTGTGGATCAGGCAATTTTACAAGGATGATCGCCGTGAGGCCTTCGCGAATATCTTCACCGCTCAGGTTATCCTCTTTCTCTTTAAGCAGACTATTCTTGCGCGCGTAATCATTGACTACACGTGTCATAGCAGCACGGAAACCAACCAAGTGCGTACCACCATCTGGGGTTAGTACGTTATTGGCAAACGGCTTAACCGTCTCGACATAGGTATCATTGTACTGAACCGCTACTTCAACCATCGATTCTTCAACCTGGCGTTCAACGTAAAACACGTTTTCGCTCATGACTTCTTTACCGATATTAAGGTGCTTCACATAGCTTTGAATACCACCCTCAAAGTAAAATGCCTGGCGCTCGCCCGACCGCTCATCAACCACTCCTACATAAATACCCTTTGTGAGGTATGCCTGGTGGCGAAGATAATTAACAACCCACTTATAGTCAAACTCGACAGTCTCCTTAAAGATCGTTGGGTCTGGATAGAAAGTGATCGTAGTTCCCTGCGGACGATCAGTCTTGCCAACTTTCTTAAACGGAACCTTTACGCCGCCTCTCTCAAACTCGATGCGATAAAGCTCGCCTTTTTGAGACACTTCCGCAATCATATGAGTCGACAACGCATTTACAACACTCGATCCAACACCGTGAAGACCAGATGATACCTTATAGCCACCGCCGCCGAACTTACCACCAGCATGCAGAACCGTCAGCACTGTTTCAAGTGTCGAAAGGCCCGTTTTCGGATGCTTATCAACTGGAATGCCACGACCATCATCGCTAATGCGCATGCCACCATCAGCCAAGATCGTTACATCGACGCGCGTTGCAAAACCGGCAATTGCCTCGTCGATAGAGTTGTCGGCAATTTCTTTAATAAGATGATGCACACCGTCGTAGCCAGTGCTACCGATGTACATACCAGGACGCTTACGAACTGGCTCTAGACCCTCTAGTACCTGAATTTGTGACCCATCATATGAGCCATCGTTTGTTTGTTTAGCCATCATTCCCTCACTATTACAGACTTTTCAGCTATTTACATTTCCTCTATTATACCGAACAATTGTTGTTCACTCAAGCTATTGTGTGAACATATTTCTTATGCTAATCTAGAGGTCAAGAGATCAAATAAAAAGAAAAAGGCAAAAATATGTTCAGGAAGTTTGTATCGAACCTTTCCTTCAGCCCGGCACTGGTTGGCCAACTGGGATTCTACGCGAAGCGACTACGCAAAGAAGAAGCAACCCGACGCATTGGACTCATATTTACAGTACTAGCACTTGTTGTACAATCATTTGCCGTCTTTTCACCACCAGAATCAGCCAACGCAGCGAACCCAGATGCGGTCATCTACAACCGGCTTGCAAACAAACAAGAACTCCTCACCGTCTACGACCGCAACAATGATGGTGCTGGTCGCACCGACATGCAGCAGATCTACTCACGCGTCGGCATCACCCGACAAGATATCGTTAATGCCCAAGAAGGCTTCTTTAATACGGCAGACTTCAATAACAAGCTTCAGTTCGTTGGACGTACCAACACGGGCGATACGGGCCGCTACCAACTTGACGTAGCAGGCGCGAGCACAGGTGTTTATAGTGGGCGATGGCTTGACACAACAATGACCCATCGCGCGGTCATCGGTAAACGTGCTATTGATGGCGGCTGGTTTGCAATCATGCTTTATTGCGGCAATCCAGTGTACGTATCGCTCCCACCACCACCTCCAGTACCCGCTGCAGCCTGCACGGGACTCACTATCACGCCTATTAGCCGCACATCATTCCGCCTAACAGCAGCATCCTCTATGAGCGGTGGCGCAACTGTAACCGGCTACCGCTACATTGTCAAAGACAGTAAAGGCACGGAAGTATACAATCAACTGACACCAAGTACCGCCGCGAGCAGCTCTGTCACGACGAATCTTCCAAAAGACGGCTCGCATACAGCATCCGTCATCGTCACAACAAGCACAGGCGACAAAACTGGCCCAAGCTGCGTGAAGCCCTTTACTGTCAGCCCAGAGCCACGCTGCCCGCTCAACCCAGAGCTCGTCGTAAGTGACGCCGGCTGCAAGCCGTGTGAAGATGATAAAACAATCTGGTACAAGGATAAAAACTGTGTTCCAAAATTTGAAATCACGAAATCTGTCCGCAATGTCACCCAGGGAACAACCGATGCCAACGGAACAACGGCAAAATCAAGCGACGTCCTAGAATATACCCTGACAGTTAAAAACGTCGGTAAAGACAAGGGTGACTACACCGTTGCCGACTCCCTGACTGACGTTCTAGAGTATTCTGACGTCATCGACCTTGGCGGTGGATCACTCGTAAAGCCTGCTGGTAACGAAAATACCACTGCTACGTCGATCACATGGCCGGTCGCAGCCGTCAAACCCGGTGCGACACTCACAAAAACAGTGAGTGTAAAAGTAAAGGCAATCATCCCGACTATCGCAACTCACCAAACAGCGCGTAGTTCATACGACTGTAAGATGTCGAACGTCTTTGGCAATACACTTACTGTATCTGTCTTGTGTCCTCCGGAGAAAACCGTCGAGCAAGTCGTGACACAACTTCCTCACACCGGCGCATCAGAGAATATGATCTTTGCGGGCATTGTTCTCGCTGTCGTTACCTACTTCTACGCACGCGCACGACAAGTCAAAAAAGAAGTCCGACTCATTCGTCGCGATCTCAACGCCGGAACAATCTAACAACATAACGAGGTGGGAATATGAGTACTAATCCAGAACAACTAATAAACGGCCCCGAGCAAGGTGTCGAGGCGAGTGAATCAGCACGTGAACAGCTCGAAAAAGAGCGCGCAAAGTATGAACGACTTGGTGAACGAGGTATAGAAGATGGCGCGAAAAGCGCTGAACGGGCAAAAATCGAAGCCCTCGAAGCCGCTGTGAGCGTCGAGGCAGGAGGCGCAGAGAAAAAACGTGGTGGCGAGCCATCACCTGCCGCGCGCCGCGGCCCAATCAGCAAGAAGGAACGAGACGCAAGCTACAGTCGCACAATGAAAAAAGTACAGAGTGAGCTCTCCGGACCGAGCCGAGCATTTAGCAAGGTTATTCACAACAAAGCCGTTGAAAAAGCCAGTGATACACTCGGCGCTACGGTTGCACGCCCAAATGCTATCGCATCGGGTGCAATTGCTGCTTTCCTTGCGACGCTCGCTACTTACTACGTCGCTAAAAACGTAGGTTACCAATTGTCCGGCTTTGAAACAATCGGTGCCTTCGCGGCTGGCTGGGCGATCGGCCTTCTCTTTGACTACTTTAGAGTAATGATCACTGGCAAACGCTCATAAGCCACACTGCTAGAGAATAAAATACCGCTACAATATTGTAGCGGTATTTTATTCTCTATCGATATAAGCCCGGCAGCCGAGCCTATCGTAACTTGATTGAAATCTCATCATGATGCGACGCGTTGTCACCCCTAAGATGGAGCTTCTCTGGAGCCGCCTGAGGGGCTGGCGTATCAGACTGAGGCGCTTCCCTCAGAGTGGGCGTAGGCGGCACCACAGGTGCTGCAAACGGCGCCTTAGGATCTAAATTCGGGCTAGGCTGCTGCTTGGACTGGCTACCAAAAGGAGGTACCGACTGAACAGAAGGTGGCATCGGTGCAGATGGCCGTCGAGCCGGGGTCTGCGACGCCTGGCCAGCCGGCTGAGTCCCACCCATTTGCTGACGCTTGGCAAGCCAGTCATCTAGAAACGACGAGCTGCCTGCACCTGGTTTTGAAGCGCCACCGGCCATACGCTGTTGCTGCGCCTTCTTCATTGCTTCCATCTTCGCCCGCTTCGCCGCATCCCCGGCACCGAGCCTGGCAAAAATTTCTTTCTCCACCTGTGCACGAGGCCGCCCATACTTAGCAGCAGATAGTCGCTTGAGCGCATCTCGCAGCTGTGGATTTGACTTCCCCATCGGTGGAATGAGGGACATACTAAATGGCGCCGACGGTACATTATTGATCATAACCGAAGCAACTGTCTGGAAATTTGGCAACTTTGTGAGGTCTTCAGCGTCAAAGGTTGGCGCAAATTTCTTCTGCAAAATCTCGGCGTCAGTAATACCAATGCGCCCACTAATCACCGTCCCGACGTTACCAATAATAGCCTCACGGATCTTATCAGTAAGCTGGGTCATAAACTGGTTCGCAAGAACAAGATTCAGTTTATACTTTCGTGCTTCCGATAGAATAGACTCGAAGCTATCAGTTGCGAAGTTTTGGAACTCATCTACATATAGACAGAAATCTTCACGCTGATCAGCTGGAATATCGGCACGCCCCATGGCTGCGGCCTGGAACTTCATGACAAATATCATACCGAGAAGTTGCGAGTTAAGCTCACCCGTTCGACCCTTAGAAAGGTTCACGAGAAGAATCTTCTTATTGTCCATAATGTCGCGCAGATTAAAACCACTCTTTGTTTGACCGATAATATTGCGCATCATTTCATTCGACAAGAATGCACCAAACTTACTCACAAACCAACCGAGCACCTCAGACTTATTCGCCTCACTCGTCTGAGCCATTTCCTTATTCCAAAAATCAAGCACGGTGCGGTCGGTAATATACTTCATTTTCTCATCGGTAAACGACTGATCATTAAATACCTGCGGTACGTCAATAAAAGTTGAACCATTCGGGTCACTCATGATCGTCAGGGCTGCATTACGGAACCAATGCTCATAGCGCGGACCAATAATACCCGTATGGCCCGGGTCGTACAAACGATATAGCATCGCAATCGTCTCTTGAATCAAGAAATCTCGTTGATCTTGGTTTTCGAACTCAAATAGATTGAGACCAATTGGATTATCCATGTCACCAGGACTAAAGTAGATAACATCCTCAACACGCTCTTTTGGCACCATACCAAGTAGCTCTTCGGCCGAGTCGCCGTGCGGATCAATAAACGCAAACCCGCGGCCATCCATCATATCCTGATACGCTAAATTCTCAAGACTTACAGATTTACCCGTACCCGTCTGACCAATCATGTAGGTATGCCGTCGACGATCACCGGTACTAAGACGAATTTGCTTCTTCGTGCCCCTAAACTCATTGTAACCAAGCAACAAGCCCTCTTCGGTGACGTGCGTCGGACCATCAACCTGCTTCGCCATCTGACGCTGCACTTGGGATGTCGGAATACTACTTTGATCGGGAAGATGGAAAACAGTCGCCAACTCAACGCTATTTAAAATATTCTGCGTGACTGTTTGCGGGAAGAAGCGAAAGATATACGCCGTCACCAACTCCTCAATGTTTTTTGAGAGACTAAACTTAAACCCGTTATTAGTTGACGAGTCGAATAGCGAGAACGCTGCCACGATGTTCTTGAGGAGCGCCTGGGAACGAGTGGCGGTATTTGATGACACGACCACACGAATCAATACTTCGTAGCCCGGATAGCGCGTCTTTTCTTCAATAGACTCGACGAGAGACTGCTCGAGCGACGTCAGCTGCTTGTCTTCAGGTTTCACGTCACCTGCTACTGGCGGCTTCCACAACGCTTCCATGAGATCCTTCGGAGCTAATACACCACCAATACCCGGCTTCTTTACTCCCTTGTCCTTCTTGATTCGGCCTGCCGCCTCGATGGATCGCTTCGTCCACCCCTCTTGGGCCGGTCGCAGCATAAATTGAATCGCTACACCGTCATCACGGCCCGCGGCTGAAAGCGCATTAAGTAGCGCTCGGGCTGCGTCTCGTTTTGTCTCCTGATAGGTGGCGATCGGATGAACAAAATCTTTCTTAAGCGTGAACTCGCCGCCAATCGTACCACTCATCTTGCCTGCCTGGCTGAAAATGTTGTGCTCAGCCACTTCCTCTAGTCGCGCCGATGGATAGGCCGCTGCAATCGCCTGGCGAACAACATCCTCTAGCACTGATGGGACAACGGTGTAGTAATGAACGAGACCCTTGTGCGACAGAATCTCAAACGATAGATGACGCTGTCCATACATTCGACTCTTGAAGCCCTTTGTTGCCGTACTGGCGATAATGTTATACATCACCTGACCCTGAGATAGGACCTCTTCGGTCAGATCACGTTCGTCACGGCCACCTGCTTGCAGGTCATCACTTGATGGGGGTAGATGGATGAGGAGTGGCACCATCTTGAGTCCGCGCTCGTAATTCTTGGCTTCACGGAGTGTTTTTCGGTACTGCGAGAAAATAAACGATCCTGCCACCAATCCAAGTGTCAGTATGATGAACGTCGTAATCAAAAAGCCTATCATAAATCATCCACTCCTAACCTAATCGGCAGAGCCAAGCTCTTTCCCATAGCGCTTACGCAAGTAATCCGCCTGAAGCCGTGTCACCGCTGCCTCTCGCGCATAAGGATCATCCTTTGTTTCAAGAATAATCTTTTTAGCCTTATCTACCCACTCCTTCTCGATCAGATCCTCGTCGGCCGCAAGTGGCGGCGTATCATCATGAACAGCAGCAGGATCATCGACTGGGGCCTGCGGCACCATAGTAGGCAGTACTGGCGATGGCAAAGCCGGAGTCCCGTCCGTCCGGCGGGCAGATGACTCAGAGGCCAGCTCATGCAGTTCGGCACCAGTTTCAATACCACTTTCAGGCGTATACGGGAGGGGTGCGCGCTCAACGGCCTGCCCTGTTGGCACGGGCGCTTGCTCAAAGCGAGGCTGTGGAGCTTGAGATCCAGATTCCATATCTGTAATTATAGCATAAACACAACAAACAAATAACGTCGTTTACGACATTCTTCGACTGATATACACAACGCCAATGGCAACAAAAAAGACAACCAATAAAATGTCGTAAATATTAATACCACTCACCGACTGCATACCGATAAGCATCACCGGAGCGAGCGCAATAATCGATGCGTAGTAATACGACTGCTTCAGGCTAATGATTCGAAATGGCCGCTTTACCGTCAAGGACGCAGAAAGCTTCGCAATAAGCCGACTACCTCCATGAAGTACAAATGTTACGCCACCAAGTGCCACGACGTACATGAGGAAAAAGATAATCAACACACCGAGCGGACCAGCCTGATTAGGTGTTGTCTGATTGAGCAAAAATACCAGCGCAATTGCTGCTATAACTGATCCAACCGACAAGATTTTCCCTAACATATCCCTCACTATACCACTACCTAAAACTAGAACAAGAGAGCCCGAGTGGAAAGCATATATACTTCAGTCGCGACATCCGCCGCTGGATAAAATAGGGCGCGTGCTTCTGAAATAGCTATCCACTCTAGGGCAACTGACCGCTCAGGGATAACCCTGGGCATATGTCACTTTCGATACGTTCCACGATGCGCTTAGTAGTAACGATAGTATCTCGATGAGAGATAATATTGGATTTACTAAGCACATCGGTACTACTACCGAGCGCTCAACTCCTTACTCAAAATGAGTTTGGCGGAGCATCGGCAATGCCACGTAAAAATATACAAAGGTGCGTGGCTTACAATACGTAAGTCATATTGGTTCATAATGATCCAACAGTATATATGGTGGTATCGCCGAGTTTACGCCAAATTGCTAAGGACGTATCAGCTGTCAACTTGTTCAAATTGTTAAGGTATTTTTGCTTTTTTGTTTTTGTAAAAGCTTGTATTGATTTAAGCATAAGAAACGTCTTAGGTCAATACTGTTTGATGTTTAATTTATATGTCATTTATACAACGGATTTACCACATCTGTTATATGTTGCTTCTATCGTTTGTATATCGTTGTATATTTATCTATATATTCGATATGATTTTTTGCGACAGCCCATTTCGTCAGTACGGCGCCAACATAATTTACCTCACCGCGCGCTATTAGGACGAACTAGACCTGCGAAAAACAAGTACTCCAGCCAGCGCCTCGACCATGTCACTACAACAACAAAGCGTATCGCCATCTGGCTTCAGCCAGAGACAAGCCGTAGTCCTGCAATAAGCCCCAGACGCATCTCCGTCACTGAACGCTGGCTATATCTATACACCACAGAAACTCAATTCCAATGCAATGCATTATCTCACTATACGCCGTGGCCATCACGAATATAGACACCTCGCCAGTCTCATACCCATTTGCTATGTATGCAACTCACCCATTATTATCGTCACGTCGCGCTATCGGCACTTAGCCAGACTCGGCACCACACGCTCCGGCCTAGTCTAAGCCAGCAACAGCAACGCGCCACGCATATACGCTACACAGACCACAAACTCATCGTAAAAGTTCGAACCAAGACAAATTTGGAAAAGTTTACACAGGCTAGTGTGTAATGGACCTCAGACTGTCCATATATAGAGTGTTTTTACGTGGTATTTTTTACCAAAAGATTTTTTATAAAAGTCATTGACACAAGCGCTTTCCCGTCATATTATAGGGGTAGCTTCTGAATAAATAAATTATACAGAGGCCAAAAATAAACAAGAACTCAAAAACTCCACGAAACAACCACTACTCGCAGGTGGTTGTTTTATTTCACCCCTCTATTACAAGCAAATAGTCCGTCTGATCATAGCAAAATCCCCACCTCGACGAGGCGGGGATTTATATATCATCTTGGTGGAGCTGCCGGGCACTGCCCCCGGGTCCGAAAGGTAACTGATTATTTGTCTACAAGTTTAGTTTATACCAACTGTTAACGACGCCTGAAGCTAGAGTATAAACAAAAAATACTTCAATTGTCGCGCAATAAAATGTCCCTACTCACCGTTGCTGCCCGGTGAGCACGTAAGCGACATGAGTATAACACCACTCCCCACTATGTCGCCTGTGAGAAATGATGGTCGGGCGTATTAGGCTACGACTGGTGCAAGAACAGGCATGCGGAAGGCGTTAGCCAACTGAGCAAGACCAGCTTTTGCTTTTGCAGTAAATGTTGCAATTAAAAAATATACGTTACGCGTATGGTCGACTTGCAAAATAATCTGTTAAATTCCTTCCGTCGAAAGCTAAAATCAGCCCCAATAGATATACCTAGTATAGCATCATTTACAGAGGCCAACAAGTATGTTTTACTGAAGATACTACTTATGGTTGCTAAGGTTTTCACAGTTGCTCCAGTTGGGTTTAACGGTCACCTCATCGAGGTTGAAAGCGATGCGAGCAGAGGCCTCCCCTCTTTACAGATAGTCGGCCTAGGCAACAAGTCGATCGACGAAGCAAAAGAACGCGTCAGAAGCGCAATTACCAATTCGCTGCTTGAATATCCGACCAAACGAATAACCATTAACCTGGCGCCAGCTGAACTTCCAAAAGACGGCACGCATTACGACCTGCCAATCGCACTCGCAATCTTGGTAATCAGTGGTCAGCTTCGCCAAAACGAGCTGGCGGGTGCAGCATTTGCCGGCGAGCTAGCCCTTGATGGTCAACTTCGCGCTATCAAGGGCGCCATCACCATGGCCGAAACCGCCAAGGAGACAGGCTTGACCCACCTCTATCTCCCAGTAGCCAATGTCGCCCAGGCGCAGCTAGTTGAAGGTATCAGCATTATTGGGGTCGACTCGTTAAAATCACTCTATCTTCACCTCAAACAAGAAGTTCGCATTGCTCCACAAGTCACCCAGGTCAGCCTAAAACAAGTAACAAATATCGGGCCAACACTCGACGATATTCAAGGCCAGGAGCAGGCAAAACGAGCCTTAATGATTGCCGCCGCAGGTCGGCACAACCTACTCCTAGCCGGACCACCAGGCGCGGGAAAGACAATGTTGGCGCGCGCCCTGACAAATCTTTTGCCTGATCTATCGCCAAGTGAACAGATTGCAACCACAAAACTTCATAGCCTTGCAGGTGAAGCGATTGATTCCGCGCTAACAACAAGACCGTTCCGCGCTCCACACCACACTGCAAGTCGAATCGCCCTCGTAGGAGGTGGAAATCGTCCTCAACCTGGCGAAATAAGTCTTGCCCACCTTGGAGTCCTCTTCCTTGATGAAATACCAGAATACCCCCGGGCGGTTCTCGAATCACTCCGGCAGCCACTAGAGGATAAGCGCATATCGATCAGTCGTGCCAATGGCCACATCACCTATCCTGCAGATTTCATGCTTATTGCCACTATGAACCCCTGTCCGTGCGGCTATTTTGGTGACACGACAAAAGAATGCACCTGTAGCAGCACGCAAATACTCTCCTATCAAAAACGCTTATCGGGTCCTCTGCTTGATAGAATAGACCTCATAGTTAACGTCTCGCGAGTCGCAAATGATGATTTATTAATTGAGAAATCGAAGACGAATAAACAACAAGATTCTGCTTATGTATCAATAAAATCGTCGTTGGAAATGCAACAAAACAGATACAGAAGTAGTGATAAGTACAACGGAGGATTATCAAGCTCTGACGTACGGTCACTCCTCTCGCTCGCGCCCGACACGAAACGACTTCTCTCGCTCGCCGCCGACAAACTTAATCTCAGCGCCAGGAGCTATTTTAAAGTTATTAAAGTCGCCCGCACCATTGCGGACCTCGAAGGCTCAAATACTATTGAACCACCCCATATCAGCGAAGCGCTCCAATATCGTCAAAACTCTTGAACTAGAGACCGGAATCTGTTAAAATACTTATCTGAGTAACGCTTTACAATTGCACACTCACATAAGGAGAGCTAAGATCAACAAATCAATTCGTATCAATGAGGCTATTCGCGCTAATGAACTTCGCGTCATTGGAGCAGATGGAGAGCAACTAGGCATTCTATCTCGCACCGACGCCCTAAAAGTAGCCGAAGACGCTGGCCTTGATCTCGTTGAGATTTCGCCAAACGCTGCTCCGCCTGTCGCAAAAGTCGTCGACTGGGGTAAGTACCAGTACCAAAAGATGAAAGAGCTACAGAAAAATCGCAAAAGCAGTAAAGTCAGCGAACTTAAGCAAATGCGATTCGGACTCAAAATTGGCTCTGGTGATCTAGAAATCAAGCTTCGCAAGATCCGTGGTTTCCTAGAAGCTGGTCACAAAGTTCGTATTCAAATCTTCTACCGTGGTCGCGAGATGGCCCACAAGGAACTTGGATACGTCATGATCGATAAGATCGTCGCTCTTCTAGAGGATGATGCAATTTTAGAGCAAAAGCCTCAGATGGCTGGTCGCAATCTGAGCATAGTAGTAAGGAGTAAATAATGCCAAAAATGAAGACCCACAAAGGCACGGCAAAGCGCATCAAGATTACCAGTACTGGTAAATTGACCCGCCGCCGCGCATTCGGCGCTCACCTTCTTTCAAAGAAGAGCAAGAGCCGCAAGCGAGCAACTAACACCAGCGCACTCGTCACAGGTGCAATGGCGAAAAACGTAAGACGAGCACTAGGAGTATAGTATGCGAGTAAAACGAGGCGTCACCGCACGCGCTAAGCACAAAAAGATTCTTAAATTAGCTAAGGGCATGCAGCACAACCGCACCCGTAGCTACCGTCTTGCTAAGCAAGCAGTTATCCGTGCATTACAATACAGCTACCGCGACCGCCGCAATAAAAAGCGCGATCTTCGTGGTCTCTGGATTACACGCATTAACGCTGCTGCACGCGAACACGGTGTTACTTACGGCAAGTTCATTGCTGGGCTTAAGGCCGCAAACATCGAACTCGACCGCAAAGTTCTTTCTGAACTTGCTGTTAACGAGCCAAAAGCGTTCGAAACTATCGTAAAGAGCGTTAAAGCCTAATTCCTTTCACTCCTTACACTAAAAAACACCGCATTTGCGGTGTTTTTTAGTGGGCAGTTCATCGATAAGCCGGGTTCTGTCGTGAACGATCATCTATCTAGCCATATAGTTGCCTATACGATCGAGCGGGTAGCGACCTACGGACGAGTCGCCCTTAACGTAGATCTCCTTGCAGCTGGCAGGGTTTACCTCTACACCGTGTCACCACGGCATACTGTGAGCTCTTACCTCACTCGTTTCATCTTTTCCCCGTAAGGGGTAGTTTGGTTTCTGTGGCACTTTCCCTAGGGTCACCCCCGGTCGCCGTTAGCGACTGCCATTACTCTACGCTGCCCGGACTTTCCTCTTGCGCAAAAAGCGCAAGTGATCGTCTAATGAACTGCCTCAATTTATTATACCCTATTGATCACCCTCATGCGCATCTAGTGTGCGATTCACCATACCGTCCGCCAGTTGATTAAACTCCCGACGAACATGAGAGAACGTCACCTTATCAAATTGCGTCATTAATCCCCTGATGCGCTCATTAATCGGCCACAGCTCACGGTTCTTAATTTTATATATACCATTCATTTGATTCACCACCAACATGCTATCAATACGAAAGTCCACACGCTTAATGCCAAGTGACAGCGCTCTCTCTAGTCCAATACGAACCCCCTGGTACTCGGCTTGATTATTAGTAGTAATTCCCAGGTACTCACCGCCTTGATCTATCACCTCTTGATTAAGATTCATGAGCACGTATCCGGCAGCCGAAGGACCGGGATTGCCGCGTGAACCACCATCGGAGTAGATAATAACGCCCCCTCGCCGATCGCTCGCCATACGAGGCTCATCCTGCACGAGTCCATTCGCACTATCGGTAATTTGTTTTTGATGAACAATACCAAGAAGTAGTTGCGAAAGATCGGTGATACTATCCTGGCGCACAGCCGATACTTTTTGCCACAGATACTTATCATAGTTCGGGCTTAGTGTCACCGAATGACTGCCCGCAAGAGCAACTAAATATACGATGACTCCGTATTGAATATCCCGCTCATCATGGTCAATGTATGTCACCGCGTCGAATAGTTGCGCTGTCTGGATATGCAACCCGGCATCGTCGTGGAGATACCGTCGAAGTGCATCCTCTGGCTGCTCGCCATACGCCAATCGCCCACCCGGTAGTTCATACTGGCTCAAGATCGTCTGGCGACCATTGGCTCGGCGCAACAAGAGTGTCTTTTCATCATTTCGGATAATGGCACGGACTGAAAGTCGCTGTTTCATGGTCGTTACTTTCTGTGTTTGTCGATGTTTCCTCTATTCTATCATGAAGCGAGCCGCATAGACACACGCCCCACACCGCCCGCGGGCAACAAAAATGCCCCAAGTATCACTTTCGATGCTTGACATTCCCCGCGATTATGCAAGGTGGGTGCTCTCAAATCATTTCCACGGAAACGAATCATTTGAACTCCCGATCAAATATGATATTCAGGAAAATCATATACATCTAGGTGACTTTGGGACTCTTTTATTATAGCACTTTAGGGTTAGCTAACGCCAAAGATGCGACTGAATAGTTCGATGAAAAAGCCAATAGACTGACGCATAAATACCCCTATAAACGGACTTGCAATAAGGATAATCACGAAGATCACGACAATGCCAAGACGCTCCAACGCCTCCATGCCACGGCGGACAAATTCAGGAGCCAAGGCATACAGCACGCGAGAACCATCAAGAGGTGGCAGCGGCACCATATTAAAGACAAAAAAGCCGAGGTTTACGGTGACAGTTGTCACTAAAATCTGATTTAGAAGCGTGCCATCAAGCGACACGCTACCTGTTGTCAAAACGAGCACGCCGAATGCAACGAAGGCAATCACAAGGTTTGTAAGTGGACCGGCAACCGCCACAAGTGCCGCACCCCATTCATCATAGCGAACTCGATCAGGATTGAACGGTACCGGCTTCGCCCCGCCGAAGATCGGTAAGCCGGCAATCGCAAGCCCTATAGGCAGAAGCAATGTTAAAAATGGGTCGATATGCTTGATTGGATTCAGCGTTAAGCGCCCTTCCCGCTTTGCAGTGTCATCACCTAAGAAATAGCCCATAAAAGCATGCATCGCCTCGTGAAGTGTCATCGACAGGAGAATAACTCCTATGACGATGCCGATGTAAAGAATATCCATATACCCTCTATTATACAGGAGTGTAGGCAGTTCGAACCACTCGCGATATGAGTTCTTCGCGAAGTGTCATCACATCCGGAAATTCGTGCGCATACTGAGCCATACGAATGCGAACTCGCTCACATAACTCCCGAAACTCGTCGTAGTCAATAAGCCCCATCTTCATTAAGGCCTGGCCGCCATTGGCATAGTGTGTAAATGATGGATCACACTTATCTAAACACTTCACAAAGCGAGCCTCGGGATCCTCAAGCTCCTCATAGCACCTTAATCGATCAATAAAGTCAGGCCATGTATCGCCAAGCTCACGCTCAAGCCGATCAAACGCCGCCTTCTCGGTTTGTGCTTTTTGGGCAATGGCATCAGAGCTTGCTTTCAAACTATTCACATCACCCGCGTACACTTCAACAAAATCATGAACGAGGGCATAGAGTGAAATTTTACCGAGATCAAGCTCGGGATGAAAGCGAGCAGCATAACTCACAGCGACAAACTGCAGCCGAAGAGTGTGCTCCCCGTCCGTCTCAGCTCGATCATGACGCATCGTAGCCCGTGGCACATCCATAAAACGATCGACGACATGAGCGAAGGCCATTAATTCATCGGCCACCCTTTCAACAGGAACATTAGTCACCTTTACCTTAGTACTCTGACTCGTCATAGTAGAACTCCCTTTCTGCAAATGTAACACCCCGATCCATGAGATCCATAAATTCATCGACACTCTCAAAGCGCTTTTCTTGCTGATGAAACTCCGCTTGAGTCATCCAGCGGTTATGGCCGCCCTCGAAGCTTTCGATTAATTCGCCGCTAAATTCGGTCGCATACACACAAAGAAATATCTTATCCTCCAGGAGTTTCTTCGACTGCTTATCAAAATCCCGCTTATGGTAGAGGAGTTTATACTTAAACTCTGCAGTCATACCGGTCTCCTCTAGAAGTTCACGCTCGGCCGCCTGAATCACCGTCTCACCCCAGCGCATTTTCCCTCCAAGACGACCCCAAAAGCCATAATATGGATTTTTTAAGCGCCGCTGGTACAGGAACTCTCGTTCACCGGCGGCATTGGCACGCTCAAGCGTAACAACAATTGATACTTTCGGTTGTTTCTCGATTTCATTCTCATCGGTGTCCATTCGATTGGCATATTCTTTACCTTTGCCGGTTAGTCTATAGGCCTTGTCATCCTTCTGGACATAGCGCTGCTGTACAAGCCGCTTAATATGAAAATTAAAATGGTCACTTGTGAGGTTGGTTGCTCTTTGGATATCGGCGAATGTTGCGGACGGCGTGAACAGCAAATGACGCATTATAGCGATCTGGGTGTCGTGGGCCTGTGGTTCATATGTCATAGTCTTTCCTTATTATCTCTCACGGTTTTATATATCCCAAGCATAACCAAAAGTTCAGCGCCAAATCTAGTAAAGTCGGCTTCACCTTGACGAAAATCGCTACAAACGGTATACTGATACAGATTGTAAAAAATAAGTGGAAGTAATCAATTATGGCAGCACGATGTGAACTCACCGGAAAAGGCAAACAATTTGGCCACAATGTCAGCTTCTCTTTGCGTCGCACAAAACGCGTCTTTAAGCCAAACCTTCAGAAAAAGACTTTTGAAGTTGATGGCCAGAAAGTAACGATGATCTTGAGCACTCAAGCAATTCGTACGCTAAAGAAAAAAGGCATCTTGGCAAAAGCTAGCTAATACTGCGCTTTGCAAATAAAAAACCTCCCAAACGGGAGGTTTTTTATTTACTTGCGTCTCGCAGCTCAGCTGCTAGCTACGAATGACCTCAATCACAGTAAGGACCTGAGGGATAGAAGCAGCAGACTTCACTTTGTACTTTGATACCGTCTCAACAGGAGCGGCAAGTTCTTTCGTAAAGACTTCGAGCGTATCCTGTGGCACTTCGTACTGCAACGCACTATCAGCGTAATGCACAGGGATTACCGCCTTTGGACCAATCTGGCGCACAATCGCTGCAGCGCTCGTTGCGTCGAGTGTATAGCCACCACCGCCTACTGGCAGAATCAGTAGATCAATAACACCGAGTGCTTCTAGCTGATCCTCACTCAGTTTGCTCTCGACATTACCAATGACCGCCAAGCGAACGTCACCAATCTCAACACGGTACATCGTCGAAAGAAGCTCGGTTTCCGCAGTATCAATATGTCGGACCGCAGCAGTTGCGCGAATTGAAAAGTCACCAACCTCATACTCGCCAGGGCCTTCGATATGTAGCTTGGCGCTTGTATTATTCAGTGCAAAACGAGACTCCGTTGCGACCTCAACCGCTTCCTTCAAAGCAACATCCTTCAGGCCAACGACCGACAACTTAGGATCGAATACGGCAGTCGATTTCTTTGTTGCAATAACTACTGTATTTCCACCTTTATATTCAATATCAAACATTCTTTATCTCCTTATTTGCTCTGTTCTGACAGTACGGCATCCGTATCAATAAGCACAGCATGATTGCCGTTTAATATCTCTGTAATAAATTTATCACGAACGCTGAGTCGGTAATAGAACTCGTCGTACGACAACATACTATAGTTCAGCTCACGGCCTTCGCTCTTCTCTATATCTTTCATGATCTTTTTCAACTTAGCAGGCTGCACGTCACCGACAAGTAGGATATCTACCGCACTCGTCGATCCTTTTATGAGCACGCCGGCAGTGAGCACAATACGCACACCCGAAAGCTGCTTCAGCTCCTCACGCCAGCTAGTTGCAAGATCTGCATCGCTTATGGCCTCGACATGCTGATCGGCAAAAATAGCCCGTAGCGGTACATAATGCTCATAGCGCTGATTTACTTCGTAGTAGAGCTTGTTATCAGCACTATCGCTCGTAATGATACCGACATTCAGCATATTAGCGAGTTCACGGCGAACGGAATTAATTTGTTCATCGATTGTTCGGGTAATTTCACGAACATAAAAAGACTGGCCTGGATGATTTAGAAACAGGTGTAGTAGTTTCACTCGAGTTTTTGAACCAAATAGTGCGTCAATCATGTCTACCTCAGGATAATTTTCGTGTTCTATACTTCGTATGCGCCGTATAGCTTTCGTGTTCTATCATACCATGCTTATTTAGTCTTGGCGAGCACTCCACCCAAGTACTCTTCGGCATCAGTTAGCGACAGCCATTTCACCTCGGAGTTGCGCCTGAGCCACGTCAATTGACGTTTCGCCAATCTCCAATCAAGCGTTGTGAATTTATCTTTTATCTGCTCAAGCGTAAGTTGATGTTCAAGATACAAACGAACCAGTGGATAGATATTCCCTGTCATCGCCTCGCTCTCCCAGCCATACTTTTTGCCCAACATAGTTGCCTCTTCCACAACGCCATTATCAAAGAATTGTTCAGTTCTTTCATTAATTCGTGTTCGCAATACATCTCTATCTGTAGATATACCTACAACATAAGTGCGCGCCTTAATGCCGATACTACGCTTATGGTTAATCTTTCCCTGCTCGATCGCTCGTATGACATACCGCTTATTGAGCTTGTTTTCTGGTAATTCAATATTGTTATTAATACAATACTCTTGCAACTGTTGAATCGTCAACTGCTCTAGCTTTTGACGAAGTCCTGGGTCGGCGACCTGGCCAAACTGATAATCAAAAATAACTGCATCAACATATAACCCCGTACCACCCACTAAGAACGGCACCTTTCCGCGACTGCGTATATCGGCGATTTTATCATCAGCATATGCCTTGAAATCAGCAGCACTAAACATCACACCTGGCTCGACAAGATCAAGCCCCCAGTGCACAACAGCCTCACGCTCTTCCAGCGTCGGCTTGGCCGTACCGATATCCATACCCTTATATACTGTGCGCGAATCGGCACAGATGATTTCACCGCCATATTGCTTAGCTAGCTCAATAGCAAGACCCGTCTTACCACTAGCCGTTGGACCAGTAATTACAATAAGCGGTGATTCGATTCGAGTTCCTATGGGTGCCATCGACGTTCTCCAAAATTATCGACAGTATAGTCCGTGCAACTAATACCATCCCCTTCAAGCAGCTGGCGTTGTACTTCCTGCCCACCAGGAAAGCCAATTGCCAAGCCACCCTCTTTATTAACCAGTCGATGCCAAGGCAGCGCTTCGGGACCCTGATGAGCAATACCACCCACAATACGAGCCGCACGCGGCTGCCCGGCAATCGATGCCAAGTCGCCATATGTCGTCACTTTATCGACGGGCAGCAGTGCCATCAGGCGGTATACTTCGTCGCGAAATCCCCTTCGTACTGTCGGCTCATCCATTATTACAAAGTCTTTAGGTAATCGACTAGCTGATCGAGTGACACTTTTTCTTCGCCGGCCTGAGTACGAACACTTACGTTGCGAGACTCTTTGTCTTTAGGGCCTACGATGAGCTGAACTGGAATTTTCCAAGTTGTCGCTTCACGGATCTTCTTGCCGAGGCTTTCATTGCGATCATCGCGAGTAAAGCGCAGTTCGTTATATTTCACCGGTGTCATTAGTACAGCACCCCGAAGAATAACCTCAAGCTCTTCAACGTAATCAAGCACTGTATCATTAATCGTCAGAATGCGAATCTGCTCAGGGGCGGCCCATAGCGGGAACCAGCCAGCCGTATGTTCAATAAAGACGCTCAGGAATCGTTCGATCGAACCAAGCAGCGCACAGTGAATCATGACAGGCGTCTGATTAGTACTCTCGGCATCAGTGTACTGCAAACCAAAGCGGCCTGGTTGTACGAAGTCGAGCTGTGCCGTTGCGAGCTGATGCTCGCGACCAAGTGCATCGGTCGCCATAAAGTCGATCTTTGGACCATAAAACGCAGCTTCGCCTTCTTGCTCAAAATACTCAAGTTCGTTTGCAATCACCGCATTTTTTAGCTGCTGCTGCGCCGACTCCCACAGATCCATATCACCAAGGTACCCGTCACTATCATCACGGTAGCTCAGACGAACACGAAGCTTCATGTCGATTGTCCTATAGAGCTCACGGACACTCGCGAGCAACCCGTTAATCTCTTCTTCAATCTGGTCATTGCGGCAGAAGACATGGCTGTCGTCCTGAGTAAGAGAACGTACGCGGTTCAGGCCACCGAGTTCACCGGTCTTCTCATCACGGTAATCAGTCGTTGTCTCAAGAAAACGCACCGGCATATCCTTGTAACTGCGAGGTTTACTAGCGAATATCTGCGTATGGTGAGGGCAATTCATCGGCTTTAGCGCCATTTCATCGTCCGTCTCTTGGCTCGTCACCAGGAATAGCTCATCGCCAAATTTTGCCCAGTGCCCCGATGTCTCATAAAGAGCCGTCTTTGTAATATGCGGAGTCCAGACTTTTTCGAACCCATGCGCCTGACGAAGCTGATTGGAATATTGCGCCATAATATCGCGTAGCACCGTACCGCGAGGAGTAAACAGAGGTAGTCCAGCACCCACTAATTGTGAAACGGTGTATAGGTCAAGCTCTTTGCCCAGCTTACGGTGATCGCGGAGCTTAGCCTGTTCGAGCATTTCCAGGTAGTGGTCAAGTTCTTCTTGGGTTGCAAATGCAACGCCATAAAGTCGCTGCATTTGTGGATTGGTTTCCTTGCCTCGCCAATAGGCGCCAGCGACACGAAGTAATTTAAATGCACCAACATCCTTGGTATTTGCCACATGCGGGCCACGACAAAGATCAACAAAATTACCATTCTTGTAAAACGACACGTTTTCAACCGCAGTGTCACCCTCGGTCGCGAGGCCAAGTTCAGCAGTATCAAGATCTTTCGCAACAGTTGTTCCAGATCGCTTCAGATCATTTAGTAATTCTTCTTTGTACGGCTGATTATTTTCCTGCGCCCATGTAATCGCCTGGTCGATAGGCATTTCAAAGCGCTCAAAATCGTCACCATATTCAATAATGCCGCGCATCGTTTTTTCAATCTTGGCAAAGTTTGCCTCAGAGATCTTTCGCTCACCAAGGTCGATATCATAATAAAAGCCGTTTTCCACTACTGGGCCGACGCCGAATTTGGCCTCTGGCCATAGGCGCTGCACCGCGGCTGCAGTAATGTGCGCCAAGCTATGTCGCATCGCGTGTAATTGTTCGTCGTTCATGGTTTTTTCTCCTTTTTAATAAATATGGCATATAATCTATCCTCACTCAGAAAACTAAATAAATTTAATTTTCACTCGTTTCGTCAGATTATAAAAAACATGCGATGACTGGTTTTAAACGTGTTAAATCCATATATCGCATGTCTCGGACCCTTTATGGAGGGTGGTTCCACCGGACTTCCTGCCGATTAGCAGGCACTTATGAGGCAACGTTATCGTACATCGCAACACCCACGGAACTCAACGGGTAGTTAGGCCGTGTCATCATTCCCCTACATCATACAGCAACCTGTCCTATTATTGCAACGTCCGCCTCTGTCTGGTATCATTATAAAGCTATGGACCCTTAGCTCAGTTGGCTAGAGCGCGTCATTGACGTTGACGAGGTCAGAGGTTCGAGTCCTCTAGGGTCCACCATAGAAAAAGACCGATCATGCGATGGGTCTTTTTCTATGGCTCACTACAATACTACCCCCGCCTCGGTTGCTGATCGCTCACACTTGCCACTTCAGGCGCTGATGGCTGAGCTGGTGGCATAGCGACATGCTGTACAGGTGTTAATATCGGAGCCGCTGGCTGAATAGGCGTTACCTCAGTAGCCACTATCTGCGGAGATATTGCTGGCGTGACCGGCTGACCCTGCGGCTGCATACTTATCGCCGCGTCTGGTTGCTGAGCACCAGCAATTCCCTGCCTGACTGCACCAACCATGCTAACAATCGCCTCCACCCCATTGGCATTATTTGCTCGACTACTAAGCGGCACCCCGTAAAAGCTGGCGATGCGCTGCGCCTCATCTACTAGTGGCGCCTTACTGAGACCCGTCACATTAAAACCATTAACCGACACGCCGTCATTACCACTTTTGCGTGTGGCGAGTAGCACCTCACTATTATCATTCAACAGCACGTATAGAATACTTGATCGTTCACGAGTGGTCGTTTGACCCCGAGCGTCATTATCTGTCCTTATTGTGTCTGAAGTATCCAAATTAACTGATACAATCTGGCTCGAATCAAAGCTCAGACGCGCCTGCTTGCCACCGACTACTTTGGTCGTCACTACCTCAGATAAACCTTGACGACGCAGTACAATCTGACGGCTCACTGCTGAGAAGATTATCAATGCACCCATGGCGGCAATACCGACCCCTATTAGCATCCACCACCAAGCAACACTCGCCAAGTGCATCGCAGCCCAAATCAGCAAGCCGATACCCCCAAGGCCTATAGCTCCACCGACCACAACCGTGATAACACCGTTCTCTTTTATTTCCCATTGCTCACTGTTTGTTTCGGTTATTTTCATGGGCTCAGTATAACATATTCCTTATGGCTATCCCCAACGACAGAAAGTTTTCCACTAGAGATAAATCGGTAAATGCGGAAAAATATATCACCCATGATATAAGCGCATACATCACCTATCATTGACTTTTTATAGTACTTATGCTAATATAAATCCATGTCAAAAGATACTGCACATAAGCAATCATCACTCGAAGCATTCAAACTCAGTTTTGAATACGATGTTACATGGCAAGAAGCCAAACAAGCCGTGCGAGACCGCACGCACAAAAAAGTATAAGCAGCCATTTATTTGAACTTTCTATCCCCTAGCTCACCCTAGGGGATATTTTTATCCCCATCCGTCTGCATGTTATCCACTAGCTTTTTGTCTTGCTGTATGTCAATATATAGACATGTTTTGCATAAATTGCTTCCACTCATCAACAGCAGTTGCCAATTCCCGACCACATAAAAAAAGGCCGTCGGTATGGCGACGACGGAGCTGCAGCAAGTGCGGCATGATATTTACGACACACGAACGACCATCACTAGCCGACAACAAGGTCATTCTACTGCCTGATGGCAGCGAAGATACGTTTAACCTAGGCAAGCTCACTATCAGTATCTCTAAGGCCTTTCATCATTCCCAAGAGGAAGCGGAATATAGCTCACTGGCTCTAGCGCAAACGGTGGAGGATACCTTATCGACCCAACTGAAAACAATAACACCAGAAGACATCGAGGCTATCACCCATCAGACCCTCAAGCAGTACGACGTACTGGCGGCAATGCAGTATGCCGCTCAGCATCAGCTTATTTCTTCAGTAAAGAAGCGCGGGAGACCTTCGCTTGTTTCGCACGGGCCACGGAATCAGCAGTCGCCTTCTCGGTAACGTCAAACCTATCGAGGTAACGACCAAACAGCAGTCGAGTCTGTGAATAGACTGCAGAAGCCGTACTATAGACAATTGCGGTCACCGGCATGAGCACCCATTGGAGAATCATACCGACCGTACGATGACGCTTGTAGCGAGCTGGGCGCGGTGGCAACATCTTAAATGACAAGAAGATTGTCACAACAAGCCCGAGCAAAGCTACTCGCTGCATAATACTGACGACGTCAGGCAGCTGATGGGCGGCGATACTATGCGCTGCTTCGCTATTGATAAAGAGTGGCACCCAACCACCAAAGGCAACGAGGAGAGATATAGAGGCGAGCGTTACGTGACCATCGATAAGTCGTACGAGGCGCACAAATCCCGACCAGAACGGCACATTGCGACTTGCTGGCAATACTCGGGTGGCCACATACGCAACATCAGATGCACCATACGCCCAGCGACGAAGCTGCACGAACTGCGCCTTGAGCGTACGCACATAGGTATCAGACAAAACCGCATCCTGATAGATCGGCACATAGATCGGCGTAACATTGTAGTTACCGCCAAAATGGAAGTAACTGCGCCAGTACTGATGTCCGTCCTCGACAATCGTACGTGTACTCCAAAAGTCCATCTCGACAAGTGCATCAAGCGGCTGAGAGTGCGACGCAAAGTTACGAAGGGTATGTGGACGCATTGAGCTAATAATATTCCAAAATGAGTTACCGGTCGCTACGACGCGCATTGGTGCGGGTGCATCCCAGATGTTATTCAAAAAGAGCGATACCGGCTGGTATGACAAGTGCTTACGGTCCTCATGAACAATGTACTCGTAGGTAACGTAGTCAAAATACGTTTGATGCGGACGATTGTCGCTATCGAGCGTTGTTACGATGACGTCTTTATAGGCAATGCCTTGCGCTTCTACCCAGCCCTGCAGCCATTTACCAGCGTAGGTAATATTTCCACCCTTACCAACCACCTCGTCTGGAAGATCTTTAGGATGCTTCACGAGGTGAAATGCTTTGAATGTTTTACCAAACTTCTTGTGAAGAGCCTTGGCCGTCGCCTCTATGCCGGCGCCGCCGCGCTCTTCATAAGCAAGAACGAGGATGAGTTGCTTGTTGTTGTAATGGGTATCGGCAACAGATTGAATGGTCGGCTCGAGCACCTCATAGTTCTCATTATAGGCTGCAATAATTACCGCATTGTACAGTTCTGATGGACGAGGGAAATCACCTGCTTCTGCTGCGGCCATAAGGCGAAGATTCTCACGATGTGCCTCGTAGCCAAATTCTTGCGAGTGGGCATGTGCTTTTTTTGCATATGCCGCTTTGGGATCTTCGAGCTCTTGTAGGCGCTTTGTCCAATCAAGCTTCTGCGCACCTTCCAGACGTCTCTGACCGCTGATCATATGAACCGCGATACCAGCAGCTTTCACAAGCACCGTCGTAATGATAAGAAGCAAATAAATAGCCGCGAGAAGTGGACTAAAGAAAGAAAGGACAAACAAGAGAATGAACGCCCCATAACTCAGTAGTGCAGGCAGCATCTCAAAAAAACGATACAGTGGAGTTCGTTTGCCGAGTGGTATTTCAAGATTAATCATAGTTATGACAGCGACGCCACCTGCAAGACTGAATGTGTAAGAACCCAGGCAATCAATACCGTAACAATACTTAGCCATGCGAAGCCAATCGCGAAGCTACGATCCTTTTCTTTATATAGCTTGGCAACCACACAAGCATGAACCACGCCAATAACGACACCAAAAACAATAAACGCCAAGAAGTAATACCACTTATCACGATAAAAATTAGTAATACCGAAAGCGGTATAATGCGTCACGACCTGAAGCTCACTCGGATGGAGCGACACCGAGACGGATATACAAAAGGCAGCAACAAGCAACAAAAAGACTGCAAGTAGAGTTGCGACAGCCCTATCTCCCAAAATAAGCTTAGCTGCTTCAAGCGTTCGTAATTTCATAAATAATTTCCTAGAATACTCCAGTTGTTTTTATACTTACCCCTGTACTCATGGAGCCGCTGACCGGATTTGAACCGGTGACCTACGCTTTACGAAAGCGCCGCTCTACCAGCTGAGCTACAGCGGCATACCGTACCGAATAATTATAACATTTCACTTCCGAGAAAGAAACGGTCTCAATCCTGTTGCAACAGGGGCTAAAAACTGCTATCATATCTAGAGCTTAGGCCAAAGCACTACATGCGCTCGTAGTGAAGGGGTTATCACGCCTCCCTGTCACGGAGGAGATCGCCGGTTCAAATCCGGTCGAGCGCGCCAAGAAAAAACGTCATCATCCGATGACGTTTTTTCTTGCCTTTCGATCCGGAGCGAACGAAAGAAGCTTTAGCCGATAATCCAGTCGCACAATAAAAAGAACCCGCCAGCGCAGGTTCTTTTTTCTACTTCTGCTCATATCGCTGAGCAGCCACACTCCAGTCAACAACATTCCACCATGCCTTAACATAGTCATCGCGCTTATTTTTATAATCAAGATAATACGCATGCTCCCAAACGTCCAAGCCGAGCAGCGGCGCATCAAGGCCTTGCATGATTGGCGTATCTTGATTAGCAGTTGTAATAATCTCCATATTCGGCTGTAGCCACGTCCATCCGCTACCAAAGACACCGAGCGACTTCGCTGTAAACTCATCAACAAACGCCTGGAAATTACCATATCGGGCCGCTATTGCTGCCGCTAGCTCGCCCGTTGGCTCGCCACCACCATCCGGTGACATCCATTGCCAAAAGAGACTGTGGTTATAATGACCACCACCGTGATTACGCACGGCCGTACGAACGGCGTCTGGCAAGCTATCAAGATCTGTTAACAGACTTTCGAGCGGCCGTTCACGCAGCGCCGGTGCCTGATCGATAGCCGCATTTAACTTATCGACGTACGCCTGATGATGCTTGCTGTGATGCAACTGCATAATATCCTTACTAATATACGCGCCTAGTGCATCATACTCGTAATGCAACTCTGGTAACTGATACATAATGACTGCTCCTTTACTTACTCGTATTTTGTACGCTATCGTCGGCAACAGGGAGTGTAATAAAGTTATGCACCTTACCCTGCTCTTTGACTACCTTGAGTTTGTTTGCAAATTCCGTGACAGGAATGCGAATAAAACTATAGTTCAGCTGCGTATCGGTACTATCGAGAAGTTTGATGAAATAAAATCCATCACCTGCGGGCGGCTTTCCTTGGCCAGCCGTTGGTTTAATCGGACCAGACACCTGACCCTTAGTCAATTTAGCCGCAGCTTCACTGAGTCCGCCGTCGCGGTTGTTCTTCAGAACAAGACCAGAAGTTCCAACACTTACAATTTCGACACCCTTACCGCCCTGCGCCTCGGCAATCTTGTCAAAATCTGCCTGAGGATCCTTGAGCGCAAGCGCGACTGCCTCTTTCTTTTTATTAGCCGACTGGTCAATCTTGTACGTCACTTCTTGAAGCAACAGCTGATTTGTCAGTTCATGCTCGTATTCGTCCGGTGTCCAGTTATAATGATCGAGAATAACCGCATCGTATGCTTCTTTTGAAACAGTAACATCACCAACATGACGCTGCTTTTCGAGCAGGCTAGCAATCTGGTCCTTCGTCAATGAAATATTATTTTCACGAGCAAGTTTGGCTGCATAGGCATACTCAACCGCCTTATCCATAGCCTGATTCTTGTGATACACAACCTGTCGCTTACCATCTTCACTCGATGTATTCAACTTATCCTTCTGCTCTAGATAATAAATATTAAAGCGATATTGCATAAGGTAGTCGCTATAGCGAACAGACTCGCCGTCAACAGACGCCACGGGCAGTGGCAATGCTTTTGCGACGCGGTACATAAAAGTGCCGGTATTTTGCGCAACATAGAGTTGCTGCCAAACAAGTGCAACGATCAACACAAGAGCAACGAAGCTAATGATAATTGTATTAAACACAAGTCGATGACGAGCATATTGCATCGGATACTTAAAGCGGCGCCCACCCGCAAGGATGCGCTCACGATGTTCGGCAACCGTCTCGTTTGTAATACGCGAGGATGGCTGCTCGACGACTTTTTTACGCAATTTAAGCGATGGTTTCTTCATATTCTCCCCGTTCAGCCGATGCAGCACTTACCGCATCTTGTAGCTGGTTGTAAATCTTATCAGGATGTTCAACTTTATTGATCACCAGGTCACCGACAAATGTCTGAATAACAATGGTACCAAATCCAAATAACTCACCACTGAACCCTGGTATATTATAGCTTATGTTTTGGATCTTTGACAGTCGAAGCTCAATCACGTCCTTGCCGAAGAACCCTTTTTGGGTGATCTGACGGATGCGTTGATCGGTCACGATATACATCGTAAAGTACCACATCAAGAAGTGATACGAGAACAACATAAGACCAAGTACGAGCCCACCAATCGGTAAAAGAAATAGTTCAAGATTGGACTGCCAAATAAGAGGAGGAACGGCCGATATCATAAAAGGAACAAGCAGCAAGTAAAATCCCTTGCGCATCGCAATAATATGCCGGCGGAAAACAAATAACAGCTCTTCTCCGTCGCGCTGGCCATCAAAATCGAGTCGTACTGATTGTTCTTGCTTAGTCATAATTTTTTGGTACCCCGGGCAGGACTCGAACCTGCAACCATATCCTTAGGACGGATCTACTCTATCCAGTTGAGCTACCGAGGCATATATACGATTATACCCGTAATCCTACTGTTTACCTTATATTTCAGTTGGTAGTACTATTCTAGCATGCAATACGGCCGACATAAGCCGGCCGTATTGCATATATCATACCTACTGATTTAACGAGTAAACTTCTCGTGTAGCACCGAGTAGTCGTAAAGTTCAGCTTCTGTGAACCAGTGTGGAATCTCTTTCTCGGCGTCAGATAGGTCGCCAGAGGCATGAATAAGGTTCGGAATACCTTTATTGGCCTCGTCGGCATAGCCGTAGCTCATGTGCGAGAAGTCGCCGCGGATTGTACCAGGAGCAGATGATTTTGGCTCAGTCGTTCCAACGAGCTTACGCACCAATTCAACCGCTTCGACACCCTCGAGTACCATTGCAATCACCGGACCTTCGTTCATCGTGTCGAGCACATTGTTGAATGTTGCCTCGCCGCGACGAGTAATGACCTGTCCAATTTCCTCGTAATGCTTGTAGTAATGCTCGCGGTCTGGCGCCAACATCTTTGTTGCAATGATTTTTAGGCCAACGCGCTCAAAACGAGTTAATATTTCTCCGATGATACCACGCTGCACAGCGTCAGGCTTGAAAACGATTAGGGTTCTTTGGACATTATTTTCGCTCATATAGCTCCTTCAACAGTTATTGGCTCTATTGTAACAAAAGATACAGTGCGAGAATAGCCGCCAAGCCAACCCGATACCAGCCAAACAGTGCCAGGCCGTGTTTTGAAAGGTATTTGAGCAAGAAGCCAATGGCCAAAATACCGGATATGAACGCAAATGCGTTCGACAACACCAACATAGGCAAGTGCTCCATGAAGTACGCACGGTCGCTCGACGTGATAAATACCTTGAGTGTTACACCGAGCATAATAGGCAGTGATGCCAAGAAACTGTACTCTGCAGCAGGGGCCGACGCCAAGCCCATCAAGCGGCCGGCAATAATCGTAGAGCCAGATCGCGACACACCCGGAATGAGCGCAAATACCTGCACAATACCAATAGTCAGCGCCCTACCCGCTGAAAGCTTTGAACCGTCTTCAACCTTTGAGGCATGCGGGAGTCTGTCGATACATATCATAATCGCACCAACAACCGCCAGTGTCACCATTACCGTCACCAGACTTCCAAAAAAGGGCGCCGAGGCTATGAAGCCCGCAAGTAGATACCCTACTACCCCGGCTGGCACGGCGGTAATAAGAATATTGCGTGCAAGTGTGTAATTTTTGTGTACAAAAACGTCTTTGATGATAGCAACGATCTTTTTTCGGAAAAATACAATCAAAGCCAGGACTGTGCCTATGTTGATAAACTCAAGGAATAAGTGATCCGATCCACCATTAAATATTTGCTGGGCAATCACCAGGTGGCCAGAGCTACTAATTGGGATAAATTCAGTCAGTCCCTGGATAAGGCCAAGGATAATCATTTCAAGTACATTCATTCCTCTATTGTACCTAATTCAGCCGGTTTTAGGCTATGCTTAGAGTATGTACATGTCGGAATTACTACTCGATTATATTGAACACCTTGAAGTCGAAGGCGGCCGCTCAGTCAAAACGGCCGAGAACTACAAGCTCTACCTTGAGCGTTTCATAGAATTTACTGATGATATTACCGTTGATAAAATTACATCTGAGGTGATCCGCAAATATCGTCTCTGGTTGAACCGTTATAAAAACGACAATGAGGGCGAACTTGCCACCATCACCCAGGGGTACCACTTGATTGCCCTCCGCGGCTTCCTAGGCTATCTATCAAAACGAGATATCGTCAGTCTCAGTGCCGACAAGATCGAACTCCCCAAAGTAGCCCGCAAGCAAGTCACCTTCCTTCACTTTGACGAAGTAACCCGCATGCTCGACACCATTCCGCTCGACAACGAAACTGGCCTACGCGACCGTGCGATCATTGAACTACTTTTTTCTAGTGGCCTACGTGTATCAGAACTCGTCAATCTTAACCGCGATCATGTCAATACAAAACGGCGCGAATTTATGGTGCGCGGTAAAGGCCGCAAAGACCGACCTGTCTTTATCGGCGAAGCGGCAGCAGGGCGTGTTGAAGACTATCTTGCTTCACGCCTCGATAACCTCCCGCCACTTTTCCTCAGCTATAGCCGCAACAACCTTTCGAGTATGACTGGCGACTATCGACGCCTCACCTCGCGCAGCATTCAACGCATGGTTACAAAATATGCACGCCTTGCCGGCATCACCAAGCACGTTAGCCCACACACCATGCGCCATAGCTTCGCTACCGATCTACTTATGAATGGGGCTGACATTCGCAGTGTTCAATCAATGCTTGGCCATAGCAACATTAGCACCACCCAAGTTTACACACACGTCACCGACGAGCATCTGCGCGACGTGTATGAAAAATTTCATAGCGACACAGAATAGAAAGCTACGGCTTGCAACTTGCCGATACCGAGTAGCCCGAGTTAGCGTCAGTAATAACGAAGTTCTTACAAAGGCTACCGGTAATATCGGCGGCAGCCTCTGGATATGGAAAGTCGACTGGATTTACTTCAAGTCGGCTCTCTACGCGACGAAATATATCGTTGGCACGACCAGTTGAATCAACAATCGCTTGCACTCCATCAAATTTGACTAAATTCGCGCCTTTAAACAGGCTTACGGAGTAATTTGTTGCGTTATATAGTGCAGTTAGGCGTAGATACGCTGAGGCAGCTCGGCCGGCAGCATCACCACCAAGTGGCTCGGGTAGACGAATCGTTATCTCCTTACAGGCAAATCGTTCAGTACTTATGTTACTTGCACATTTGACAGTACTAATGCGACCGCCCGCTGCCCCATCCTGACTCTGTCGCTTGTCATCGATAAAGTTAAAACTATTGGAAGAGAAAGACTTGGTTGGATACAAAAATAGCGCATTGGCGTTGCTCTTTTTTGCCACTTCATCATTAGCATTGAGACTATCTAATGTAAAACCAGCACTAGTATCAAATTGCATCAACTGTAACCGCATTAGTGATGGTCGATTTTTAAGCCAATCATTCGTCGCTGTAGGTACAAGTTGCGCACCTGAGATATTGGGCAAATCGATGTCATAGCTGTTCGACCCTGCACCAGCAAAATCTTTATGTTCGAACCAGCTAAGCTTGATGCTATCAAAGGTATCACCAGGAGCGGCTCTCAAAGGGATCATTTTTGATTCTCCACTAGCAAGAGAAGCACTGAAGTCGTCTGTTTGTCGCGTCACCTTGACGCAGGTATAGGCTTGATTTAGCTTTTCGTCACCTGAGCCGGTCTGAATTTTAATCTCTTCATTCCCCGTACTAACATCTTGCGTCGCAGCACTCGATAGCGCAAGAGGGACAGAATCGCATGTTTTATTATCTAGCCTTGAGCAAGCAAGACTGTCGCCATTCTTGCAAACCAGCAATGCGCGCTTTGCATCCTCGACACCAGCCTGGGCCGAGTCATAGGCGCTTTGAGATAGGTCATTAGTCGTAGCCTGCTGCTGCTCTTGCGCCATAAGACGAATAAAACTAATCGTCAATACAGTCATGAGTAATGCACAGAACACAACGATAAATATTGAAACGGCTCCTCGCTCACGATTTCGTGAATGTAATATCTGCAACATATTGCTCCTTGTATTCATTATGCCTTGTTCCCTGCACGAGTCGTAAAGTCAAACACATTAACTGCACAAAAAGCCCAATTGCTATCGTTGTCACTCGGCGGCTTACAAGATGCGTCGCTCGTCTTGATGGCCTGCTGATCACTGGTTCCAAGTGCGAATGAAGCTGAGTAAAGCGCCTGCCCTATGATTGCGTCAGTAGCAGAAGACGTAATAGTGAAAGTATGGAGTGCAAGATCAAGTTTGTCGCTTCCGGTCAGAAGCTCAGTAGCATCAGTGCGAGCAATGGACTGATTCGCAGCTGCGTTTGCACAAATCTGGCCGCCTATATCAAGAACTCGAGCCATGCGCACCGGTGTACTATCGTCAAAAATTATTTTATTCACAGTACCACTAGCAGCAAGTGTCGTACCATAGTTCCACGCATAACTATATTTACCAAGACAAAGTCTACCACCATAAGGTGTATTCAGATAACTAGACGTACTTGCAAGATTAAATGGCTTACTTGCCTTGATATCACGCTGGAGCATATCACTCAGGTCACGTCCAGTCTGATTAACTGATTTGATTGTCATACCCTTGCTGTAAGTATTGCTGATCTGCATCGTTGTCATAGCGATTGCAAGCAACAAAAAGGCAACTCCCGACATAGCCAGCATGAGCTCAATCAGTGTAAAGCCGCGCTGAGCTACAGAGTGGTTCATTTTATTTACGTGGTTCATATAACCTCACAATTGTTCCCGCCGTCATCGGCACGTTAAGTCCTGGCCCATCCCAGCATGCGCGAATATGAAAATCAATATACGGTGCCTTGTTAGTCGGATCATCAAAATTACTTGGCTTGATCGCCTCTATCCATACACCCGCCGCTTTCAAGCTAGGCGTATGCGTAACGCGTGCATAGGTATCAGCTGGCTTGAAGGTCGAGGCTGCTTTATCTACACGAACCGTCTGTGTATTAATTATAAATGCAGAGCCTGGCGCTGAACATGTGCCATATGATGTAGCATTTCCCGTATGTGCCGCTGGTACAATCTGTGATACCCATTGACCAGCTGGAGAGCTGGCAGTGTATGGTACCGAGCCCGAAAAGGCGGCGACATATGACGCCTGTATGTAACGTAGCGCCTCAGCTTGTCCGTCAATTTGCTGACGCACAAGAGTAAGCTCAAGCGAGCGTTGGGCGGCAGACGTACCCTGGTTCATGACCGCAAGACTTCCGACTGCAAGTAAACTAAATACCGTTACTGCAAACAGCACCTCGATTATCGTATCACCTTTCTCGCGGACCCTTCGTGCCACCCCTAGCATGGCGTTGTACTATCTCCATTTACCCTCACACCAGTAGTGCCCGATGAGTTTGGAACAAATTCAACATCAAAACGTTTACCGCCAAATAGGCCGTCGGAATAAACACAGATGTCTACGCCCCTCTGTAGGTTCTGTGGATCGGCTACAACATTCTTAGCCGACTGCGAAGCAGTTGTATTATCAATGAATGTCCGAATTGACCCAGTTGTTGGCGAACGCGCAATAACTATTGTTGTGGCTATCGGGTTCTTATTCAGCCGCTGCTGCATCTTTGCACCCCATTCAACGGTATACTCCTGCCGATCAATATCGCTCAAAGTAAGGTTGGAATTTTTCAGCGCAGTCACGTCATCGAGTCCAGCCAAGACCGTCGCCCGGCCCACGACCGTTCGCACCGTTACCTTCGTGTCATTAAGGCTGATGTATTTACCAAGGACGGCGCAGTCCGTCGTTCCACGTGACATGCCACCCGTGGGTGCCGCTATCACCCCAGAGGCACCGCAAGTCCACTGGACGTCACGATCGTTACGCACACTCGTCACCTCGGTATACTGCTGCTGCAAAAAGCTCGCCAACGAATTCACGCTATCCCGGTAACGCTGTTGCGCAATCGATGTGCCCGCACCGACAAGCACCGCAATAGTCAAAGCGCCTGATATCGACAGGAACAACATAACTTCAATAATAGTAAAACCCTGTTTGTTGTGAATGCCCATTTGCGCTTAATTATAGCATAAGCGCAAAGAGTTCTATAGCATCAGACCACTGAAATACATGCCGAGCACAGCCCTACCAGCAAAAAATGACACGATCATACCAATAATCAAAAGTGGACCAAATGGGATCCGCGTAGTTTTCGTGATTTTGCCCGTAATCATCCCAGGAATGACAATAAGACATCCAATCAAATTTGCCGCAAAGAGTGCTAAAAATGCAAGTTGCCAATCAGCCAAAAGCAGCGCCAAAGCAAGTCCGAGCTTAATATCACCAAACCCAATCCATTGCCCTTTTGATGCAAGGTAAATAAGCAAATACACGCCACTAAGAATAAAAATACCTGTGAAGATGCTTGCAAGCTCCCCGAGTATATCCGATGCCTGTAGTAAGACGAGTAGCGCGCTGACCGCGCCAAGACCAATGACACTAAACATAACCACATTTGGCAGCAAGAACCACTTAAGGTCATACGCAAAAAGAATAACCAAGCCCACACCAGCCAGTAGCCACACGATAAACTGAGCGATCGCTAGCGGCGCCGTTAGCTCAAATGGCCAAAGAACAAACGATACTACGAAAAATACCGCAACGCTTAGCTCCATTATCGGTTCAAAACGGCCGATCGATGCTTTACAATACCGACACTTGCCTCGAAGGGTCATCCAGCTCACAAGTGGCAACAAATCATACCATGCCAACTCATGCCCACAGTGCAGGCATCGTGAACTATCTTTCGCCTTGTTGATGCCATGAAGATGCTTGAGCCCCGCATACTCCTTGGCGTCTACTTCTTCACCTTCGGCCTTATCCTCCTCCAACTGGCGCGCTCGCAGTCGCCATACCGACGCGCCAGCAAAGCTACCGAGGCACAACCCAAAGAGCACCAGTCCTATATATATCCACAGTTGTTCCATAAGCACAATCATAACAGATGTATTGACAAAAAAGAACCGCTCTCACAAGGAGCGGTTCTTTGACAATAGATCGGAGCCTATGGACTAGCTACTCTGACAGAAGACCTGGCCATTACCAGATTCTTGGATTACGAGCACGGCAGCTTGTCGAGCAGTACCCTTAATAATGGTACTGCCGGTTGCCGGACACTTGTAGCCAAGATACACCAGTACTTCATCAGATGCCGCCACGGTATCGGGAGCAACAGCCGCCTTAGTGTCTGCGGTTATTGACCTGTCTGCCGAATAGGCAGTACTTCGCAATTGAACAGTCGCACCGCTATCAAGTGTTGCACCCTTGCCATTCACGATGTCGCCGATTTGAGCAGCAGTTGTTGGGTTACCGCCTCGGTTATTACCCTGGTAAGTGCCGATTGCGCTCACTACCGCGCTAGCTTCACTCTTACGTGCGCTATCACGCTGGCTGCGCTGCAAAGCAGGGAGTGCAATGAACACCATCAAGAAGATAAGTCCTGCAATCGCAAGCACCAATACAACCTCGATAATCGTAAAGCCTTTTTCACTGTTCTTTTGTACGTTCATAAAATCTATTCCACCTTTCTATGAACAAAATTATTTTGCGCTAACACGCTTATGCTCATAGTACGTTATATTATTTTCTTTGTCTAGGTATTTACACCATTTACAAGACCGTAAATTGGCAGAAGGATCGCTCCTACCATACCACCGGCGACAATCGCGAGCACTACCATCAGAATCGGCTCAATAGCCGTGGAAATCGTGCGGATTTCTTCGTCGAGCTCATCTTCGTACACCTGAGCGGTCTTGCCCATCATCTCATCGATCTTACCCGACTGCTCACCGATCCTGATCATCTGAGGCACCATAGACATAATATAATCTTCTGGCTGTAGCGCCACCGACAATGCCTTGCCACCCTTTACCTTCTCAGCAGCACGCGTAATACTACTGGCAATAATCGTATTATTGACCGAGTCACTACTAATACGCAGCATGTCGAGCATAGCCACGCCAGTGCCAAGGAGCGTCTGGCCCGTACGTGTAAAACGAGCCATGTAGAGCTTTCGGAACATCTTGCCAAAGAGCGGCGCATTGAGCTTGAAGGTATCTTTTACTTTAACGCCGTTATCTGTCTTGAGATATTGCAAAAGAAAATACACGCCGATACCCAAGATGATCAGAATAAGCCACCAATACTGCCTGATGACTTCCGTTGTATCCACCATCAACTGCGTCAGGAATGGTAACTCCTTCTTCATATCGTGATACAACTTCTCTACCTGCGGAACAACCGTAAAGAGCATAAAAACCATAACGCCGGCAATAACGAAAAGTACGATGACCGGATATGTCAAAGCACCTTTAATTTTACTCATAGTAGCAGCGTCTTTTTCTTGCTGGGCTGCCACGCGCTTCAATGCGTCGTCGAGCGTACCAGATGCTTCACCCGCCGATACGAGAGCAATAAATACATTATCGAAGACTTCAGGATGCTTTGCAAACGAATCGGACAGCTGGCGACCGCCTTCGACATCGGCAATAATCTCCTGAATGACACCTTGGAGTTTTTTGTTTTCCGTCTGCTCCAGCACCGTACGCATACTTTGAGAGAGTGGCAAGCCTGCGCCAATCAGCGTTGCGAGCTGACGCGTGAAAACAATCTTGTCTTTCGTCGTAATTCGACCGTTCAGTTTTCCAAGAAAACTCCCGCCTTCAACCATCTCTTTGACCTCGATCGGCACAAAGCCTTGCTCGATCAGCAGACGTGCAGCCGAATTTTCCGTATCAGCCTGAACGACTGACTTAACAATTTTATCGGTTGCGCTATCGCGCGCTTCGTAACTAAACTTTTTCACCGATTATCCTCTCATTAGCCTTTCAAATTCAGTCAAATCAACGGCATATTCACGAGCGTTGTCGTAGGTAATCGTGCCGCTTTGCACAAGACTCACAAGTGTACGATCCATCGTCTGCATACCTTGATCGGCACCGGTCTGAATGACCGCATCAAGCTGGTGGCTCTTGCCTTCGCGAATAATGTTGCGGACTGCCGGGTTGGCGACTAGCACCTCGGCTGCAACCACGCGACCGCCACCAATTGCTGGCACGAGACGTTGAGAACAGATAGCCATCAAGATGTTTGAGAGCTGCGCACGAATCTGTGGCTGCTGGTGTGGCGGGAAGACGTCGATCATACGGTCGATTGACTGGGCCGCGGAGTTGGTGTGGAGCGTTGCAAATACCAAGTGACCAGTTTCGGCGATAGTAATCGCTGCCGAAATCGTCTCCAAGTCACGCATCTCACCAATAAGGACAACATCTGGGTCCTGGCGAAGGCTTGATCGAAGCGCCGCTGAGAATGAGTAAGTATCATAGTGAACTTCACGCTGTACGACAACTGACTTCTTAGACTTGTGCGTAAACTCAATCGGATCTTCGATTGTAATGATGTGGTGCGAACGTTCAGTGTTGATCTTATCAAGCAGCGCGGCAAGTGTGGTTGACTTACCAGAGCCAGTTGGGCCAGTCACAAGTACAAGGCCTCGAGGAAAATCGGCAAAGCCCATCACTACCGATGGCATACCAAGCTCGGTCACGGATTTAATTTCATTTGGAATAAGACGAAGCGCCGCCGCTAGGTTGCCTCGTTCGTGGAAGGCGTTTACACGGAAGCGTCCAAGCGTACCAAAGGCGAAGCTGAAGTCAAATTCCTTATCTTTCATAAGAATTTGCTGCTGGTCTTGGTCGAGAATTGCAAACACGAGCGCCTCAACCTGCTGCTCATCGAGCGGATTAAAGCCCGGAACCGGAGCGAGCGAACCATCAACGCGAAGCATTGGCGGCAAACCTACTTGTAAGTGAAGATCAGACGCACGCTTGCGTACAACTTCTTCGAGAAGTACTTCAATTCGCAGTTCTTGATTGTTCATATTTTGATCCACCCTTCTTTATGCAATATCTGCCGCAACGCGGTTTACTTCTTCGATTGTCGTGATACCTTGCAGCGCTTTTAGATAGCCGTCCTGTCGCATGGTGATCATACCCTGCTCCACCGCCAGGCGCTGGATCTCTCCGCTCGTCGCTCGTTTTACGATAAGATCCTGGATTGCTTCGTTTACATCCATGACTTCATATAAACCAGCTCGACCAGCATAACCCCTTGGCGTCTGCGGCGTATCTCTACCCTTGACTAAAGTATAAGCGCTTTGGCCCGCAAGTGGCAAGTCTTTATACCCCAAATCCTCAGAAACCTTCAAAACATCAGCCTGTGTCTTTGGCAGGAGATGCCCGACTGTCGCCAGAATGTTCTGTGTTTCGATTGGCGACGACTGATACGACTCTCGTTTTGGCGCCACACGGCGCACAAGACGCTGACCAATAATTGTATTCACGGTACTGGCGATCAAGAATGGCTCAATGCCCATATCGAGTAGGCGCGGCAGCACGCCCGCTGCTGAGTTAGTGTGAAGCGTGCTAAACACCAAGTGCCCTGTCAGCGCAGCTTGAACCGCCAAGTTTGCTGTTTCTGAGTCACGAATTTCACCCACCATCACAACATCAGGATCTTGACGAAGAATTGAACGCAGCCCACTTGCAAACGTAAGTCCGACATCAGCATTCACCTGAATTTGATTAACCCCATCCATCTTGTACTCAACCGGATCTTCAAGTGTCACGATATTAACAGCGTCGTCTTTAATTTCTTTAATAAGCGCGTACAGGCTCGTCGACTTACCAGATCCGGTTGGGCCAGACGTCAATACCATACCATTTGGACGACGAATACCTTTTCGAATCGTTCGCAGAGAACGTCCAGCATAGCCCATTTGTTCGATATCAAAGCTATTGCCCGATTTATCAAGGAGACGAATAACCACTTGTTCACCCCATACTACGGGACTAATAGCGATACGAAGATCAACCTCCTTGTTGGCTACGCCTACGGTAAACTGTCCATCCTGTGGAATGCGGTGCTCATCGATCTTGAGGTTAGACAAAATTTTAATACGACTCACGAGCGCTGGTTCGATAGATTTTGGCAGCTGCATAATCTCACGCAGCACACCGTCGACACGACAACGAATCTTGAGTGTTTTCTCAAGTGGTTCAATATGCACATCACTAGCGCGTGATTTTACAGCGTACTCAAGAATCGTACTAAGGGCACGACTAATTGGCGAGTCCTGCACCAGTGTCTTGATATCCTTCGCGGAATCCTGGTTGGCTTCGGCCTGCGACACCGCAGCTGCCGCATCAACACTTGAAAGGTCGGTGCGGTATTGATCGAGCACGTGGCGAACGCCAGCCTCAGACGCCATGAATACTTTGATCGGGCGCTGAATAAGGTTTGCAAGATAATCAACAGCCTGAACATTATTGGCATCGATCATCGCGACCGCTAGGCGATTTTGCACTTCAGCCAGTGGCACCGCCATGAACCGCTCAGCTATATCTTCAGCAAGAAGGTTTAAAACCTTCTGGTCGATAATACTGTTGCTAAGATTCACATAAGGGACACCGGAAACCTGCGCAATAGCGTGCGCCAATAGCTCATCGTCGACAATATGCCGTTCGGCTAAAATACTGAACAATGGCTTATTCGTCTGCGCCACTTCGGCATTGGCTTCGTCAATCACCTCTTGACGCACTAGCCCTTCACTAACGAGCAGGTCAATCAGCTTATCCTGGATGTCACTCGTGAGTAGTGCCATAACTTAACTCCTATTTATCTTACTGGGGGGTGCTCTCAGCACCGCCGATGAGCACTTCAACCGTTGGATTGATCGCATCTTTATTAAAGACGCTTGGATCTGGTTGGGCATCAATCGTGGGAGAGATGGCGTCTATCGTCTTCACATTAACCGGCTCCTGGTTTGATTTAAAAATCGGTAGTGCACCGGCAACGAAATAAGCAATAAGGACGCTCATAGATGCAATCAAAATAATCATTGCGATATCTGTTTTTTTCATTACGACCCCTTCTTGTTATTAGGCCCTACCGGGATGTCTCTGAGCTCAATCGTACGAGCCGGTTCATAGAAAACATGACCTTCAAGCGTCATTGTCAATTTACCACCGGCCTGCTCAAGCGTCAGGTTTGTGATATCAATGGCACGAATTGAGCGTTCAAATCGATCAAGTAATGCTTTTAGCGCATTTGCATCGCCTGACACAACAAGATTAAATTTAATCTGATAGGCAGACTCGTCATCTGTTTCAGTGCCTGCATCCTGTACGTTATCGTCAGTTGTTAGTTCAATGCCCGCTACGGGAGTTGTACTCACCGATTCGAGTGTCAAACCTTCGATACCAGCAATTAATTTTTCCTGTAATGAGGACCCTAATGCAAGTGAGTTTGCATCAGCAGGAAGCGCGTCTAGCACAACCTGAAGCGCCTTGTCGTCTGATTTTGCCTTCACGCTATTAAGACCCTCGTTCGTGTCCAGAAGGCGTACATTTTCTTCTAGCTCAGAAACGGCAGCGTTATTCTTGGTAAGAATTGAGACCGTATTATTTTTTTCATTAACAACTTTTTGGTTAAAGATAAGCTTTTGTGCCAGGAAGATCGAACCGACGGCAGCAAATCCAACGATGACAGAGACTCCCGCCACCCACAGAAACATAGTACGATTAGCTTTTGCAATCTGCTGACGCTTCCTTAGTGCCACTTCTTTGATAGCCATTACTTCTCCTCCTTCACATCAGCAGCCGCATCGGTAAAAAGACTCTGCGGAATACGATTACGTGAATCTGTAACATTCTCTTGTCGATTTGGTGCCCTAACTTCAACGTTACGAAGGCCAGACTTGAATAGCTCCGCTGGATAAGTGAACGATATAACGAATCGGAGCACTTTCTGGCCTGAAGCATCCTCACCATAGCTCGTCTCTCGAATGTCAACGGCAGATGTCAGCGGCACTTCTCGCGGCGAGTTATCTTCAACGCCATCTTGCCCTACTCTGTCGAGGTAATGAACTTTCGTGCTCAGGATCGTCTTCTTAAGGACTTCAGCAGCAGCATAGCCACCTGACGCTTGACCCTCAATAGTAATTAGACTTGTAGCCGGATCAAGCTTGATGTTTGAAAAAGCAGCATCGTTAGGAGCAGATGGATTAACAGCTACCATCATTCCGAATAACCGAGAATCAATCTTCTTATCTGCATGCATTTCGGTTAGCTTTGTAAGCTGATTCTGTATAGTAAGCGTCTTGCCGAGATCAGGCTTACTCTGCAGTTCGGCATTTTGTTTCTGAATGGCGTCATCAGCAAGCTTACCTGCGATTGCCTGACCACCAATCAAAACCCCCAAAACAACAACCAAACCGATCGATACAAGACCAACTAAAATTGCCGTTGATATCACACCAGCTCGAACACGCTCAGCTCTAATAAGCTCTTGCTTAACATCTGGTATAAGGTTAATTTCAATCATTACTTGTTACCTCGTTGCGCTAAACCGACCACAGTTGCGAACTCAGTAGCAATTGTTCCAAGCTGCTGTTGGTCGGATTGTTGAACGCGCACTTTCTGCCACGGGTTAGCAATTTGCGATTGGATGCCAGTTTTTGCGCTAATATAATCACCCAGCTTCGGCACTACTGCTCCGTATCCTGAGAGCAGAACACCACTCACTGATGTATTTGGATAACGAGTCTGAAAGAACTTGATCGACTTCACGAGCTCGGCGGCAAAGTTGTCGAGTACTCCTTCGATTGCACGGAATACCTGCCCTTCAAGACGATCGGGCGCTAGGCCAAACTTAAGGATAAATTGACGCGCTTGATCTTCTTGGACATTAAGATTTTGAACCGCTGCCTTTAGAAGTGAGTTGAGACCTGTTGGAATCGTACGGACCAATCGTGGCGAATCGTCATAGGTAATCGCGAGATCAGTAGAGTACTCACCAATATCGATCAAGAGTCGGGCGTCCTTAACACCACTTGGCAACAGCGAGCGGACCATAGCAAGTGGGTCTGGCTCGGCAGCAATAACGTTTAAGCCAAGCCCTTCGACAAACTCAAGTCGCTCTTCGGCGTATGAATTTGCCGTACTTGCAAGCAGCACCTCTTGTTTTTGAGGATCATGGAGTGATTGCCCAAGTAGCGCCCAGTCTACCTTTGCCTCATCGATTGACATTGGAATGTATTGGTCGACCTGATACTTAAGTGTAGCCTTCAGCTCAGCTGGTGAGACAGTTGGCACATCAATAACTGTCGTGAATGTCTTATTAGACGGAAGGCCGATAACGACGTTCTTTGTCTTAATACCACTCTGGCCAATTGCCGTCATGATCACTTCACCCAAACGACGCTGCGCCTCAGTTGAGCCACTTGTCGTTATCTTTGAGTCTACTGGCGCATACCCATAATGAAGTAATGTCCAGTTGTCTGTCCCATTGTTTGCTAACTGTACGACCCGAACCGCATTGGAACCGATATCTAGTGCAAAAAAGTCGCCCACGCCTTTTAGTAATGCCATATTATCCCTCATTATACATAAGCATGATCATAAAATACAAGCCTATTGTTAAGTGTTATTTAGAACCTTGGAGCCAGCTCTTTAGTCTCGAGCGTCCGAACGCCACCCTGGCCACCAGCCCTGTTCATAGCCCATAGATACGCATCAGCACGAAGATTTAACACTTCGGCGGGTTCACCACTGGCCGCACCCATGCCTGAGCCGGCAGTTCGAGTAAGAAGCAGCTTCTTTGCCATGACTGGGCCATTGATAGTGAGTCTATCCTTACATACACCATCTCTAAGTTTCTGCGAGAAGTTATTGTTGTTGCACGTATACACCACACCCTGTGAGCCATTTGCAATCAGCCAGCTGTCAACATTCGTGACAGAATCTTTAATCTGAATGTTATTTGCAATAATAACCACCTGCGGAATATCACCCAATGAATAAAGTGGGTCTGATGTGTACTTAATGTCACCATTAATAAAAACTGTACCAGCTGCTTTAATAATAACCGTCCTACTTTTAGCGATAGCACCCGAGTCAATCGTCAGGTTGCCGCTCGCGTAGTAGTTGCCATTAAGCCCATCGAGTAACACGCTGCCACCAATAGGAGTACCGGCTGTTCCAGGCGCTAAACGCGCAGCCACGTCTGGAATTGACCCCATCGTGCCAGCGGTGGCGAAACAACCAAATTTCACTACCCCGTTACAGTCAGCCGTCTTATTGAGTTGACCTCCGTTGGCAAAGGTTAATTTACTCCAGTTGCTCTGAATACTAAATGCATTACCAGTCGGTCCAGCCAAGCCAGCGACTGATGCAGTACCAGCGATACTCGAAGGGGCAAAGATACCATACTCCACCCAGCTGCCGAATGTATTACTTCCTCCGTTCTTGACTGAAGTACTTGTCTCAACAGCACTCTTTGGCTTACTTATGTCGCCACTAAAGGTGCGCCCCACGGACAGATCGCCACCCCATATCTGCACTTTCGGCTTTTTACCGATAGTTACACATGACGGAGCGCTATGGCGCCAACTGCTTGTTGTGTGATTATACGGCTTTACTGAAGTCGCATAGCAAATTCGTGAGCCTACCGCGATGTCAACTACGGACTCTGTTTTACTAGCCAACGTTGTTGTATCCCCACCATCAAAGTCAGTGCTGCCACTACTGATTGGCACGCAGCCATTGCCGTAATACGTACACGGAGACGTAGTGCTCACTGAAGTGCCTGCGACGGGCAAAGTCGCACCAGGACCAACGATCATTTTTACAAATTGCCATTCCGTATTCGGCTTGGACTTCGAAGGGCCATCGTTTCGGAGTTTGGCAGTTGCCGTTAATGATGAGTCTACCTCGGCAACACCAGCGACATCGAGATCTATGAGCGGAACCAGGTTGTAATTATAAGATGTGATCGGTATTGGTGTACACATATAGTCATTATCTTGGAAGAAGCTATAGCTGAGCTGTTGTTTTGTATTGTAGTAATTGACACTATCGGCATAACCTGGCTTAATACAAAATTCAAGTGCCTTTGAAGTATCAAAGTGAGCAGGCACGTTTATCGTTGCATCTACATACGCTCCTTGATTCTGAGTTCTAGATCCCTGAGCCTTATTGGATGATCCCGCTACATTGTACGGACCTTGAGCAAGTGAGGGTACATTAAGAACAATTGGCGCTATAGCACCACCGCCGCTCGCATAGCGCATACCCCCATTTAACACGAAATACCTTTCGATTGTTCTTGGATAGTAGGTCCCATACCATGTACCACTTGGTGTCTGGTAGCATGCCGTAGGCGCAACACCACAGCCTCTCCATATTGCTGGGTCTCTAATTGAATGATCAGCACAAAAGCCTACATTAATAGCCAGCCTTAGTTTCACATTCCCATTAGTGCTCCTAATATATTCCGTCTGTCCAGCGGCCGGTGCTATCCCAACCTCCTGAACAATACCATTCTCCCCCCACGGGTTTCCAGAAGCGTTATACAGCCCCCTACATTCACTATAAAGATCACTAAACGCCTCCACTTTTTTGTCCGTAAACAGGAAAGAAGCCAAAGAAGATGCAACCACTAGACCTATAAATATAAGTGTCTTATTCATTGGGAATTCTCTGCCCCCTTGAGTTGCTAGACTGATTACCTGCCGTAGATGCGGCCGCCATTTTATATATATCAACCTTTATTTGCGCTTCTTCACGCTGCTCTTCATTTCCACTTGATGTAGCGAGCGTAACAGCCTGCTCGGCATACTTTAATGCACCTGTGTAATCATTTGTTTTTGCATATAAGTCAGCTACATGCAAGAGAAGCGTAGATGAAGGGTATTTATCTGCCGCCCATACTCCAACAGCCTTTGCATCATCTTGTCTGTCTATCGCAGCCGCCGCTCCTTCAAATATACTAAGAAGCGCCTCTCTCCTAGCTTGGTCACTTTCGCTACTAATCACTCTCTTCACAGCTTCCAATGCTTCATCTTTCTTATTAAGATTAATGAGATCATAATATTCTTTTGACATTTCACTATCGTCAATCGCCGCAAACTGATTGATTAGGTTCTTATCTGCAGCAGGCCCAGCTACATCGCCTGCAGTTTTGGGTTTTTGCTGACTTTGATACCAGAGATAGCCGACTGACGAACCACCTATCAACAGCACGGCCGCCAATAGAAAAACCAAGAGACGAGCCTTTTTATTTACCAAGATCACCCTATTCATACCATAAGCATATACAAACTCACCGTCGCGAGCAAGTCATTTGTTTTTATAGAGATATAAAAATACATTATATATTCTCGTATCTTCATAAAAGGAATGGGCGCCGGGAACTGGTGACAGGCTGCGAAATGCAGCTGCCTCCCAGCTCCCGGCCATCCCATCTCTGTGTTTAGTGACGGCGACCTTCGCCGCGCCAAAGCAGCCCGGCGATCAGTACCAACAGTGCCGCCGCGCCAAAGAGGAGCGGTGCCAAAGCAAACCCGCTCACCCCACCATCCTTCACGGCCGTATCCACGAGAGCGGCCGGGTTTCGGCTCACTTTCGAGGAGGAGGTCTGAGTCTGCGAAGTATCGGACTCCACAGACTGATTCGTGGTGCTCGGGGAGGACGGACGGTCCGTCCTCGTATCGGTGCCACCGCCCGCGGGTGCGGACGGCAAAGCCGTTGTAGTGCTCGACGGTGACGACGATGGGGTCGTTGTTTCCGTTGGGCTCGGCGAAGGTGATGCTGTCGTTGTCTCTGACGGGCTCGGCGACGGAATCACCGAGCAGTTCCTGTTGAACACGGCCTCACCGGCTGCATCCCAGAGGTTTCCGGGATGCGAGACTGAGACTCCCTGCTTGATGTAATCAAACGGACGGACGATGTCCGCCGCGTGATCACCTGACAGGAATTCAGCGACCGTGAGGGTTGTACGGATGAACGCTTCTGCGCGCGGATTGACGCGGCTGCAAAAGGTCACTTGCTTGGTGGTTGTATTATCCTCCAGTACCGGCGGCACTGGAGGGTTGAGGACCGCATCGGTGAGGCGCTGGCCACTGCCAGAACCATCACCGTACACATTCACCTGAATTGGCGTCGACATCGCGACCGGGCCAAAATGAAGCACCAATGACCCTCCAGTCACGACATCCGCCGGCCGGGTAAGATCACCAGTGAGCAACACATGGTACGAACCGTTGCCAGTCAGCGTCACCGTCGCGATCCCAGTGACGGGATTGATGGCGATTGACGCAGCTTGCTGAGGCTCTGGTACGGGATAAACCTCGCGAGCAAGCAGCTCGCCAGTACCGCTACCGTCACTGTACACGCGCACCTCGACGACATCGCCCGGCACAAGACCAGTCAGATGCCGAAACGTGCCCGCCCCAGCAGGAACCGGAATTGACGCGCCGGACAGGTCGCCATTCTTGATGATGTGGAAATGGCCGATACGGCCAGGTCCACTCACACCATGAGTAGTCAGCGTCACCGTCGCCGCACCCGGTCCGCCCTCAAATACGACTACAGCCGACTGAGTAAACGGAGCCACTGGCTCCGAAGTAGCCTGGGCCGGAGCCGAAGCAAATAGACCTGCCGCAAACATCATGAGTGCGACAAGGAGCGTGACAACGCTAAAGCGCCGCTTGGTGGTCAGGTTCTTCAACCTAATCACCTTCCTTTCTATACACAGATTTGGGATGTTAAGCTTCGAGAGCACTTTTTGCCTACTCGAAAACTCTTGTGCGGCAAGTCGCTACACACTGGGGCTACAATAACATTCTTTTATAATTTTGTAAATACCTTTTAGCTCTTGAGACGCTTATCTGGTAAAAAGAGTTATTATGAGTTTATCTATCAGCATAGTGAGCCTGCAACACAACCACCATTCGAGCTAAAAATCACGATGCCACCCGCCGACCATGCCAAACGTGGATACTCTAATCATTACATTGCTAATTTAGAGAGATAACTTTAAAGAGCCAAGCTCCTCCGCGGCCGCTAAAAGTATAGTAGCATTTCTAATGATTACTTATACGAAGCTATCTACACCTGCATCTTTAGTCGGATCAAAGTTCCGCCTAGATTCATCATATTTCTTGCGAAGCTCTTCCCTTTCGCACAGAAGGCCATCCATATCAAATGCTTCCCTTCGGACGAGGGCAATCTTTTCATCAAGCTCGTGATACGCAACCTCTCTGTGTTCAAGATCTAATTGGCGTTCAATAGCTTTAATGTATGCTTCGATGAGGGGGATTTTTATCTTGGCAAGTTCACTTATCTTGTCAGGATCATCAAGGCGCTCACCTCGATCTCCATCACCCAATCCAGCTTGAAGAAAAGGTCCTATCCCCCAGGATAGCGCCAACGCCGGACTGGCTTTGTAGTCATCGCCTGACTGATAATCGGTACCAAAGTCAATGACAGAGAATCCGTTCTCAGTGTCGTATATAACGTTACCAGGCTTAGGGTCGAAATTAAGGTTGCGCACATGCCCTTCTATGATTGTGCGCACATACTGGTCGACCTGCTCGCTCGTGATTCGCCTTAAATCCCCTGGAGTAATATCAGACATATCTGAACCTTTTATATACTCTGAAATTATTATATTTTCAGGTGAAGCCGCAACGATATGCTCATATCCACACATCCCCCACACGCGGCTATTTGCTTCGACTTCGTCATCTGCAATTTCTGAATCATGTCCTCTAGCAACGTTCGGCACTTTCACTACATATTCTTTATCATTTTTAGCGATAAGAAATACGGCCCTATTCTGCCCTTTATTCACATAGGCATCATCTTCAATTTTGCCGTATCCAAAACCATGATATTTCTCGATGACTGGAGCGACAACATCGTTAAACGAATCATAATTCGCGTATATCCGCGCCTTAATGGCTTCATGGTTCGGTATTGGGTTTTCTGGGTTTGTCATATTTTTTGTTTTTATAATTTATTAGGTATTACTATAGCAAAAATAACGTATTTTGTCAATATCCACCCCTGTTATGCTACAATAGTTGTATATGAGTTTATCTATCGGCATCGTCGGCCTTCCAAACGTCGGCAAATCAACCCTGTTCAACGCCCTCACTAACAATGATATTTTGGCGGCCAATTATCCATTTGCAACTATCGAGCCGAATACCGGTATCGTCCCTGTGCCAGATAACCGTCTGCAAAAGCTAGCAGACCTGTACGGATCAACGAGGCTCCTCCCTGCCACTGTCACTTTCGTCGATATTGCCGGCCTGGTAGCTGGTGCTAGCAAGGGTGAAGGCCTTGGCAACAAGTTCCTCGCTAATATTCGTAACTGTGACGCAATCGTTCATATCGTACGCGCCTTCCACAGTGGTGATGTTATCCATGTGTCAGACAAAATTGACCCACGTGACGACATTGAGGTTATCAACACTGAGCTCATCCTAGCCGATATGCAGACGATTGAAACACGCCTGCCAAAAATAGCCAAGGAAGCAAAAGCCAAGCCAGCTCTTCGCGCAAGCGCTGACTATCTTCAGGAGCTGCTCGATCACCTCAAAGCCGGCACTCCCCTCTCAAGCCTTAAAGAACTAAAGACAGACCTTATTAGCGACCTTCATCTGCTCACCGCCAAACCAGTCATTTACGCTTTTAATGTTGACGAGGACACTCTTGTTGACGAAACCAAAAAAGCCGAGCTGAGTGCGCTCGTTGCACCCGCCCGAACATTATTTGTGTGCGCTAAGTTGGAAGAAGAGATCAAAGGCCTCACACCAGAGGATGCTGGCGAACTACTCGAAAGCTATGGAGTTAAAGAAACAGGCCTCCTTCAGATGATCCACGCTGCATATGACACACTTGGGCTCCAAAGCTACCTGACTGCCGGTCCAAAAGAGGTGCGTGCCTGGACTATCAAGAAAGGCGCTACTGCACCGCAAGCAGCCGGCGTCATCCATGGCGACTTTGAGCGTGGTTTCATCGCCGCCCAGATTGTTGATTTTGATGATCTTATAGAAGCCGGCTCGGAAGTAGCCGCCAAAAGTGCCGGTAAAATGCGCACCGAAGGTAAAGACTATATCATGCAGCCTGGCGACATTGTTGAGTTTCGATTTAACGTCTAGATATGAAGAAGGGCGACACAAGTGCTTTTGGCACTCGTGTCGCCCTATTTTTGCCTTCAATCACTGAACGATGGTGGCCGTCACGACGGTGACCTGTTGCCAGACGTCGCCATCCTTGCAACCAATGAGTCGCAGAAGACGAGGATCAATATCCCAAACGGGCGTCTTACCATCGGTCTCAAGGTCGTGCTTCGGATAGAAACTGACGTCGCTCACCTTGTATTTCACCACGCCTGTCGAGGTCGTAACCTCGATCATGTCGCCTTTATGTGTCGCTGTTGAGAGTGCGTTGAACGGCCATTTCTCAAGCTCGGCGCTATGGGCGATTATGTAGGTCGTGTTATTTGACTGTCGCCCGGGCTTGCCGTAATGACCCAGCCAGTAACTCATCTCCTTCTCCTCCGGTGGAATAAAAGGACCAGTCGCCTGATTCATCGAGGCCACCGGCAGGTCAATACCCGCCGCCTTATATACCAGCCTCAACGGAGGCGCAGCCAAAGGCTGGCTATTATTGTCCTGAGCAGGAGTAGATGTAGACGTCGGCAATGTCGTGGGGTGCGACACAGCCACCCGGGGCGACAAAGTCGGTGTCGGTGACGGGGTTGCCACCTGTACCGCTGAGGCTTTCGTCTCAGGCTGGATCGATTCCGTCGTCATATCAAGACCAATAAACGACGCAACAAACAATACAACCGCACCAAGAGGTACGATTGCGTCAATAGAAGTACGGCGATCCCTTCTGGGACGCTTTGCTTCTGACATAATACATACCTCCCGGTAAATAGACTATGATTGGAAGAGCAAAATGTCGCAGTGCGACCTGACCATAGTATATCATATTTTTAGCTTTACGTCTACTTGATGCGCCGTAGCAGATAAAAGCGCTCCTGGTTGCCCTTGGCACCCGCCACGTCACTGTCACGCTTGTCAACTACTGTAAAATATAATTTCGCCCACGCTTCAAAATCCTTCAGAATTTGACGTCGGATCGAATCATTTTTGATAATTCCTTTATTCGTCTGATTCTTGCCTGCCTCAAATTGTGGCTTGAGCATGATCGCAAACTGAGTCGCCTGAGTACAAAGATAGTTCACAAGGTGTGGCAATATCTCGCGAACACTAATAAATGACACATCCATGACGATAACATCTGGCTTGTCGCCCTCGATATAAAAATCGCGAATATCAGTTTTCTCATGAAGCTTGATCCGTGGATGACCTTTCAGGCTTGGATGGAGCTGATCGGTACCAACATCAACCGCATAGACAAGCTTCGCCCCAGAGCGTAGTGCATAGTCCGTAAAGCCACCAGTGCTACTGCCAACATCGAGTACGACCTTATCTTTGAAGTCGAGCTTCAAGATATCCGACACGCTCGCAAGCTTAAGCCCAGCCCGGCTCACATACTGCTGATCGGCCATGAGCTTAATAGCACTATCGTCACGAACAAAATGACCAGGCTTGGTCACCACCTTGCCATCGACCGTTACCTTGCCAAGCTTAACCCAGCTTTCCGACTGTGAACGGCTGCTCGTGAGGCCCCTTTTTGTTAACTCGATATCAAGTCGCTGTTTTGTCATGGGTACATAATTCCTTCTACATCTCGGGTAATCTGCGCGATATTCTCCCATGAGCTGCCTTTTGTTAATATCGTCATTGCGTAGGTTCCTTTTGGATGGTGGACAATACCTGTGTCATTGAGGTAGTCCCACAAAAAACCAACCTTGTCTTGCACCGTACCTTTACTACCAGCCGGAATGCCTCGTCGATAGATTTGCCGACTCATCTTATCGAGCAAATTTGATCGATCATCGCCGCTGAGCAATGAACCGTTGTGAATGCCGATCATTAGACGGTTAAGATCGGCAGCCGAGGTCTGCGTGGCGGTAGGATTGGTAAATGTCGTAGCCCGGCTAATGCCACGGGCATATAAAAAGTTGTTGATATTTGTACGACCAAATTTCTTGAGCAACTCCTCGGCGCACTCATTGGCTGATACAACGATAGTCTTCTCCAGGCAGGCTGCCATGTCATAGCCTAAAATTGGGTCATTCCAATGCACTTCACCACTGCGGATTTTATCGAATAATACAAGCGACAAGAGCACCTTGTAGGTGCTAGCCGACACTGTTCCCTCGTCTGCTCGTGCACCAACAGACCATCCACTGCCATCAAGTTGGGTAATCGCGATGCGCGTATTTGAGCTCTTACCAACATAGTCGACGTACGCCTGTAGTCCGGCGCGTGACGATGAATAGCTTCGATCAAAACTCACCGGTGGCGTCACCGGATTCATGACGAGTTTGATTGTGGCCGAACTCGGCGTGCCCGCAACGGCCGCCTTCAATGCATCGGCAAGCTTCGCTTGATCTACACCTAGGCCACTAGCGGCGGTCGTGCGACCCACCTCAACTCCGTCTGTAAGCCTTGCCTTGACAGTACCAGGCTTAACGTCCACCTGGCCAGCAATACGAGATGCATACGCCGCAACCGCCTCGTCTTTAATAATCAGCACCACCTTGCCCGCATCATCTATATCGGTCGAAAGCCACTTCGCAATATCGATCGGCTCAACAGCTATGCTCTTGTCGTTGCGGTCTTTCAGAGTGAGCTTATGTGCGATATAGCCCTCTGCCTGCGTGCGGACCGGTTCAATGTCTTTCATGCCCCGTTTCGGAGCGGTGGCTGCCACTTGCAGCTGAAGTGTCGTCTGCTTTCCAGTAAATGGAGTATACTGCATGCGTTCTCGGACGATATCTGCCGTAACCACACGGCCATCATGCGACTCTGTTACGACAAGCTTGCCATCAGTAATAGTGAGTGCAGCATCTACCGGAGCTACTGTTATCTGCGAAGCTACCTTCTCGGCGTATTGCTTCAGCTGGTCCTGATTGAAATCAACCTGAAGATGACTAATATCCGGCTGACGAAATAAGATTGAAAATGGAATGAAACGCTGCCACAACGGATACTCAATAGCTTCATTCACCATAAGATCACTCTTTAGCTCAGCGCCGGCTTCGGCAAGTGGCGCCGTCGTCTGTTTATCACCAGATTGCACCGTTAGCGAGGCATCTTGAAACAGTGCATGAACCTTAGCCGATAGCACTTCTTCAGTTTGCAGTGCAATCGATTCACTACCCATCCGCGCAAGTGGCAATGCCTTCGACTGCGGATACAACAACTGCACCGCCACAACGACAACGAACACACCCGCAAGACCAATCAATAACCCTCGGCGATGCCGCTTTAGTACACTCTTAATAGTATCTAGCCATTTCAAGTGCCTATCATTGATAACCATAGGACCTATTTTACCACTTATGATTATTTTTTGCGTTCGCGGTATTCACCGGTGCTCGTATCGACGGAGATGATGTCACCAACTTTAATAAACGCCGGTACTTTGACGGTGATGCCTGTTTCGAGCGTTGCGTCTTTGAGGACGCTACTTGTGGTATCGCCTTTTACGACATCCTCAGAATACGTCACTTCAAGATATAGATTCTTTGGAAGCTCAACATTGATCACGCGATCGCCAAAGAACTGCAAGCTGAGCTCATCACCTTCTTTAAGGTAGCCTGATGCCGCATCAACGATATCAGCGTTAAGCTCAAACTGCTCAAATGTCGCTGGATCCATAAAGTAATAGAGGTCGCCATCAGTATATAGGTACTGAACAGTTTTAGTACTCACTTCGGCACGCTCGATCTTATCTTGACCCTTAAAGGTCTTAGGAATCACACTGCCATCAATAAGGTTTTTTAGCTTTACGTTCACAATGCTACCGCCGCGACCCATCACCTTTTGGTTGTAGTCGGTCACGCGGTATGGCTTGCCGTCAATTTGGCAAACAACGCCCTTTTTAAGATCAGTTGGTTGGTACATAGTGGAATAACCCTTCCTTAGAAATGCGACGTGACGCACATCGATTGATATGCGCCACAACGTTTTCTAACAATTTATATATTAGTTAGATGTCACGAATGGCATGAGTGCCAAGTGACGAGCGCGCTTGATAGCGACAGCGAGCTGACGCTGCTGCTTTGCTGAAAGACCAGTCTTTGCAATTGGTTCAATCTGACCATACACGTTGATAAAACGCTGTAGTGTCTTTACGTCTTTGTAGTCAAAGTACGCAGGTGTATCTTTTTTGAATCGCTTAATAGCCATGATATTCTCCTAAAATTATTCCCTAAAAAGGAATCTCGCTTAAATCAATAGGTTTGTCGTCGATGTCTTCAATTACAACATCATCAGACTTTTTGTTCTGGCTCTGGCCAGCGTTTGAGTAGCTCGATTGTCCACCTTGAGAGTCACCGTTAGGGCCGTCGAGGAATGTTACGTCCGTTGCAACAACCTCTACCTTAGAGCGCTTCTTACCGGTTTCTTTGTCGTCCCAGCTATCTTGGCGAAGGCGACCCTGCACGAGGCAGCGACGACCTTTTGAAAGATACTGGCTAACGAGCTCACCGAGCTTTTCCCAGGCTGTCACATCAAAGAAGTCAGCCGCATCTTCTTGACCACCGCGATCAACTGCAATACTAAAGCTTGTAATTGTCTTACCGGTTGATGTTGTGCGCACTTCAGGGTCGCGAGTAAGGCGCCCCATCAAGATAACTTGATTGATTGACTTTGCCATGGTTTCTACTCCTCTTCTTTTTCGTCGTTAGATGCAGATCGGTTCTTAGCTTCTTCAAGCGCCTTGCGGCCCTTTTCGTCAACAGTGACAAGGAGGTAACGAAGTACTTCATCGGTAATGTTAAGTGTGTTGCTAATTTTTAGGAGCGCTTCAGCTGGAAGCTTCACGTCCATGTACACGTACACGGCAAAATCTTCGCGGTTGATCTTGTAAGCAAGCTTTTTCTTGCCCCAGTTGTCTTCGCGGATGATTTCACCACCATGAGTCTTGATAAGGTCACGAACTTTCGTAAGTGGTGCCTCGATGTCGACCTCTAGGTCAGGGTGAATCAGAACTGTTAGTTCGTATTCTTTCATAGATTTCCTCCTCTGGAATCCTTTTGGATGCTTATGTCGCGCATAAGCCGAGTTAATAACACCTGTAATTATACTAGATTTTACCTGTTACGTCTAGATGAGATATCGCCCTCGCCACAACGCGGTCATGCTTGCAATAACTATTGATATCGGTTTAAATTATCCTCGACAACCGTCACAATCCGCACATCGACAGAAAGTTGTTCGCAATGACAACTACAGCAACGCTTGACCCTGTACTACAAGCCAATGGTCGACTGACCGTCGAGGAGTTCTACAAATTGGCACAAACCCTCGCCCAGCGACGGAGCCCGGCAGGCTACCTATCCGCCGAGCTCACACACTGGCGTGACGGCGGCTTCGACCCTGCCGAGCTGCGAAAGGATGTTCAGGCCTCACTGGAGAGTCTGCTCCGTTCGCTCGCCCAGTGGCAACTCCGCTTCGACGGCAATTACGAGCACCTCCAGCGGACGCTGAAGCTCATCGAAGACGGCAGCGCCAAGCAGCATGGAGACGACACGGTCATTGCACGCACACTCGTAGACTGGTGCAAGAACTTCCCGGCATTCGTCGAGGAGTCCTGAGTCCGTCACCCTAGAAGTTTAAGAGCCCGCCTCCTTCTTGGGCGGCGGGCTCTAACTATTTACAAAGAAATTTTACCCAGCAAGGCCGAGTCGGATCCAACAGTTCGTTCGGGTTGATGAAGATGACGTATAGCCGGTCGTAGAACTTATTGTGTTAGTGACACTAGCATTTGACACATTCGGGACTCCACATGGCACATTCTGTCCATCGAGCCAAAATTCAAGTCGAATTGGTGCTGGATCACCGTTATACGTCGCGGTAGATTCATAGATATATTGGACACCATAGTTCCCTCCGACTGCCGGTTGTACTTGCTGCGGCGGAGTACCGATTTTTTTCAATTCGTTCATCAACGTAGTGTTGCCACCTGTATTTGCCGTCCCGGTACTATTTGTACACAGGTTATCAAGCGTGCCACAAGAGCCAAACGTCGTCGGGTATGTTCCATATGTTGCTGTATAACCATTTATCAGCTTCATGAGTTGACTAATAGCCGAGATACGCGCGGAATTATTCGCCCGCTGCTGAATACCGTTATAGGCGACGACAGTAATTGCTGCCAAGATGCCGATTATCACAATGACGATCAATAACTCGACGATCGTGAAACCAGCGCCTTTCTTCTTATCACCTAGCACGCCGGTTTACTCCACCATGTGACACCAGCGTTCCCCACGCCACGATGACATGCTGGTCGGGTTTCGTAGGATATTCTGATGCCATACGACCCACTACTAGCAGAACCTCGAACGTATTGGTAGTTAGTAAAGGCCGTAACTGGATCATTAGGGATTGAATTAATATACTTTGGGACCAAGGCTGTCGAGAGATCAGAGAGATTATAGCCAACATTATCACTACCCGCTGACGGGTAGCTGTCGTTATCAGCCCGGTATAACTCAAGCGCTTTTTGGATACCAGCGATATCAGAGGTTCGCGCAGAGTCACGCGCCCGCTGCTGGATGCCGTTATAGGCCACGATTGTAATAGCGGCCAAGATACCAATTATCACAATGACTATTAGCAGCTCGACGATCGTGAATCCAGATTGCTTCTTTATGCTTCCCACCATATTCCTCTTATTCTATCATCTAACTCTTTGCATTAAAAATACACTGTCACACACCTAGCACCCAGGCGTAATATACGGGATCTGTACACTATTATCGGTTGCCCAGGCGCCCGTAATTGGTTGCTTGAACACACCTATGTAATCCCTGCCCGCACCACACGGCACCGATGCACCCTCTTTTTCGTTTTCATCGAGCACATACGGCCGACCCCAGGGATCAATAAGATTATTTATATTGATATTCGATGCCGTTGAAATCGCTTGGAGAGCGGTGCGATAGTTTGTCCAGCAGCTATCGGTTGCTTGATTGAGCATGGCAAGATCAGTTCCTGCGGGCTTATTCATACAGTTACCAGCAGTACCTGTGGAATTCGTAATGAAGCGTAACGCCTGTTCGCCGGAATTATAGCGGGCTGCCTGAATTGCCTTGCTGAACGTCGCAAGATCACTAGCGATCTTTGTGTTCTGCGCCCGTTGCTGAATGCCGTTATAGGCAACGACAGTAATCGCCGCTAAAATACCAATAATAACGATGACGATCAAAAGCTCTACGATCGTAAAGCCTGCCTGTCGTTTTATTCTCGCCCTAGCCATTTGTCCATGTCCTCCATCCACTACCGTATCCCGAACCACCACTGATGGGGGATGACCCACTGAGAGTACTTGCGCACATCGGGCCGTAATTAGCCGCGCCCGTCCAGGCGGTTGCACCAGTATACTCACGTACGCCGCCACTGGTGGCATAAAGTCGCTTCCCCGATAGCGGTATTGCGGCAATTGAATACTCCTGTGCGGTTGAGGAAACGCAAGGCACAAGATTAAACGGTGAAGCGGCGTCGATCCAGTAAGCATCCTTATTAATACGGACATCGAGGACTGCTAAATCAGCCGTCGTACTTGGATACACGCCATTATTGGCGTAAAACAGACCAAATTGCTTAGAAAGATTGGCAAGATCACTTTGAACCGAGGCATCATTGGAGCGATTTTGGATACCATTGTAGGCGACAATTGTAATAGCAGCGAGAATGCCGATGATCACAATAACAATCAAGAGTTCAACAATCGTAAAACCTGTTTGTTTTTTGTAAATGCCCATCATACTTATGATTACTATACTATGAGGATACAAAAAGTGACAACCTAAAGGCTGTCACTTGCGAGGTCATCCATACTGTTGATTAACACGTCACGTGGGCGCGAACCATCGGCGGCTCCAATCACACCCTGCTCTTCCATCTCTTCGATGATACGAGCGGCACGGGCATAGCCGATGCGCAGACGACGCTGCAGAAGACTTGTACTTGCCTTGCGAGCCTCGATCACAACGCGGAGCGCATCTTTGTACATGTCGTCCCCACTGCCAGCGTCGAAGTCCATCACAACCCCGCCCTTACCATTGAGCTGAACTGGTTGCGAAACAATTTCGTCGTTGTACTGCGGAGCAGATTGCATGCGCAGATGATCGGTAATCTTCATCACCTCTTCATCCATCACCCAGGCGCCTTGGATACGCTTTGGTTTATTCATACCAGATGTCAGCATTAACATATCTCCCTGACCGAGTAGCTTTTCAGCGCCCACCTGGTCAAGAATCGTGCGGCTATCTACTTGAGAGGCAACTGTAAAGGCGATACGAGCGGGAACGTTGGCCTTAATTAGACCCGTGATAACATCAACCGACGGACGCTGAGTGGCAAGTACTAGGTGAATACCAACAGCACGTGCCTTTTGCGCCAACCGAACAATCAACGCTTCAACATCTCGAGCCGCTACCATCATAAGGTCAGCCAACTCATCGATGACAATAACAATGTATGGCATTGCACCATCGTCGACTTGCTGTGAATTACCGTCTTCATCTTCAATAGAAATCTTCTTACCGCCAGACTCTAGCTTCTGGTTGTAGCTCTTAATGTCACGGAGCTTCTCTTCAGCAAGCAACTTATAGCGTCGCTCCATCTCGTTGACCGCCCACTTCAGTGCACTGATTGTTTTCTCAGGCTCCGTAATAACGGGAGTAAGCAGATGTGGAATATCTTCGTATGGCGCCATTTCGACCTGCTTCGGGTCAACCAAAATCAGCTTCATTTGACTCGGACTATTACGATACAACAGGCTCGTAAGAAGCGTGTTGATCATAACCGATTTACCGGAACCAGTCTGACCAGCGATCAAAAGGTGGGGCATTTTATTGAGCTCACCGACCACCGCTTCACCAGAAATATCCTTACCGATTGCAAAGCTAAGCGGCTCATGACCGTGCTTCCACTGCTTGCTGGTGAGGATACCATACAGTCGCACATCGGCTGCCTTGCGGTTTGGTACCTCAATACCCACTGCACGCTGGCCAGGAATCGGCGCCTCGATGCGAAGTGACTGTGCGGCAAGATTGAGCGCGATATTAGTTTCAAGCGCCGTGATGCGAGTCAGCTTGACGCCACTTGGTGGACGAAGCGTATACTGCGTCACCTTCGGGCCGATATTGGCGCCCTCCATCTCGACATCAATACTAAATTCGCTGAGTGTATCGCGAATCGTCTGGGCATTCTGCTGAACGTCGCCTGCATCAGCCGGAGATTGTTTCTTTTCAAGTAGATCGACGCTTGGCGCGCGCCAGTTTGGATCGTTTACAGATACAAGAGCGGATTGCTCTTCGGCACCCTTATCGCGTGCGACACTTCCACGTAGACTTGAGCGATGGGCAGATTTTTTCTCTTCTTTCTTCACTTCGGCCGCATCAAGCATCGGCACGCCGGCGTTGAGCTTAATTTCAGCCATCGGCGCTGCCACTTTCGGCTCCGAAGCAGCTGCGGCCGTGCGCATCACCTTAACATTAGCTTCTTGCTCGGCCATATCACGACGGGACAGTTCCCATAATTTCTTGATCACCGTAATTGGTGAAATACGCAGCACAAAGAGTGCGGTAATACAGATCAGAAGAACATATACAAACGCCGCAACACCGCTATCGACAAGCGCCAGCATAGCACCATTGGCAATATCACCTATAAACCCGCCGGTCGTCTTACCTTCGGCGCTCTTCATAAGCCCAAACAGTCCAGCAAACCAGACGATCATCAAGAAAGCCGCGAATTTGACGACAAATGAAATCCGATTGTTATCAGCCCGGAAAATCTCAACTGCAATATATACAAATAAAAGTGGCAAGATATAGACTGCGTAGCCAACGGTATTTATCGCTGCTTGATGAAGCCATTCAAGAATTGGACCGCCCGCCCCAAACCAAGCAACGACGAATAGGATTGAAATAGCTATGAGGAAAACAGCACCGACCTGTGCCCAGAACCCGTCGGGCAGACTATGCCGTGGAGCTGCTTTGACGGGTGCTTTTTTGCGTGTTGATTTTCTCTTTTGTGCCATAAACTGTTCTTATTATAAGCGCTTTCGCGACTGATTGATATGGCATATTATAGCAAAAATTACAATATTTTGCAAGAGGCTTATGCTAGCGTAGCCGACTTTTCAGTCGCCTCTGCAAAAGGCACAACTTGGGGGCGGCGATATTTCAAAATAAGGGCAATCATAACGATATAAAATGCGATCCAGGCGGCACACATAACGGCATAAAGTGTATCCTTTACTTCAATAGCGTAAAGCAGCGAAATCGACTGCACCGCCGCCCACGTCACCCACGTCGTTAAGCTGAGTTCATCCGACTGCTTGGTCTGAATTAATTTTCGAAGCTGCGGCACTCCAGCGGAAATTGCCACGATCGAACCGAGGATATACAAAATATGAATAAGTGGCATCTGTTTCTTCTGTTTATGTTTGCTTGGTGTATTAATATAATAATAACATAAGAATTATAATAAAGCAATAGAAAACCCCTCGCTTGGAGGGGTTTTCTAAATAGAGAGACCTACTAGTACGGGCGTGTATCTTGAGCTTGTCGCGCCTGCGTATCGTTAGCTTCGGTATCAGGCACTTGTGGAGCTGGGAACTTTTTTGGCTCCGGGCGTGGACCACGAGTGTCGTTATTACGACGCTGCGGGCGACCTTCGCCACTTCCCTGTGCTTGGCCTTGGCCCTGCGCACGGTTTTGGCCACCGCCGCCACCGCCGATTTCGTTGATCACCGGGATCACGATTGGCGTGCGACGAGTCTGGTCGTAGAGAATGTGAGTAATCTCATCTTTGAGTTCCTTTTTGAGAACATCCATATCAATGCGCTTACCACCAATACGAGCCACCTTTTGCTTAAGATACTGACGGATCATTCCCATTAGCTCTTCGCTGTCGCGGAGATAAATAAACCCACGAGAGATGATGTCTGGGCTCGTCATAAGACGACCACTGCCACGGGCAAGTGTCAGGACAACCACAAACATACCTTCGGCCGCCATGTGGATACGATCCTTGAGGACAACTTCTGATACGATTGCGCCGCTGTCGTCGTACATATTACCACCGACCTGAATACGGCCGTTCTTGCGCGCGCCATCAACATCGATTTCAATCACGTCACCACTATCACAGACAAAGATGTTGTCGCGTGGAATACCAGCTTCTTTTTCCGCAAGCTCGGCATTGTGGACAAGCATGTGGAATTCTCCGTGAATTGGCATGTAGTATGTTGGGTTCAAGGCGTTAATCAGCTTAACGTGATCATCGTAGTAGCCGTGACCAGAAAGGTGAAGTGGACCAACACCCGTGAGGTGCGTTTTGCCGTTTTGGATAACATCGCTACCTTCACGCATCAGACCGTCAACCGTACGTGTCACGTACTTTTCGTTACCAGGAATAGCATTTGAGCTAAAGACAATAACGTCTGAGTTTTTGATCTTGATAAACTTGTGTGAACCAGTTGCCATGCGGTTAAGTACCGCGTTAAACTCACCTTGTGAACCAGTACAAACGATCGTTACTTTACCGTCAGGTAGCTTCACGACGTCTTCCATCTTCACGACAACATCTTTAGGGATCTTGATGACGCCAGCACGAAGGGCTACTTCGAGGTTCTGGATCATAGAGTAGCCGGCAAAGGCAACCTTACGGTCATGCTTTTTGGCTTCTTCCAAGATTACCTGCATACGGTGAATTTGAGATGAGAAACAGCTCAGGATAAGACGGCTGTTTGGATATTTGTCCATCACCTGGCCCATTGATACCTGAATATCAAACTCACCGTGCTCGTGCCCACCTTCTGACTCACAGTTGGTTGACTCGTTCATGAGCATCAAGATGCCTTCTTTGCTGGCAATCTCAGTCATGCGCTCGAGGTCGAACTTCTTACCATCAACTGGAGCATCTTCGAAGCGCCAGTCACCTGTGTCGATAAGTACACCGAGTGGCGTACGGATAACCACGGCAGTTGCATCTGGGATTGAGTGGTTTACGCGGACAAGCTCGATATTGAAGCTATCACCAAGCTGCACACGTTCATGCGCCTCTGGGTCAAGCTCGTTGTACTCTGGCTCATAGCCGCTTGTCGCCTCTTCCATTGTGCGCTTTACCATACCGAGCGTGAACTTACTACCGTAGACCGGTGCAGGAATCTTGTCGATAATGTGACGGAAGGCGCCGATGTGATCGAGGTGACCGTGCGTAAAGACAACACCACGTATCTTGTGCTTGTTCTCTTCGAGGTAGCTAATATCAGGGGTAATGTAGTTAATGCCTGGGTAATCTGAGCCCGGGAACAAGAAACCCATATCGATGACAATAATATCATTATCGTACTCAATCGCCATACAGTTTTTACCAATACCCATTTCACCAAGACCACCGATTGGCATGATCTTTAGCTTTGGTGCATTGCTACCGCGCGGCTGGCGCTTTTGATCGGCAAGACTAAACTGACGACCCTGGTAGCCATTGTAAATAGATTTGTTCACCGGCACATTAATGACGTGCTGAGAGGCTCGAACGTTAACGTTCTCACTCGTACGGCGCTGAGCACGAAATACTTCGCCTTTGCGTGTTGTCGTACTGTTGAGCACGGTGTTGTTAGACTTTTGTCGTTGCTGCTGTTGCGGACGCTTGTTTTGATCGTCTGCTTGCGTGTTACCGAGTCTTCGTTGACCCATAATGTATTATTTCTCCTTTGTTTTGAAATAAATTATATATGCAAAATAAAATACGAGGAGAGGGGTTTATCTGAGAATGACAGCCGTTACCCTCTTTGTAAGTGTCTTCTACTATAGCAAGTCGAAGCTATTTTGGCAAGGTAGCATCATTTTTGATCATCGCCGCAACAGCCAGGAAATCATCAATGAGCGTCTGTCGCAGACTGCCATTATACAGAGCGGCGGCCGGGTGGTAGAGCGGTACAATCAACCACTCACCTTCACGACCATCATGAAGTTTCACTGTTTTATGAACTGCGTGACCATGAACCTGACCAATCTTTGCACCCGGTAAAAAATACTCCATACTGTGACGACCGAGCGTAATTATGACTTTGGGATTGATAATCTCAAGCTGGCGTAGCAAATACGGCCAGAACGCCGTCTTTTCATCGGGGCGTGGATCGCGGTTATTCGGCGGTCGATACTTCACAATATTAGTGGTGTACACATCGCTACGCTCCATATCAGCCTGGGCGAGCATTTCATTCAAGAACTTGCCGGCCGCACCGACAAACGGCAAGCCTTGCTCATCCTCATTCTTACCAGGCGCCTCACCGATAAACACAATGTCAGCCTCTGGGTTGCCGTCGCCCATAACAAGCTGAATCGCTTGATCTGCCAATTCAAGACAGACGTTTTGCGAAACAATTTCAGTGGCCAAGTGATCGAGCCGTGATTGCTTATCCATTAGCGCCGTTTATTTAACTGCTTTTTAATTTGTCGCCACACTCTTGGCGCAACCCACTGGAGGAGCTTAAGAAAAATGGTTGACTTGAGTAATCGTGCCCATATCATACTTATATTATACCGCGCTTTTGACTACCTTGCCCAGTAAGAAGAAAAAGGACTTATCCTTATTTCTTTATAGGTATAGTATGGCATCGAGCAAATTAAGATGCCGATAGCGCTAGTACTAAAGAGAGCCTCATATGAAGCTCTCTTTCTATAGCGATAGTCGTTTGCTAAACGTCCTTTATCGAAAGACTCAGTTGTCCGCGACTGAGGGTAAGCTCGGCATGGAGATATTCTCGATCGGCTTATTCGCAGACGTCAGCCACGGGTTTTTGGAGAATATTCGTCTGGCCTCGCGGGCCGACAACATTCACCACAACAACTACCATTGGCGTACAATGAGCTTGTTCGTAGAGCAGATGCTCAAGCACCTCGCGCAGAGACTGCCTGAGAGTGTCGAGGTTTGCACGCGTTTTTCGAAGCCTTGCCAGCTGCTGTCGAGCCTGCGCTCGAAGCATATCGAGAAGATCGCCGTTGTCTCGAATCGCAATCGCACCACGAGTAATGATGTCTGGACTAGATAGCAGTTGGCCACTGCGCTTGTCGAGCGTCACCATGACAACCATAAAGCCATCATCGCGCAGCAGCATGCGGTCACGTGTTACGATCTCGGGTACGACACTGCCGGTCTGGTCGACAAGCAGTGAGCCCGAGGTGACTTTGCCTGCAACCCTTGCCGCCTGCCTACTGTCAATATCTAGCACGTCGCCGTTGTCGAGCATAAAGATATCTTTATCATCCAAGCCTGCTGCCAATCCCACGTCGCGGTGATACTGGCGGTTGAGTGCGCCGCCATAAATTGGCAATAAATACCGCGGCCGAGTGAGGTGGATCATTTCGGCACTCTCATCACGATTGCCATGACCAGAAACGTGCAGCGGGCCACAGCCGTCAATTTCGTGCGTTGGATGACGGAACTGTTTGACGCCAATACGCGCTAGGTGGTCGCCAATTTGCTGATAACCCTGTTCGTTTCCTGGAATTGGCGTGCTACTGATAATCACACTGTCACCCTTTTTTAGCTTGATAAAGCGGTGTTCGCCTGTCGCCATCCGGCTCATAGCAGCGCCCGGCTCACCCTGGCCACCGGTACAGATAACCACCAGCTGATTGTCTGACAATGTCCCGGCATCCGCCATGGCGACAAGCGTATTCTTTGGTACTTTTAGATTACCGAGGCGCACCGCTAGCTCGGCCGTTGCCATCATACTACGGCCATCGAATGCCACTTTACGCCCCTGTTCGTGCGCAGCCGCAATAATCATTTGAACGCGGTTCATATTACTCGAAAAAACAGTCGCAAATACACGGCCTTTCGCTGTCGACATGATGTCATGGAAGCTTTTTTGTAACGTGTGCTCGGTCAGCGTACGCCCAGGCTTCGTAGTATTGGTACTTTCACTCATCAGCAAGAGTACTCCCTCATCACCCAGCTGCTTGAGCCGCGCTATGTCGGTTGGTCGTGTATCGAGTGGCTCTGGATCAAGCCGGAAATCACCAGTATTGATAATGCGCCCTATGGGCGTATCTACCACGATAGCCGATGATTCAGGAATAGAGTGTGTCACTCGCACGAGCTCAATCATCAGTGTGCCGAGCCGTACCGTTTCATGCGTATCCATATTCAAGACATTCGCCTCGACTGCAATATTCAGGCCGTCTTCACGCGCCTTCTCAAACTGGGTCTGCACTAGGCCGATAGTAAACTGACTACCAAATACCGGCGCTGGATAGTTTGGCAAGACATGCACCAGCGCGCCGATATGATCGAGGTGGCCGTGACTTATGACGTAGCCGCGCAGTTTATGCTTGATCGTTTGCAGATAATCGGTCGCAGGAATGGCATAATTAATCCCTGGCACATCCACTCCGAGATCAAAGCCACAGTCTAGAATCAGTGCGTCGTTACCATATTCCAGTACGATCAAATTCTTTTCACCAATGCCATTTTGGCCACCAAGCGGTGTGATACGCAGCGTGGCGTTTGGCTTTGGCAACGCTCGCGCTTTTGTCGTACGATACTGGCGCAGTTGCCGATCAACACTTTCGCCCTTACGACGACTGAGGCGTCGCAGATCGGATTGTTTTTGTTGTTTCATTTTTTCTCCCTAGAGACGAAGCCTGCCCACTATACGAATACAGCGTGTAGTCGTAAAGCGAGATCGAGAGCCTCGCGTATTTGTTATAAAAGATTGAACAAGATAGTTCTTGGCCAAATGTAAACGACATATATTCGCTCTGATTTGCTCAAGAGATACTGTAAGAAAGAAATGCTTTTACAAGCTTATTATGTTTAACTTTAACATACAACATAAAAAATAGCAAGCACTACGGCGTGCTTGCTATTACGTATGGGCCCGTCTTGATCCTTTAGGCTTCGACGTCTTTAATCGACAGACTCAGTCGTCCGCGCTCATCAATACCGGTCAGTTTTACTTTGATGATCTGGCCTTCGTGAAGTACGTCTTCAACTCTCTCGACACGCTCGTCAGATAGCTGTGAGATATGAACCATACCATCGATACCAGGCATGATATTGATGAAGGCGCCGAAGTCTTTGATGCTGACGACTTTACCTTCATAGATCTTACCGACTTCTGGCTCTTCGGTCAGGCTCTTGATCCAGTTGATCGCCTTTTCGATGTTGGTCGTGTCACTGGCCGCTACGGTGATGAGACCATCTTCCTTAATGTCGATCTGCGCACCAGTTTCGGCCGTAATCTTGTTGATCACTTCACCACCCTTACCAATAACCGCACCGATCTTGTCAGGGTTGATCTTGATCTTTTCAATTCGCGGGGCGTATGGACTAAGGGTTGTCTTTGGCGCTGCAAGCGTCGTCATCATGTGGGCGAGGATATGCGCACGGCCAGGCTTCGCTGCAGTTAGCGCCTGCTTTAAGATATCAACAGAAAGACCATGAACCTTCATATCCATCTGAATCGCCGTAATACCTCTCTCGGTACCAGTCACCTTGAAGTCCATGTCGCCGGCGAAATCTTCCGCATCAGCAATATCGCTCATGACATATGGCGTGTCGCCGTCCATCATCAGACCCATAGCAATACCAGACACTGGTCGTTTCAGTGGTACACCCGCGTCCATGAGTGCAAGGACCGAGCTACAGGTAGCGGCCATTGAAGTTGAGCCGTTCTGACTCATGATTTCCGTGACGCTACGAATAGCATACGGGAACTCTTCTTCGGTCGGAAGCATCGGTAGCACCGCACGCTCAGCCAGGTAACCATGGCCGATCTCACGTCGCCCCGGACCCATCAAGCGCTTAACTTCACCAACTGTATAGCCAGGAGCGTTGTAATGGTGCATATAGCGGCGCTCGCCGTCGTTTACTTCCATAGTGTCTACCAATTGTGCGTAACTGAGTGGTGCTAATGTCACGATGTTCATTCCCTGCGTCACACCGCGTGTAAAGAGTGCTGAACCGTGCGTTCGTGGCAAGATGCCAACTTCGCTCGAGAGCTGGCGGATTTCGTCGAGCCGACGACCGTCTGGGCGAAGACCATGCTCAACGATTCCCTGGCGCACATCTTTGTGAAGTGCCATCGTGAAAGCCTCGTCGTATTCACCACGGAGGTCCTTGTAGCTATCTTCACCGACTTGCTCGACCATGGCGACATGGAATTCATCGCGAAGTGTCGCAACAAGCTCGTTGCGCTCAGGATATGGACGGCGAAGATCTTCGCCAATCTTGCCATTCATCCAAGCGTCAACCGCTACTTGAATCTCGTCGTTTGGTAGTACAAGTTCGTATGGAAGCGCTTCGACGCCAATCTTAGCGACAAGCTCTTTCTGGGCAGCAATCGCCGGCTGGAATGCCTCAAACGCCCACGCGAGTGCCTCAGCAATAACTTCCTCAGATACTTCGTTGGCGCCAGCTTCAACCATCGTAATGCCGCTTTCGATACCAGCAACAACAAGATCAAGATCACTGGCGTCGCGTTCTTCGGGCGAAGCAAACGCCTTAAACTCACCATTCACCTGCGCCACGCGAAGACCAGCCACTGGACCATCAAACGGTGCACCAGTCAGCATAAGTGCCGTTGAGGCAGCGATCATAGCTACCATGTCCGGGCGGAAGGCTGGGTCCATCGAAAGAACTGATGCAACGTTCTGCACTTCCTGACGGTAGCCTTTTGGAAACAATGGACGAATCGGGCGGTCGATCAGACGGCCAATAAGAATCGCTTCGTCGCTCGGGCGACCTTCGCGCTTAATAAAGCGGCTGCCACTGATCTTGCCAGCTGCATAAAACTTTTCTTCATAGTCGATACTGAGCGGGAAATAATCCATGCCGCTGAGTGGCTTTTTGCCGACCATGGCAGTTCCAAGTACGACCGTTTCACCGTACGTTACAAGCACTGAGGCTGAGGTGCGGAAACCGACACGATTGACTTCGAGCTTAAGCGGACGCCCGCAAAGTTCGGTGGTAACAGAAATAATATCCTTACCAGTAGGGTTGATTGTAGACATGTTATGTCCTCCTTTTTGTTTACTCGCCTTATTATGTGAGCGATAAGTAACGGGTACAGGAACTTGTGAACAACAAATTTCTCTATCCACCACTTACGTCGCTCTTGTAGCGAGTGATAGTTCCATTATACCGTACTTAGAAGATATCGGTATGGCGAATACATCTATAGTTCAGCTACTATCTTTTTGAGATTCTCGCGCAGTCGCTCTATTCTTCGATCTGGCGTCGTTTGTTCACGCAGCTGCGTGCGAGATAGTTTAGCCTGGGGCGTTACATCTCGGATATGTAGACTGCAGAGAAGATCTGCGCAACATAAATATGATAAAGAACTCCTGTCGCTGCGATCGAACGTAATAACTGCCGAGTTCGAACCGCGTTGCCATGTCGAACAAAGGTCACATATAACCGCCTCCACGCGACCAGTCACACTGCTCGCCTTTCGCATCTGTAGTCGAAACGGCACAAGAAACATAGTATCAAGATCGACAACAAGCACACCCTTCGAATGATGACGGTCGGTGATGGCAATAAAATCTCGTTCACCCCAGTCACGTATAGCTTCGGGATTGAACTTTAGCTCAGATGCGATCTTCTTTTTAATATCGTGTGTATCGAGAAGGTCAGAAAAGGTATGTACCGTCAGGTGTCTCATAGTGCCATTATAGTACACACATATTTAGCGCGTAATGATAATGACATCGTCCATTAGTCCAGAATAAAAGTTACCGGCACCGTATGCACCTATGACAGGTGTCGTTAAGTCTAGATTGACAGGAAGCGGCGCATTAGTATTTGTAGCAACCAATGAGCCGTCACGCCAGAGCTTAAGCGTTCCTACCGCCCCGCTCGTCTGAGTGAATTCGAGGGCGAGATGATGCCATTTTCCGTCACTGAGTGTGAAACTATCGGTTACGTGGTTCCAGGTGCTGTTATGCCCGGCGTTAACGCGACACGATGGCAAATAAAACGCATCGGACGACCCACTAGCGGCCGATATGACATTGTTGCAACCACCAGTCGGCTTCACCCATGCCGCCTTTAAGTAATATGATGGCTGCAGCGAAATACCAGTGTTGATGCGCGTCGAGCCGTTAAACGAGAACGAACGGCCCGTGCCAGACGGCGTATCAGTTGAGTAGGTCGTCGTCCCTGTAATTGTGCCGGCATTGGCCTTCTCGCTCCTATCGGGCACCGACACACCGCTCCCCTGCTCGAAGTCGTAATAGCCGATGGCGTTCAAAATATCGGGCGATCGCCCAATTGCCGACGCGTAGGACTGCGCGCCCGACATGCGTGCACGCTCCTGGATGCCGTTATACGCAACGATAGTAATAGCAGCAAGAATACCGATAATGACAATCACTATAAGTAGTTCGACAATTGTAAAACCGGTCTGGTGCCCACGCCTTTGCATTATTCTCATTAAAACACTTGTGCTTTGTCTGAGCAACCTAACGACGCCTAGGAGGATTCTATATATCTGTTATAATAAATCCACTATGATCCCGGCGGATCCTCTACGCGTACACGTTCGGACGTGCCGAACCACTAGCGCCTTAATGAATAATCAAATTACAGGAGAAGCTATGTTACAACGACGAATCGCCGTACGCGGCGTTGCATATGAAAATGGAAAAATCCTCAGTGTCCTCCATAAAGACCGTGAAGGAAATCCGGCCGACTTTTGGGCCATCCCAGGAGGCGGACTCGATCCGGGCGAACCGCTCGCCGATGGGCTGTACCGAGAAATGATAGAAGAAACCGGTATCGCTCCCCAGATTGGCCGATTACTTTTCGTGCAGCAATTCATGTTCGAAAACCGGCTCGGTGAAGTACGAGAAGAACTTGAATTCTTTTTTCAACTCGAAAACCCAAAAGATTACCAGACGATTGACCTTAGTGCGACAACCCACGGCAATATTGAGCTTGCCGATTGCACCTTTGTCGACCCGCGCCAAACCAATATCATGCCGGCATTTTTTCGAACCATCGATCTGGAAAGCCACTGCACAAGCGAGCAGCCTGTCTTTATCTGGAATGAGCTGCCCGTAGGATCCGCTGCGAGCTAGATACGCTCGATTTCAATGCCGAGTACGCCATACTTTTCTTGGTCTTCGACACTATAATACAAAAGTATCTGCTCGGTAAGTTCACTAGCGTCGTGGCCGCCAAACTTTTGAGGATCATTGTGGCTGAACATGTCACCAAAGCTGCCGTAGCGTAGCAAGCCGACTACTTTTGTGCGCACCATGCGTGATACATCATCCAAATGACTAAAGACAAGCTCATCACCAAGCTGCACCTGTTGCCGTTTAGTGTCAAAGAGTCGTGATTCAATGGTCTTTCGACCGTCTTCAATCATTGTGAACGGAATGTCGGATAGTTTCATCGTATGCTTCATATCTATGAGTATAGCCGATTAGCGCACATCACGGCGGCGGAAGATGATGACGCCAAGCAGCAAGAAGAAGATTGTAACACCTCCCAGTACAATAACATCCAGCATGGCGATTTCTGTTTTTGCAATTGTCGCCGCAGGGAAATAATGGAGTAGCGAAGCATGTTCGTATGGCTGTAGCCAATCGACGGATTTTGCAAAAGTTGTCAGAATGAAACTGCCAACCGCAGCAAGAACACCAACTCCCATCGTGAGTGCACGCTTGCCGCTTGCAAGCCCAAGACCAAACACAAGCGTTGCAATCGAGACAGACAACAGCCATGTCATCGCACCAAGGCGAATGACTACCATCGGATCAAGTGTCTCGCCGATAACAGCCAGCCCTATCTGCATACCGACAATTGTCGAGCAAGTTGTTGTGAAGGTAATCGCCACGATCGCCAGCCACTTGCTCGTCAAAACGCGCGACCGACTCAGCGGCAGCGCCAAAAGTGTACGCAACTGTCCCCTCTCTTCTTCGGCGACTGTCAGGCCTACAGCTAAGATAATCGATAAAATGCTCACGAAAATCGGGATGCGCACTTCAAACAACTGACTACCTACATAGCCTGGCAACTCCTTGAGATTGGCAAGATCGCCAACGAGTCCTTGAAATGCTGGTGGCAGGCTCTTTACCAGCTCATCGATACCCGAATCCTGATGAAATGCGGGGTAAAAGATCATCATCAGAAAGCCAAGAAATGCGAGGCCTAGCCCCCAGCCAATAATAAAGGCTCGCTTATCGTAGATCGTCTTTGTAAATAAATTAAACATGCGGCTCCTCCACGGCACCCCTGGCGTATAAGTCACTAAAAGCCGCCTCCAGATCGTGCTCGGTGATTGTCAACTCACTGAGCGGCGGCGCACTCGCCAGCCATTTTTGTAGATTCAATGCCGGGCCTTTGTAGATAAAATCGACTTCATGTCCATCTGTCGTTTTTCGATGCACGATCGACTGCGCACCTCTGGGTGGAACGACCGTATATTTTGCAGCCACATGAATCATCTTGCCGCCAGTCGCCTCGAGCTGATGAGAGAGGATATCTTTCACAAGCTTGCCCTTTCGCATCAATAGCACTCGTGTGCAAACATCGGCAACTTCGCCTAGATAATGGGATGACATAAAGATGGTCGTCCCACGGACACCCTCTTCACGGACCAGTTCCAAAAACTCCTGTTGCATCAAGGGGTCGAGACCACTACTTGGCTCATCGAGAATAACCAGCTTTGGACTGGCCATAAACGCACCGATGAGTGCTATCTTTTGCCTATTTCCCCTTGAGAGATCCTTAATCTTCTTGCCAAGTTCAGGCTCAAACCGAGCGCACAACTCCTTTACTCGAGCCTGGTCGCGTAAATGGTAGCGATGTGATAAAAATTTCAGGTACTGGTTACCACTAAGATTATCGAACAATGCCATGTCTCCGCTCGCGAAACCTATGTCCGGGTGGATTACGTGAGCCGTCTCTGGAGAAATTGCCTCTCCAAATAACCGCACCTCCCCGCTTGAGGCCCGCAAAAAACCGAGCAAAAGATTGATCGTCGTTGATTTTCCCGCGCCATTAAGACCGACGAAACCCACAATCTCACCTTCTTTAACCGAAAAATTTACCTCCTCAATCGCATGGAACTTACCAAAGCGTTTCGTGAGGTTGGTTGCTTCAATAACCGTAAGCTCATTCATATACTTCTTAGTATACGCCTATCAAGAAGTCTAAATAAAAAGGATCCGCAATTACTTGCGGAGTCCTAGTGTGGCGACAACAGCTTTATACTGTTCAAAGTCTTTACGCTCGAGATACTTGAGGAGGCGCTTCCTTTTACCAACCATTTGGATCAGACCGCGGCGGGCCATGTGATCGTGTTTGTTGGCCTTAAGGTGTTCCGTCACCTCTTTGATACGAGCAGTCAAGATTGACACCTGAGCCTGTGGGCTACCGACGTCGTTCTTTGAAACCTGAGTCAAAGCAATTGCCTGTGATTTGTTCTCTTTAGTAATCATCTCAGCAACTATAACAGAGTTAGAGACAATTTTCAACAGCTCCGCATGCGGACTTGCTGTCTGTCATTAACCTATAGAACTCCACCGCCAAACAGATACACCAGCGCGACAGCCAAGAAGGCCATCGATAGACTAGAGCAACGATCCAGCATGCCGCCGTGTCCCGGGATTGTCGTGCCCCAATCCTTAATTCCGAGCCGACGCTTAGCAATACTGTTAAGCAAATCACCAAGTGCACTTGCTCCACCGATCAATATTCCAAGCCACCAGGCTAATTGCACGTCTATTACCCATGCCGCCAACCCAACTCCGACGACACCACCGATCAGCTGGCCAAACACACCCTCCCAGCTCTTGTTCGAACTAATCCATGACGGCAAGACGTGCCCTTTGATGTAATTGCCAAAGAAGAAAGCGCACACGTCCGACAGTACCGACCCAAAGCAAAGCAGCGTAATGACCGGTGCATACTCTCCGGCGGAAAGTTGCAAAAAGAGAAATATCATACCGAGTAAACAAGCGCTGAAAACCAAACCATAGCCGCGCACCTGCCAAGGTGTAGTATTCATCTGTCGAACCTGCCTGATATATTCAATCGCCGCCACGAGGAAAATCGTAGCCACAAGAACCAGCCCCGCAAAAGGACCCGCTAAAATGACAGCAACGAAAACCGCATAGATCGGCAACCACATAAGAATTTTTATACATAGCGATGAGGCGACGAACTTTCGTATGTTCCACCCGTACAGAGGAAGACAGGCAAAAGCACCGCCGACAACTAAGCCAAGAACGACACTACTCAGTTGAACAAGATTATCCATGATTCGGAACCGTCCCCCGCAGGTTGTCGCGCAGAGTAACCAACGGAATCATCAAACAGACCACTCCCATCCACCAATATTCAGGCATCAAAACCGGAAGACCGACAGTAATCACCGCAACACCAGCAAGTGACGCCACGCTCGAAGAACGGCCAGCCCGCAGCAATATTACATAGACAATTGCAGCTACAGCAGCAAGTATTGGCATGAGGACGGCAATCATACCTAGTCCGGTCGCAATACCCTTACCACCCCTAAAGCGCAGCCAGACAGGAAAAACATGCCCCATAAGTGCTACGAGCCCAAACAAGAACGCCAACATCGGCCCGCCAAACACAAGTCCGGCATAGGTCGCCGATGCCCCCTTGGCAATATCGCATGTGAGAGTCGGAACACCGTAGCACCAACCCATAATTCGCTGCACATTAGCAAAGCCTATATTGCCGCTGCCGCGACGCTGAATATCAACCCCTCCCAACCAACAAAATAACTTGCCAAATGGGATAGACCCAATGAGGTATGCCCCTATATATCCCGCCGTAATCATTACTGCCCATACTACACGCCGCTAACGACCTACACAAGCCATCGGGACCACTCACCTGACCGATCCGCTTATGGTATAGTCATACTATGAAAACGATCGAGCCACTTCATCACCAGCCAGCGCCAGCCGATGACACAAATACAACCTCACCAGAAATGTCCCCGCTCTCATCAGCCACACCCTACCAAGAAACGCCATCAGTCATACCAGCACCCATGAGTATCGACTCGCAGTGGCAAACCAGACAAGAGTACGCAGCAAATCGACCCTCAGACGACCAAACCGTGCGCCAACACATAGACGGCACCCGGCTCTTTGCCTATGCGCTTGCAATCAGTGTGTTCGTGCTACTCCTTGCTAATATCACTCCACTTGGTGATTTATTTGCAAGCTCAATCGTTGATAGCCGAACAGGAAAAACTATCTCATCCAACCCGCTCGCGGCAATTGCGCTCGTTGCGACTATCACCTCGTATTTCAGCCTCTTGATTACCGCCATAGTGAAACGAGTTCGAGCCAAGCAATCAAAGGGCGGCATGATCGCCCTTTTGGTCACCAGTATTCTCGTCGTCTTCAACCCAATTAGCGCAATCATCCTACTAATGGCTTTTGTCTGCAATCTATCACCATGTCAATCGACCTAGCTCAATCAGCTCCTGAAAGAGTTCGCGCCATTCCATCTCACCTGCCTTTTATTGAGCAGTTATATTTTCTCGGCAGGCCATTCAACGCCACCCTCCCTCTAGTTCTCAGTCTATGTGGGTATTATCTTGCGACCGGCGCCGTGACACCAATTGATTCATCAGTTTACACCTTGTTTGTCTGTATGTTCCTTATTCACGCCGGCTTTACGATTCTCAATGATATCGCAGATAGAGCGATCGATCGCGACAACAGCGTGCGGACGCGTATTACGACAGGAACACTCCGCCAGGTGAAGCAGCTTGGGTATGGTGCGGCAGGAATTATTGCAGTCGGTATTGCCATAGCGATAACATTACCACCCACAACCTTTGGCGCAATTATCCTTACGGTACTCCTGTCATTTTGCTACAACCATCGCCCGCTACAATTATCACGACGTCCCATAGGATCTATCGTCACACTGGGAATTCTCTACGGCCTTCTGCCGCTCTTTGCCGGTTATTTTCTCGTAGCATCGCACCTCACTCCAGCACTGTTATTTCTTGGTTTATTTTGGTTAGTAGGACGGATGAGCCTCTCATTACTCAAAGACTTCAAAGACAGCGCGGGTGACGCCAAGCATCATAAACAGACCTTCCTACTCCGCTACGGACCGTCCACGACTCTCCGACTAAGTGTCATCGGCGGTATCGTCGGCTATGTCGGTATTGCACTCGTTATCTGCAGCTTGGCCGACAGTACGATGGCGCAAATTGCGAGCATCGCAACCCTTTTTGCCGTCGGAGTCCTTTTTATCTATCAACGCTTGAAACTTTTAGCACCCCATAGCAATATCGATATGCTATTTGACCGTCTTACAGTACTACAGCTCTTTGTTGATGGAGTATCCTTGGCGTGGCTGATGGTTTTATAGCTTATTTACAGCACTTCGTATTCGTCTTTGGCTGTATGGTTCTTTTCTTTGCACCATTTATGGCTGTTTTCTATGTTCGTCATCGCCAGGCAATCCGTGAAAAAAAGCCGCACTTCAACCAATTCATGGAGCTATTTTTCCAGAGCAAACCATCTAATTTTCTGGTTCTTTTTTGGGCAATGGGCGAAGCAATTTTCTGGTTCATTATTCCTGAGTTTCTACTTCTGCTTTTTATATTCATGCGCATTAAACGCAAAAAAGCCCTCCTCCTCTACGATGTGTTAGGCACGACTGCCGGTACCATTATTGGTCTTGTTTTCGTCATACCCCACTCCATACTCTTGCAAGTTCCCTATATATTTCCAAATATGATCACTCAGGTACAACAATGGTACGAGCAAAGCGGAATATGGGCACTCTTATACCAGCCGTTTTCAGGGGTGCCGTACAAAGTATTTATCGCCGAAATGCACACCTACGGACTTCCGATAATTGCCTTCATACTCCTGGCTGTTACTGTACGTATCGCACGCTACGCCATTGCCTACTATTTACTGGTTGTGATGTATCCGGCATTTCATAAGTTTGTTCAGAAGCATTACAGCATACTTTTTATTATTGGAATCGCCCTCTTCACATTCATGCTTATGCGCGTATCGACAACCTACAGTTAGTTAGTTAATTATCGACACCAAAGTCAGATAGCGTCTGAGCAGCGGCAATATCCCACTCGGCAATGCTCGTACGACGCAGCTGCGTGCAGTACGCGCCGGTGCCAAGCGTCGCCCCGATGTCGCTAGCGAGACTACGAATGTAGGTGCCGCTCGATACATGGGTGCGAATTTTCACCTCCGGATACGTATAATCAATAAGCTCGAGACTAAATACCGATACAGTTCGTAGTGGAATCTCCACCTCTTGCCCATCACGCGCCAACTTATACGCCCGCTGGCCGTCAATTTTGATCGCGCTGAAGATCGGCGGCCGCTGCTCAATCTTGCCGGTCCATTGCTTGAGCGCAGCCTCTACTGCTTCAAGTGGCGGCTGTACATTAGAAACCTCTGTTAGCTCACCCTCTGGGTCCCCGGTCGTACTGGTTTGCCCTAGGCGAATCGTTGCTTCGTACACCTTATCAAGCTTGGTGTAGTGCCCGGCATTTTTACACTCTTTGCCGATAACAAGGATCATAAGTCCGGTCGCAAATGGATCAAGCGTACCGGTATGCCCCACTTTCACTTTCTTGCCCGCCGCTTTACTCAGTACTCGACGAACGCGCGCCACCACACCAAAGCTCGTCATCTCGGCTGGCTTGTCTATAAGAATAATTCCATCTGTCATATCTTACCTAGTATACTAGACTCATGAAAAAGATTATTTTTGGTATTTTCGCCCATCCCGACGACGAAGCCTTTGGGCCTGCCGGTACACTTTTAATGGAGACGCGAGCTGGTGCCGAGCTACACCTCGTCACACTCACCACTGGACAAGCTGGGACAAATCCAGATAATCACCCTGACCTTGGCGCTGTGCGCGAGCAAGAATGGCGCGAAGCCGGCAAATTAATTGGCGCCACCAGCATGCACGCCTTTGGATTCCAGGATGGTCATCTCGATAACATCGCCATGCAAGAGGCGGTTGCACAGATTACCGCTTTCGTAGGCGATGTCCTTGCTGCTGCCGACCAAGATACTGTTGTTGAGTTCATGTCGATTGACACCAACGGTATTACCGGGCATATCGATCACATTGTAGCTAGTCGCGCCGCTTGCCTTGTCTTTTACCGTCTCAAACCCCACGATCCTCGCGTCACCCGGCTACGCCTTGCCTGTATCACTAAAGACCGGCTGCCGGAGGTCAACACCGACTGGCTCTATATGGACGCCGGCCGCCGCCCTGATGAGATAGGTGAAGTCATTGATGCCCGCCAGTACCGCGATGATATTATTGCGATCATGCGTGCCCACCATACCCAGCGCGCCGATTGTGAAGCAAGCCTCGCTCGCCAAGGCGAGATGCTCGGTATGAATTATTTCATCGTTCACCACTAAAAAAGCCCCGTCTTGGGGCTTTTTCTTATTGACCAGGGATTCGGAACTGGCCAGGGTTTGGCGCAGGTGGCTGCTGAGGGGCGTCAGGAGCGGCAGCTTGGCCAAAGATATCATCTAACTTATCGGCTGACACCGCGCCGCTCGGACCTTGCATGGCGCCAAGGTCAGGTAGCGGAGGAAGTGTAGAAAAGTCTGGCATTGGAGGCATGCTTGGCATCACTGGTACTGCCGGAGTCGCGTCAAACGACAGCTGAGGATCCAATTGAGGCGCGTCAGCTATAGGCTGATTGTTAAGAGCCGCCTCGACCGCTGCGCGAGCCTCGTCGTGCTGAGCGCGATTTTGCTGGTCGATATCGGCTAGCGTTGGAGCGGGAGATGAAACCGGTTCGTCTGATTGAATACTAACTGGCTCAAGTGGCGCAGCGTGCGCAGTCGCCTGAGCAGAAGGTGCAACTGCCTCGGCAAACGGATCAACCGTCGCAGGCTCGTCGTCGGCCTTAGTAGCTGCATTTAGCGGTGACTGAAAGGTGGGCTGTGAATCACCAACATAATCACCCGTACCATGTGTCAGAATCGTTCGATTGCGATCATCCTCTTCTTCGCGGCGACGATCATCCGCCGCTTGCTCGGTAGTAGCATTCAGCGTACCGCCAAGCTGTGGCTCGCTTGATTGTGGCTGCCAGTTACTCACGGCGCCGCTGAGCTGCTCAGAATCTGCAGCCTGTGCTACCTCCTCGCTTGCACTCGCAATATCTTGCTGGAGATCGGCAACCGATGGCAAGTCTGCCGCAGTTGCAGCCTTTGTTGCTTCGAGCTGCTCGGCTAGTTGATCCTCGGCTACACGCGCAGCTTCTTCTTGCTTTTCGGCAATAACCTCAGCGCCAACAGCTTCGATATCGCCAACTTTTTCGTGAGAAATCGAAAGTGAGCCGTCATTCTTCTTTTTTAAGGTTGGCTCTTGTGGGCTCGGGGCTGTTTTATCAAGTTTAGTTGACTGACCTTCCTCAAGGTTTGTCGTGCCATCGCTACCAATAGACGGTGCATCCGTGTCGTCGTCCTTTGGACCAATTTCATGCGCTTCTTGAAGCTTCGCTGCAATAAGTTGCTGATTAGCACCAGCCGCCATGAGCTGCGCGGCCATTGTCATGACCCGTGATGAGGTGCGATTATTACTAAACCGATCTGTCGCCGCCACAATACCAGTAAGAAACGCTGTTGCGGTCTGCTCGTCAAGCGCTACCTTGTCGGTCTTGAGCGCTTCGCTCAGGCTGACAAGCATTTCGCTAAGGCTACTTGCGTTGTCGTCATGCCAGGCAAGACTACCAAGATCACTCACATTATCGCCAGCAGTCAATGTTGCCACTGTTGCATCGTGCAAGATTCGACCATGTGCAGCAAGCGCCGTGTCGAGATGATCTTTGTTCTTTACGCCAAGTGCAATCACGAGCTCAACATTATAGTCACCCTGGCTAAAATCAAGGTCGTCACTACTGATTGTCGTACGATACGGTGTAATAAAGATCTTTACGACGTCACCTTCTACTTTGTAACGCAGGTGGTCTGCCTTTTCTTTATCAAGAGCGATAATGAAATCACGAAGACTATCAACACTGTTTTCAAATGTTTTCTCAGGATCAAGGAAATTGATCGCCGGAGGCAATTCCCCACTTACGACAGCAGTCGCATGCTTATTGAGCTTATTAAGCAGCAGTGTCAAACCGAGCGCAGCCGACAGCTCATCAACAGACGGGTCAGTACTAACGGTCACTAAAATATTGGTCGAATTCTTAATTCGCTCAACAATCTGCTGCTTGACGTTCGTCCCTTCATTCATGTGGGTGATTTCCTAATTATATCTACGTGTTTATGTCTTTTTAGAGTTTGCTGTCACTATACCATAAGTAGTTTCCTATCGTCAACAAGCCCAACCGCTTTACTTTTTGACGTTTTTCCCCTATAATCACTCGTTGATTGTATATATAAATCTTATAAGCAAAAGGAACACCATGCCAATCATCAAATCAGCCATCAAACGAGCTAAACAAACTATCGTTCGCCGCGAGCGTAACGTTGGTATCAAGCGTGATATCAAAGAAGCAACGAAGGCATTTCTTGCAAAGCCAACAGCTGAAGGTCTTTCAAAGGCTCACAGCGAACTTGATACTGCCGTTAAGAAAAAACTGCTTAAGAAAAACACTGTTGCTCGCCGCAAAGCTAGCCTCGCTAAGGTTGCTAAGGATGCTGGTGTAAAGCTTGCGACTACTAAGAAAGCTGCTGCCCCTAAGGCCGCTGCAAAGCCTGCTGCTAAACCTGCTACAAAGACAGCCACTACTAAGAAGCCAGCTGCAACAAAAACTCCTGCAGCCAAAAAACCTGCCACGAAGAAGCCTGCTACTAAAAAAGCCGACAAATAGTAGCCTTCTCTATTCCACCATGTAGCCCTACGTAGTCCGTAGGGCTATTTTATAAGCTTGACTATGAGCCTTTATGAAGGTCAACGAACTCACGAGGTGTCATGCGCGCATACTCTCCCGTAATAGGATGTTTAGAGATAACATTTGCCATAGCCACGGGTATCGGCTTAGTATGACCCGACGACTTAAAGTGACGCGCAACCGCTCCACGCCCAAGATGAGTGCCATTATCAGAGGCTGGCTGAAAATAATCAGGACGAGCTGGCACCTCGATAATAGTATTGCCATAGCGCTGAGCTACCCCACCAAGGAACCAGTCAACTCCACCGTTATTATCGTGACCATCATCAGTTACAATATATTCATCACCCTCTCGACTGGCAATATAGCCAGTCTCAAGATGACTAGCTATTTCGCCAAGGTCTGTTGCTCGGTAAGCCGCATCGGTCTGTAACTCTAATTCACCAAGCCGTATTGCAATCGTATCACGCCCTCCTGCACGCAGGCCTTCGCTCAAAGTCATAGGCTCCCCTCGTCGTATTTTATCTTGAGCTGCGTTTTTTAACTCATCTTCCGACCGTGGCATCAACGCGGTGTCGAAATTACCCGTCTCAACATTAATACCGATACCCATGAATGGATCTTCAAGCATTTGCATCAGGTTCTCGACACTCTCTTGGCCGCGCGCAACAAACAAATCCCCAAGCGGCTTAGCGAGAAGTTCTGTCTGAGTGTCCACAAGACTTCGTCTCGTGTGCTCTCCGCCACGACTCATCTCCTCAAGCCCAACCAAGACAGCAGCCTCTGCATCTTCTTTTGGGATATGACCACTATCAAAACTCTCGTCTGCGTCAACCACCAATCCAGCTACCTCTTCGTCAATATCACCGTCGCCTTCGGAGATAAGAGCAAGTACATTACCAGCATTTTCAACACGTCCCAGTGCGGCTTTTATTTCAGCGTCTTCGAGACTCATCTCCAAAGATTCAGCCGCAGGCTGCATCCGATACGCTTCGCTAGAATGGTTAGTAATGTAATGTTCGGTCATGTTTGTTTTTGTTGCTTTATAGATTGACTATACATTAAAATATCTAATATGTCAAGCACTAGCGATTTTTAGAAGTGCCCGTTCAATCAATAACCATGGCTCGGCAGCCGATGTCTTCATGGCCGTATCAGCCTCGGCAAACGCCCGAATTACCTTTCTGTTCCCTGCCTCGCCAAGTCGCTTTGCATGTGAGCCTAACTTTGATACGGCATACGGATGTGCGCCGATATCTTTTGCGATCTCAGCACTCGGCTTGTCGCCAACCGTAAGCGCAAGCAGCTGCACCGCCTGCCCTGACAGTAGTCCAAATACCCGGTACGGATCTTCTGTAAGCTCAAGTGTAGCTATCATGTGCATGACACTCTTTGAATCACCACGAAGTGCCGTTTCAAACAAGTTAAAGACATTTTCAGTTGGACTCAGCTCGACAACATCCTGAATAATCTCAGAAGTTACCTCATCGAGAACCGATAGTTTTTCTAGGGCGCGGTATATCGCCCACTGATCAACCCCAACCCGCGCAACCACCAAGCGAGCATTACTAGCCTCAAGCGACAGGCCAAGTGTCTTGGCCTCAGCCTGAGCCCACTTTTCAGCTAGCATGCCGTCGCGTTCGCCCCACGGCTTAAACTCTTCAACTTTCGCCACCTTTACTATGTCTTTATACGTCTTTGTACGCTTATCGGGCTTGGGTTCAACTAGCACAAGCTGAACATCGTCAGACACTCGCGCCAGCCAGTCGCTCAGCACTGGCCAGATTGTCTTATTGTCAGACAATGCCTTTATCACCACAAGACGCTGGGTCGCAAATAGCGTCCCGCCCATCAGAAGATCGGGTAGCTGCTTGAGCTCCAATTCGCTGCCATCGATTCGCTCGGCCACACCATCAAACGTAGCGACGATCTTGCGTAGCGCCCTCTCAAGCTCAAAACTATTTTCACCAGTTAGTACCGTTATCATTCCTATCTAGTATACGATATTGCAATTTCCTTACAATTATGCTATAATAAATATAGTGGTACATAGTGTACTGTTCGTTAATAGAAAGGTAAAGTGATGAAACGCTTTGCATGGCTTACTGCCCTTGCAGCTTGCCTCGTTGTTCTAGCTGGATGCAGTATCCCTACGTCGCAACCAGTCGCAACCGCTACACATCAAGCGACCAGTAACGGGATCGCTTACGCAACGCCCACAGCAACAGCGACTCAAACCGTCGACGCCCACCAGGCAATCGGTGAACTGAACGGCATTATCGTGGAGGGCAACATCATAAAGTGCGACCCAACACTGATCTCAGTCCCGGTTGGACTAACCGACAACATTGTCGAGGGACTGAACGGCGCGCGCGAATGGAATGGAACTCTCATTGAGAGTGCCACCATTTTCGACGAATACAGCCCTTCGACCGCGGCAGGCTCAAGTATCACGGTAAGCCATGCACCCCTCTCAATCAAATCGGGTATCTTCCACTTCGCACACGGAACAGATCCAACGAGTGGCAAAACATACCCTCTACCCGGCACAAAGGACTCGGCATTCAACATACCAAATGAATGGCAAGGAAGCGGTACCTTAAGGCTCCTGGAACGTAACTTTTCAGCACCTTGGGTAAGTCCGCACCAGCCCTTCTATATTGAGCTGTGTGTCGGGCCCCGTGGCCTTGCGAACTAACACTATCCACTCGCCGATGT
>JALDYI010000004.1:0-81351 GCA_032154105.1 Candidatus Saccharimonadota bacterium
CGCCGAAAGCGTGCCGGATATAACGATAATATATTTAGGGAAATTAATCTTACGAATTAGATCCCCACGACTTACAATTGCTTGCATGCCCTGATTTGTTGCCTCGCCAAAGAACGTCCACAATACGATACCGAGCAACAAGGTCACTGCAAAGTGATCTATACCCTGACCAAAGCGTAAAAAATGCACAAAAACAATATACATGATCACAAATAACATGAGCGGCTTTAGTAGCGCCCATACATAACCTAGGGCCGAACCTTGATAGCGAAGTTTAAAATCTGTAACAACGAGCTCACGTAAAAGAATACGATTTCGCCTATTAAATATATTAGATAGTTTCATAAGTATGTGATTAATTATAAGATAGATATACGATTATGAACAGAGTAGCCATCGTTGTACTGAACTGGAACGGAATTGAAGATACGATAGCCTGTCTTGACTCGCTGCTCGCACAGTCATATAAAAACGCTTCAATTGTTGTTATTGATAATGGATCGAAAGATAGCTCTGTTGAGGTATTAGAAAAATATACACAGGACCACCAGAACAAAGTCACCCTGCTGCGCAACGAAGTAAACAAAGGTTTTGCAGGAGGTGTTAACACAGGCATCACTTGGGCAATCGACAATAACTTCGACCATATCGCGCTATTCAATAATGACGCAGTTGCGGATAGGCACTGGCTTGAGTCACTCGTAACAACGCTGGAATCTTCAGATGAGTTAGGTGCTGCAACTGGCCTACTTCTACATGAGGATGGCAAAACCATCGACACCACTGGCGATTGGTATTCGAAATGGGGCATGCCTTTCCCTCGCAGTAGGTCAGATAAGCGAAACGATACCCCTAACGACAGTCTCGTCTTCGGTGCAAGTGGTGGCGCAACTCTTTATAAAACCACTCTCTTTAAGGACATAGGCTTATTCGATGAAGATTTCTTTGCGTACTACGAAGATGTCGACGTAAGCTTCCGCGCCCAACTTGCCGGCTATAAAGTTGCCTATACTAACGCAGCGATTGCCTACCATAAGCAAGGTGCCAGCAGTAAAAAGATACCTGGGTTCACGGTTGTCCAAACATTCAAGAATCTTCCTTTGCTCTTTTGGAAGAATGTCCCGCAAGAACTGCTTTTTTCCATTGGCACTCGTTTTTTTCTTATATACACGCTTCTTTATTTAAACTCAATTAGGCGAGGTAACGGTTGGCCAGCGACTAAAGGTCTCTTTAAAAGTATCGTACTGCTACCTGCAGCTCTTCGGCAGCGCCATACTATTCAAAAAAGTAAACGAGTAGCAAGTACGTATATAAAGAGCATTCTCTGGGATGATTTGCCACCAGGGAAAACCGGTTTACATAAACTCATTAATATCTTTTCTCGTAAGTAAACGCCTTATAGCCCTGATAGTATTGAATATATGAAACAGACACTAAACACACTCAGTTATTGGGTAAAAAGTAATTGGCAATTCACTCTGATATGTTGCTTAGGTGTCGTAATCTATCTACTTATATCAATCAGCAAGCATCTCCACTTCAATAGTACTGGATTTGATCTCGTCATTTTCGACCAGGCCGTCCGGCACTATAGCGATTTCATGGCGCCCGCTAGTAGTTTTCGTGGATTCGAAAACCTTCTTGGTGATCATTTTCACCCTATACTCATATTGTTAGCACCCCTCTATTGGCTATTCGATACACCGATCAGCCTACTCGTTGCACAAGCATTTCTCGTCATCTCCGCAGGTCTACCGATCTATCTTTACTCAAAAAATAAGCTCGGCACCGTTTCAGCACTTTGGTTAATTATTGCATTTATCTTCAACGCCGCCTTACTTCGAGCTATTTATTTTGATTTTCACGAAATCGCCTTTGCAATCCCGCTGATTGCGTGGGCTATTTATCTGATAGAGCGAAAATCATGGATTTGGTTCTATATTGTCATCGGTCTGCTGCTTCTCGTGAAAGAGGACATGTCGATTCTAGTCACCTTCTTCGGTTTGTATCTCCTCTTAATGAGGCAATACAAACAGGGTATCATCGTACTTGTCTTAGGACTGGCTTGGTTCTTCTTGGCGACAAAACTATTCATCCCGTACTTTGCCGGAGGAAATGGTGTATTTAACTATTGGACCTACGATCAGCTAGGACCCGACCTTCCCTCATCACTCATTGCTATACTCAAAAACCCTCTCTTTGCTTTTTCTCTCCTCTTCCTGCCTATCGTAAAACTATTAACCCTTGCTAAAACATTTGGTGTTTTTCTAGGTCTACCTCTATTATCGCCCTTATTACTGCTGGCAGCTCCTCTCGTTCTCGAACGATTTCTTTCCTCTAACGAAAACTACTGGCAATTCCATTTTCACTACGGTGCAACACTAACGCCAATACTAGTGATGGCCGTTGCTGATAGCTTACATAGACTAAGCAAACTAAAACTGTTCAAGAAAATTAATATGCCTCTAGTCTCGAAATTAGCAAGTTCAACAGTAGCGATCATAGCCGTTGTACTGTTTGCCGTATCACCAATGAATTTTATCTTCATACCATCCAATTACAGCCTATCGGCGCATACACAATCAGGGTACGAAATACTAGGTACCCTGCCTGAAGATGCGTCAATCTGCACAACAAACCATATTGCACCACACCTTGGCAAACACGATCTTACCTTGATAGGATTCGATAGCAGCATTCCTGATTGGAAATGTGCATACATACTCATATCAAACGAGTTAGATCAGTCGACCGCGCTTGACGGCGCTATAATGAATGCAAGAGACAATGGATACAGAGTCCTCACAAGTACCAATGGATGGGTGATATATAAGAAATGAAATTACTTGAATACGAAGCAAAAAGCATCCTGCGACAAGCCGGTCTTCTCGTGCCAACTTCGACAATTATTAAAAAGAATGCGGCAATAACCGCTTCGCTTCCGTGCGTCTTAAAATCTCAAGTTCCAGTTGGCGGACGCGGAAAGCTTGGCGGCATTAAGGTTGCTGAATCAGCCGCAGATTTTAAACAGATAGTGGATGAACTTTTCAACCTACCGATTAAAGGCTACTTGCCGTCAAAAATACTTGCCGAAGAAAAACTAGCTATTCAACATGAGTACTATTTATCACTCGTAATCAACCAGTCACTAGGCTACGTTGAATTAGTCGCACATATAGATGGCGGCATGGAAGTAGAAGATAACAATACAGCGGATTTCTTGCGGCTTGAACTAACAGGGATAAATAGCACTATCGTCGGCGAACAACTAGCCGAGTACCTTGGCCGCGAAGATCAAAGCTTCATTCTGCAGGATATGACTAAAAGGCTGTATGATTGCTTTATAAAAAATGATGTAACTCTCATTGAGATAAACCCTCTTATCTACACTAATGACGATAGACTCGTCTGTGGTGATGCCAAAATCGAGCTTGATGACGCCGCGGCATTTCGCCACCCAGACTGGCAATTTGAAGAAACGATCCAAGAGACGAATTTCGTTACACTGAACGAGGGTGGCACCGTCGCGACAATCGCCAATGGCGCCGGACTCGCTATGGCAACTGTCGATGCCGTCGTAGCTGGCGGTATGGCACCTGCAAACTTTCTCGACATCGGTGGCGGTGCTTCAGAGGCAACGGTACTCGCGGCATTTGAGCAGATTGTGACATTTCCAAATATTCAGGCAATCGTAATCAATATATTTGCTGGCATCACTCGTTGCGATGAAGTAGCGCGTGCTATCGTAGCTGCCCGAGAGAAAATCGATACCCTCCCACCCCTATTTATTCGCCTTGCTGGCACCAACTACGAACAGGCTGCCGATATCTTACTGACCGCGCACATACCACTACTACTCACCCTCGAAGAATGTATCGCAAAAGCCAAGGAGGTAACCAATGGATAAGGCAATCCTTGAAGGGAAGAATGTTATCGTACAAGGCATCACTGGCACGCACGGTTCATTCCATACTGCTCGTATGCGCGCAGCCGGTGCGCATATTGTTGCTGGAACCTCTCCCTCTAAGGCTGGAGTCACCGTCGATACAGTACCTGTATATGCTTCTATTAAAGACATCCAAGAGAATTTCAGAGTTGATATCAGTGTCATATTCGTACCAGCACCATTTGTAAAAACAGCGGTCATCGAGGCGGTTGATGCTGATGTGCCGCTTATTATTTGCATTACCGAAGGTGTACCAATTCATGATATGTTGTACATAAATCAACATATGAGAGGGAAGAAGAGTACGTTAATCGGGCCGAACTCCCCAGGCATACTCCTACCGGGCATCCAGACACTTGGCATTATACCCGCCAACATGGGACTAGTTGGCTCAGCTGGTGTTGTTAGCCGATCTGGCACTCTCACCTACGAACTGACAGCAGGCCTTAGTAGGCGCGGCATAGGCCAACGCTATGTGATCGGTATCGGTGGTGACCCGGTGCGCGGCACTAACTTTGCAGGGTGCTTACAACTTTTTGAGGAAGATCCCGCCGTGACACACATCGTCATGATCGGCGAAATTGGCGGCACTGATGAACTTGTCGCTGCAGACTACATACGTACACACGTTACCAAGCCTGTTTATGGCTACATCACAGGCCACGCCGCCCCTCCTGGGGTTCAACTTGGCCATGCCGGGGCTATATTGGGGAGTGAAAATGAATCCGCCTCAGCGAAATCACAAGCCCTTGCTCACGCGGGTGTCGTCGTTAGTACAAGCATCTCCGAGCTTATCGCTTCGGTAAAATGATATAATCGTACCAGATGAAAACAATTACCATTCTTATCCCCGCTTACAACGAACAAGAGGTCCTCGCACCCCTTCTTGAACGCCTCGGTAAGCTCGCTCACGACAACTCACGCTATTCATTTGAGTTCCTATTCATAAATGATGGCAGCCGCGACAAGACGCTTGAGATCATCAAAGATTATGCCACGAAGGACACCCGCATTAGTTATATCAATCTGTCACGAAACTTTGGCAAAGAGATCGCGATGATTGCAGGACTTGATAATGTAAAGACCGATGCTGTTGTGATTATCGATGCTGACCTTCAGGATCCACCAGAACTCATTCCAAAGATGATTGAACTTTGGGAAGAGGGCTATGATGATGTCTACGCTAAGCGCAAAAGCCGCGCCGGCGAAACGTGGTTTAAAAAAGCCACATCTGAGCTATTCTATAAGCTCCTGCAAAAGTCGACAAGCATACCGATTCAGCGCGACACCGGTGATTTCCGCCTGCTCGATAGGCGCTGTATCGAAGCGTTGGTTCAGTTCCGCGAGTCTCAGCGCTACACCAAGGGGATGTTTAGCTGGATTGGCTACAAAAAGAAAGAGATTGAATACGACCGCAACCCACGTGCGGCTGGTGAAACGAAGTGGAATTACTTCAAGCTTATAAACTTAGCTATCGACGGCATCACCTCATTTACGACCGCACCACTGCGTATTTCGTCAGTGCTTGGCATTCTCGTATCACTCGCCGCCTTTGTCTATATTATTTACCTCGTCGTTCGTACCATCGCTCACGGTACCGACCTCGCAGGCTACCCATCAATGATGGCTGTCATTCTCTTTCTGGGCGGCGTCCAGCTTCTCTCACTCGGCGTGATTGGCGAATACATCGGACGAATCTTTAACGAGAGCAAACAGCGACCGCTCTATTTCATCGAAGAATATCACCACGGCGCCTCGAAGAAGAAAACCAATAAATAATGAAAAGCCTCCTACAGCAGCACGCTGAAAAGTTTCGTTTTGCGCTCGTCGGTGGATTCAACACCGCCCTTGATTTTGGTATTCTCTTTGGCTTAACTGCACTTGGTGTCGATAAGATTCCCGCGAATTACGTCTCGACATCGATATCATTCATCTTTAGCTTCTTTGCGAACAAGACGTTCACCTTCAAGGCAAAAAGTGGCAATGCAAAACATGAATTCATCAGTTTTATTGTCGTTACCTTGACTGGACTCTGGGCTATTCAGCCTCTTATTATTACCGCCGTCTCCCAACTGCTCTCGACAACCTCCCTCGACGATACGATAACGCTACTTATCGCAAAACTCATCGCCACTATAGCATCACTCATTTGGAACTACATCCTCTACTCACGAATTGTCTTCAAACAACGCTAGGCTGCTTAGAATCATCCCTTCCATGCACAACCGTATTTAAACAGCTTCTATTTTGACCGTCTATTGCTTATGCTTTATACTTTAAGCTATACATGTGGGTAAAATATAAAAACCAATCAGGCTTTACGATTGTCGAGCTTTTGATTGTTATTGTGATCATTGGTATTCTTGCCGCTATTACTATCGTTGCATACAACAGCATCCAGGAGAGGGGCCGGTATAGCGCAATACAACAAGATATCAACTCTCTCAATAAGGCGATTCAGTTATACTATGCGGATAATGGCTACTATCCCTATAGCGGTACGACTAGTGGCAATGTAAGTGGCTCAACCCTCGCTATCCCGGGCCTTGTGCCTACCTACATAGCAAAATCTCCCACCATACCAAATGATGGAATTGGCGGCTACTACGCGTACATATGGGCATCCAATGGTACCAACTACAAAATAGTCCGGCTTGTCCCTACCGGCACATCACTTCCATCAGTAGAGCAATCAAACCCCAACCCCGATACAAACCGTGTCGGCAGAGGCTGGGGGTATTGGTCGAGCGGCGGCAGCGGCCTTTAGTTCTGCTATGAACTTTTTTGAGCAATAATGATCCGGCGGTCGCGGCCTTCACCTTCGGAGAAGGTACGAACGTCATCGTATTCGCTTGCAACGTGATGGACGATACGACGATCAGCGGCGCTTAGATCGCCAACGTATGAGTCACCCGTACGGCGAACTTCTTCGATCCACTCACGAGCCTGCTTAGCAACTTTTTCAGCACGAATCTTTTTGTAATCAGCGATATCGATATTTACACGCATCACTTCAGCTTCTTTATTACGAAGGGTGGTTGATACGAGAAACTGGAGACTGCGAAGCGTCTCGGCATTGCGCCCAATGAGCAAGCTGTTGTATTCACTCGTCGGCACAGTAAGTTCAATGACGTCCTCATCGCAAGTTGCCTCAACAGCTAAGTTAACTCCGAAGAAAGATAAAAGATCTTCAAGATATTTTTTTGCGTAATTGACAGACGCCTGCTTATCCATGATTATTTCCTCGTGTCTTTCGCCTTAATACGCGTAATGGTCGTTCCTGTAGCTTTAGGCGATGGTGATGTCTTAGCCTCAACTGCTTGCTTGGCGCGCGCTTTGGCGGTCGCCTTCTTCGTAGGTGCCGTTGACACCTCATCGGCAATCTCTTCAAGCTCTTCTTCATCTTTCTTCAAGAGGAAGTGCTGTTGGATCACTGCAACAACGTTTGATGTCGCATAGTAGAGTGCAAGCGCGCCCGGCACAGTCACCATGATAAAGAACATAATAAATGGAAGGACTTTCATCATCTTACCCATGACGATGGCGTTCATTTCTGATTGATCAGCCTGCTTACCTTCAGCCGCTTCGGCCATGATATCGCGAAGACGCTTCTTGCTTGGGTCGTGAGGCATCGTCTGCTTGCTCATGATGTACTGTGTAATCGCGGCGATTGCAGCAAGGAGGATAAGTGGAATGCTCACCGTACCGTTGCTAAAGGCTGTCTTTGTAAGATCAATAAAACCAAGGAACTGTTCATTGAACGATGACGGGTTAGAAATAATTGCCCTAATCGGTGCTAACGTTTCCATGAAGTCATAGGTATACTTACCGATATCATTAATGTGGTTCGTGAAAATCTGAATGACATGGAAAAGCGCAATGAAGATAGGTAGCTGAATAAGAAGAATGCCGATTGAGCGAAACGGATTAACGCCGTGTTTCTTGTACAGCTCCATCATCTGCATACTCTCAAGTTGCTTATTGCCCTTGGTGCGTTTCTTAATCTTCACAAGTTCAGGCTGGAGTTTGCGCATTGCCTTTGTCTGGTGAAGCATACTCTTTGTCAGCGGGAAAAGTGCAAAACGCACGATGATCGTAAAGATGATCAAGCTAACGCCAAAATCACCACCTGGGATCAGCGAGTAGATCCCGATCAGCAGGTTAAAGATTGGCTGCACAACAATAATGTCAAAAATATTCACGTTTTACCTCTTAATAGAAACCTATATTTAGCTTTTATTATACCACGTGCAAGCAAACAGAGGCTATGCCTCCACACTGTCGATATGTCAGTAAGCCTTTAAGGGTTCGTAAAGGTTGAGTTTTGGCTATTTTTCGTAGAGATTAGCCTGCTCGAATAACTGCTGGATAAGCGCAGTAAGCTCATCGTACGGCATCGACTCGACTTCGCTGTTGAAAATCATAAGTGCCATATCGTGGGCAGGTCGAAGCTTTGGCAATTCCAAGCGAATCACCTCGTAGACACGTCGGCGTACACGGTTGCGACGAACGGCGCTTTTTAACACCTTTTTACTGATCACGACAGCAAATCGCGAGTGTCCACGATGCGGATTGACGATATATTTAAGCGTCACCAAACGAGAGCGAATCGCTTCGCCGTTTTTATAGACATACCTCAGGCTTCCGTGGCCATGAAAACGATGGTGAATTGTGAGCATACTACACTCATTGTAGCACCTCTGTTACACGTAAAAACAGCTACTTCCGAGGAAATAGCTGTTTTTATTGTCTTATGTCTTTATTTAGACAGTAAGTTGAGCGCGGCCTTTAATACGGCGTCGCTTGATCACTGCGCGGCCAGCTTTGGTCGCAATGCGAGCACGAAAGCCGTGTGTGCGGGCGCGGTGACGAGTATGTGGTTGGTGTGTTCGCTTTGGCATATCTGTACTATTCTAGCCTTTATTATCTATTTATACAAGCGTAAGTACTTGCCTGTGTCGCCGTCACGTTATGTAGTATGTAAAACTTTTCCCCACTATCCACACACTTATCCACACATTAACAGAGGTGGTGTTGGATTGTGGATAAATGATACCCCTATAAGATGTGACCTTTCTCACACTCTGGCGGTTGTGGAAAACTTTTTTATACCGTATAGTTGAGCGTAGAAATAATGTGAGTTGGCCAAAGCGTCGACAGGGGGATTTTTCCGTATGGATCATGCGTTATGGCAAAGTGTTTTGGGCGAGATTGAACTCTCGGTTTCACACGCTGCCTTCACGACATGGTTTAAGAACACGGAACTTATCGATAATACCGGCTCACATATCACTATCGCCGTGCCAAACATCTTTGCGCAGCGACAATTCGAGGTAAAGTTTAATTCTCAGATCCGCTCTATCCTAGAGAAAAATGGCGTAACTCCAGAAAAGATTACCTACAAAGTACAGACCTCGGGCAAACGAACTGCAGTTAATCGCGAAACAACCTCGACTAATAAGACCACCACAAGCGATGCTGTCGAAGAACTAGTGAGTCGCCCGCGCGGTTCTAGCTCGGCTCCAGTCACCACTTCACCACTCAATGCTGGCGGACTTAACCCCCGTTACCGCTTCTCAAACTTTGTGGTTGGCTCAAGTAATGACCTCGCCTACACCGCCTGCCAAGCAGTCGCCAGCAATCCAGGAACAAAATACAACCCACTTTTCCTTTATGGTGGCGTCGGTCTTGGTAAAACCCACCTTATGCAAGCTGTAGGTAATGAGATTATTGCCAAGCAGCCAGACGCTCGCATACTATATGTCAGCTCAGAAACATTCGTGAAAGAATTCCTTGAGAGTATTCGTTTCAAGAAAAAAGGCTTTTCAGATAAATATCGTAACGTTGACGTACTTATTGTCGATGATTTGCAGTTTATTGCCGGTAAGGAGAAGACTCAAGAAGAATTCTTCCACACTTTTAACGACCTTCATCAAAACAATAAGCAAATTATCATCAGCAGCGATAAGCCACCAAAGAGCATCCCCACTCTTACTGAGCGCCTCCGCAGTCGCTTCGAGATGGGCATGGCAATCGATATTCAGATGCCAGACTTCGAAACACGTTGTGTCATCATCGAAACTAAAGCATCACTTTCTGGTGTTGAACTGAGTCGTGACACGATTGAATACCTCGCTAACAATATCAAGACCAACATCCGTGAGCTTGAGGGTGCACTCAACCAGCTCCTCGCCTACGCTGAAATGCGCGGCGTTGAGCCTGACGTGTCAACTGCCGAGGGCCTCATTGGCAATGTGCGCCAATCTCGTCCGCAACACCTCACGCCAAAACAAATCATCGATAGAACCGCCAAGCACTTCCAGCTTGATGTCAGTGAAGTCTGCAGCGCTAAACGCGACAAACATATTGTCGTGCCACGTCAGATTGCCATGTACTTGCTTCGTAGCGAACTTCACCTTAGCTTTCCAAAGATTGCCGGTGAACTTGGGCGCAAAGACCATACAACTGCAATTCACTCGGTTGAAAAAATAGAAAAAGCTATCAAGCTTGATTATCTCATCCGTACACAGGTCGCCGAAATTCGGGAGAAACTATATGCTTAAATATGCGAAAAAAACCTGTGTAAAACCTGCGCATAACCTGCGAAAAGACCCTGGGATAACTAGTGCACAGCAATCCACAGGTATGTACATAGGCTTAGTAGAACACTCCAGCCCATGGGCACAACCACAACTTATCCGCACATTTATACAAAACTTACCCACTCACTTATCCACACCGATATCAAGCTTTCCACCCCTAATGAATACATTTTTTACCCAGTTTCCACAGCACCTATTATTACAACCACTAAAGGAAAATTAAAAGAAAGGTAATAACAATAATGGAACTTACAGTTACCCAGGAAAACCTCGCAAAAGCACTAAGTGCCGTTGGTCGAGTAGCCAGTAGTAAAACACAATTACCTATTCTTAGTAATATTCTTTTACGAACCGATAGTAATCGTTTACTTGTTGCAGCGACAAACCTTGAAATTGCAACAACCCAACATATTGGTGCAAAAATCGCCAAACCAGGCGCAATCACTATTCCTGCTCGTCTTGTTAGCGAATTTATCTCAAGTCTACCTAAAGGAACGGTTGAACTAAAAGTTGAAAACGACCATCTTCATATTAAAGCCGGTAGTTATAGCTCGACGATTAACGGCGTTGTGGCCGATGATTTCCCTGAACTACCAACTATCGATGAAACATCCTCGATTCAATACAGCATCAAGTCGGATGATTTCAAACAAGCCGTTAGCCAGACAATCATTACAAGTAGCACCGATGCGACTCGGCCGGTGCTTACAGGTGTGTACTGGCACTCACACGAAGGCTTTTTGTATCTGGCTGCCACTGATGGCTATCGCCTAAGTGAACGCCGACTCGTAGAGACGACTAGTGATGTGTCGGCTATCGTGCCAACCACTAGCCTTCAGGAAGTACTGCGCACGGTGAGTGATGATGTTGATGAGGTGGAGATCTTGTTCGATGAAACACAAGTGCGTTTCCGCGCTGGTGAAGCTGAAATTACAAGCCGTTTAATTGACGGCAACTTCCCCGACTATCGTCAGCTTATCCCGGCATCATCAGAAACATCGATTACGCTTGAAAAGTCTGATTTTGTTCGTATTACCAAGATTGCCGGGCTGTTTGCCCGTGAATCCGGCGGAAGTGTGACACTTACGGCCGATAGCGAAAAGAAAACGATGTCGATTCACTCGATTGCATCGCAGCTTGGTGAGAACACTTCAGAATCACCAGCCGAAGTAACTGGCGACGGACAAGTAACGCTCAACTCTCGCTATCTAAGTGAAGCGCTGAGCGTGGTTGATGGTGATACAGTGACGTTTCGCTTTAGTGGGAAGCTCGCCCCTTGTGTGCTCACGGCTGTTGAAAAAGACGTACAATACCTGCACATTATCATGCCGCTAAAGAGCTAGGCCTAAGAGCATGGCGCACATCACATCACTTCGCGTTCAGAATATTCGTACTCATGAACAGTTTTTGCTTGATGTGTCGCCGCAAGTCACGCTTATTACTGGGCAGAATGGAAGTGGTAAGACATCGCTTATTGAAGCGGTCTACATAGCCCTGCAAGGCTCATCGTTTAAGGGTTCGGATAGCGATGTGCTACGGACGGATCAACCATGGTGGCGCATTGATATTGGGTTTGACGATAGTTCGACGCGCACGGTCAAATTTGACTCTACCCGTCAGACGGGCCGGAAGCAATTTATTGTTGATGAAAAAACAAGCTATCGGCTCGGGATAAAGTATAAATACCCCGTCGTACTATTTGAACCCGATGACCTTCGGCTCCTGCATGGCTCGCCAACTCGTCGTCGTCAGTTTATTGACCGTCTTATTAGCCAGTTAGACCCGCTCTACGGGCCAGCACTTCGCAAATACGAACGAGCACTCAAGCAGCGGAATAATCTGCTTAAAAAAGCTCATACAACGCACGATGAGTTATTTGTATGGAATATCGCATTAAGTGAGTACGGTGCCTATATTATCGAGCAGCGTATTCGCTTCATTGAAGAGATTAATAGCCATCTGAATGATGCTTACAATGATATCGCTCAGTCGAAGGATACGGTTACGGTGCATTATTCACATACGGCGATTGGCTCAATTAAACAAAAGCTATTGGCCGAGCTCCATAGTCACAGTGAACGAGATAAAATTCTTGGTTACACGAGCAGCGGCCCGCATCGCCATGATGTTATTTTTCGCTATAATGACACACCTGCCCTCTCGGTTGCATCACGGGGTGAAGTGCGAAGTATCGTGTTGGCACTTAAGTTTTTGGAAGTAGATATCATTGAAAAAATTACCGGGATTAAGCCGATCGTACTGCTCGACGATGTATTTAGTGAGCTCGATGAAAAGCGACAATCGGCCCTGATTTTAAATAACCTTAAGGATGTGCAGCTTCTTATTGCAACGACCAATAGTCATAAGAAAGATTATCCTGAGGCGAAAGAAGTACGTCTGCTACTGAGTAAATAGTAATGTTGTTTTATCGCTTGTGAATAGCTTTGTGGTGATGGATGAAATGCTCGTGTACTCCACGTGGACAAAATAGTCATTAGTTCGGTTTGTTTTTATAGAAAATTCAAGCGCATCCGGTGCATTATCGTCGGCTGGCTGGAGTCGGTTGATCGTTGAGATGGTTAGGCTGACTTCCTTAAACTGGTCGGTTTGCTTCGACGAATAGGCCGAGAGAGAGGCTTTTATAAGCTCGACTTGATCAACCGATAAGCCTCGGCTGGTGAGTTGAGAGAATCCAAGGAATATTGGCGTCGTTGGTGCCTCTCCGGAAGCTGTGGTTGGGCCATTGTCATTTTCGATAACTGTTTCGCCCGAACCTGGATCAGTGTAGGTCTTCGAGGTGTCCTGGTTGGCCTGTTGCTTGGAATTTTGTTGAATAACGGCAATGATTATAGTGGCAATAGACAAAATGACGAATACTATAATGGCGATTGTTATTTTTTGACGATTATTCATGCTGTTCTCCTATTTTTTATAGATAGCAACACTGCCGGCTGCTACTGAGTTACTGACAATTGGGGCAGTATCCCAATCTAAGGGTTTTTCTGGTGTGCCATTTGTATTAACTCCCTGTCCCGGGTCGCCGATGCGGAATTTACCTTCGTCGGTGATGCCGCGAATGAGGATATAGTGACCTTGTGACATGAACGGTGAGGCGCCATATCCAGCGACGATCACGAGGCCGCCTTTATCGAAAACACTCTTGTAGGCGTTTATGTCCTTGGTGTCGAAGCTTTCTGTCCGCAATCCCCAGTGGTCTGCGCCGGAGTTTAGGCCTTCTACCCACGAGCCACCTTCTTTCCAGAGTTTTTGTTGGTTGTAATATTCAATAGTTTCTTTTGGAGTGATATTTTGTCCAGTCATATTTTTTACCGCCATAGCAAGTGAGGTTGGGCCGCAGGCAGTTGAGCAGGCGGTCTGACCGAGAGTGTTTAGTGTCGTTCCCCATGATCCACCATATGGTGGGTACTGGCACTGGTTGTATATCGTAAAGTCACTGCCCATGAAGGCTGTGAGGCCACTACCTCCACCAGTACATGCACCCCCGCTAGTTGAGGCTGATGTCGATGCTGGGTCTGGTGCAAGATTTTTAAACTTTTCATAGTACGCTTTAGCAGCGCTGTCGCGTTTTTCTTGCACAGGCGTGCCTGCACGCTCGTATGATTGCATGAATAAGTACGAAGCCTTAGCAGGGTCGGATACGGTAGCAAATTCCGGAAAGTCATTAAGGAGTCGTGAGCCCTCGGTACTACCGACGTCATTGAGCTCATTTTGAATCATCTTCAGTTGAAGACTTAGGTCGGACCATTCTTTGCCTTCACTCTTTGCGAGTTCAAATAAAATTCCTCGCCTACCTTCACTGACACGTGCACCGCCACTTACGTTATAGGACCATTGAGCAAGTCCATGTCCATCGCCAGGATAAGAGTTGGGTGCGCCACCCTCTATAGCGCCTGGATCCATACCGGATTCTTGCTGGAAGTTTCCTAGTGCTCCAGCCGCCTGAACCGCGTTGAAAGGTTTATCTCCTGTGCCTTTGAAGCTGGCTGAGGTAAGGAATTTAAAAATCTTCTCGGCGTTGTCATTGCCAACAACGGCTATGTCGCCACTTTGATTTTGAACCGTACATCCCTTTTCGCTGTAATAAAGGACGTCATTGCTCGAAAAAAATGGAATATCATCCGCAAATACCGGCTGGGTTACTGCCGACAGGGTGAAAATCGACAATATCCCAAGAAGAGATATTTTTTTCAAAGTTTTATTCATGTGTTTAAAGTATATCATTTTGCTCGTTTATTGCCCTGGAGACAGGGCGTGTTCACTATGGTCGTGCTCGGGCACTTCGCTGTTAAATTGAGAGAGGAAACTATTACTGTAGAAAATAGCGTAGTCCGAGGTGTTATAGCCTTGCGACTGAAGATCTGAGAGTGCGCGATCTTTTATTGCGGTTAATTGTGCAGGGTCAGTACTGTTAGTCATCGGTGTTATAACCAGGAGGACTTTAGCCGAGCTTATATTGCCGTAATACTCGACTTTATAGTTCTGCGAGGCGATAACTAATTTCTTATCCTTGCTCCCGATGAGTATTTCAAATTGATCATTACTATAGCCTGCGTTGCGGGCGTAGAGAAGCGCGGCATCATTAACATCTGATGCTAGTGTGGTGATACAGACTGCCTTACGAGTGGTGTCGGAGGGTTTTTTTATTGAACTACATGAGTCAATCGAGAAGCCAGTCGTCGTTATTGGTAGCTTTGCGAGAAGTTCACTGTTCTTTTTATCTTGAGCTTGTTTAATAATTGACGCCGCGCGAGGGTCTTTGTCGATGAGTTCTTTTGCCTCTTTGGTTTGAGGTGTAAGTACGATGTCGATGGTCTTTTTTTCACCCTTACTAATTGTGATTCGGGAGGTTTGGTTTGCAAATCCATCGCGTGAGAATTGAAATATATATGCGCCAGGGTTGAGGGATATTATTTGGTTGCTTTTTACTGGCATAGACTCTTTGCCGTCAATCTTCAATTCGGCAGTTTCAGGAGCAAGCATGACCGTCACCTCTCCTTTTGTGTTGAATGTAGCCGCTAAGATTGTGGCAACAATAGCCACTAACAGTGCGAGAGCGATAATTCCTTTTTTATTCAATTTCATGGCAGTATCCTTGATTATTGTGTAATAAGAGGTATCGGATCTATGAAGTTACCTCGTGATCCTTGGCCGATCGATAGGTGTGCATGATCTCCTGTCGAACAGCCACTATTGCCAGTAAGCGCGATGAGGTCACCCGCCTTCACGACGTCACCGGTTTTCTTTTTAAATTCACTGACGTGGGCATATATTGAAATATATGTTTGTCCGTTGACCTGACTGGTTACAACTACCTCGTTCTGCATACTTCCGATTCTACTTGGTACAGTACACCACCCCTCGACGAGGATCTGTCCATTTGTCACTACACCATCACGGACGGCATAAAACGGCGATCCTGTACTGAGCGGAAAGTCGAGCCCGTTGTGAACACCGCCATATGCTGCACTATACCCAAATGGATGGCTAACATTCACGCCCTTATCAACAGGCCATGCCCAGCCTCCATCATTGACTCCGGCACCATTATTCTCGGTCGGCGTTCCGCTTCCTTCTGCTTCTTGGGTAACTTGCTCTGGCTCATCATCCATACCATCACTGATAGACTTATCGAGCAGGTAGACGCGGAAATTTTGGTATTTTAAATCCTGGTCGGAGCAAACCCTACCCTCTTTTACATCCTCGGCCACGCTCGTATCTTCTTCGCTAGCACTACCGATTGGATCTTTTCGTTCACCAGTACAGTATTTAACATAATTTATAAAATCAGTACTCGTTGGGGCGCCGGTCTCTTCGCTTATATGCTTATTTATGATCATATAATCAAGAACAGTATCGGTTTCCATGGCCAATTCGGCGTCTGTTAGTCCGAATCGCAAATTACAAAAGACATCAGGCGCCAGTTCCATTGATTTATAAGTTTGATCATCGCAGCGCTCATATCGCTCCGGGTTGTAGGTGTCAGCTAAGGCTGAGGCTTTCATGGACGTAAGCGGTTGAGAAAAAATAGACCCAAGCCCACCGAGCACACTATTAGAGCTCGAAGTGATAGAGCTTACATTTCGAGCAAGTGAACCAACGAATGTATACTGGTTGTTGATATCAAATGGTGTAGCCTGGGCTTCATATTTTTCTATTGCAGCGATCTTATTCTCAGACTCTTGTCTCGCTGTTGTATAGCTTTTGATACCACTTTTCTTAAGCGGACTGAGGCCACGTGCTTGTGCTACGCCGCCAAGGATTGCAGCAGTACCGGCAAACATTGCATCGCCCGCTTCAACTCCCTTGGTGTTATCATCAACGACCGTACCCGCCAGTGTGTTCACTAGGACATCTTCGGCAATACCAAGTGCGATCCCAAGTGCTGCGCTTGCGCTAATGCTCAGGACCAATGAACTACCTCCAGATACGACACCTGCGAAAATACCAACCACTACACTTCCGATTCGAGTGAGCGGATTTTGTACAAATCCGCACGTAGTCTTAGGTGTGCTACCAAGACTGGAGATTGCTCCATTAACTCCGCTCAGTGCTCCAAGAAGTCCACCGGTTCCACCAATAGTATACTGTTGTGAGCGTGCGGTGAGTTTCGGAGCTTCGTTGTACGCTGCGACTTTATAGCCGGGTGAATCAAAGGCGCTCTTTTTATAGAAGGGGTTTGGCGATTTGCTGCCGTCTGGATTTGTCAATTCTTTGTTCGTATCGGTGCTCGTATAGGTGTTGCCGACAAATTCTACTTGTTCCGGAGTTGCCTTTCCTGCTTTTATCGCATCGGCAACCGAGAGGAAGGATACGGCAAATCGCGCGAGTTGGAGTGCGCGTATACCCTTGGAACCTGCCTCAATGGCAACGCTTGTACGCCAGACTGAGCATGATGTATCAACAGCTCCAAGAATACCCACTCCCTTTCCGGCGCCTGTGAGCGCTCCTGTCGTAGCTTTCACGCCTGTTTGCGCTACTTTATCTGCACTTTCTTTAAATGCACTGTCTACGTTACTGGCTTTTTCTCGAGCATCTTTGTCGGTATCGTCATTTGCCTCAGTATTGATGGTAGTTTCCTGGAAGCCACTTTTTACAGTTTCGCGCAGTCGCTCTCTATTTTTCTCTTCGTCACCATCGGTAAAAATCGGCTTTTTTGATAGCCCTTTTGAGCTAAAGAATTTTGTGGCTACATAATCAGTAAGCCCGGCAAACTTAGGATTGTATGCTTTATTCAGCGCCGAAGCATGTGTAGTGCTTGAGCGCGCTTTATCGATGAATTTTCCTGGGTCGGTAAGTTTTTCGGCATCATCTGGAAAGGTGATGCTTTCAATCTTATTGCGGCTAAAGAGTCCTGTTTTACAGGGTTGGCCGCCTTCGCATTTTACATCAAAGCTGGCGTCTTGGAATTTCTTAATTTGAGTACCAGACATACTAGAAAACTTACATCGGATGTTTACTGCACCGCTGCATATACCGAAGGTCGACTTCATGGTTTTAAGCTTTGCTTTAAAGACGTGATACTGCCGTATGTCCATTGCAGCTAGCTGATCGTTAAGGTCTTTAGTGAGAATTTCTTTGAATTGAACAATGCCAATACCTGGCGAAAGAAGGAACGTGAGTCCGGCACCGCCACCGAGTAGCACGCCAACAATAAGGGCCATCGGACCCTTTCTCCTAAGTAGAGAAGCTTTGCCAGTTATTTTTTGCTTTAAGCTGTTATCGCTTACTTTAGTTTCCCAGCCGCCTGCTGCTTCCTCGTCATCAATGATCTTGTTAAAGTCGCGGTCGTATGCACTTTGTTGTTCTAGATCATGAAAATACTGCGGATCATATGATCCGTTTCCCTGTTCGTAACCTCTGTCGATTTTTGACTTTTTGTCGTTATCTGTAAGTGTCGACATAACTACTGCTTATTATAGCACTTGCAGTCGAGCGAAAAGGATACGAAAGTTTTCTTTTGCGAGACTATAATACACTACGTTCCTATACGCTAGAAAGTTCCATTTGGATTGGCATAGCCACCAGTATTCACCTGTGCTGCCTGTTGAGGTGCTGGTGCACTTGGCTGAGGGTTGGTTGTGATGAGCTGCTGCTCGGTTTGGCTACCAACGATTTGAATGTGAACATGGTTCTGGCCAGCGAAAAACAGACCTTGTCCCACCGGGAAGTTGGCAAGACGTTTTTTCTCCTCCTCGGTCAGCTTGAATACATCCGAAAGTACATCAACCGCACTTGAAGATTGCTTCAAAAGAAGTTGCATTGAAGAGTTAGCAACGATTGCGCGACCCATCTTGCTTCCCATGAAGTCTTCGACGTCCTGGGTAATAGTCGTAAGGCCAAGGAAATATTTACGCGCGCGTTTTGCGAGGCTAAACAGGAAGTTCGCGGAGTCGTCATACTTCATTAGTTGCCATGCCTCATCGACGATGAGCATGCGCTTTCGTTGATCGGTGCGAACAATATTCCAGATATGTGAGAGTACGATGTACATCGCAACTGGACGAAGCTCGTCCTCAAGGTCGCGGATATTGAAGACAACCATATGGTTGTTGATATCGATGTTACTCTGTTGAGAGAAGATGCCGGCGAATGTACCGGTTGTGTATTTGCGAAGACGCTGTGCTAGCTGCGGCCCAGTGCCACCCATATGGAGTAAAGTGTCATAGAGGTCGCTAATGGTTGGCGGTAGTGAGTTGTGTGTCAGTGGGTCACTCGTGATACCGGCACGGGCATAGGTATCGATGAGCGCCTGGTCGAGATCGGCCTCTTCAGCTGGGGTGAGCGCCGACATGGCGACGCCGTTGGCAGCGATTTGTGAACCACCAAGCATGAGGCGAAAAAGTCCATGAAGTGTGACGAGGTTGGCGCGCAGTGCATCATCGGCTTCGTCACTATCGATCACACGCGGTAGATCGAACGGATTAATGCGCGTGTCGGCATTGAGACTAAGGCGTACATAACTACCGCCAACAGCATCAGATAGCTTCTGGTATTCGTTTTCAGGGTCGATAATAATCACGTCGCTCCCGACCATCATCGAGCGCAGGGCTTCGAGCTTCACCGTAAACGACTTACCTGCACCAGATTTTGCAAAGACGATCATATTGGCGTTTTCAAGTGAGAAACGATCAAAGATAACAAGGCCATTATTGTGCATATTAATACCATATAGCACGCCTTTGCCATCTGTAAGGTCGGCGCTCGTGAATGGGAAGCTGGTGCTGATTGCGCCGGTATTCATGTTGCGGCGGATTTGCAGCTGGTCGGTCATCTGAGGTACGGTGCTATTAAGGCCCTGCTCTTGTTGACTACTGGCGACCTTACTAAAGATAAGCTGTTGGCCAAAAATAGTCTCGATTTTGTGTTGGACGAAGTTAAGTTCGTCGAGGCTGTCGGCGTAGAGGGTGACGTACAAGCCATAGCGGAAGAAGCGCTCGGCACCAACCTGTAGTTGGTCACGAAGCTCCTCAGCATCTTGAATAGCAGCTTCTAGGCCTGGGTCGCGGGTTTTTCCCTTTTCACTGTTGATCGACATACTGGCTTCGAGTTGCGTTACCTTCTTGCGCAGGTTATTAAGCACAACTTGGCTCTCGACCGGATAAATAAACATACTGATATCGAGCACTTCATCGATGTTAATAATCGAACTCAGCCAGCCGGTGTAAATTTGGCGTGGGTACCCGTATACATACAATGTTCGTCCGTATTTTGTACCGAGACGGAAATGTGATGAATGAATTTCGAGGCTACTTGGAGCGATAAGGTCACGTAGTGTGTTGATGCCTGTAAGAAACGCCTGTTCTACTTCGGCTTGCTCGCGTGCTCGTTGTTGGGCGGCGATATCAATCGGATCAAGTTTTTTCTTGGCCATTACAGTGCTCCTCCTGAGAGATTTGGCCGCGGTGCCTCACCCTGTCCTTTTTTGACGAATGTGGTTGTTGCATTATCGAAGTCACCAAGCGGCTCGCGCACGGCCGTGTCGGGGTTGTATACATTGTAATAGAGCTCACCAAGCTCTTTAGTGGTCAGCTGGACGCTTTTGACACCGAGCTGGAACAGGCCACTCATAACAGAATCGACGCGGTTTTTTATCTCATCTTTTGATTTTTCGTAGGTGACCTGATCGATTTTTGTCACAGCTTGGCCGGGCTTGGCAAAGATTTTACCAAAGAAACCCTTACCCGCTTCGACGAGATTTGCCGCATCACCACCTGGAAAATACGGTACGACAATAAAGAAGCTCTTGTCCATGATATTGGCTTCCTGAGAGAGGACATCGATAAAGTTGATGTAATCATCCATTAGAACGTTTAGTAGCATATTGTCTTGGGCTTTTCGGATATTCACCAGACGGTCAATATAGGGGCCGATATCGACGCGCTGCGAGCGAATGAAGATCTGAATCGGAAAGTAAAGCGAGTTCAAGAAGTTTTGATAACTAAACTCAACGCCTTCGCGTTCGCGGCTACTCATGAGGTCAAAATTGATCGATTGGCAAGCGACGACGGCCCTGAAGCTCCCATCGCTCATAACGGCCATACCGTCACGGATCTCCGAGATAAGCAGGCTGTTTTGCGTTGTGTTCGTATTGCGCTGGGCGGGTGCAGGAGCAGTAGCGCCACTTCCTTGTGGAGCTGGACCAGCTGCTGGGGGCATTTGATTGTTTGGCGGCACTTCTCTTCCCACTCTTTCCTAGATTACGCTGTCGATTAGCGAAGCGAGATAACGACCTCATCTTCAGAAAGCTCTTTCTCTTTCTGCTTGATGCGATTTGCCTCCCGGGCTATTGTCTCAATCGACAAGTCGTGTTGATTTGCAAGGTTTATTATATCAGGTGATATAGGCTTGACGCTAGTGCTTGGCGTGGGCGGTGTAGCAGGTGGTGTTGTGGCCGGTGGCTGTTGCTTTACGGGCTGCTGCGCTAGTGGTTGAATGACCGTTTGGCGAATATCAGCCGGGTACGGATTGAAATGGACAGATGTGTCATCGGCAGCTACTTGTGGTGCCTGTGGCGCTGGCATTGGGACGAACGTATCCTCTGTTGGTGCTGTAACTGGTGTTTGAGATAGGAATGTGTCGTAAGGATTGGTGAGCTGCGGAGCTGTCGGAGTGACTGCTGGCTCGACTGGCGCTTGATGCATTCGATTGATCATTTCTTGTCGACGCCTATTATCGGCTTCGTCGATCATGTGGTCGATATTTTGTGAAACAGGCGCATTGTTATCGAGAATGTCTTCGGTTTGCTGAGCGGCATAGTAGGCATCGACATTCATTGGGCTATTTGGCGTCGGCGCACTTACGCCGCGAACTGACCAGCCTTGGCTGTCTACAACATTCGCAAGGTATGACAGACGCCTGGCGGCTTCTCCTTGTGATAAGTCTTTTGTACGCTGTACCTCGACTACTTTCGGGACGGTGATTTCGATCAGTGACGTAAGACCGTCGGGCTTCCAGAGGCGGCGTCGAGGTTTGAGATAGAATGATACGATTGCCGCCATGTATATTTCCATCGGCTGGTCTTTTCGAAGTGGTAGCGCGAGGGCGCCAAATAGCAAAATAATCGGTAGCGGAATGACAACAAGTGGCAGAAAGAGCTGTCCTAGTCCCCAAGCTGCGGCAATCGAGAGTGCCACGATGATCAGATAGACAAACTGGCGAAAGCTAAATGGCCCGATGAGTTTGTCATCCGCCTCGACATCCTGTGGTACTTTGTAAACCGCCATACTGCTTACGAGTATACCGTGATACATAAGAACTAACAACAGACGTACAAACCACGTCATCATATTGACAAAATTGGTATTATAATATATAATTAACAACATGTTTAAGGTTGAGTAATCTACTTCGCCTTAGACGCTCTTTGAAAATGATATTCTCTTTATTTATGTAAAGATGAGTATCTTAAGAGCGCAGAAAAGGTGAAGTAACTCACAAGGAATCCGATTTCGAAAGGAGGTGGTCTTTTTGACCACCAATTCTAACCCCCGTCCAGGACAAGAGGTTGTCGTTGCACGTGAGAATGCTCCTGAGCAGTCTCACTTCGCACGGGCAACCATGGAAAAGGCGGCAGAGATGGCGAAGCGCTTCGCGTTTCCTGTCTTCGTCGCCGTCGCCGGACTTATCGTCTGGTTTGCACTGTTCGTTACAGGCATGGCATCTGGTGAGATGGGAGCATTTACCTATCCTACCGCTGTCGCCACGATTGTAGGGATCTACAACGCCGTCATTATGGCGTACCCTGCCTTCCTAGCTATTCGGAAGCGAGACCAGCTGTTCGGTCTTCGGCTCGGTATTATTGCCGCGTCGATCATCATCATCTTCTTCTTCCCGATCGGCCTTCGCATCATGGCTTCAATGGGCATTGCCCAGGCGTTGTGGGGTCTCAAGATCCTCGGTGTCGTGGCAATCGCTCTGCACGGCTACGCAGCAATACTCCTGACCCACTACAAGGCAGCCGACCCGGAGGTTCAAGAAACTCTTGACTCGCCGGTTGATTTGTCGGATCAGATCAAAGCTGCTCATGCGGAGCAGGTTGCGGCAGCTAAAAAGGCTGCCATAGCTACGGCTCGAAAAGACAACCTCGCAGAGGTCGTCAATACAGCCAGCGAGAAGCGCCTTCGCAGCACCGAAGTATTTGAGGCTGCAAAGGCAACTCTTGAGGAGCAGCCAGCTACGATCGACCGCAACGCCAAGAAGACGGAGCTTGAGGATGTCACAAAGGCAATCTCGAAGCTCAAGTCTGAGGTCGAGAAGCTTCAGAGGGAGGTCGACACCCAGAAAAATGCTACCTTGAAGAAGATGGCCACCGACAAGCTGGCTGTCAAGGAGGCAGAACTCGGGACTCTTAACGGAGAGGCTGAAGTCCTCGAGGAGCAGCTTGCTGAACTCGAGGAAGCTGTCCGAAACCTTCCCGAAATGGATGACTTCAACGAGGCGAAAGCCTCGCAGGAGGAATCCTCGAAGGAGGAGAAGGACGCACAGGATGACCTCGAAGTGGCCACCAAGAAGTCCAAGGAGCGGGATCTGGAGTCTGCCGATGCAAGCTCTGTCCTAAACGGCCTCAAGGATGATCAGGCTGAATCGGACAACCTGCAAAAGGAGGCCAACCAGGCCGTCAAGAGCACGTGGCGCGACGTTGCCATATGGCCGGTCGTTACACTGCTCGGCGCCTGCTTCCTCTACGCCGCTTGGTACGGCTGGGTGATTCTCGAAGTCAAGTAACCAACCTGAGTAGGTGGCGACCGTTTTTGGTCGCCACTTACTCCCTACTCTCACCTTTTCTGCAACAATCACCATCTTGGTGTAACGTACGGAAATTACCTAATAATAAGGTGTTTTATATACGCTACAACAAGTCTAAAAAACACACGAAAACATTGACAATAGTGTCTTAAAATGCTAAAATTATGATGTTATGTGGGAACTGAAAAAGCTTCCTTCGTACGAGGGTACACCTCTACGAAGCATTTTAGCCTATGCCCTCTCTGCTATAATCGCGGCGTTTCTTTGGGTACTTGTCGTCATTCCATCGGCCCATGCGGCTGACGCTGGATGGAGTGGGTCGGACGTATCTTACAACTCCAAGACCTTCAGTGAAGAAACTGCCGATGGTGCAAAGCCACCTAGTCTTTCTAAGGGTACGAAATACTATGTCCGCACGGAAGTGACGGATGTTCTCTCTGGAGCTGGTAAAGCATATGTCATTTATTTTGACGGTAGTTCGCCAGATACAGCCACAAAGGCGAAGTATGCCATCTATAACATCGATGGTGGTGGTAGTTATGGTTCACGCGAATCTGGCCCGACCGACATTAGTATTACACCAAAGAATGCCTCGGCATCACCAACTCAAGCCGCCTGGAAAGGTACGAGCATTGAGTATGACGGTAAAACCTTCACGGGGAGCAATGGTTCAGCTCGTGTCGCCGATGGTAACACTCCTGCCGGTCTGAGTTCGGGCATAAAGTACTACCAGGCAATGGGAGCTCCTGATTTGTTTGGAAATGGGTCTGCTTTTATCTTGTACTTCCCTGCAAGTTCAACACCCGGAACTGAAAAGCAAGCGACATTTCAGGAGTATGAAGTTAAAGACGGCAAGTTAGCCGCGAAAAAAGGTAATGCACGCACCATCAGCCTGACCCCGGCTGCCGATTCGCCAGGCACCAACGCCAATGGCGAGATCACCAAAGAGGGCTCTACCTGTGCTATCGATGGTGTCGGTTGGATTGTCTGTCCTGTGAGTAACTTCCTTGCTACTGGTATGGATTGGATCTTCGACCAGCTAAAGGCATACATGGTATACCAGCCGCTAACCAATCAGACTAACTCGCTATACCAGGCCTGGAACGTCGCTCGATCATTTGCCAATATTATCTTTGTTATTGCCTTCTTGATCATTATCTACTCTCAGTTAACAAGTATGGGCGTGAGTAACTACGGTATTAAAAAGTTACTTCCTCGCCTTATTATTGCGGCAATCCTCGTGAATATTTCGTACTACATATGTGCGGTTGCGATTGACTTGTCGAATATCCTCGGCGATTCGGTTCAAAAGATATTTATTATGCTTCGTGAGTCGCTTAGGGGCACGAATCCCAACGACATAGGTGGCTGGGAAAGTATGACGAGCTTTGTGCTTGCTGGAGGTACGGCTGCCGCTGCTGCCGCTGCTGGTATTGGCATTACAATCGCAAGTACTGGTGCGAGTCCTGCTGCTGCCGCTCTTTTGCTTCTTCCTATGCTTGTTGCACTCGTACTTGCCGTGCTTGTTGCACTCGTTGTCCTCGCGGCTCGCCAGGCTGTCATCACACTCCTGGTGATCGTATCGCCTTTAGCATTTGTCGCCTTCTTGCTCCCAAATACGGATGAATGGTTCACAAGGTGGCGTAAGACCCTTACGACACTGCTTGTCTTCTTCCCTCTCTTTTCACTCGTCTTTGGTGGCTCTCAGCTGGCTGGATTCTTGATTATCCAAAATACCGATCAATTAAATATTATCCTCCTTGGAATGTTTGTACAGGTCGCGCCTATTGTGCTCACTCCGCTGCTCATCAAATTTAGTGGTAGCCTCGTTGGTCGTATTGCCGGTATGGTTAATAACCCAGGCAAGGGACTTATCGATCGCACAAAGAAGTGGTCGCAAGATCAGTCTCAGCATTTGGCAAAAAGAAACATGGCCCGCCAAGACCCTGTTCGTCGCCGTCAGGCGTTCCGGCGCTTTGCGCTTGGGATGGATCAGATGCGCCGTGCTCAGGAAGAGCGTGACAAAGTATATAGCGAACAAGCGGATACCCGCTGGACCGGTTCGCAGGAATATAGCGATATTCAGCAACGGCTTCGCTATGCGCAGGACCAAAAGAGCGTCAATGTTGAAGAAGCGAACATCCGTTATGAAGCCTCAAAGGCGGTTGCTGGTGCGGTTCAAAACCTCGATATTAATGTGCGTGATGCTAAGTTGCGTCTCGATAATGCCAAGGTACAGGCGGACATCACCTGGGATCAGAACCACTCACCTGCCGTAGTTGAGGAGCGCCTACGAGCTCGCGTACTTAAAGATCAGCTGTCAACTATTCACGCCACACACGACGCTGAATATGAAGAGTTCAAGAATGGTGATCCTGGACACAATCCACGTACGGCTGGTGTGATGCATATGCTCGCGCAGTCGCAAGAAGACACGCGACGTATTGCTCTTGACGCTATGCGTAGTGAATCTGCCAAGCGAGCAATCAATGAGCAGTTTGCTCAAGAAATTGAAGCGAACGCTATTCGAATCGACGGACGGCTACTGCAGACCTATGCCGGTGGTGTGCAAGGTGTCGTTGGTGCACAGAGGGCGCTTGCGACAGCTATTAGTACTCAGGCTAGTGCGCAAGACCAATCTATTAAAAATGCAACAGCTATCCTCTCGCATGGCAACTACGCCGATAGTACTATTACGCAAATTGCTCTCGGGGATAGTGCTAATACGGGCATCATTGTTACCGATGATATGCGCCGGGCTGCTATTCGTAAAATTGCCGGTGGTCCAAATACCGACGAGATTATTAGCCTCATGCGTGACATAGAGATCAGCACGGGTGCCGACAACCTTGATTTCCGCCAAGAGTTCGTCGATGCGTTGATGGCAAATGGCAGTAGGCCTAAGTTTGCCGGTGCGGGTATTATGGCAGGCGTTAAGCAAGGTAACGCACCAGCACCTGGTAAAGGCCGTCTCGACCAGTGGATTGTTGAAACAACGAATGCCAATAAGTTCAGTACTGAGCTTCTCGTCCAGCACGATAAGTCGTACCTCGAGTCGCTTAAGGCGGCCCTACAGGACAACCAGTCGGCTACGATGTTTGATACGGATGCACTTACTCAATTGCAAGAGAACCTCCGACTTGCCTTTAGCGACAACCGCTATCGTGCTCAAATGGGTGAGCGTATCGGTACGCTCCAGGATATTCAAGGCGTGCTGGACGGCATACTGTAAGCAGAGAGCACAATCAGGAGTACAATATACTTTGCGGAATGTAATGCAACCAAAAACACCAGTCATGCGACTGGTGTTTTATCTGTAGGAGTAGTTCTATAGGCCTGATTTGAGAATCTTTAGCAGGTTCTGTTCACGCTCTTGAATGCGGCCACTCCATCTTCTGTCTTTGAGCGTAGCTTCGATCACCTTCTTCATAGTAGCCTTTCGACTAGGTGATATGAAGCCGTCACTCGTGCGTAAGTGAGAGGATTCCTATCCCTATCACTTGTTTGTTTGTTCGGAGGAACTTCGCTTAACGAAATCAAAACTACTCGTACTTGTCTGCTGATGTAGTGGTGGTTGGGATTTTTGAGTGATGAGTTCTATTAATTCTGCTGCATCAGCAATAGTAGGTGGATTAAGAGGATCGATTTCCCACACACCATTGCCTTTATAATAAGTACCCTTACCTTCGAGAAGTGGGCCAACCTCTTTGCGTATTTCATGCATTTCAACATCTCGATATCCAGCTGATATAAACTGGTCAAAAATATCACTCCAATTTCTCGCAAGATCACCAAACTTATCTTGATCAGGCGTGTGGGTGGAAAGTTCATGTGTCATGAGTGCGGTTACGCCAACAGCTCGTGATCGGTGTTGTAAGGAAAGTATGGGGTCATCTCGCTCAAAGGCCTGGCCTGTATCCTCCCCCTTGAAACGTTGCATTATTTGCTGAAATCGCTTTGCGAGGTTTTTCATCATGTTGCCAGGCTGACGTTCGGTAGGCGGTACTGTATGTAGCTCCTGAGTGTCTGCTGGTTCCGTCTCACTACCTGTTTCGGCTGCGCCTGTGTCGGATGACTGGTTTACAAAGTAGTCTACATTAGATTTGAAAATGGCGATTTGTTCATCTCGCTGCTGCTCGATTGTTTGACGAGATTCCGTTACGGCCTCCTGGGTTGATCGAGGAACGACGATATTTTCCATGATCCAAGGTTCAAGCTGATCGTCGTATGTATCGGACATATGATTTTGAGCAACAACTTTTGCGAGTTGCTTTAACCCTAATTCGCGCATTGACTCAAAATAGTCACCGGGAATACGGGTTTTAGGTTGCTTGCCGCGCAACCTGCTTCTGACAGCATAACTTACTACTTTGCGCTTAAGATGCTGGCGTTTCATATTCTCCGCGACGCCCGTTTCAAAGGTGGCAGAAAAGTAAGGCCCCTCCTGCTCAATAGCATCACCAATCACCGAGTCTTTATCATCGCCTCCAAGCAGTCTGGCTGCCGATTCTTGACCAAGAATATACACTTGGTCGCCAGGGTTAGGCAGGAAAGATCCAACTATTATTTCGCTATCCGCGCCAGCTCCCAGATTAATAACAGCTCCTGTCGTGTCGTCGATGCGTATGATCTGTAAGTCACCTTCCTTGGGTGCGCGGTAGGCGACGCCGTCATTGCCGAAGGCAATTGCTGGATATGGCTCATCCGTCTTGCTTCGTACGTCATTTGCAGCGCTTACCGCAGAGGACTCAAGATAGTTTCGCGGCGGTCGCGTGAGGAACGTGGCACCCTCGGGATGGATGCCGAAAAGTCCAACAGCTTCATCTGCGTAAAAAGCATCACCAGTATTCGCCGGAATGCAAATCTCGATATCAGGAAGCTGCATGTTGCCATCAAGTAAGAAGCGTTCTTTTGTTTTTTCTGTGACGACTTCTGTTGAACTGTTTTTATTTTCGGCTGCGTTTGCAACGTGGTTCATGTATAGATACTAGCATATTATTGTGGTTATGTCAATAGAGTCGTAATGCTTTAATATCCTCATGAAACGGGAACCTTAAGGGAGAATGTTTTCGAGACCCTCGAGAAGCGTGAGCTCCCGCTCTTGCATGCGTCCAGACCATCGATTGTCAGTCCGAGTATTATGGATACTGGCTTTCATGTCAGTCAGCCTTTGAGGGGAGATTAAGCCGGCGGCTACAAGTTCGGTGACGCGCTTGATATCTGCTTTGTCCATCGCGGCCCATTTGTCCATTGATACACCTTTTGATTCAACAGTATTGAGCGTCTGGAGTTCGGTAATAGTCAGCTGGCGTGAGCCACCCGCGCCATCAGGCATGGCGTAGACTCCAATACCCACCGGAGGTTGGTAGGAGCCGGTAGCAAATTGCGCAACATCGGCAGCGCCGAGTCCCATTGGTTTGCCCGGGCTGCTAGTGATGGTGGCTGCGTATGCTTTTTGAAGGGCTTGGATATCTGCGATCCGTGTGGCGTCCCCGCTTCCGTTTGCACTTACAAGTTCCTGGGCGAGGTAATCTTGATAAGGCGTTATCATATCGATATCGCCACCCTTGACAACTGCCCTACCTGCCGCTTCGCGCTCTGCAAGGCTGAGATTCGCGTCCTTCGCCATGTCTATAAGACGACTTGCATTCAGGCTTTGGTCGGCATGCATGATTTCAAAGGCAGATACGTTGCCCTCGTAAGCTTTTCGCTGCGCCTCAATTGCACTGGCGACAACCTTTGATGAGCCCTGAGGATCTATTCCTCCTGCGCGCATCGCCATTCCTGGGCGATTGCGTAGTTCAGTTGCGAACTCTTGCTGAAGGACGCCCTTCGCAGAATTGAGTCGGTTATTGGTAATGTCGATCTCTTGCTGTGTATCGCGAGCTTCCTGAATCTCTTTTGCAAGAGGATTATTGGCGCCGATAGCTTGTGACGTTGATTTTGACTCTTCAAAGCGTGCTTTATCGTACAATTTTTCAACATCAACTTTTTGATTCGCCAGATCAAGCCTGTACGTTAGGTTGACATCTTTTTGGACTTCAAATTCTGCTTTGTGTTCAGCATCTTTGGTTTGTACGAGCTGCTCGGCATTTTTTAGCTGCGTAGATAGATCGCTTGCTTTTTGCGTCTCGAGGAATGCGCCTTGGTTTTTAGCATCAATGATTTTCTGACGTTGTGCATCGTTACGAGAGCCATTCTGAACCCTTCTATACATACGGGAGAAAGGATTTCGCGCGTTGTTGGGGTGACCAAGAGTTTCATTCATGGCGAGGCCTGCTTTTCTGTTTCTGATCTTCTTGGTTCTATCGATTAGCCCTCTACTCTTATTGTTAACCATACCGGCAACTTGGCCTAGCACGCCTGAGCTGAATCGTACAATGAGTGGCGTAAGCCAAAGTGGAAGAACGGTGATAACCATGCCGAGGAGTACGGTCATTCCTACGGCTGCCTCATCTTTGCCCTGTCCGGCCGATCCTATGATGATCATGCCTGCGGCGTATGAACCACCAAATAGCAGCGAGAATAAAGGATAGAAGATAAGTAGTGTTACGAATGCATTCTTCCAAGTATTAAAGAACTTCTCGGTGTTTGGTAACAGAAAGGCTACAAAAGCAAGCGGGGATATGACGATGAGAATAATGAGCAGCGCTTGCCGTAGAGCGAGAATGATAAAAGCAACAATCAGTGCTAATGCGACAGCAAGAAGAAATGCAATGATAGCGTACACTGCAACTTCTGCAAACAAACCCCATGCCCCTGCTCCTCCGATAGCTACGGCGCCGAACCAAATAGCTGCGCCAGTTCCACCAGCCAGCAGCCAGCCGCTCACCGATTCCCATACATTAGTTGTGATAGTAACATTCCCCAAAGGGAGATTCCTTAGCGTATTATAGAGGTTATTGCCGACTATGTTCGATAGATCTAGCGCGAGCGCTACTATCCAATACGAAACATTCACAAGTATTGCCGCGACGACCAGCCGAGGGAGCATCTTCTTGATGCCGTAGTTGGATATGCCCGCTCCGGTTAGCTGAGAGTAAATAATGATCAAGAATGCGATAACGAATGCGATATTTGCTACGTTGCGCATAATTGACCATGCGATGTAGGTTGTATTGTCAGGGGCTGATGTATCAACATTGAGAGGTTGTACGTATAAATAACTTTGAATCCAGCCGTATAATCGATCTGTCATTGTAGCGAAGAAGCCGACGACAGGACAAACTATCCAGCCGATACCCTCTAGGACGCAATTAGTTTGATTCTCACTGCTTGCAGATGTACTGGGATCGTAAATCCCGGTAGTCTTTGGTTGCTGGAACCCGGCATTGCCTGTTTTTAACGCATTGAAAATATCAACAGCAGATATACCTGTTCCCTTTGCTACACATAGAGCAATCGTGTTGAGTGCCTTGTCGTCAGGTTTTGCAAATGTAGTTGTATCACCCGTCGGGCCGTTCTGTGCCCCTAGTGATGCTGTGTTTTGGTATGTAGCAAAACACTTATTGAATGTATCTTGCCAACCTGCTTGACATTCAGTTCTTTCGGCATTCGGTAGGCTATTGCAGTCATTTCCCTTTAGGGTGTTTAGGCTACTCGAGAGTGTATTTCCAAGAATCCGATAAAGATCGTCGGATGTTGACGTTGCGAGTGCCTTTGCGTAGGTGCTAACATTTCTTGCAATGCCGTTTTCTCTACAATCGTATGACGAGCTTCCGGGTTCCGTTCCTGGGGCGCCGTGGTTATTGATACCGTCACTCCCGCCCTGGAATCCATGTACGGATGTGCTGCCATCGGCGTTTGCAAGCGTTGCTGCAAAGTGCTTATCTACATTTGAATTAATTTGTCGTTTGATTGCCTCATCTGTAATATTAGCGATTGGGCCGAGTGCACTTGGCTTACATCCAGTTGTGAGCGCGGCATATTCAAGAGAATACTTAATTAGCGGCGTCTCTTTACCGTCAGTTCCTGGGGCGGCCTGTGTGATGTATCTTGTTACGTCGCTGGTTTGAGTGGATGAGCGTGTGTATTTCGAACCATCACTACTTAGCTTGTAGCCGACTCCTTCCAGAAAGCTAACGGGTGTTATTTGCCAAAAGTTAATTGCCTTGGGGATGAGGGACTTGCAGGTATCTTTACCCTCTGTATTGACGAGGTATCCTGTGACGAAAGTAGTATTAACGCCGCCAACCCACGAATCATTAACCCAGTCACTTGGGCTGTTGGCTTGTTTTGATTCAATATCACTTCTGACGTTCGAGCGTTGAAAGCAGGATTCGACAACTTTGTAATACGAGTATGATAGGGCTTTATTCTCAGCGCTATCAAGATTCACGGCAGCACTGGCGGTATTTGGAAATAATGCACCGCACAGCGAAGCAATACTCGCAAGCACGAATAAGGCTGTTGCACTAAAATGTTTGAGTCGTATATTCATTACAGAAACGTAAGCTTGATATCCTATTATTTATTAAACATGAAATAACAAAAAAGCGCCACCCGATAATACACGGGTGGCGGTCATGATAGATTCGTTGAATGACTACTAATTAGAGCTGTAGACTTGCCAGATGCTCTTGCCCTTGGTGAGGGGAGTGAGCACCACACGTACCGTGTGCGGCTCTCCATCGACACCAGTGAAGTCGATAGTTCTATATTCGATAGTCTTACCTTCTTGGTCTACCAGAGTCTTAGGAATATCAACTTCCTTTACATTATTGAATTCATCTCTGACTGGACCTTTGACGCCGGAATTATCTATATAATTAACAGCTCGTGTATATACAGGCGAGACTTCTCCGGTCGTGTTATAGAAGTAGCCACTCAAGGCTTTCTTGGCCGCATCTTTATCGAGCCGCGTGTCATCCGACTCTGTAGTAATACCTTGATTGAAGGTTAATTGGTCTGCAAACTGAAGCTGCTTCATGATATCCTGGGCTGTATTATCCTTGGCGGCAACATCAAGTGGGTTGTATTCATACACTTCACCATAAGACAGCGAGACCTCTCTTGCTTCTTTGAGCATGTGTTCAATAAGCACCAGGCGATCTGCGCGAGGTAGTTTATTGTAGTCTTCCACGCTCAAAGCTTTCAGTTGCTCGGCAGTGTAATTTGATCGTACTTCGGGTGTAGTGGGACTAGCTGTTTCTAGTGGTGTAATGTTTGAAGGATCAGCTGACGGTGAAACCTCAGAGCTTGGCCGTGCTGTTGGTGCTTGTGTTTCGCCGGGAACGGGCGCACCGGTTGCTGACGGATTCGCTTCGGGCGGGGTGTTCGAAGGCTGATTATTGGCGAGAACTACGCCCGTGACTGCACCGCCAGCGAGTAATAATGTAGCTGCCCCAATAGCTACGCTGCGTCCAGGATGTGACGGCGTACTTTCGACAGTTGTTGGCGTGGTTTCTGTCGTGTCTGCAATGTCGTTATTAGTTTCCTGGGATTGAGGATCGGATCCTGTATCGGTCAATTCCGGATCGTTCACCGTAATGAATCGGTCGCCTTCTGGGGTGAGTGCGATTTCTCCTGTCGGGAATTTTGTGTATCCCTTGCCTATTGCTCTGTCGAGAGGGATGGTTTTTCCGGTTGACTCACTTTTAAATTCTTCCACAGGCACCTCAATACCAACTCCATTTTCGTTTGAGTGAGGTACTATTGCTTCTTGAATAGGAGTACTTGGAAAATTATTTTCAGGGTTCTTCATGCTTTGTTCCTTGCACACTTGTGTGGGCGCTTAAAACGGTGGTTGATTTAACCTATTTATACACTATATTACTTAAAAATGCAAGAGTATTCTGCTTATTCTTATAGTGAAGCACTTGCCACTTGGGGTATTTTATCGTATTTTATTAAGTAGTATGAAGATAAAACAAACAATAATTATTTTGGCAATATTAATAGGATTTGGGTCATTTATTATCGCTCCTGTTGTATCTGCCGACTGCGGTAGTGTTAAAACCTCTGTCATTAACTGTTCAGAAACTGGCGACGGGAAAGACATCAATAACTCCGGTATAATGGGTATTTTGAAGCTTGTTATCAATATCATGACGGCTGGTGTTGGTATTCTGGCCGTGGGCGGTATTGTATACGGCTCAATTCTCTACACCTCTGCTGGCGGAAGTAGCGAACAGACAAAGAAAGCCATGGGTATCATTACGAATGTTGTGATCGGCCTCATTGCCTACGCACTCATGTACGCGATTACTAACTTCTTGATCCCTGGTGGGCTGTTCGGTTAAGATAAGGAACGATATGAAATATATAAAAAACTGGTTATTCGCGATACTGTTCGCCTCAACTATTGGAGGCACGGCCTTCTCTGTTCTATCACCATCAACCGCGCATGCAGACGCTTGTAGTGACAAAGGTAGGATCCTTACTATTCCACCTTGGTACAAGGATCTACAGCAAGCCGATTGCAAGACACTAAAAGGTCCTGGTGACTTTGAGTCAAGCCCAGGAAAAGGGGATGGCCTCCGGGTTTATATCTGGAAGATCATCCTTAATATCATTGAGATCATGTTGCATCTCGTTGGGTATATCTGTGTTGGCTTCATTATCTACGGCGGATTCATCTTTATGACGGCTGGTGGGTCGGATGGTGCCGCCAAGGGGCGCACTACCCTTCTTAATGCTATTATTGGATTGGTTATTTCCATAGCCTCAATCGCCATCGTTAACTTAGTAACAGGATTTATAAAATAATGCAGCTTCTTAGAACACTTGCTCAAACACTTAACGCGGATGAGTTGAATATCCCGAAAGTTGATGGCACGACCGGTATAGGTGATATTCTAGACATCGTTTATTTTGTTGCTGGCATTGTGGCGGTGATCGTCATTATAATTGCGGGCTATATGTATACAACTTCTGCTGGTGATGCCGGGGGAATAAAAAAAGCCAAGAACATGATTCTTTACTCGGTTGTTGGTATTGTGGTTATTGGTTTGGCATTTGTGATTACGCAATTTGTTGCGGGAAGGTTTTAGTATGAAGAATATAAAGCAGATTATCGTAAGTGTGGCATTGGTACTAGGTGTAGTCGGACTTGCAGCACCCGTGAGCGTAGGCGCTGTCGACGTATTTGAGCAGTGTAATAGTAATAGTGACTCAGCTGTCTGTAAGGGTAAGGGTGATGAAGTTGGGAACATTATTACACCTGTAGTAAATACCCTTCTCTTTATCCTTGGTGCGATTTCGGTGATCATGATTATTGTTGCCGGTGTCCGCTATACAACTTCTGGCGGCGATGCAAGCTCGGTAACGGCGGCGAAGAACACTCTCATGTACGCGATTATCGGACTTATTGTCGCAATTCTTGCCTACGCTATCGTTAACTTCGTACTAAAGGCGTTTAAGATTACGTAAACGCTTAACAAACAACAGAGTATCTGGTATAACTTTAGATAGATTCTATAACGAAAGGAAACGAACGAAATGACTAAAACAATTAAGACGATGCTTGCGAGCCTACTTGCAGTACCTGTGCTTGCTTTTGGCGTAGTTGCCCTAGCACCTGCTCCAGCGGCGAACGCTCAAAATGAGCCTACAGCTACAGATACTACATGTACAGATGCTTCACTAAGTATTAAAAATGGTGTGAACTGTGCAAAGGGCAACTCAAGCACGCCAAACACCCTTTTCGGTGCTGGTGGTATCTTCACGATCATCGTTAATATCCTACTCTTTATCATCGGTGCGATCAGTGTGATTATGCTCATTATCGGTGGTATTCGCTACACTATCTCAGGTGGTGACAGTAGCGCTGTTACATCAGCTAAGAATACCATTATGTACGCTATCGTTGGTATTATCGTTGCCGTACTTGCGTATGCAATTGTAAACTTTGTACTCGTTAGCCTTACAGGCGCTACTGCTTAGTAGTTGTTTGGTAAAAAATACCCCGCAGCAATGTGGGGTATTTTTTATACTCCTCTTCTTCCGCACCTACACCTAGGCTACCTTGATTGGTCGCCGCTTTTAAAGATGAGGAGGGGTCGTCATCTGGTGATTCGGCTACTTTATGTAACCATGACAACTAAAAACGACCCTCTCGCTAGGGTCGTTTTTGTATAGATGATTGATTCTATTAAAGAATCTGAATCTTCTTAGCTTGTTCTTGCTTAACCTTTAGGAAGCTGATTGAGAGCACACCGTCTTTGAGGACTGCTTCTACTTCATCTTCTTTTACAGCAACAGGAAGTGCTAGTGTGCGGCTAAATTCGCCCCAGTAGCATTCTTGGATGTGCCAGTTAGTTGCATCTGTGTCATCGCCGCTACTGAGAGTACCGCTGATTGTTAGAATGCCGTCGCTGATGCTGACATCAAGATCTTCTTTGTTAACACCCGCTGTGCGTGCCTTAACAACAAGGCGCTCATCAGTTTCGTAAACATCTACTGCGAGTTGGCCAGGAAAATCATCCTCTGCTTCGTCCCAGTTTTCGTCAGCTGACGGTGCTGCTGGCGCTGTTGGCTCAGTTGTTGTTAGGTCTTCGTCGTTCAGGAATGCTGCAGCGAGTTCGTCCTCGATGAGCAAGTCGTCGTTTTGTTTCCGTGCCATGATATCCTCCACTTTTCTCTAGGCTCTATTGACAAATAGTCTCTATCAGTATAACCAATATGTATACTATAATCAATGAAAGGAAGGCCTTAAACGTAAAAAACACAATGATTGATACGGTACTCTCTTTTATAGCTCCGCACCTCTGTTGCGGTTGTGGAAAATCGGGAGGTCCACTATGTGATGATTGTAAATACGACATCATTAGAGATGCATTTTCGAGTTGCATTGGCTGTGGTGGTTTGTCAAGGGCGACGGGAGTGTGTGGACAGTGTCGTGTCCCCTACTCTCGTGCCTGGTGCGTTGGGGAGCGATCAGGAGTGCTTGAGAGTCTCGTCGACCAGTATAAGTTTGAGAGAGTGCGCGAAGTGCATAAGGTGGCGGCTGACCTGCTCGTCTCGATATTACCCGATTTACCAGAGGATGTCGTGATTGTCCCGGTGCCAACGATTGCAGCACATATTCGAGAGCGGGGTTATGATCATACACTTCTTCTTGCAAAGGCACTAGGTCGCCGTATCCAGCGTCCTGTGGCCCTATCGCTTATGCGTGCGACACAAACGAAACAACGCGAAGCGAGTCGAGCGATACGGGTTGCTCAGGCGAAGGAGGCATTTAAGGCCCGAAACGTCAGCGAGTCTGCCTGTTACCTATTAGTTGATGACGTTGTTACGACTGGCGCTACAGTAAAATATGCCGCAAGGGCTCTCAAGAATGCTGGCGCCAAAGATGTTTGGGTAGCAGCGATTGCTCGCCAGCCGCTCCTCTAGACTAAATAGATTCAATCTGTTAATATGGTTTTCGAGCTACTCACACGGAGAGGTGCCCGAGTGGTTTAAGGGAACGGTCTTGAAAACCGTCGTGCCAGCAATGGTACCGAGAGTTCGAATCTCTCCCTCTCCGCCAAGAAAAAAGACGATCGTTTGATCGTCTTTTTTCTTGGCTGATCGGTCGAGATCTAGACGTTTGTCCCGCCGCCACTTCCACCACCGACAAGAGTCGTCAAGACAAAATTGACAATCGCATAGGCGAGGACGGCGATAATAATACCGACGATCGCGTACATGATGGTGTTTTTTGCTGCTGTAATTGCGCTGGCGTTGCCACCAGAAACGGTATATCGAATACCGCCAATGATCAGCATGATTACACTAAGCGCCCCAATAATAAAGAGCATGATATTGACAATAGTCGTAAAGATGCCGCCGGTGCCAAAAAGATCAACTGGCTGACCTGTGCCTCGAGCTGTATTGGCACCGGATTGAATATCAAAATCAATAGCGTAACTAGGGGTGGCGATGAATAGCGCGAGGGCGGTGCCAATGAGGAGGATGGGTGTAACGAACTTCTTCATGGATAAACGCCTTTCGCATTAGATAATATATCCTTAATTATAGCAATTTACGCCTAAAAGTCTACTCTTGGCCCCTGTGTTATGCTACAATTGTTCGAGTTGGAGAAGTCATACTTTCTGCAACAGAAGTCCATACGGAGGGGTACCCAAGTGGCTTAAGGGGACGGTTTGCTAAATCGTTAGTCCGGGGAGACCTGGAGCGGGAGTTCGAATCTCCCCTCCTCCGCCAAATAAAATAGCACTGCGGCTGCAGTGCTATTTTATTTGGCACTTGCTAGTAGGCGTCTTTTAAGCCCGCTAATGAGTGCACTATCATTGACTTTATTACATTAGTATGCTAAAATATTCTTAAGTACAGAAAAAACAAACAAAATGAACGAATTTAATCTTAACGTCAAGCACGAGTCAGCGCAAAGGCCTAATCCTGAGCGAGCCAATGACAGCCCTATTAGTCTAGAGCGGTCTATAGGCTCGATTGATTTCGATACATCGCAATTGCTTAATGAGCTTGACCGACTTGACCCTTCCTTGAAGTCAGAACGGACCGTTGAAAATGGCGATGATCTAGCGAGCGTTACATCCGTTAGTCTTCCTGAAGGAGAACGAATTGAGCACGTCACGAGCCAAGAAGCAGATAATGACTTTACGATCATCGAACTTCCTAATGATAGCGATGGCGACACAGTCCTCATTACGCAGCGACCAATCGTTAATGTAGATTTGAATGGTAGTGCGGTAACTGACGTAGAGCAAGCGCAAGCTGTTGAAGAGCTCATTGGCCTCGTCACGCAAGACATAGTTCAAGCATCAAAAGCAAGTATGGATCCGTCATGGCAACAGCGTTCTATTGACTCAGAGCACGGCACGCCATCCTCGCAAGCAGCGTACATACAAGAAGGAAATATTGGCGCAGATGGCTACCAGCATGGATATATGGTCGATTCGATACCTGTTGCCTTTCCGGTTAATCCTGAATCTAAAGATACAATTTTGTATAGGGATGTCAGTGACATGACGGCAGAGGAAAAGGATATGCATGGTGTGGATCGTGGTGTCGACAACGGCGGTGCTCTATTTCAAGATCTTGATCCAGCAACGAAGCAGTCGCTATTAACCGCACGTATATTTGAGCTCGAGTCTACTTCACGAAATACGGAGGCGCGTACGGCTGCAATGAAGGAGAATATTAAACGAGTAGAGCGCGGAATAATCGCCGAACAAACTGACTACCTGCATGGCTTTAGCGCTAAGCATATCAAGAATCTCCTAAGCGAGGGCTTACTCGCGGGTGAACTTAAGGGTAATCGATATGATCAGGGCCCTAAATTAGACACATACCCATACAATCTCGATCTATGGGATGGAAAAGACGTTGGGGCTATTAACCCTGATGGAACATTAAATGTTGTCGAAGAAGTAAATGGTTGGGGCGAATGTATTGCTATTGTCGATAGGTCCAAAAACTCTACTGATAAAGATAATGAAGTGAGCTTCGAAGACGGAGCGGGTATGCACAGATCTCACAGGGTGATATTTGGTGGTGTACCGTCGACAGAAGTGCGTGGCCTGTATATGCAGCCAATACCTAAAGATGTAAGCGAGCATATGAGGGCTGCTATTGAACCGCTGCGGCGAGAAAATCTTTCCGATATAAAGAACGCTATCGTTTCCGAGGGGTTCTATATTCCGGTCTATGATAGCGACGGAACGTTGGCATTGAGCTACGACGAATATAAGACACGTCGTGATAATGGCGACTATAGCGAGGCTAAAACTGCAGTCGAAATGACTGCTCAGCCTGCGGCTGAAGATGCTAATGAGACGGAACTCATAGTGCCAGACTTACCGTTTGGTGGTTCTTTTTAGAGATGCGGTTGGCTACACTATCAACCAAATAGTAGGTATGAAAAAATAGTAGAGCCATTCGAAGTATCTTTTCCTTAATCTTGCTCATGCTATACTATTTTTATGCAACCAAACGAGCCGTACTGGCAGCAAAACCAAAATGATATACCGGAGACAACTCCGAACCCGTTAACGGATCCGATTCAGCCACAAGGCCCAATGGTAACTCTTACACCCGACCCGCAAGATGCCGACGGTGAACGTATCGAACCGCGCGCCGACCCAGGCGCCCCGCTCCCCGTTGAGCCTATTCGTTGGCAGGCTAGTGAATATATCCATCATGAAAAAAATGCGCTGTGGTTTGTTGGGTTTGGCGCTGTTGTCTTGGGATTGATGGCCCTTGCAATTCTACTCATGCAGGCATGGACATTTGCCGTGTTGATTGCGGTAATGGCGGTGGCTGTTGTGGTGTATTCTCGCCGTCCACCTCGTGTACTTACCTACACTTTAAGCCCTAAAGGTTTATATGTTGGCGATCGTCTGTATGATCTTTCTGAATTTAAATCGTTCGGTGTTATTCACGATGGTGCGGAGTATTCGATCATGCTTATACCCGTAAAGCGGTTTTTGCCTGGTGTGACGGTGTATTTTCCCGAGGCACTTGGCGAGCAGATCGTTGATTTTCTAGGTGCACGGTTGGCGATGCAAGAGCTTCACCTGGATATTATCGATAAAGTTGTCCGTAAATTACGCCTTTAATCTTGCCCTATCTCTGTCATTCGTGATACAATAGCCGATGTTCGTCACTTGAAAAAGAGACAAAGCACCTTCTAGTTACACGAAAAGCATGGTTATGCATTTTGTGTGACCATGCAGTACGGACCCGTAGCTCAGCTGGATAGAGCGTTGGCTTGCGGAGCCAAAGGTCGCACGTTCGAATCGTGCCGGGTTCACCATAGAAAGAAGACGAGTAGTTGCTCGTCTTTTTTCTATGTCTTTACATGTGATTTTTATGTTCGTGGATTTTCAATTGGCTCAGAGTAGTCGTTGGAATACGGCGCTGGTTCATTGTAATACTCGGAATTGTATCCGATCGTAAACATAACAACCATAAAGGCGATAAATAGCAGCGAGAAAAACGTGCCGATCGATCCTGTAATAATACCAGCGAGGCTCATGCCACGGTCTGGCTGTTTACGCTTGAGCGCAATAGCGCCGAATATAATTGCCGGTATACCGGTCAGAAGTCCAAATCCAAGGAGTGACACGATCCCAAGGATGAGTGATGTGACGGGAAAACCGTTTGATGACGCTTGTGCTACTTGCGCTGCCGCCTGAGGCTGTTGCTGGGGTACGTATGGAGGAGGTGTTGGCGTCGTCATTGCCTGTATTCTAGCAAATAACCCATCGCTTGCCTATGATGTATTCGTGGGAAATCGCTGTGTATTTGCTATACTAAACCAAGGTCTGGAGAGGTGTCCGAGTGGTTGAAGGTGCCGCTCTCGAAAAGCGGTGTGGGGTAAAACTCACCGAGAGTTCGAATCTCTTCCTCTCCGCCAAATAAAATACAGTCCATTTGGACTGTATTTTATTTGTCTGCTCGGTCGAGCTTCGCACTCTCTTCCTTTTTACTAATTAAAACTATTCTTTATCTTCACAAAATCAGATTTCAAAGAGCTAGTGGTTGACGTTAAATCTCCGATAAAGCCGTTATCTCGTGGTGCGGCGATGTCCCGGACGATGCGAAACAACAGAATAAATTTCGGCGTCTGAGTGACTTCAGCGATCGTCTGTAGTTTATCGACAAACTGTTTCGCGGCTTGTTTTTGCTGTTTAGTTTGAGGCGGCGTGATGGAGTGAATAACGAGCTTTATGATGACGAAAACTGCCAAGCCGATGCAGATTGCCATCACGATCGGTATAAACAGTAACCACCACCAGGAGCTAAAGGTCGTCAGCCAAAAGCCAAGCGCTACGAGCACGGCGGCGGCGATTGCCCCGGCGATAACCACTGGATAAAATAGCCGATTGGCGAATTCGGTGCCGATAGAACGAATGGCGAGGAGTGAGGATTTCATGTCTCTAGTATAGCCGCAGAGCGCCCTATCGTACATTGCTATCGCGTCAATATGGCGCGTGGTCATTCGGAAAAACGCACGAGTTCGCTTTTTGCTCATCTCTTGGCGTTATAATAAAGGTATGGAAGATTCTATTTTTACGAAGATTATCAACGGCGATATCCCGTGTCATAAAGTGTACGAGGATGACCAGGTAATCGCTTTTCTCGACCTTCATCCGCAAAACCCTGGCCATACGTTGGTTGTGCCAAAAGCGCAGGTCGATCACCTATGGGAGCTTACTGACGATCAGTATGCGTATCTATGGGAAGTGGTAAAGAGACTTGGGTCGCATATTAAAAGAACGCTGCAGTCACCTCGAGTAGGCGTGGTTGTCGAGGGGTTTGGTGTGCCGCATGTCCATGTTCATCTCGTGCCTATTTATCACGGCGAGGAGCTTAAGAAGCCGCAAGATATGACTGCCGAGCCTGATCACGCCGCCCTTGCTGATATGGCGCAGAAGTTGAGCCTTTAGATGCCCCTTCGAATTCTGGCGATCGGAAAAAAGCATGAGGCGTGGGTGATGGACGGTATCGAGCGCTATGAGAAGCGTCTCAGGAAGCCATTTGTGTCCGAATGGGTATATTTGCCACACTCATCTCGTGAGGGCCTTGGTGCACGTCAGGACGAGTCTGAGCGTATATTATCGCGGCTTAAAGACGATGATTTTGTTGTGCTATTGGATGAAAAGGGTAAGATTATTAATTCCCCGGCCCTTGCTTCGCTTTTGGAGTCGCCGCTCCACAGCTCGCGAACGGTAGTGTTGATTATCGGCGGAGCGTATGGGGTGGATGAGACAGTGCATGCGCGGGCTGATTTTGTGTGGTCACTCTCACTTCTCGTTTTCCCTCATCAGCTTGTTCGCCTCCTTGTTGCCGAACAGCTCTACCGTGCGCAGGAGATTGTCGCTGGAAATCCTTATCACCACCAGTGATGGTATTGTGAAATCCTAAAGTACCTACATGCCCAGATAGACGGTGCAGCTAGTGGCAATCGCGTCTGTTTGCTTTTCACCTCGACCGCATGTTTGATTGCCTTGGATGTAGTAGGTGATATATGCGGTGCTTCCATTGATTATTGTTCCACCTGTGCTACTCCAGTACAGTATGCCGCGTAGATTCGTGCCGCTACCATATTGCAGCGTATACCCTGCCGTCTCTGGGAGATTTGACAGTACTGTAAGGAGCGCTGAATTTACCTGCGAAGACTTTGAGGCCTGGTTGACACCACTTAGGGTGTAGCATTTATCTAGCGCAAAGTCTGATGTCGCAGGAAACGAGCCGCCTAGGCAGGCTAACGTTTCACCGCTTGGTGGTGTAAAAGCTGGCCATGCGGCATTCAGTGTCTTGTATTGCCGTAGCGCTTTCTCGTAAGTGTCGAGTGCGCTCAAAAGGCGCGCGTTTTGAGCGCGGGTTTGAATACCGTTATAGGCCACGATTGCGATAGCGGCGAGAATGCCGATAACAACAATGACAATCAAGAGCTCAACAATAGTAAAACCGCTTGTGCTTTTCTTCATGTAATTACAACTATATCACAGTCGTTAGAGGCCGGCGGCCTGTTTGATGCTTAGACATACAGTTGACAATATACAAAGCTTATGCTATATTTGCTATTAGTTTACTAACTAAAACAAATATACAAATATGTTTCCATTATCAACACTTCTCACCCCAATTTCTATTGCTCTGAGCCTCAGTACGGCGACTGGCGTGTTACTTCATGACACGAAGCTCGACAAGGCCGTTACTCTTGCGCCGGCGTTATCAGCTAGTCTTGATTCGGCTGATCGCAGCGTGAAGCTTGTCGGTGATCCTCACACGCATACTGAGCGTGGCTCATTGTCGCAGGCAGTGCGTGATATTAAGACACAGAATCCCCGTGTGCAACCTCGAACAACGGAGGATAAAAAGCATTTGATGCAAAAAAATGCACCGCGTGGGTATCATTCATTTGATAACTACAATACTCCACTCGTCTAATGTGGATATAAAAGAACGCCCAGTAAAACGGGCGTTCTTTTACTATAGAAGGCTGAATGTTACTTCAGGACTTCGAGTTCATGTTCAAGACGCTCGATGAGCGCTTTTTTGCTTTTAAGCTGCTCACGAGATTCTTCGACGAGTGCGGCTGGTGCTTTAGCAACGTAGCTCTCATTCGAGAGGCGGCCTTCGAGGTTGGTGACAAAGGCACGGTTCTCGGCGAGACGCACTTCGAGGTTCGACTGATGTTCATAGAGGGTTTCTTCATCGACATCGAGCCATGCTTCGCGGTTACTGGTGGCCAGTCGGAGCCCACGAGCTTGATCGGCTTCCCTGACCTCTTTAAGGCGGGCGAGGTGCTGAATAAGCTCGGCGTTGTCGGCGATTAGGCTATCTTGCTGGTAGAGCATAGTGTATTTCTGATTGCCAGGCAGCTCAGCGGTGACGTATCGAGCTTCGATGACAAGCTTTTGGAGGCGCTCAAACTCAGCGGCTGCTATATCGTCGTATGCTTTCGCTTCGGGCCAACGGCTCGTGATAAGCAGGTCGTTGTGCCAACTGAGAGTTTGCCAGATGGTTTCGGTCACGAATGGTGCAAATGGGTGAGCTAGTTTAAGGCTCGTGTCGAGTACCCATGCGAGCATGGCTGGATTATCTTGTTTCTTACTAGCTTCAATGTACCAGTCGGCTACATTGTCCCAAATCGCATGATAAACACTCTCCCCTGCCTCGGCGAAGCGGTAGTTGTCGAGTTGCTTTTGGATGTCCTCAATCGAGTTGTTAAGTTCTCGAATAATCCAATGGTCAGCCAGGCTTTTTGCTTCTGGCTCCGTGGCTTGATATCCATCGCCTAGCTTGTCTTCAATAAAGCGAGCAATGTTCCAGAGTTTGTTGGCAAAGTTACGACCGGCGACAACATTGGAGGTGGCGAATGCTTGGCTTTGACCAGCACTGCGGCTTGCGATGATGCCAAGGCGAAGTGCGTCCGATCCGTATGAGCTGATCATTTCCATAGGATTGATGACATTACCCTTACTTTTGCTCATCTTCTGGCCTTTTTCGTCGAGCACCATACCGTTCAGGTAGACGTTCTTGAACGGTATCTCATCGGTGACATAGAGTCCGAGCATGATCATACGAGCGATCCAGGCATAAAGAATGTCACCGCCAGTTTCCATGACGGTCGTTGGGTAAAAGCGAGAAAGCTTACCCTTTGTTGTGAAATCTGTTGTGATGAATGGCCATTGACCACTTGAGAACCAGGTGTCAAATGTATCATTTTCGCGACGATATGTTGTTCCATTAACAACGATAGTTTCGTTGTCTACTCGCTCATCGAAAATCCAATCGCTAGGGTTGTTGACGTTCTGGAGAGCTGGAATAGGAATCCCCCAGGGGATCTGGCGGCTAAGATTCCAATCTTTAATATTCTTCAGGTATTGCAATAAGGCACTTTTTCGGCTCGCTGGATAAAAGTTTATCTTCCCCTCCTCTATAGCTGAGATGGCGCGGTCGGCAAGTGGGCGCATCTTGATGAACCACTGATCTTTGATAAGTGGTTGAATTGGTAGCCCGCTCTTGAAGTCGTACCCAACCGTGTGCTCGATTGTTTCTTCGCCGCGGCGAAGTTCAAGTGCTTGGAGTGATGCGAGGACACGCTTGCGAGCATCTTCGACCGTGAGTCCCATAAACTGCGGTGGAACGTTGATCATTGTACCATCAAAATCAATGACCTGGATGCGCTCAAGATTATGACGCTCGCCTATCTCGAAGTCATTTGGATCGTGGGCGGGAGTAATTTTCACCGCACCAGTACCAAAGTTCATGTCAACATAGTCATCGGCAATAACCGTAATCTCACGATCGGTCAGTGGTAGCTGGACACGTGTGCCAATAAGGTCTTTGTAGCGTTCGTCGTCTGGATGGACGGCAATGGCGACGTCACCAAGCATGGTCTCCGGGCGGGTGGTAGCGACAATGATTTCACCAATCTTATCGAGGGTTGGATAGGCAATACTCCACAATGTCCCCTTCTCTGTCTTATGGTCTACCTCAATATCGGCGTAGCTTGTTTGGTACTTTGTGCTGTAGTTGACGATACGCTCACCTCTGTAAATAAGTCCCTCATCCCACATTCGCTTGAAGGTGCCGTAAGCTGTGTCGATTACTTTTTCATCAAGTGTGAATACAAGATCATTCCATGAAGCACTTGCACCGAGGGCGCGAAGTTGTAGCTCCATGTTGCCACGTTGCTCTTCGACGAAGTTCCAGACCTGGCTATAAAGCTGTTCTCGTGTGAAATCGAATCGACTCTGCCCTTTTTTAGCTAATTCGCGTTCATATACAACCCATGTTTCAAACCCGGCATGATCGGCACCGGGGATATATGCGACATCACGTCCTTTCATGCGGTGATAACGAACGAGAATATCCTGCAGGGCCACAATAAGGCCGTGGCCAATGTGAAGGTTTCCGTTGGCGTTTGGCGGCGGCATGACGATACTATAGGGTTCGCCCTCACCTGTTGGCTCAAATGCGCCCGAGGTTTCCCACATGGCATAGATATTCGGTTCATATTGGTTCGGATCGTATGTTTTTGCTAATTTCATGCGGTAAGATTCTCAAGCTCAGATTATTCACGTGAAAAAAATGCACAAAACCACCTAGACGTTTTCCCGTGAAAACGTTATGGTTTTACTCCCATTTTTCACGTGTTTGTTTTCACTATTAGTATACCACATTTTAGCCACTGCAAGAGTGGGTGATTAGCGGCGATTTGCCACTGTTTGATAGAGGCGATAGAGGAGGTATCCGGGTCGTGAAACAGGAAAGTCCCAAGCTCCAACATAACTCACTGGTGTGCCGCCAAATGATTTCTTGAACTTTGTAAAGCCAGCCCAGCGATGCGTCGGATCGTCGGTTGGTGCGATGCCATAGAGGTCGAATTGGCCGAGGCTATGACGTTTCGCGTCGATAATCATGTAGGCCAGAAGGGAATTGCCGGGGCTTAACTTGCGGTAGGCGTCGTCTGCACTGGCATGAGCGTAGTAGCGGGTTGTCTCGCTGTCGTAGGCGATTGAAGTGGCAATTGGCGTGCCTTCGAGGGTGACATAGAACAACTGAGCGGCGCCAGTAGGGAAGAGTGCCTCGGCTTGAGCTTTGAAGTAGCTGTCGCTGTGGGCCCGAATACCATTTCGTAGGGCAACTTTGTGCATCATTTCGGTAAATATTGTGATGTCTTTAGGGTCTTGCGACACGTGCATTTCCAGGCCTTTTTTGGCGTAGTTTCGGTATAGGTTGCGGTTGTTTTGGTTCATGGCGGCCACAATATCGGCTTCGTCGGGAGAAAGATCAATAATCTGCGTATGTTCAGGTTGTAGCTGATTGTAGGTAACGCGAGAGAGCTTGAGTGACTGGAGGTCGTTCGATGTGACGGTGCCGGTTGGTTCGACGCGAATAAACGTGACGTTTTGCTCTTTTGCTAGCTTCTTGAGTGAAGCAAGTGCTTCGTCAAACGCAGCAGGGGTCTCGGCGTGGGGGCCGTACGGACAGTAAAGGCGCGTATTAAATCGCCCTGTCTCGAGGATGGCTTGATATGACCAATTTTTACCGTGGTCAGAGAAGACCTTTCGGCCGATTGATTCTTGGAAGTGCGCCCATGCTGTTGACTGAAGAAAGTGTGTCATGTGTTTAGTATACCGTAGTTATTATTACAACTAATTATGATGTGCCCAGGCTGTTTTGGTCATAGAAAGGCTCGGTACAACCTCGAGATCTAGTGGGTCAACTGGTTGACTTTCCTGAGCGTAGTAGTAGCCGAGCGTGGCGATCATGGCGGCATTGTCGGTACACAGATTCATCGGCGCGTAGTCGATATGAAGAGGAAGTCGCTCGGATAATTGGCGACGAAGTTCTTGATTGGCAGCAACACCGCCAGCAATGACCACCGATTTTGGCGAGTAGTCGCGAAATGCCAGTTGCGCTTTGTCGACGAGCGTTTCGACAGCGGTTCGCTGGAAGCTGGCGGCAAAGTCTGCGCGCTGGACATCATTGAGAAGCCCTGGGAGCTCGTGAGAGGGGAAAGTAAAGTCTACGCCCACTTCACGCTGAACGGCCCGCAAAACGGCTGTTTTAAGGCCAGAGAAGCTAAAGTTGTAGGGGTCTTTGAGTTTAGCTTTTGGTAACGTGTATTTATATGAATCGCCCTGGAGGGCGGCTGCGGCAACGCTTGGACCGCCAGGATAGGGAAGACCAATCATTTTTGCTACCTTGTCGAAGGCCTCGCCAACGGCATCATCTTGCGTTTGGCCGAGCAGTTCGTAGTCGCCATGGTCTTTAAAGAGAACGAGCTGCGAATGGCCGCCACTGACAATAAGGGCAAGCATCGGAAATTCCGGGGCTGTTTCGTTTAAAAAGTTCGCATACACATGCGCTTCGACGTGGTGAATGGGGTAGAGAGGTTTATTCTTAAGCGTGGCTAACGTACGGGCCGCTAGTGTACCGACAAGAAGCGAGCCGACAAGGCCAGGAGCGTAGGTGACGGCAATGGCGTCAATATCATCCCAGGTGCAGTTCGCCTCTGTAAGTGCTTGGTTGATGACTGGATTGATCACTTCAATGTGACTGCGCGCGGCAACCTCAGGCACGACACCACCGTAGACAGCATGAATATCGATTTGTGAGTTGACGACATTTGAAAGAAGCGTGCGGCCATCTTCAACGACGGACGCAGCTGTTTCGTCACAACTGCTCTCAATTCCCAAGACTCTCATCTGTAATTAGTATAGATCATTGATCATGATAATAAAATCGCCAACAGTGCCAGGTGAGGTGTTTGTTGAATTTAATCGAGAACGTCTGTTTATACGGTGCTAAAATAGAAACATGAAACAGAAACTAGTTGATGGGGTAAGAAAAGTATTGCCGTCTGGTGTACTACAGAGTGTTGAAGAGGTCTATCGTCGTGGGCGCGTGCAGTTGGTGTCAGCCCGCTATGGCAATCCGGCAAAAAACCTAAGAGTGATCGCGGTAACCGGTACGAATGGCAAGACGACGACGGTGAACTACATCAATGAAATCTTGAAAGAGGCTGGACTAAAAACGGCCATGTTTTCGACAGCTCTTATCGAGGTGGCTGGGCAAACACAGCTCAATGATCTTAACGCCACTGTCGGTACAACGGCTCGCATGCAGCAGTTTTTCGCTGATGCTAAGAAGGCGAAGGTTGATTATGTTGTTCTTGAGATTACCAGTCATGCGCTGCAGCAGCACAAACTCGACACTGTGCCGATCGAAGTAGCGGTGATGACAAACCTGACACAAGACCACCTTGATTATCATAAAACGATGGAAGCGTACGCGGCGGCCAAGGGTAAACTATTTGCCAACGAGCCGAAGTTTATCGTCCTTAATCGCGACGACGACTGGTTTGATTTCTTCGACAAGTTCCCAGCTGGTGCACAGAAGATTACTTATGGCACGCACGACGAAGCCGAGGCCAAGATTGATTATGTGAAGCTGTATAAAAAGGGAAGCGAAGCTCGCATTGTAATTGATCACCAGACAACGCTCGAGCTCGCGACCGCACTTCCGGGCCAGTTCAATGTCTACAATATGACCGCTGCAGCTTCAACAGCATATCTTCTAGGGGTGAAGCTCCAAGATATTATTGAAGGGGTGGCAAATCTTGAGGGCGTCCCTGGGCGCTTTGAGCGTGTGGCCGAAGGGCTGGGCTACGATGTGATTGTTGATTATGCTCATACACCTGATGCGCTTGAGAAATTACTTGAAGCCGCAAAATCGGTGACGCAAAATCGGGTTATCTTGGTATTTGGCGCGACCGGTGACCGTGATAAAGGTAAGCGCCCGATCATGGGAGAGATTGCAGCCCGGCTGGCTGATCGTATCATCCTGACTGACGATGAGAGCTACAGTGAGGACCCGCAGACGATTCGCGATGAAGTCATGGCGGGTATCGAGCAAGCTGGTGGTGGCGCGAAGACAACCGAACTCGGTGATCGACGCGAGGCGATCGAAAAAGCACTCGGTATTGCTAAAAAGGGCGACACCATCCTTATTACCGGTATGGGCCACGAACAGTTCCGTATTGTGAATGGTGAACGCCTGCCGTGGAACGACGGCGACGTGGTGCGTGAGATTGTTGATCTCCACGGCCAAGCTAGCAAAAAATGATATACTAACAGATGATGAAACTTTCTCGTACGAGGATAAAAAAGAAACTCTATCTTGTGGTAGCGAGCTATTTCCGCTTTTTTGCGGCTGCTTCGCTGCGACGATGGCACCCTCGTGTTGTGGCGGTGACAGGTTCGGTTGGTAAGACAACACTCTTAAACCTGCTTGAGGTGCAGCTTGGTGGCCGCGCGCATTATTCGCACAACGCCAACAGCTCGTACGGTATCGCGTTTGATATTCTCGGCATGACCGGTGTGACCGGTTCGAAGTTGAAGTGGCTGTACTTATTTATTGCGGCGCCACTACGCTCGCTTTTTTTTGCCCACAGCGAACAATTTTATGTTGTTGAGATTGATGGCGAACGGCCGAAAGAGACAGAATTTTTGGCGTCGTGGCTAAAGCCTGAGGTGACACTATGGGTGAGTGTCGGGCGAACACACGCCGTATATTTTGACGATCAAGTAAAGCACGGTCTCTACCCGACGGTCGAAGATGCAATTGTGCACGAATTCGCATGGTTACCAAAACACACAACAAACCTCGTGGCATACGACGGCGACAATAGCCTTTTGCAAACTACCATGGCGACAATAGACAATGTGTCGAGTGCTGCCGTGTATAGCTCAAGTCTGACGCGCTACAAGGCATGGGCGCATAAAACCGAGTTGACAGTAAACAGTCATGAGTATGTGTTCTCGCAGCCAATGCCCCGCGAAGTGTACATTCAACTGGCCCTTCTATCTGAGTTTGCCGCGTATCTTGGTGAGGCGCCGGTGACTGATCTGTCGTCCTACGTACAGCCGCCAGGACGAAGTAATTTTTACGAGGGCAAGCGCGGTGTTAAGTTGATCGATAGCAGCTATAACGCGCACCTTATCAGTATGGAATCGGTCATAGGTTTATTCCGAGAGCTTCAGGCTGATCATAAGTGGATTGTAATCGGCGACATGGTTGAACAGGGTGTGGGCGAGGCTGATCAGCACGAGAAGTTGGGACGATTGCTACGCGCGGCCGATTTTGAGCGCTATATCCTCGTGGGACGACGTACGCAAAAACACACGTTGCCAGAGCTTGATCCGGCAAAGACGGTCTCATTCTTGCACCCGAAAGACGCTGCTATCTATCTTGATCAACGCACAACAGGCGGTGAAACAATTTTATTTAAGGGTAGTCAATATCTTGAGGGTGTCGTCGAACATCTTCTGGCCGATCCAGCACAGGCGGTAACCTTGCCACGGCAGGAAAAGGCGGCCAAGAAGCGACGCGCAAGCTGGGGGCTGGCATGAGCAAGAAATTATATATCGTCCACGGCTGGACGTATTCGATCGAACCGTGGACAGCGACTGTCTCGATTCTTCGCTCTGAAGGTGTAGAGGTAAAACAGCTACGCGTGCCAGGACTCACAGACCCAAGTGATAAGGTGTGGACAATCGATGAGTACGTCGAGTGGCTACGCGGCGAGATTGCCGATGATCCGAATCCGACAGTACTCGGGCATTCGAACGGTGGACGCATCTCCCTCAATCTTTTGTCGGCAACCCCTGATCGATATAAGAAGCTCATTCTACTCAATAGTGCGGGTGTCTACGAGAATCCTGGTGCGGTCTCGTTGAAGCGCCGAGTGTTTCGATTTGCGTCAAAAGCCCTGTCTCCGCTTCGACGTATTCCACTGGCTCGCAAGGTGGTATATCGGCTGCTTGGGGCTGGTGACTACAACCAGGCGCCGCCGAACATGAAACAGACGCTCCATAACATGCTCGAGAGTGATAAGAATCTAGCAATTGAATCTGTAACGACGCCAGCCACGATACTGTGGGGCAGGAAAGATACAACGACACCGATTGGTCAGGGGCGAAAGATGGCGAAATTATTGCCACATGCGCAGCTGCATGAATTTGACGATTGGGCGCATGCACCGTATATTACGCATCCAAATGAGCTAGCCACGGCAATTCTCGCTGCGCTGGAGGAGAAATAATGCTATTTCAGTCAATCGGAGCGCACTATTCGTACGGCGCCGCGCTTCGACATTTCTTTACGATTGGCGGCAAGGGTTCGGTGCGAGCACTCGAGATTGCGCTCGCAAAGCAATATACAGGTGAAGTAGCACTCTATAATAAGGGTCGCGCGGCGCTTGCTGAGGCAATTCGCATAGCGACGGGCGGCAAGGGTAAGGTGGCGATCAGCGGACTGACTTGCTATAGCGTCGTTCAAGCTGTTGAGGCAGCTGGTTGCACGCCTGTCTATGTCGACATCCGTACTTCCGACCTTCATTTTGGCCCAAGTGAGCTTGAGGCGGTTTTTGCGAAACATACTGATATTGCGGCGGTGGTTGTGCAGAATATGCTCGGTATTCCGTGCGATATTGTCGGCATTGAAGCAGTGGCAACGGCCCATCGTGCACTTTTGATTGAGGATTTGGCGCACTCTGCCGGTGCGCAGTATAGTGATGGGCGTGAAGTCGGGACGGTGGGTGATATAACGATGCTGTCGTTTGGGCGTGATAAGGCGATCGATACGGTGAACGGCGGCGCATTGATCGTTCGCCGGCCAGAGCTGATCGTTCAGCTGCGCGCTGCCTCGAACCAGCCTGTCTTTTTCGTGCAACTGAGAGATCGTCTCTATCCGCTGCTTGCTTGGCATGTGCGTACATTGTCTCGTATAAAGCTTGGCCTTCCGCTCCTTTCGCTGGCGAGCAGGCTAAAGTTGACGACTCGTTCGGCTGATGGTGATGTCGACGTCACCACGGCACTACCGGGCTGGCAAGCAAGGCGCGCTTTGCAGGAGCTTGCTACTATGGACCAGCGAACTGCGCTACGCCGCGAGAAACGCAAGCTGTATATAGATGCTTTGGGGCGGCATATGCCAGAAGCCGCTCTCGATGGCGGCGTTGTGCCGATTCGCGTGCCGCTGCTTGTGAATAATCGTGATGCCGTTTTGGTTGCCCTGAAAAAACAACAACTCTTCGTCCAGGACACGTGGTACGATGTGCCGGTTTCGCCAGTTCGTTTTTATGATAAAACGCACTACATCGAAGACAATTGCCCGGTGGCCGTCGACGTGGCGGGGCGGATTATTAATCTGCCGACTCATAAGTACGTCACGCCGGAGCAAGCTGTTCAGATGGCGCAAATTATTACCGAGGAGGCGCGCTAATGTATCAGGCTCGCGCGATCACAAAAGAACTTTGGGATGGTTTTGTTGCCTCGTATGACGCTGCTAACTTTTTGCAGTCGTGGGAGTGGGGAGACTTGCACCAGACGCTCGGCGACACGGTGTATCGCCAGGGAATTTATAAGGATGAAATGCTTGTTGGTGTCCTGCTCGGTATTGTTAAGGATGCTCGACGCGGTCGCTATCTTGAAGTGCCCGGCGGTCCGCTCATTGATTGGGCTGACGACGCGGCTGTCTCGTGTGCGACCACCGAGCTTCGCCGGCTAGCAAACAAAGCTCGCTGCGTGTTTGTACGCCTGCGTCCACAATTAGCCGATAGTTCTCTTAACCGCGATCTTTTAAAAAGCCATCAGTTTACGCTCGCTCCCATGCATCTTCATGCCGAGCATACGAATATTCTCGACGTAACGGCAACCGAGGATGAGCTACTCGCAGGCATGCGCCGACAAACACGCTATGAGGTGCGTCGGGCCGACAAGCAACATATTACTGTCAGTTGGGCGTCGGATGCAGCGGCAATCGAGGAATTCTACACGGTTCAGGCCGATACGGCTCGCCGACAAGGCTTTATTCCACCATCTCGCGCATTTCTTGATGCGCAACTTGCTGCATTTGGCGATAAACTGCGAGTGTATCGGGCGGAAAAGGACGGTCAACTTCTCACGCTTGCACTAATCATTTTCTATGGACAGGAGGCCGAGTATCACGAAGGGGCAAGTACACCCGAGGCTCGTTCGCTTCCTGGCGCTTACGCCGTGCAGTGGCGAGCAATCCGCGATGCCAAGGTGCTAGGGATAACGCGTTACAACTTCTGGGGCATCGCGTATACAAATGACCCGAAGCATCGCTACGCCGGTGTCACCACTTTCAAACGTGGCTTCGGTGGTGAGGATATCACCTATCTTCCGGCGCACGACCTGGTGATAGACCGGCTGAAATACACTAAAAACTGGATTATTGAGACAATTCGTAAAAAAGTAAGGAAATTATAATGAGCAAGCACATAGTCGATATTACGAGCAAAGAGATCTGGGATACTTTCGTTGAGAGTCATCCTGAAGCGAATTTTTTGCACGCCTGGCAATGGGGTGAGTTTCATATCTCTCGGGGTAAAACAGTCGTTCGTCGTGGTGTGATGAGTGGCGACACGCTTATTGGCGTGTATGAGGGGGTTGTCGAGACAGCCCGGCGCGGGACGCATCTATCGATTGCAGGTGGGCCGATTGTTGACTGGAAGGATAACAAGACAGTTCAGTTGCTTCGTGACGATATGCTTGAGCAGGGGAAGGCGCACGGCTGCGTTTTCGTACGCGTACGCCCGCAGCTTGAGGTGACCGCTAAGGTGCTTGCACTTTTCAAGCAACTAGGCTTTAGAAAAGCGCCGATGTACCTCAGTGTTGAGCTGGCTGGTGTACTCGATCTTACGCTTAATGAAGAGGAGATCCTCAAAGGCATGCGTCAGCGCCTGCGCCGCGCGCTACGCAAGGCGGAAAAGAATAACATTGAGGTGGAGACAAGTACTGACCCGGCTCGAATGAAAGAATTTTATGATATCCAACTTCAGACCGCGGGTCGGCACGGCTTCGTGTCATTTAGCGAAGACTTTCTCACCAAGCAGTTTGCCGCCTTCGCCGAGTCTGGCAATGCCGTACTCTACACCGCACGCTACGAAGGTGAGGTGCTGGCTCAGAACTTTATGATTATGTACGGCAACGAAGCGTCATACCACTACGGGGTGAGCACGGAGCTCGGCACTAAACTCTCCGGTGCGCCGCTGTTGCATATGCAGGCGATGCGAGACGCTCGTGAACGGGGTATTGAGCGCTATAATTTCTGGGGTATTGTCGATGAAGAGGATACGAAGCATCGTTTTTACGGAGTAAGTGTGTTTAAACGCGGCTTTGGCGTACAGGAGCTGCGTTATGTCCCAGCGCATGACCTCATGATTAATCCTGCGAAGTACGCCATCACTTGGGCAATCGAGACAGCTCGTCGTAAGCAGCGGCATGTCTAGAAGCTGAATAAAAGAATGATACAATGGTGGTAATGATTGAAGAAACATTTACCGCATATGACATTAGAGCAAAGTTACAAGATGGCGTTTCGCTTGAGTTCGCCTGGAACGTGGGCCGTGCGCTTGCCGAGTGGCTAACGACGACAGGCACTGTCGCTGTGGCACGTGGACAGGGTGCCAACGAAGAATTGGTCGGCGCCGTAATCGAGGGTCTTCGCCTGCAAGGGCGAGATGTGTGTGATGCCGGTTCTCGCGATAAAGAGGCGGTGGTTGCGCTTGTTCAGGCGGCTGGATATTCCGGAGCTGTGCTTGTGGCGCATGATCAGTTGACGAACGAAGTGACGATTGAGCTTTATAAAGAAGAAGGTCATCTTGTTGATAGCGAGACTGGGCTACATGAGCTAAAGGACCTTATGGATGCCGGTAACTTCGTACCAGCGGCTATAAAAGGTGATGTTACGACGCTCGCGTAGTCTTTTGTATAGAAAATAAAACAACCCCCTCGGTAGAGAAGTCGCGAAGGCGACTCGACTGTACTGAGGGGGATTTTCTTCGTCTTTGCCTAGAAGCGGGCGACTAGGTAGTGCTGGTGATGTAGAATCTGGGTCTAGCTCGTCCTGGTACGGTTCTTCCTCTTTCGAAAGCTGAGGAAGATGAGGAGCCCGATGATGAGAACGATGACCGCGACAATCGTCACGACGTAGCCCCATACCAAGTTCCAAAGAGCTGGCAGAATAGCAAGAGCTATTGCTACCAAGACGAGAAGGCCAAGTATGTTGCTGATCAGTCGGCCAAACTTATTCATGATATCTCCAAACTTTCGACGTGCGGCAACCAACGTATGCTGATTTCGAATGCTATAATACCATATACCTATAAGATAGTCAATTGCTGCGATATAGTAGCCCATCCAAGCGACCCATTGGCACTCTCACGCAGGGAGTGCTATTTTTTATTCATTTTTGTTACAATAGAACTACATACAATAAAGTCATAAGGGGGAATATTCATGACAAGTCCTATCAAGCCTCTTGCCAATCGAGTGGTTGCCGTGCGCGAAGTCGCAGCGACCAAGACAGCTAGTGGCATTTACCTACCTGATACTGCCAAAGAAAAGCCGACGCTTGCGAATGTCGTTGCCATCGGCAGCAATGTAAAAGAGGTAAAAGTTGGCGATAAAATCGTGTATAAAGAATACTCGACGACTGAATTAAAGATTGATGGCACCGAGTATCTTATTGTTAAAGAAGAAGATATTTTAGCAACGGCGTAAAAGGAGAGAAGAGATATGGCGAAGAAAGTTTTTTATGATGACGATGCACGCACTCGCGTACTCGGTGGCGCCAAGACGCTCTACGATGCTGTGAAGGTTACGTACGGACCGAAGGGTCGTAACGTAGTGATCGCCAAAGGCTACGGCGGACCAACCGTGACGCACGACGGTGTAACGGTGGCCGAAAGCATTGATCTACCCGAGAACGACGACGAGACGCTTGGGTATAAGGTTGGTGCCGAGCTCATTAAGCAGGCAGCAAGCAAGCTGAATAAGGTAGCGGGCGATGGTACGACCACCGTGACCGTACTGACCTATAATATTTTGAAAGAAGCCAATCGTTTGATTGCGGCTGGGCACAACCCGCAGGAGCTCCGTAAGGGGATTGAATCAGCCGGTGCTGAAGTGATTGCGGCGCTTGATGGTTTGGCCGAAAGTGTCGAGGGCAATAGTGAGCGAGTAGCAGAAGTGGCCACGATTAGCGCTGGTGATGAAAAGATTGGCCGATTGATCGCCGATGTGATCGAGAAAGTTGGCAAAGATGGCGTCGTGACCGTTGAGGCTGGCCAAGGACTTGAGCTTGAAGCTGAAGTGGTGGAGGGCTTTAGTTTAGACCGCGGATGGGTCAGCCCATTCTTTGTGACCGATGCTGGACGCCAAGAGGCTGTCTATGAAAAGCCAGCCATCATTGTAACTGATAAGAAGATTTCGAGCGTGGCTGAATTCTTACCGATTCTTGAAAAGTTAGCTCAAGCTGGCAAGAAAGATGTGGTGCTGATTGCCGATGAAGTAGAGGGTGAAGCGCTAAGCATTTTGGTGCTTAATAAGCTCAAGGGCGTATTTAATACTGTGGCTGTGAAGGCGCCATCGTTTGGCGATCGCCGCAAGGATATCTTGCAGGATATTGCCACTTTGACTGGTGCGACACTTGTAAGTGAAGAGCGTGGGTTGTCATTCGAAACAGCTGATCTCGACGTCGTGGGCTCGGCCCGTAAGGTGATCGTTGGTAAAGATGAGACGACGATTATTGAGGGAAGTGGTACGGTTGAAGCTATTCAGGCTCGTATGGAGCAAATTGCCAGTCAGGCTGAGCATGCCGGTAGTGAATACGATAAAGAACAGCTTGAGAAACGCGTTGCGGCACTATCGGGCAAGGTGGCTGTTATTAAGGTTGGTGGCGCAACTGAAACCGAAATTGATGAGAAGAAATTCCGTGTTGATGATGCGGTGGCCGCGACGAAAGCCGCACTGGCTGAAGGTATCGTCGCTGGCGGTGGCGTGACGCTCGTGAACTTATCGGCGACAATTAATGCTGACGGTGCTGATAGTATTAGTGCTGGTCGTCAGATCCTGAAGAATGCGTTGAAGCAACCATTTATTCAGATCACGGCTAACGCTGGACTTAATAGCGATGCACTTTTGGCACAGGTAGAAGCGGCCGAGGCTGGCTTTGGCGTCAATGTGAATACCCCTGAAAAAGGGCTTGTTGATGTGAAGATGGACGGTGTGATCGACCCGGCTCGTGTGACAAAAGAGGCAGTGCAGAATGCAGTGTCAATCGCCAGTACGGCAGCTACTATGGGTGCACTCGTGGTAGACATTCCAGAAGCTGACGCGCCTGCGGCTGGCGGTATGCCAAGCGGCATGGGCTTCTAGCTCTTCTTTAGAAATTAAAAACTCCGCATCGTAGCGGAGTTTTTAATTTTCGGGTCGTACTAGGCTGCTTTGTTTGAGAAGAAGTCGATTTCCTTGATGATATCAAGGAGCGCTTGAGCGCGGCGGCTATCGTCTGGGATGGCTTTGGCAGCTTCATGAGTGGCAGCGAGGAGGCTTTGGTCGTCGGTCGAGCGAATAATAAGAAGAAGTGTATCGAACTTTTCCTCTGGTGAAACGTCAAGCTTGTCGATGAGTGGGCGAAGCTCACTTAGGGCGTCTTTCTTGATTTCTTCGAGGTCATTTACCGCTGGCATGGCAACAGGAGCAATAGCCGGCTCCTCGACGGCAGGGGCTGCAGGCTCTTCGACGACAGGTGCAACTGCCATTGGTGTTGTCTGTGTTTCTTCGAATTGAAGCCCGCTTGGCGCTTCTTCGGCTTGCTGCGTGACACCAGCAAGAACCTTCGCTAGCTCTTGGTCGTCACTAATTGGTTGTTGATTCTGCGGTTGAATATCCATGGCCCACCTCTGATATTAGTACTTATGCTTCTTTACTAAATACTGTATCATAGTAGTAGTTAAACTCGCAAGTGAGTGAAGGGTGGGAAAAATGCTAGACGATAATAATGTACTCAAGCAGCGTGATCCAAGTGATGCGCTTGGTGTAGCAGCCGAACAATACCAGCAAGCTCGTTTTGCTGTAGCGATTAATAACCCAGAACACGATGGTCGTGTAATTACCCGGGTTGTCGTAGCTGGTATGGGTGGATCGGCTCTTGCTGCACTCCTTGTAAAATCATGGTTAAAAGCCGAGCTAGCGGTACCGTTTGAAGTGGTGCGAACCTATGATCTACCTGGATATGTCGATAGCTCAACACTTGTGATAGCTAGTAGTTATTCAGGTAATACCGAAGAGACGGTAAGCTCTCTTAGTGACGCCCGAAGCCGAGGCGCCCAGGTAGCTATTATTGCTGCGGGCGGGAAGTTGATCGATATTGCCGAGAAACAAGACATTACGCACGTGCAATTGCCAGCTCATCTACAGCCACGCATGGCAGTTATCTACAATCTTCGTGCGCTCGTAGCACTGCTTGGACACTTTTCTATTACGTCACACATGGCGTTTGACGAGATTGCCGCAACGGCTGATTGGCTTGCGGAAGAAACAGCCAAGTGGACAAGCGACGTATCGACGGACAAGAACTATGCCAAGCAGCTTGCGCTGACGGCCGTCGGAAAGACACCTGTGTTTTATGCCGGTAGCCTCATGAGCCCTGTGGCATACAAGTGGAAGATTAGCTGGAATGAAAACGCCAAGAACGTTGCGTTTTGGAATGAACTACCGGAGTTTAATCACAATGAATTTATGGGCTGGACGTCGCACCCAGTTGAAAAACCATTTGCTGTGTTTGATCTTGTGAGTGAGCTTGAACATGCACAGATCTTGAAACGATTTGAGGTGTCTGACCGTCTCCTTAGTGGTCGCCGACCAAAGTCTACAGTAGTCAATCTCGAGGGAGATAGTGAAATTGCCCAAATGCTATGGGGAAGTATCCTTGCTGACTTTGTGAGTATTTATGTAGCGATCTTAAATGGTGTTGATCCAACACCGGTACCCCTTATTGAAAAGCTAAAGCAAGAGCTCGCTTAGCTATATTGGCGCAGCGCTTCGATTGGATCTTTGCGAGCCGCTCGAATTGCAGGGTAAAGTCCGAAGATGCCGCCGACAATGAGTGAGACTGCGGCTGCGAAGCCTGCGATGTCCCAAGTGAACACCGGCGAGAAGGTGAGCTGTGTGCTGATAGCGAAGGCTACGATATAGCCGAGTAAGTAGCCGGTGATACCGCCGCCGATACTAATGGCGAGTGACTCTATGAGAAATTGCCAGACGATATGTCCGTTGCTGGCGCCAAGCGATTTGCGAAGGCCGATTTCTCGTGTCCGTTCGGCGACCGTAACGAGCATGATATTCATAATGCCAATACCACCGACGATAAGTGAGATGCCCGCGATGGCGGCGCTCACTCCCGCAATCGTAAAGAACAGTTGGCTAGTCGGCTGAGCAAGTTCTTGGCCAGCAAGTACAACAAAGTCTTTCTCTTGCTTGTGGAGCGATAGCAGCGTGGCGTTTGTCTTGTTGATAATACCTGGCAGATGCTCAACGCTATCGGCTTGAATATCAATTTGTTGCAGCTGGGTAATATTTTGGTTGAAGCTCTTGCCGAGTTCAAGACTGATGATTGCCGCGTTGTCGAAATCGATATTATTGTAATTGATTGGATCGTTCATGCGCTTTAGTACGCCGATTACCGTAACCGTCTCGCCGCGCATTGTTAATGTTTGACCAGTTGAATCTTCGGTGCCGAAGAGGTCGATAGACGCCTGGAGCCCAAGGACGGCGGTATTTTTATTTGTTTCGCCGTCGATAAACTGGCCTGAGCGCAACTTAAACTGAGAGATATCGGCTAGTTCAGGTGTTGTTGCGACGATCGGCAGCCGGGTGAGTGTTCGGTCGCTTGATTTGATACTACCGCTCATAACCATGAGCGGAGCCGCTGCCTTGACGTGATCGAGTTCTTTAATGTGCTCGAGGTCGCTTTCGGTGAGTGTACTGGTTGCGAAACGGGTTTGCGAGGCTGGCATGGTAAAGTTGTCGCCAGATTTTGCGGGCGCGCCTGGGCGGACGACGGAGATATTGCCACCGAGATCATCGACTTGGCGGCTGACGAGCTGGCTGGCGCCTTCGCTAAGGGCGAGGATGGCTGTGATGCTGGCGATGCCAATGGTGACGCCGAGCATGGTAAGGGCTGTGCGCATGCGGTTGCTGCGCAGTGATTGGGAGGCGTTTTGGATATGATTAATCAGAAGAAGGCGCATTATTTTTTAGCTTTCTTTTTCTTGTGGCTGGTTTTTTTAGATGATTCTAAGGTCGTGTGCTTGTCGAGCCGGCGCTTTGCATGAGCCTCGGTTGGCTCTTCGCGTGGTGCTTTTGAATCGGTGTCAATCTTGCCGTCGAGCATGGTAATGACGCGGCTAGCGTAGGTGGTGAGGTCGGGGTTGTGGGTCACCATGATAATAGTGTTGCCGCGCTTGTGGATGTCGGACAGCTCTTCCATGATAATGTGGCTGGCTTTGCTATCAAGGTTGCCTGTTGGCTCATCGGCGAGGATGATCGAGGGATTGTTGACGAGCGCGCGGGCGATAGCTACACGCTGGGTCTGGCCGCCAGACAGCTGCCACGGCATATAATATTCACGTTCGCCAAGGTGAAATGATTTGAGGATGGTGCTGGCCATCTTGAGTCGTTTGGTTTGGTGGATGCCTTTGTAGGTAAGCGGCAGGGCAACATTCTCGATCACATTGAGGCGAGGCACGAGGTTGAAGCTTTGAAAGACGATACCAATTTGTTCGGAGCGGATGCGCGCGTGCTTGCGACTACTTAACGTCTCGACTGATGTATCATCGAGGAGGTATTCGCCGTCATTGGCGCGGTCGAGCAGGCCGAGGACATTGAGGAGTGTCGTTTTACCGCAGCCACTCGGGCCCATGATTGCCACAAATTCACCCTTTTCAATCGTGAGATCGATATTGTCGAGGGCGGTGTGCTCAGCATCACCAACGCCAAAACGCTTGGTGAGCGCTCGGAGATTGATGACAGGCGGCTGAGAAGTTTTCATTCCTTTAATTATAGAGAGGCGAGGGCATAAACTGCAACCTTTGGTGTGGCGTGAATTATACAACCGTTGGTATACTATAATAAACACATAGGGAGAGGTGGCCGAGTGGTTGAAGGCGCACGCTTGGAAAGCGTGTGTGCCAGCAATGGTACCGTGAGTTCGAATCTCATCCTCTCCGCCAAGTTAAAACGCGACTATTTGGTCGCGTTTTAACTTGCCAGTTTGTGCATTGCCTGCCATTCATCGCTTCTAAAAGCGTCGCCAAGGGCAAGTGGCTGAAAATCATATTCGAGCGCCGCTAGTACATCGCTTATATTGGCATGGATTTGTGGCGATGCGCTGTCGAGCATAGCGCCGAACAGAGCGGCGCGACTGATCTTTTGCTCTGCGGTGAGTTGAACTTGGAATGGCTCTATACGCATATCCTTGTCTGCGTCTGGCACTTTTGCCCAGGCGACCGCCATGCCATTGAATGGCAATTGAGCACGAAGTATCCGCTCGGGTTCATGGGCGACGAGGTGAAGAATGTCAGGGACGGGCATATCGTTTTCGGACATGCCTTTTTCGATAAGGCTGTTGGGCCACCTGTACTGAGCGAGCCGTCCGTTCATGTGTGAAATCGGTTCCCCTTGGCGGTTACAGGCGTCCATAACTGCCTTGCCAACACCATAACGCGATGACCAAGCAATGGTAATACGGTCATCGCTTCGACGGCTAACGACATATTCCTGATCAATTTTTACCTGATCGTAGGTGTAGTTATTGATAACTTCGTGTAGATGCTCAGCGCTCATCCCAACTCCCTATTGTGATGTAAATCACATAAAAACGTAATCAGTATCTTGGAGAGCAGCGTATCACCTGCTGATTTACGTGTAAATAGGTGGTTGCCGTATAGGGGGATTTTTCGTATGGCAAAACGATGGGTGTTTGGATATGTGTGAATCAAATTCTATTTCATACACTACATATAGCGTAGTGTTTGTTATTTACAACACTATAAGGTGTTATCGTGCTTGTGGTGAAAAAAACATATAAAAACTATTGAAAAACCATATATGGGGGCATATAGTACTACTCAGACACTACATATGTAGCAGTTCAATCAAAACACACATTTTGCAAGAAGGATTTGCGCTACTCTAGGGATCACCCCTGAGGGTAGTCTTCTTGCGACGCTTTGAGGGAGGTGTTTGTGTGCAATAACATAATAAATAGGGGAACAGTATGAGTACGATCAACGTGGTAAAACGCGACGGCACACGCGAACCATTCGACGCCAATAAAATTAATCTTGCGCTCGTTGAAGCGAGCGAAGGACTTCCTGATCAGATTAGTAAAGTTGTACAGGTTGCGACTGAAGTTCAACTGACATTATTTGATGGCATTACAACCGAACAACTTGATGAATCAGTGATTCATGCGGCCTTGCAGAATGTTAAGGACGATCCTGATTTTGATAAGATCGCTGCAAGTCTTCTCCTTAAGAACATCTACAAAAAAGTGCTTGGTAGCTACAAAGATGCTGCCGATCTCAAAACACTTCACGCAACCAAGTTTCCAGAGTATCTCGAGCAGGGTATTGCCGACGGTCTGCTCGATGAGCGCATGAACGCTACGACCTTTGATCTAGATAAGCTGACCGAAGCCTTGGAGCCATCTCGTGATCGCCTCATGCGCTACCTTGGCGTCGTGACGAGCCGCAACCGTTATAGCCTTCGCAAAAACAGCGGCGGCTCTATGGAAGTGCCGCAGTTTACGGCGATGCGTATTGCTATGGGTCTCAGCTTGCTCGAAAAAGATCCAACCGCAACGGCGCTTGAATTCTACGAATACATTAGTAAGCTCGACGCCAACCCGGCTGGCTCAACTCGTATCAATGCCGGCGGCTCATTCCCGCAGCTTTCAAACTGTTTCTTGTTTGATATCGAAGACGACATGGAAGCTATCTCTCGCGGTGTTCGCGATACGATGTGGATCGCTAAGGGTACGGGCGGTATTGGTATTGGTATCACGAAGCTTCGCGCAGCTGGCTCGCCAGTCCACACTACCAACAGCGAATCAACCGGGCCAATTCCATTCATCAAAATGATCGATACAGCACTCTTTGCCGTTTCTCGTAAGGGTAAAAAGCAGGGCGCTGCAGCAATCTTTATGGAAAACTGGCACCTTAATTTCCCGCAGTTCCTCGACCTAAAGCAAAACTCGGGTGATCCATACCTTCGCACACGTATTGCCAATACTGCTGTGGTACTCAGCGATGAATTTATGCGCCGCGTACACTCGAATGAAGACTGGTATCTGTTCGACCCAGCTGAGACGGCTGATTTGATCGAGCTTTACGGTAGCGCATTTGCAAAACGCTACGAAGAATACGCGCAGCTTGCTGAAGCTGGTAAGCTACGTGACTTTGCAAAGATTAATGCCCGTGAACAGTTCCATCAGATTCTCACTGTACTTCAGGCAACCAGTCACCCGTGGCTTACCTGGAAAGACACTATGAACGTTCGCGCGCTCAACAATAACACCGGTACGATTCATCATTCAAACCTTTGTACTGAAATTACACTCCCTCAGGACAAAGACAACACTGCTGTTTGTAACCTTTCAAGCATCAACCTGTCAGTTCACCTACGCGAAGATAAGTCGTGGGACTGGGATCGTCTTGAAAAAGCTGTCCGTGTTTCTATTCGTCAGCTCGACAATCTCTGCGACCTCACCAACACTCCGATTCCACAGGCAATGCACTCAAACCTGCAAAACCGCGCCGTTGGACTTGGTATTATGGGCTTCTCGGATGTACTTGAGAAACTTGGTCATAGCTACGAATCGGAAGAGGCTTATGAGCTTATCGATCAGCTGACTGAGTTTATTAGCTACCACGCAATCGATGCCAGCGCCGATCTTGCGAAGGAGCGTGGCAGCTACCCAACCTTCGAAGGAAGTGGCTGGAGTAAGGGAATCTTGCCAATTGATACGCTCGCGACACTTGACGCCGATCGTAATGTAACTGTTGATATTAGCCGCAAGACACGCCTTGATTGGGATACACTTCGCACAAAGGCGCAAAAGGGCATGCGAAATGCAACGCTTATGGCGATTGCTCCAACTGCCAATAACGCGCACGTATCTGGCACAACCCCGGGTATCGACCCTCAGTTTGCACAAATCTTTTCACGCGCAACTCTCAACGGCAAGTTCCTTGAAGTAAATGTTAACCTCGTCAACGACCTCAAGAAGCTTAACCTTTGGGATGAAGTAAAAGAGGACGTACTTCGTGCACAGGGTGATGTACAACAAATTGATGCAATTCCGCAGCACCTTAAAGATGTATACAAAACGAGTTTCCAGTTGAGTCCATACTCATTCATCGAAGTGGCAGCCCGAGCACAAAAATGGGTCGACCAAGCTATTAGCCGCAATATGTATCTTGAGACTCGAAATATTGACGATTACATCGATATTTATTCTGCAGCATGGAAGCGTGGCCTTAAGACTACCTACTACCTCCATGTTAAGCCACGTCACACTGCCGAGCAGAGCACCGTGAAGGTTAACAAAGCAGAGGCAAGCGGCGGAGCGCGCAAGACTGGCTTCGGATTCGCAAAAGCGAAGGTTGAGGCATAGGCATGACAGATCGCATCTAAGCAAGATATTTCACAGACATTTACACACAAAGTAACGATAATAAGAAGAGTAGAAAAAGGGGAAGCACCATGAACGCATCACAAATCATCTCAGAAGATATGACACTTGAAGAAAAGCTGGCTGCAATCGACCAGGCAATGGCCAACGCACAGGCGCAGGCACAGCAAGACGCCGATGACAGCAGCTTTGGCCAAGTTGTCGCACCGCTTGATCCAGCAGATTTAACAATGTGCATGGGCTGCCAGTAGAAATTATCATGGAACAGCAGATATTCGCCGGGCTTGAAGAGTATAAGCCTCTCACTGATGAGCACCTGATTAAGAAAGCCGTACTGGCAACCGAGATACGTACTGACATTGCTCGCAATATGACGTACAGTGAAGGATCACTTCGTGATGAGTTGAGCAATGAGCATGGTATCGCACATCGCCGAGAGGGCTACCTACTAAGAGCTATTGCCGCTCGCGGACTCATGGGTGATTTCCTTGAGGCAGATTGGGAAGCGCGTGGATCAAAAATGAATGTAAGTGAGGAGGAAATGATATGGCAGGCATCTTAGGTACAGGTATTCAGGATGGGCTGCTTTTAAAGCCGGTTCATTATCAGTGGGCAATGGATTTGTACGATCAAGCAGTGGCAAACACATGGTTTCCAAACGAAATTCAGCTAGGCCAGGACCTCGCTGACTGGAAGAAGATGAGCGACGAAGAGCGGCATGCGTTGACGTTCCTTATGAGCTACTTCAACCCAAATGAGCTGCTTGTGAATAAGGCACTAGCCTTTGGTGTGTACCCATATGTAAATGCAGCTGAGTGTCACCTGTATCTTGCTAAACAGATGTGGGAAGAGGCAAACCACTGTATGTCGTTCGAGTATGTGCTTGAAACCTTCCCGATTAACCGCGAAGAAGCCTATGCTGCGCACGTGGAAACTCCTTCAATGGCAGCAAAAGAAGCGTTTGAAACTAAATTCATCAAGCGCATGACCGAGGATACCCTCGATATTACTACTACTGAAGGTAAGAAAGACTTTGTTCGTAACCTTGTTGCCTATAACATCATTCTTGAAGGCATCTGGTTCTACAGCGGTTTCATGGTGGCACTTTCGTTCCGTCAGCGCAACCTGCTGCGCAACTTTGGTTCACTCATGGACTGGGTGGTGCGCGATGAATCACTTCACCTTAAGTTTGGTATCAACCTTATTCTGACAGTTCTTGAAGAAAACGAAGATCTTCAGACGGAAGAATTTGCCAATGAAATTAAGCAGATGATCCTCGATGCTGTCGACATGGAAGAGGCATACAACAAAGACCTTCTGCCAAACGGCATCCTCGGCCTTAACAGCGACTACATCAACCAGTACGTGAAGTACTTGGCCGATCGCCGCCTCGAAGAGCTTGGATTCGATCCACACTACAAGGTGAGTAACCCTGCCAAGTGGATGGCGGGCGCCAACGATACATTGCAGCTAGTGAACTTCTTTGAAGCTACGAATACGAGCTACGAAGTAAATGCTGGCGGTGGTTCATCGTCGAAGCCGGCCGAAGGGCAGAGTCCAAGTGCCGACCGTCACGAAAACGATCCAGACAACAGTATTTTGAAAAAGTAACAATTACCAAGAAAGTAGGCCGTCGAGGCCTACTTTCTTCTATCGGCTGAATATTCTAACGGGAGATGATATGAAAATTGCAATTTGCGGCTCTATGGTACATGCGTCAGCTATGGTGGCTACTCAAGAAGCGCTTGAGGCTCAGGGCTATGAAACTGAGTGTCCAAACGCAAACGAGGGTGAATTTGTTGATGGCGTTCGTGCGGTTATTAGCGACGCCGATAAGCGCCAGTATATCGATGAACATTTTGCTAAAATCGACGCCTCTGATGCGGTGTTGGTGATTAATGAGCCAAAGAACGGTATTGATGGGTATATTGGTGGCAATACACTTCTTGAAATCGGACGTGCCTATGCGCAGGGGCTCGAGATCTTTCTTCTTCATCCTGTGCCCGAGGTAAGCTACGCCGACGAAATCCGTAGCATGCAGCCGGTAGTTCTTGATGGTGATCTGGCGAAAATTGATGAGTATATGAATTCACTACCGATTCTTGCTGTCAGTAGTGAAAGTCCTGTAAAGCACCTAGCGCTAAGTCGTGGGCTGCGCCGGGCGGGTATTCGTACGCGAGTAGTAGGTGTAAAGGTAGAGTCAGGCGTCAACGAGCAGCCTATTAGTATCGAAGAAAGCTACGAAGGGGCGGTGAATCGTCATGCTAACTTGAAGTTGCTGCCAGCAGCAAGTAGCGCAACGTACTTGGCGACAATTGAAAGCGGCTACCACACCGCTCACAAAGACCACAATGCATTCGGTTGTTCAGCGCTCGTGATCGAAAAGGTTGGCGGTGAACAAAAAATTGGTGTCGATCTCGATATTGAGTTTCCTCGTTCCATGACTGATAAAATACCCCATGAATACCCAGATATTGGTGTATTGGTGCAGCAAGAATATGGTTCTAAGCTCAAAGATCCATATCCGTTTTTCACGGGTGGTAAACTTACGCGTGCTCGCGTGCTTGAAAACGCAGTATACAACCTTGCTATCCAGCTTTAGCGATGCTGAAGTAAGGGGTATAATATAACAATGAATCTTCACCGTACATCCAGAACACCTGATTGGGCAAATGTAAAAGTAGCTGACCGAAATATATTTCAAAAAGTGGCCGCTGCGACCGGAGGCGTTGCGTCACCGGCTAATATCGTTACCGTAATTGGTCTTGGTATGGTTGTGTACGGCCTTGTAGCAATTTTGCAGCAGCAGTTTTGGGCGGGACTCGTGCTACTTGTGATCGGCCGCTTACTGGATATTGTTGATGGCCTTGTGGCTGAAGCGACACACACGAAGTCACCGCTAGGTGAGCTGTTCGATGCTGTCGCCGATAAAATCGGCACAGTGCTAACAATCGTCGCACTCTTATATGCAGGCATTACGCACTGGTGGGTGATCGCAGGACTCATTATTCCGCAAATTCTTATCACACTGGTGATTCTATATAAAAAGTCCAAGGGCATTGGTGTTCATCCGACACGCCAAGGAAAGTTAAGTATGGCCGCGGCTTGGGCTGGAATCGTAGGATTGCTGCTTGCTAAAGCTCTGCATGATCCGTTCGCACTCATTGTCGCCGTCTATGCTATTATTGCCGTTTCGGTCGTCTTGGGGCTTTATGCCCTGTGGCAGTATGCGACTGATCGAACTTAAATCGGATCTTTTTTAAGGCCAAGTTTGTACCCCACGAAACTTGCCAGTAGGTGACCAAGGAACCAAACCAGGAATATCCACAGGTATTGCACAGGGGATAACACAACAAACAGCAGTGAGACTGCGACGCTGCCGATAATGTAATCGAGCTGATCAAACGGCACCCAGCTACCACCAGACTTAATATTCCTCTGGCGTTTTAAGAAGCTCTCAACCGCATCGCCACCCAGCGCACCAATAGCAAACAGGGGCCCAAGTAGCAGTACGGGCAGGGCAGTGTAGTCGACGCCATTTGCGAGATATTGCGCCCATTCGAATTGCCCAAATAAGAGTTGCTGGATCCATAGGATAAGCGTTGCGGTGATAATGCCGGTGATGATACCGCGCCATGTTTTATGCGAGCCAAGCAGGGGATGTCCGCGCCACGTTTTACCGCTGTCGATCGGTGCATTAAACTTTTTTAAAACGGGTAGCGCGGCAGCAAATACCGGTGTGGCATTTGAAATAGCGGCCGGGAGTAAAAACCAGATTGCGAATAAGATATCTTGTAGCATACCCTCTAGTATAATTGATATATGAGTTATACGACTATCGCTATTATTTATAACCCGAATAGCACCGGGTCGAGCGGGAAAATGGCGAAGGAGCTAGAAGCGCAGATAAAAGAGCGTTTCCCAAAACAAAAAGTCGAACTTATCGCGACCGAACGCATGGGTCATGCCAAAGAGCTGGCATATTCAATTGCAATGGCCTCGAAAAACCCATTGATTATTTCTTCAAGCGGAGACGGTGGGTATCACGAGGTGGTTAACGGAGCAATGAGGGCCCAAGAAGAAGGTGCGCATCCAACAACAGGGTTACTTCCGGCGGGCAATGCAAACGATCATTATCGGAATCTTCATAGTGAAAACATGCTTGATAGGATTGAACAACAAAAGTCGACAAAGATTGATCTATTAAAGATAACAAGCGTATCTGGCGGCGAACCGATTGAGCTGTACGCACACTCATATATTGGGTTTGGGCTGACGCCGTTTGTAGGCAAGGAGCTGAACAAAACCAAGCTGAATGCCATGCGTGAATCTTGGCTAGTGGTGCGCTCGCTTTTCGCGATGAAGTCCGTCAAATTAAAGATCGATGAACAGCCTCGTCGTTATGAAAGCGTTATCTTTAGTAATGTCGATACGATGTCTAAGTATTTAGCCGTGTCGGAGCCATCGAGCGTGACTGATGGAAAGTTCGAAGTAACAATTTTTGAGCGCCGCAGCAAACTTCAGCTGATCATGACTTTGCTAAAGGCCTCGACGCAAGGAGTGCAAGAGGACCACACGGTCAATGAATTTTCTTTACAGACGGTGAATAAAACATTAGTGCAGGCGGATGGTGAAATCATTACACTTGATGCTAATTCCAATGTAGATATTGAGGTAGAGTCTCAAGTATTAGAATGTATTGTCTAGCTATAATATTGCAATTCAGTCGTCGTAGTTCGAGTCCAGGATGGGGGCCAAGTGATTATTACAACATTAAGACCGTGTTCCTTAGACCGGTCTTCTTGTATATTTATCCCTGTTAAATACGTTGAAAAATGAGCTGACCGCGTAGCTATATGACGCCTCAGCGCGAATAGTTTTAACCGTGTTCCGAGACCGTCGAATTTACCTGTCACGATTGTTATTTTGGTTCGAAACTTATCGCCTATTTTTTGAGGTGTGGTTTCAGAATTGTTTCGTAGTTTTTGACTACTTTATTGAGTGTGGTGTTGTACTTGTCGTCGTCACCCTTGTCGTATAGTGTGTCATCGTGATTCTTGAAGAAATCTTCGCTATATGACTCATTCTTCTTCTGTCTGACGAATGCGTTTAGGGTGGCATTTAATTGGCCTATGAGTTTATGCATATCTTTGTTTGCCTGCTTTGTCGTATCATCCCAAACAACCTCAGCCTCAAGTGAAGTGACTTGAAAGTGCGTTATTATCTCGCGGACTAATTCCCACCGCTTACCGTAGGCGGTAATTTCCCATGTATCTTCGGTGTCATCTTTGTCGCCCTCTGCTGTTGAAAGAAAAGGGTTGCGAGTTGATCGAAGGGCATCCCGCAGCTGATAGACTTCAAGCATTAACCTTTTCGCCAGTTCGTATTCGGATGTTCCGCGTAGCTGCTTCTTCCAGGTGCTAAGCCCGATGATCGCAATAATAAGAGCGCCGACCGCAGCGGATGCGGTGATTAAGTCTGTGAAACTGACGGTTGGCTCGATACACATAGTCCCATCATAGCATTTAGATTGCTAGGATTTTACTTAATCTATGGCTTAACATTCTGCGTGTCTGTAGTGTAGTCTAGGTTGATGAGTACAGTTACAGAAAACACAGATCATAGTGCGGAGTATACTCTACTGGTTGACGAATCGGGTATCGACGGTAAGAGTAAGAAGCTGCTTTACGCTGGGTGTATCCTTGAAACATCCGCGCTTGAGGGGCTGCAGAATGCCATTATTGGATTTAATCAGTCTATGCTCGACCATCCGCGTTCAACTGGCACGGAGTCATGGGTTAATAGCGCCACGGAAGCGCGACACTATACGGAGGATCACTTCACGCTAAGAGAACGTTTTGTAACCGAAGTAGTTGAAAGAGTGTCGTGCAGGGTGTATGTGGTCATGGCTGACTTTGATGCCTCAAAAGAACTCTCAGGTCAAAAAGAAGTTGCCTTGAGGAAACTGATCGATATTGCTACGGCCACGCGCCGTGCGGCCAGCTTAGATGTTGTAGTGGAGGCGAGTGTAAAAGAATTCGATAAACGTTTTCCAGAACTTAGGTTTGAAAATAAGTCATACCTACCTTTGTGCATCGCCGACTACTACGCTGCTTTTCTTAATGCTTTTCATGAATATAGACTTGGGGGCGGTGCTAGACAAGAGGAGTCGGGAGTGGTTATGCAATTTTACAGGAATGTTGGAGCTCATATCGCATTTGAATTGGATATATCAACTGGCGAAAAGGCATTTCGAGGAAACCGGTATTTCTTGGATAAAATTCAATAAAAGGTTAAAATCAGCGTAGGGTTAGATATTATATGTTTTGAGTATGAGTTCGTACTCGAGTAGATTACACGCCTTGGCTTTAGGATTATCTAACCCTCCTAGCTATGATTCTTGATAATAATAATTCTCTTAATTACGTTTTAAATAGCATACAGGCCGATAGGGCTGTGTTTGATGAGTATATCAACGAACCTGATCAAAGCCGCTTTTTTCGTATCACTACTCGACGCAAGCGCGACGGTGAGCGCACTATCCACGAGCCCCAGGGTGATGCCTTACAAAATATTTACAAAAACCTCTACGAGAAACTGGTTGATTATCAGTCGCTTTTACCGGAATATGTTCATGGCTTTGTAAAAGGCCGCTCTCCTTACACAAATGCAGAAGCTCACCTGACCAAGCAATATATCCTCAACCTTGATATAAGTAACTTTTTCGAACACATCAAGGTTGATGCTGTAGAGGCGACCTTTTTACGCTTGGGTGCACAGGCGGAAGTTGCTCGTGCCTTGGCGAGACTTTGCACTGTCAATGGAATCTTACCTCAAGGCGCCCACACGAGTCCCGACATTGCGAATCACTGTTTCAATAATATCGACCAACCTCTATATGCTTACGCAGCTACGCACGGGCTAACCTATACCCGATATGCAGATGACATGACTTTCTCTGGCGATGTAAGAATGCAGGCTGGCCAAATAATAGAGATTATTGAGTCAACCGGTGAGTATACCGTAGCGCCGCAAAAGATAAAGTTGCAAAAGCGTGGAGCTAACCAGTACGTAACAGGGCTAACTATTTTTGACAATCAACAGCCCCGTATTAGCAAGCTTTACAAGAAAAGGTTGCGCCTCGAGCTTTACTATCTGAGTAAGTACGGTCTCGAGAGTCTTGCTGTTGGATCTTCTAAACTTGGTCAGGAGCCTGATGTTGAATCTCCTGAGTATGCAGCTTGGGCTGCTCAAAAAGAAGATCTCGTCAAGACTCGCTTAAGCCATCTTCGCGGAAGAGTAAACTATGTGAATGCAATTGAACCGAATTTAGCAAAAAAGATGTGGTCTATTCTAGACGAAATCACTGCCTAGCTAGACCTTGGCCGCTCAAGTTAAGAAACTACTGAACGCTAAGCTCAAAACCCATTGTCCGAACGCGATCCAGTAGGGAAGCCACAATGAGAGGGTGAGTAAAAGTAATATGCCAAATCCTACACTAACAAATGATCCAATCAGAGAGGGTTGGCTATAGCGGCTCACGGCCTACCTCTAAAAAGGTTCAAAAGCGTCGATAAATCAATATTGTCGGACTTGGATCGGTTATTTCGCCAGTGCATTGCACGTAAATTTGCGGGCGCACTGGCTAAGCCCGGGAAGTGTGCTTTAGGTAGTTCGTGGTCGATCTCCCATCCATAAATAGTTGTTTTACCGTAGTCACTCCAGATCATTAAGCTTCCATACGTATCTTTGCGAACTTGATTAGGGTCGTAACCCTCTATGGCAAAGGCGCGTGTCCATGCTGATTGTTTGCGAATATGTTGGCGTTGTCGTTCATCAAGCCAATTACTTAAGTTGTTCATTGTCGATTCTCCAGTTTAATTATTGACTGTATTTTTGTACATTTATAGCGAGCGAGCCGTTTGGCTCGCTCGCGTGAGTTGCTTAGTAGTGATATTCAAAGTCGACAACTGGGTCGTACTGCCACTTCCAGTAGAAGATAGTATCTTCGCCGTGTGGTTGTGCGGGGAGTTCGATCGATGGGGTACCGACTGGGTCTCCATAGGGATTGCTCCAAGCACTTTTCGTGATCTGTGGACGAATAGTCTCGTCGCCTTTAAATCGAGCCGCAATTGATAGTGGTACTCGACCGCCACCAACAGCAATACCCGGTAGAGGTGCATATGCGCGGAAGCCAAAAGATTTAATGCCATTCACGTCTTTCGGCTCAACGATCGCCGACAATTGAATTCGGATTGATGTTTGGCCCGTTGGCACCGTGATGACACCTGCGCGGAATTGCTTTGCGATTGCACGAAGTTCCTTTTTGGTGTCAAACTGATCTGCTGGCAGCAAAAGCTTACCAAGATACGGTTTAATTCGCCCTAGATCGCCGGTAATTTTACTCAGACTGTCCTTGCGGTTATGAAATGCCTCGGCTCCGGCAGAAATCACTGCTACACTGGCGCTAAAGCTTTCAGTCACGTAGGGAACAATGAATTCAACCTGACGTGCTTCACTAGGGTTGTTTACAACAAATACGGTCGAAATAATCGCTGTGTCGTACGTACCGCCCATTTGTGATGTTGGCTCCACGACTACCGTCGCGTGCTGTTTACTGATTGATAGATTGAGGGCGGGGTCGCCTAGAGTGTATGTCACTCCCATAATATGTATCTCCAGCGGTGATCTTGACCGCATCTGATTAGTAATATAGGATATAAGACATACAGGGCTACTAACTTTGTATGTCGGACGCCAGCTTTTGCTGGCGTTTTGTCTATCCTGTGGACTGTAGACCTGCCAGCCACGACTTCTCTACGTAGTATTGAACGCCGATATTTTAATTCTAAATGATGAATGTCATGTATGTCAACATTTTTATTAAAAATGTTAATAATATTGACATACCGTTGTTATTTCTGATACAATGAACGTAACTAAAAGAAAGGCATGGGCATGACAGTTGAACAAAACATACGCGAACTGCGTAAAATTTATGGTTTGTCACAAGAACAGGTGGCAGAAGCTATTGGCATTAACCGCACAACGCTTGTTGCCGTAGAAAAAGGTGATAGAGAGCTGAATAGCGAGGAGTTAGGAAAGCTCGCCGATTATCTAGGTATTGATATTGCCGAACTTGTTGCCCAAGAAATACCTGATTACGAAAAGTATGAGCAAATGATTATTGAAGTCGTTGATAGATATTACCGAGAAACAGGTAAATCGTTGCCTAAGACTTTTCTGGCCAAATTGCTATACCTAACAGACTTTAGTTGGTTTTATAGTGAGTTGAAGCCTATGAGTGGAATGAAGTATCGCAAAATTGAATACGGTCCAGTTCCAGATCAATTTTTCCGAGTTTATGAAGAAATGGCCGAATCAGGTAAATTGTCGGTCGAACAGTCTGACAAGGGCGCTTATTGGACAACATTGACTCGTGCGGGACAGGCTGATCGTCGTACTAGACTCAGTGAAGAAGAGAAGGAAGCTATTGGTAAGGTAGTCCATAAGTGGAAAGATTCAAACACGAGAGAAATCGTAGCTTTTACTCACAGCCAGTTACCCTATCAGGTTAGTAGGTTGGAGCAGTTTATACCCTACGAGCTGATTACCCAGGAAGAGCCGGAGCATGTCTACTAATGCCAGCGTTCCATTTCGAGTAGTTTTTGATGCTTTTGCGGAAAAGCATTACATAAAAGACTTTCAGAGAGACTACAAGTCTCACTGGTTAACAACGAGAAAGGCTATTGTGGCCCAGTTTAATAGTATCGATCTTCTGCTAAAGACGGGCAGACTCACTTCTGCTATTTTTTTATCGGCTGACAGGAATCACGCTATACATAAGCATAGTTTTGCCGTGGCCGGCACGCGACAGTCTGCAAAATCTTCCGGTAATCGTATAATTTTATATGTTAACTATGAACTTCATACCGTACATGTTTTGCTTGTTTATCGTAAAGATCACATGGGCCCACCGAATGAAACTGCAAAATGGCAGTCGGTCTTAGCTAAGCAGTTTCCGGAAATTATGCAAAATTTTTAGCACGGTCCATTCCAACTATCACACTGAAATATCGAACTAATCTATCCTTTTCTTCATTGGTAGGTATTATGTCGGCGTGCTTTTTTGGTTTGCGTTGTAATGTCTCGTTTGTAGCGTTCCTATCTGTATTGTTCGAGACCATCATGCGGAGCGTAAGATACTATATAAAGTATAGTATCTATTTTTACTAAGGTGTATACTTAAATAAGTATGAAAACAAAACTCCTCATCTTCGGTATCACTGGCGATCTATCAACACGTAAGCTCCTTCCGGCACTAAAAGAAATTTATGCAACAGGGGAGTTTGATGACCTGTCGATTATTGGTGTATCGCGCCGTGAGGTGAATGTACCCGAACTATTAACTAGTTCGCTGGGTGATGCTGGCCTATCGGATAAGGTATCTATTTTCTCTATGGATCTTGCGAAGGCAGAAGATTACGCACGCCTGAAAGAATATGTCGCACTTGGCGAGGATGAGCAATTAATTGTGTATCTTTCGGTGCCGCCATCGGCAGCAACCTCGATTGTCGACTTTATAGGTGAGGCGGGAATCAATACGCCGAATGTGAAGATTTTGTTCGAAAAGCCGTTTGGTGTTGACCTAGACTCGGCGAAAGACGCAATCGCTCGAACAGGTCGCTATTATCACGAAGATCAACTGTACCGCATTGATCACTACTTGGCGAAAGAAATGGCACAAAACATTGTGGCGTTTCGTGGTGGCAATGCGCTCTTTGGCAACATTTGGAACGATAACTTCATTGAAGCGATTGAAATTATTGCCACTGAAAAAATTGGCATTGAGGGCCGTTCAGAGTTTTACGAGCAGACTGGTGCACTGCGCGACTTCGTGCAGGGCCACCTGATGCAACTTTTGGCACTCACCCTAATGGATATTCCGCACGATTTCGACTGGAAAGAGCTCCCAGAGCTTCGCCTGAAGGCGCTTGAGCAATTGCAGCCTGCCGACCCTTCTAAGGCTGTCCGCGCGCAGTATGAGGGTTATCAGGCGGAAGCAGGCAACCCGGGTAGCCTCACCGAGACCTTTGTGTCACTTGAGCTAGAGTCAAACCAGCCGCGCTGGCTTGATGTGCCGATTCTTCTTACGACTGGTAAGGCACTCGACACCAAAACGACCGAGATTCGTATTCACCTCAAAAAACTTCACGAAGCCCAAAGTAATACGATCGTCTTTCGTATTCAGCCAAATGAAGGCATTGATATCGAACTATTTACCAAGAAGCCGGGGTACGACCGTGAGTTTGAGACGCGCCATCTCGACCTGCTACTACCTGAGGATACAAAACTTCCAGATGCTTACGAGCAGGTGATCGTTGATGCCATTCGCAGCCACAAGAATCTCTTTACGAGTAGTGATGAAGTACTACGTAGCTGGGAAATCCTCAAGCCGGTTCAGGATGCTTGGAATATGGATAACCGACCACTGAGGCAATATGCGCCGCAATCACGCATCGAAGATATTATTTAGCAGGCGGCAGCTGTGCGGGGGATGTACTGGAACGTGCTATATGCAGCAGTGCCATTGCCAGTAAAGGTAGCAATAAGGTCGGGTGAGCATGATTCGCCCTCGTTCTCATCAAGAATATACGGGTTACCACGGGCGTCGCCTGATTTTAAGCCATCGAGGTTCATACCTGCGGCAGTACCGATTTTTGCAAGGTTGTCGTAGTAGCGCGTCCAGCAAAGGTGGGTTTTGGCCAGATCTTTTGGCTCGATATTGCCAGTGTTGCCCGACGACACAGCGCACGACCCTGCCGACCATGTACTGCCTGTAATGTCTTTTAAAAGCTTGCCATCGTTGATACGAGCGGCAAGGATTGCTTTTGTATATAGTGATACATCGCTATCTCTCTTTGAATTTTTTGCCCGGTCCTGAATGCCGTTGTAGGCAACGACCGTAATGGCAGCAAGGACGCCAATAATAACAATAACGATGAGCAGCTCAACGATAGTGAAGCCTTGTGAACGTATTTTTCTCATGATGCGGGTCCTGTTGAGGTTGAATTATCGGGTGTGCCATTCCATGTCCAGTCGGTCGAATTGCCATCGGCGTAACCTGGTAGTGAATCGCCTTTTGTGATCATGAATTCATCAAACCAGAGCGTGTCGCCGCTGACGACCGTGAAGTTGTAGAGGCCGGCATTAGTAACGTAGACATCCATTGCTGGTGCGTGGGTGCCGCTGACTTTTGTCCATGTATTGGCGGGGACGGAAGGCGTGCCAGATGAACCTCCTGTATACGTGCCGTCAGATACCTTACTGCCTTGCCAATAGACCGTGGGAGTACCAGCTTTGGTAGAGTATACCCAGAGTGACCATTGTACTTTTTCGCCAGCATTTACACGCAGGCTGGTCGAGCTTGGAGTAAGGGCCATGGCGGCTGTATAGCCGGATGCCCCGGTGATGACTTTTTTGAGCGACGTGGTGCCGTTATGACTGCGGTCAGAAGCGATTGATGACGTTGCAGCTATAGGGCTACTTCCTGCTGACCCGAAGGCGCTCGTACTGGCGCCAGTGGCATTTGGGTTGGCGGCGTAGTTGGTTATGGCGGCTACACCACCTTGGCTATGTCCAGCGCAACCACCGCTCGCGGGAGTCGTTGCGGTGTTGCTGATTTTGTAGCTTGTCGTGCCGTTGGTCCCCGTTAGGCAATAGGTGCCGGTCGAGGAACTGTACTGGTATGTAACATTGCCTGAATTAGCGATTCCAAGCGCGCCAAGATTGCCCATGCCATCGCTGCCTGCGGCTGCGGGATATTGATCGGGGTTATCTACTTGGTAGACTGAGAGTTTCTTGGCAGCTTGCGAGAGGCCGCTGTTTACGCTGCTTACGCGAGCTCGTTCCTGAACGCCGTTGTATGCCACGAGTGTAATAGCCGCAAGAATACCGATGATTACGATAACAATAAGCAGTTCGACGATTGTGAATCCCGATTGAGTACGTTTCATTATTGTGGTGGTCCTGTTGAAGTTGAATTGTTAACCGTCCCAGTCCAGGCCCAGTTGGCTGAGTTGCCGTCGGCATAGCCAGGGGCTGAGCTTGTTTCAGTTAACATGACGTCGTCCACATACATCAAGCTACTCACTGCAGGCTGCGTGCCTCCATTGTAGAAGTAGAGGGTGGCAGAGGCCGTGTTTGCCGCTTGAAATGTATAAGTAAGACGCTGCCAGCTTCCGATGGCGTTTCCGTAGCTTCCGCATGAAAGAGCTGTCATCGCAGCACCCCATGCGCACGGTCGCGCACCTGAGCCAAAGGAAGCTGGGAAATACACATATCCAGATAGGGTGTAGGTCTTACCGGCGGTGACAGGTGAGCTAAATGAGGTGCCGACACTGGTTGTACCTGTGGTTGTTATTTTGAGTGACGAGGTGCCGCTACGGGCATAGTCACTGGATCGAGCTACTGTGACACTACCATTTGATGAGAATCCAGTAGCGTTAGTTTCGAGGTTTGGATTGGTGGTTAGATTGGTGATTGCAGCAACTCCGCCGACACCATGCCCGGCGCAGCCACCGCTCGCCGGAGAATTAGAAGCCTGATCAATCTTGTAGGTTGTTACTCCATTGGTGGCGGTAAGGCAGTATGTGTTGCCCGAAGCGCTGTATTGGTAGGTGATATCATTATTGTTTGCAATCCCGATCGTGCCAAGATTGTCCATGCCGTTGGCGCCTGCCGCTGCTGGATATTGATCGGGGTTGTCGACCTGATATAACTTCAATTTCTTTGCAGCCTGAGACAGTGCTGAATTCACCGAACTCACTCGCGCTCGTTCCTGGATGCCGTTATAGGCGACGATTGTAATTGCGGCTAATATGCCGATAATCACAATGACAATAAGTAGTTCGACGATGGTAAAGCCCGTGTAATTGCGCTTTGTCATAGGGCAGGTCCTGTCGAGGTTGAGTTATTAGCCGTGCCGTTCCAGATCCAATTATCAGATGAGCCATCGGCATACGCTGGTGTACTCGAGCCCTGTACGATCATGAAATTATCAAAATAGACCGGCGGGTCGCCAAGTTTGCCGCCAGGCATGATACGCAGGAAGGCGATGTTATTTGTAGCCCCAACCGTGAAGGTCCAGGTGATTTGGTGAGTCCCGGCAGTCTTGGGAAGGGTAAACGATGACGACATATCGACCCCGCCGATATTAAACCGAAACCGAGGGCTTGTGCCTGCTGGTGAGGTGATTGGGCTCGTGAGTGTATACCTTGCGCTTACAGTATAGGTGGTGTTGGTTTGAAAGCCGGGATTGACGATGTCGACGAAGTTATCGTTGCTTGGATCGTAGAGGGGTGTGATTTTTAACGATTTGCTACCACTGAGGACTCCGATCGATGCCGTCTCTGCGCTTGCACGAGCCGTACTTGTGACTCCAACGACAGCAGTGCCGCTTGTTGTTTCGAAGCTTGGATTAGCGACCATATTTGTTATTGCACTGGCGCCGCCTTGGCCGTGCCCAGCGCAGCCGCCACTTTGCGGAGTAGACTGGGTCGAGTTCGAGTAATATGACACATTGCCGTTTGTAGCAGTGAGGCAGTAGGTTGCGGGGTTGCCGACGTTGTTGACGCTATATTGCAAGTCATTTGTGTTTGTCATGCCAGCCTCGGTAAGGCTAGTTGGATATACCCCCTCGGTGGCTTGGTATGCCATGACTTTTTTATTAGCCTGAGCAAGCAAGGATTGGGCAGCTGATGTGCGGGCTCTATTTTGAATGCCATTAAAGGCTACTATTGTAATAGCGGCCAGAATGCCAATAATAACAATGACGATGAGCAGCTCGACGATCGTGAAGCCTGGTTGAGCACGTTTCATTACTGTGGAGGTCCCGTTGAAATTGAGTTATTAAGAGAGCCGCTCCAGGCCCAGTCCGTTGTGTTACCGTCTGCAAAGTTGGTGTTTGAAGCGTTATTCACCATGACGCCGTCGATATCAAGCGTGTCACCAACTGCCCAGGCGTGCGCACTGCCGTTGCTGAATATGACAACCAGGCTCGTGGCGCCAGTCGGAGCAGTCGCGGTCTGGCTGAGGCGTCGCCATGTATTTGCGGAAAGCGTAGTGCTGCCGTACCAAGTAGTTGTGCCAATCTGGACGCCGCCTGTGTCGTACCAGGCAAGCCCGATGCGGGCGCCGTAATCAGAGCGATTGGTGCGCATTGCGCCGGAAATGGCATAGGTTTGGCCGGCGGTTACGGCTACCTGATTACTGGTTGAATTGAAGCCGTTATCAGCCGCTGATCCAGCGGTTGTCCAGGTCTTGCGGAGAAATGCCGAACCGTGGAGGCCGCCACTGGTTGGTCGTGAATTGGTGCCAGCTCCACCAGCGGTGCCGTACCATCGATATGACCAGCTCGCTGTATTGGTCTCGAAGCTTGGATTGGGCATGAGGTTGGTAATTGCCGCCACGCCGCCCTGGCCATGTCCCGCGCATCCACCCTGAGCGGGCGAAGAAGATTCGGTGGTTTTGTATGATGTCGTGCCGTTCGTTGCGGTCAGGCAGTAGCCAGAGGAAGTGCCACTGTATTCATATTTAATGTCATTACTATCGGCAACGCCGGCTGTCGCAAGGGCAGCGGGGTATGAGCCATTCTCGGCATTATATGTGCCTAGTTTTCGGTTTGCTTGACTGAGTGCCGAACTGACGCTGCTCGCCCGCGCACGCTCCTGAATACCGTTATAGGCCACGATCGTAATTGCAGCGAGGATACCGATGATGACGATAACGATGAGTAGTTCGACAATAGTGAAACCGTCAGGATGTTTGTTTTTTTGAATCATAAGTTATGAATACCTTTACAATGACTATACCAAACGCCAAGCCTAAGCACTAGGAGTTTCGCGAAAGGTGTTGAGAAAGGACGCGCATCTGTACATATAGCGGATTGCAAATATCACAACATACTACATATAGCGTATTACATAGGCTCGGTGCTACAATGAAATTCCATGGGAGACATAGCGAACATGGGTAAAAAACAGAAAT